>CAVUHH010000011.1:0-15497 GCA_963741285.1 uncultured Actinomycetota bacterium
GCGGGGCTTTGGCCTGATCATGACGAAGTCACAGCACACCCCGGGCGCATCCAACGCTTTCGCGTGGAGTGTGCTGAATACTGCGATCTCCCGGCTTGGAACATTGGGCATCGGCATTTTGCTTGCCCGTGTGTTGGGGCCGGAGTCCTTCGGCACGTTCGCAGTGGCCCTTGTTGCCTTGACGGCAGTGCTGAGTTTCAATGAACTCGGAGTGTCACTGGCCATCGTACGGTGGCCCGGAAATCCGGCGGGAATCGTCCCAACAGTCAACACTATTTCCATCGCAGGCAGCGCTATCTTCTGCGCCGGGGCCATGCTGGCCGCTCCCCTCTTCACCGCCGCTATGGGCGATCCGGGAGCCACCGACGTCGTTCGGGTGCTGATCCTCAGCGTCTTCATCAATGGTGTCGTCGCTTCGCCGGCAGCGTTGCTGCAGCGGGATTTCCGGGAGAAGACCCGGCTGGGAATTGACCAGGTGAACGTGTGGGTTGGCGCACTGATCTCAGTGGTCCTGGCGCTGGCCGGCATGGGTGCCATGGCGTTGGCTCTGGGACGGGTCGCCGGCAGCCTCATCTCCGGGGCGATGTTTCTGGCCGCGTCACCCTTACCGTACCGGCTTGGAGTGGATCGATCCCTGCTAGGTCCCCTGCTGCGGTTCGGATTGCCGCTGGCGGGTACAAGCCTGATCTTCTTCTCGATCGGTTACGCCGACCAGGTCACAACCGGTGCTGTGCTTGGATCCACCGCCCTTGGTTTCTACGTCTTGGCCTTCAACCTCTCCAGCTGGCCGGTCAGCATGCTGGCCCAGCCTCTTCGGCGCGTCGCGCCTGCCTCCTTTTCCGCGCTTCAGGACGACCGGGCCCGGATGAATGACGCCGTCACTTCTGTCACCCGGGTGCTTGCCTCTGCCGCTATGCCACCTGTCCTCTTCCTGGCCGGGAGCGCGGCTCCCCTTGTCGCCCTCGTGTACGGAGATGCGTGGCTTCCGGCATCTGCGGCACTTTCCTGGCTAGCGGTCGCTGCGCTCTGCAAGATCTTCTGTGATCTTTTTTACGACTATCTGGTAGTTCTGGGAAGATCCGGGACCGTCCTGTTAGTGCAGGCCGGGAGCCTGGTTGTCCTCATCCCTGCATTGGTGGCAGGCGCATACTCGTTCGGTGTGGCCGGCATTGCCGCGGCCCAGGCGACCGTCACCGCCTTCGTGGTCCTTCCCCTCTATCTGTGGCAGCTTCGTAAAAGCGGCATCAGAGTCCGTGCACTTATGGGAAAAATGCTGGTTCCGCTCGCAGCTGCGGCTATTACCTGGTTGATTGCCTGGACGGCAGCCGCCATGATTCCAGACAGCCTCCTGGCCGTGACCGTCGGCGGCACGGCCGCACTGGTTATTTCCGCCGCATTGTTGCTCACGCAAGCCGATCAGATCAGGCTGCTTCGAACCATTGGACGCAGAGCGCCGACGGAGGTCCCGGCATGAAGATTCTTGTTTATCCGCATGACCTGAATATGGGGGGAAGCCAGCTCAACGCAATCGAACTCGCAGCAGCGGTGCGGGCCCTGGGCCATGAGGTGATCATGTTCGGCCAGCCCGGCTCCTTGAACCTTCGTATCAAGGAGTTGGGACTGGAATTCATTGCCGCCCCGAAGCCGCACCACCAGCCATCCCGCACAATCGTTCGTGCACTGGCTGACTTAATCCGCGACAGGAAAATCGACGTAGTGCACGGCTATGAATGGCCACCTGCCCTTGAGTCCAGGCTCGCCGTCCATCGCCACCCCCGGACAGCCGTGGTGTGCACGGTGATGTCCATGGCAGTTGCGCCGTTTATTCCCAAGACAATGCCCCTGATGGTGGGTACGCGGGAAATCCTTGATGCGGAAGTCGCCTTCGGTCGTACCGGCGTCGAGCTTCTGGAACCACCTGTCGACGTCAGCCTCAACAACCCTTTCCTGGAACTGCCGTTGGACGACTTCCGGCAGCGTTGGAACCTCAACCCTGACGCCTACACCGTGGTTCTGGTTACCAGGCTTGCCCAACAGCTGAAGCTTGAAGGGATTCTCACCGCCATGAAGGCGGTTGGCTCCCTGTCCGAAGAGCTGAAAATCCAACTGCTGCTGGTCGGGGACGGGCCCGAGAGGGACGTCGTGCGGGCCACTGCCCAAGAAATCAACCAGGTGCACGGGCAGGGAACTATTGTCCTCACCGGTCAGCTCGAAGATCCGCGGCCCGCGTACTCGATTGGAGATGTGGCTTTAGGCATGGGGGGCTCCGCCCTGCGTGCCATGGCCTTTGCCAAGCCGCTTATTGTCCAAGGAGAAATGGGCTATTGGAATCTGGTTACCCCTGAAACACTTCCCGATTTCCTGGAGCAAGGCTGGTTCGGAGTCGGTCCCGGCAAAGACGCAGGGGAGGCTCGTCTGGTGGAAATTCTTCGTTGGCTCCTGCCCAACGACAAGCAGCGGATGGCGCTCGGCGAATTAGGCCTGAGGACCGTTCAGGACAGATTTTCTCTCGACCGGGCCGCCCGGTTGCAGGAGCACTTTTACCGTCAGGCTCTGAGGGCTCCCCGCCGACCCAGCCCGGCGACGGATGCTCTGGCCGTACGGCTGCTGATTAAGTACCAAGTGGCCGCCCACGCCAAGCGGCTCTTTGGACGGCTTGCTGCCGACGATTTCAACGCCCGTCCAGTCAGGGCGCGAAGCGCTCCACGCGCAAAAGGATCCCCCACGAGTCAAGTGGGGATGCCGTGAACATTCGAGGCAGCAGAGCCAACAGGATCTTCGTCTACATCGCCGGGAACCGGTGGGAAAACGTCGAGGGCACAGACCACCGCCTCGCAACGGCGCTGGCTGAGGACATCCCTGTCTTGTGGGTGGACCCGCCGCTTGCCGCCCACCGCGCGTTGAATCGGGATGCACGGCCACTGGTCCGAGGCACTGAGCTGCAGAACGTTGCACCCGGGGTGACGCGGCTGCGCTGGCTCTTTTTTCCAGGCGCTACAAGAAAGCCGGTGGCCCCCCTTACGTCCGCTGCGCTTGCCGGCGTCATTGGAAGGTCCCTGAAAGTAATAGGGAGCAGCCCCGTCGCCGTCATGTGCACGTCGCCTGTCATGACCATTCCGGACGGAGTCTCCGGCACAAAGATTTTGTATGTCACGGACGATTGGATCTCGGGCGCGGATTTGATGGGGCTTTCCCCGAGTCTGATCAGGAAGAACCTCGCCCGCAATCTGCAACGAGCCGACATCACGTTGGCAGTGTCACCGCATCTGGTCAACACGCTCAACCAGGAATCGGGACAACGGGTCGAAGCCGGACTCCTGCCCAATGGTTGTGTGCTCCCCGCGAAGGCTGCCAAAGGCAGTCGAAGCCGAACGGCGGCACTTGTTGGAACGCTGAACGAAAGGCTGGACATAGCGCTGCTCGAAAAGCTGGCTGAATCAGGAATATCGCTGCTTGTCATCGGACCCCGTACCGACAAAGATCCGACGGTCGGTGCGCGGCTGGACAGCTTTCTTGCCTCTGACAGAGTCCGCTGGCTCGGGAAACTGCCGGCAGCGTCCCTCCCGGGTTACTTGGCCAACGTAAGCGTAGGCCTGACTCCCTATGTGGGCAGTGAATTCAACCGCGCCAGCTTTCCCCTGAAGACCCTGGACTATCTTGCAGCAGGCTTGCCGGTAGTAGCCACGGATCTCCCTGCGGTGCGCTGGCTGGACTCCGAAGACGTGGCCGTGGCGAAGGATCACACCGAGTTTCTGAATCTGGTTCACCTTGCTCTGCGCACACCGTCGGATCTGGCGCTCGAAGACCGGCGCCGCAGTTTTGCCAGATCACATGCTTGGAGCGCCCGGTCGTCCGCCTTGCTGGCACTTCTGGGCGCCCCCTCACCGGACCTCAAATCAGCACATCAGCAACCACAACTGCCATCCACCGCACCGCGGTCAGCTTAGCGAAGGAGTGACAATGCGAACCGAGGTAGACCACGTCATATTGACCCGTTTCAATCTTCCCTCCGAAGGAGCCGAAAGCACCGTCCGGGCAAAAGAAGGCTGGCTGCGCACGCGCGTTGAGCTCTTCGAACGCTATTGCCTGCCGTCAGTGAAAAACCAAACAGTACGTTCCTTCCACTGGGTGATTTACTTTGATCCGCAAAGCCCGGATTGGCTGAAGGCAAGAATCCATGAGTTGGCCCGTGATTCCACATTCACACCGATCTACCGGACCAGCGTCAACCACACGGAGCTCATGACTGATCTTCGCGCGGTTACCGGCTCGAAAGCCCCGCGCCTGCTCACCACAAACCTGGACAACGACGATGGTCTGGCTTCAGATTTCGTTGCCCGGCTTCAAGGAGTCCCCGCCGGCGAGCAGCGGACTGCGATCTATTTGGTCCACGGACTTGTCCGTTCAGGAAGCGGGCTGTATCTCAGAACGGACAAGGCCAATGCCTTTTGCTCCGTCCGCGAAGACTGGGATTCTGCAGAGACGTGTTGGGCCAACTGGCACAACCTTCTTGGCCGGACCATGAACGTCATTGAAATCGGGGGAGATCCTGCCTGGCTTCAAGTGATCCATGGAACAAATGTCAGCAACCGGATCCGGGGGAAACGCACAACGGTTGACACCTTTGAACCAATATTTGGCGCCCTGCTGAACGGCGCAGTGGACCCTGGGCGCGCGGCTCTCGTCCGCGACCTTCTGGTGGACCGGCCGGGCCGCTACGCGAGGGATCTCGGCCGTGGCGCACTCAAGCAAACAGCCATGTCCGTGCTGGGACAAAAGGGCATCGACCGCCTGAAGGCGGAGTGGGCATCCCGCCAGATGCAGCGGAACTAGTTCCCCGGCTGACAAATCACAAACGTTTTGCACCGTGGCCTGGTCGGGTCAGGGACCGAAAGAGGGGAGCTGGGCAATGTTCTTGAACAATCTTGGTTGGGGACTCCTGAGACGGTGGTACATCGTCCTGGCTGGAATCCTCATAACAGCCGCCGGTGCACTGTTCGTCTGGACTGCCGTCCCACCCTCATACCAGGCCACCTCGACAGCCGTCCTTCTGCCACCGTCCTCTTTGGTCGGTGACGAGGGCAACCCCTACCTCTACATGGGTGGCCTGGAACAGGTGTTGACTGTCCTGACCGTCAGGCTCAGTTCGACCGAGGTTGCAGAACCGTTGCTCCAAGGCCGCGGAGACCTCACGTATTCGGTGGAGAAGGACCCTGCTTCCCCCGGACCGATCATGCTGATATCGGCCACCGGTAACTCGCAGGTAAGTGCCATGGAACTCCTGGATAAGGTGATCCAGGTTATTCCTGCAAACCTCGACGTGATGCAGGACCAGCTCCGGATCCCCACATTTTCCCGTGTTGAAGTCATGACGATCGTTAAGGACCAATCCGCCGTTGTCCTGATTAAGGACCAGCTGCGTGTACTCCTCGCCGCAGTCGCGGGTGGGCTTGCAATGACAGTTTTGGTGACTGCACTCTTGGATCGGGTCATGATCTCGCGGAGAAAGCAGCGGGATGAACGCCCCATCCAGCCTTCGAAACCGAAGCCAACACTCTTACAGAAGCTGAAAACCCCCGACGTCGAGATGCAGAGGTCCGCCCGCAGACGGGCCCCGGGAGCTGCTGGGAGGAGCCTTGTGGCGGCGACTGGTCCCCGCCCCTTGGAACACGAAGATGAACTTCCTGCCACCGCATCGAAGCATTAGCAATGTCCAAAATTGAAACACCAGCTGTGGCCCGTTTGGCCGCGCTCCGTCATGACGTCGGACGGATCCGGCCTGACGCCACAACTGTCCTGACCGCCTACGCGGTCCTGCTTTACGTGGTTCCATCAGACCGGCGAATTGCACCCCTTGGAGGTGCAGGATCACTGGCGTCCCTGCTGGCGACCGCAGCTTTGCTGTGGTGGGGATGGCACCAAATCAATGTTTCATCCATGAAGTTGCGTCCCGCCGTCCAGTGGGTGCGGGTTGGTGCATTCACCTTCTTCGGGGCATGCCTGGCCAGTTATGCAGTGTCCGCGCTGACTCCACTTACTGCCAGTGACACGAGCGTCGCGGACCTTGGCCTGATTCGGGTCGCGGCCCTGGTCGGGATCCTTCTTGTCGCCAATGACGGGATCACCACAGAGGCACGGTTTCTGCTGCTGACACGCCGCCTTTGCTGGTTAGGGGCCGCCTATGCCGGTCTTGGACTCGTACAGTTTTTCACTGGAATGAGCTTCATAGATACAATCCAGATCCCAGGGCTCACAGCGTCCACTGACGCTGGGATAGGCGCCCGAAACGGCTTTCCGCGGCCTGTGTCCACAGCCGTTCACCCGCTGGAATACTCTGTGGTCCTGACCATGGTCCTTCCCCTCTCCTTGGCTTTGGCCGTTCACGACAGGAGCCGGCCAGCTTTGCCCCGCTGGCTTCCTGTGGTGCTGATCACTATGGCATCAGCCCTCTCCGTGACGCGATCGGCGCTGCTCGCGACGGTCGCTGTCTTTATCGCGCTTCTTCCCTCCTGGCCGCGCGCTGTTCGGGGAATGATGATCGCCGCAGGCGCCTGTGGATCCCTGGCCATGTACATGGTAGTGCCGGGGATGGCGAGCACAATCCTGGCCATGTTCACCGAACATGACACCAGCGTCACGTCCAGAACGGACAGCTATGGCACCGCTTTGTCGTTCATTTCCATCAGTCCCCTCTTCGGGCGGGGATTTGGAACATTCACACCCTCTTATCGAATCGTAGATAACCAGTATCTGCTCAGCACCATCGAAATCGGGATCGTAGGACTGGTGTCCCTTCTGGCCCTGGTCATCACAGCCATGATCAAGCCACTGAAGCATGGACGTTCGTGGACTACCCAACCAATGTGTGGACTCGGACCGGCATTGTTTGCCTCCATGCTTGCAGGCGGAATGATCCTTGCATTCTTCGATGCCTTCGCATTTTCGCAGGCGTGCGGCACGATCTTCATGGTCATCGGACTGTGCGGCGCCTATTGCAACATAGCCGGCCGCGGATTTGAGCCAACATTGGGGGAACGATAATGGGCATCTGGACCCGGTTGTTATACCGCATCAGGGCCAGCGCTGGCACAATCCTGCGCAGACGCCGCATTGCACTCCTTGTGGTCATCATGATGATCCCCGTGACTTTTGCCGCGACGGAAGTAAAGGGGGTGTTCTATAGCCGCGCTGATGTGCTCTTCCTGCCGCCGTCTGCATTGGTGGGAGGAAACCTCCTGCAGGCAGATCCCGCCCAGACGCTGTCGTTTGCCGCCATTGTCGAACATCGAGTCAACGCCGAGCACCCCAGCACTGCCCCGCGGAGCACGTCGGCGCCGCTGTATGGAACGGGCGCCCGAAACACTCATGCCGTCTACATCCCAAGTTCCGGTGGTCAGTGGCAATTGAGCTTTAGCCGGCCCGTGATAACTGTGGAAGTCGTAGCCGACTCCGCTGAAGAAGTGACTTATGTGCTGAATCAGCTCGTGGGAAGAATTTCCGAACTGGCAACCGAAACGCAAACGGTCAACGGCATCCAGCCGGCCGCCCACATAACCACCGAACCATCCCCGGGCGTGCCGTACGTAACGTACATTTCGGTGCGGAATGATCGAGCGGCCGTTGCCTTGGTTCTGTTGACTCTTGGGCTTGCTGCCGGTATTCCGCTGGTCACGGAGCGCCTCACCGCGAACCGGCCGAAGCGGGCGGTCCGGCCAGGAGGACTCCAGCCGCCGGCAACAGCCTGACGGTGCCTCCTTAGCTCAAGACCCGTCCGCCGCATCCGCCAATGCTTGGTTGATTCCGTTGCTGAAAATATGGTTATCTTTGCTGAGCTCCACCAGATGGCGGCCGGCCGCTCCCATTTTGTCGGCCAATGCAGGGTCGTTCCAGAGTGAAATGATCGCCGCCCGCAATGCCTCTACGTTCCCCGGGGGGACCCACAGTCCTTCCTGCCCCTCGATAAATGCCCCACGCTGCCCCTCCACGTCAGAAACAATAACCGGCCGTCCCATAGACCAGGCCTCATTCATGCAAGTAATTCCGTTGTCACTGTTTGTTGGCTTTAGCGGGACGACCACCAAGCGGCATTTTGCATACATTTCGCGTAGTTCCGAGGCTGGCATTGTCCCGAAGGTGATGTTCGCCGGAATATCCACCCCAGCATCACGTTCGCTGGATGCAGCGTTCCACCAGTCTTGCCGCCCTGTGTCCAGGACACCTGCAATGTGGCATGGAATGTCAAGTCCAGCCAGAGCTTCGACCAGAGTTCCATAGTCTCGCATCTCCCCGCCCGCGGCACAGATCATGGTTCGTTCGGAAACTGGCTGATGATCACGCCAAAACTCCGAATCAGTTGTCCACGGTAAGGCAATAAGCTTTTCCGGTGGGACACCAAGCTCGAGTATCGCAAAGTCGCGCTGAGTTACCGGTGGCAGAATGATCTTGGTTATCTTGTTATGCACAAGCTTGAGCAACCTTGCCTTCTTCGGCTCAGAAACTCTTGTGAAAAGCGCAACGATTGTCAGGCGTCGAAACGTTACTTTGAGAAGCAGCGCCAGGACAAGCGCCACATTGGCAACACTCCAGAGGAAGACAACATCGTAACTTCGTCCAGCTCGGTAGACTTCCAAAACCTGCACAACCCACATGGGTAATCGCTTATAGATTATCCGCCGCCATGTAGGTGGATTTGTCTGGAGACGCTGATCCAGATAATCAACGTTGGCATCGATATCGTGTACCCAGCTGCGCGGAGTAACGCCCGCGCGTTCTTGTTCACGTAGGTCTTCGAGGTACGGGGGAAAAAATAATGAATTGGGCACGAGCAAAACTCGCAATTTCTTGCTATCCATGGTGAAATACCTCCTACTGTGTGTTCCTGGAGGTCTCATCCCGTTCCCAGGCAAGCCGCGGGCGCGGGGCCAGCCGCCCCGCCAGGGCGAATCCGCCGTACACGAGCGCGTCCAGCGCCGATACCGGGCCCCGGACGGAGGCGGCTAATTCTCTGACGGTCCGCCCAGTGCGGTCGCCACGTACACTGCGAAGCTCTAAATTACCCCGGTAGACCCTCTTCAAAGTCGACAGAAGTGCCGCGGCGGAACGTGGCGTGCGGACGGTTACTGGCGGGCAATCGAGCGTCACTTTCTCTGTTTCTCCGAACAACCTGTCGATGAAGCAGTCATCGGCTGTGACAGCCGGGAACTCACCCAGCCGCTGGTGCCCTTTTAAGCTCAGTCCATAGACTCCTGCACCCCACATCGATGCCGAGGCCTGGGGAAGGCGACTTCGGGCGCGATAGTACGCCCGCACCGGCCACGTAGCCCCGTCAGTGTCGTAGCGGAAGGCTGGCCTCGCGCAGAGCAGCCCGTGGTCTGTGGACAGGGCATCCAATGTGGCGCAAAGGGCTTCCACCGGCAATTCAATGTCGGCGTCCAGATACATCCTCGGCCATCTGCTGGCGGCCAGGTCCCCTGCGTTCAAGGCCGCCACTTTGGAGGCTTCCGCCGTTTCAATCACCCGGACGCCCGCAACAGAACGGGCCACTTCCTCGGTCCCGTCGGTGCAGCCGTTACAGGCGACAATCACCTCAACGCGCCCGCTGGCCAAGGGAATACTCAGCGCCTCCAATGTTCGGGCCAACACTGCCATCTCGTTGTGGGCAGGGATGATGACCGCCCCGGACGGGACGCCATCCGGAGGGTCCTGTGGCCCGGGGTAGGCGGCTGCGCGCGGCAGTTCCTCCCACCGGGACTCACGGGCGATCAACGCGAAGATCTTCCCCCGCCCGGGAAGCGGCGCCCGCAGCAGCGCAGAAAGCACGACGGCGGCGTGGAAGGCGCGTGCATAGCGCGCCTGATGGAACTTCCGCACATAACGGATACGGTTCGCTCCCATGAGCGCTTCCAACGCGGGCGAACTTCCCGAACCACCCCGGGAATGCACCATTGTGGCCGCCGGCTCGAACCAGATGGCAGAACCCATGGAACGCACACGGCGCATGTAATCAGTTTCCTCAGAGTAGAGGAAGAATCTCTCGTCCCATGGGCCCACCATTTCCGCCACATCGGAACGGATCAGGAGGGCAGCGCCGGTCGCCCAGTCAACCCGATGGGGCCGGCGGTAACTGTCGGAGTCGAAAACCATTTCAGACAACCATCCGGGCCGCCTTGAGATCTTGCTGCCCATGAGAGCATCGCCAACGGCCCTGGACACAGTCGGTTCGCGTCGCAGGGACCGGTACGTGGACCCGTCCTCGTCGAGCAGCGTGGGTACGACAACTCCGGCGTCCTCACGTGCCATGCGGTCTCTGAGGGCTTTCACCGAACCTCGTTCAACCCATAAATCAGGATTGAGGATGAGATACGAGTCGGCGGCTCCAGCGCGCCTCATCGCCGCATTGATACCGCCTGCATATCCACGATTGCCCTGGGTCGAAAAAGCAAGCACACCGGGTTCCTGATTAAGGATTTTCAGTGTCGCGTCCGACGGTGAATTGTCAGCGACTATCACCTTAATCGACTGGTCCTGCGTCTCGAGTCGGAGACTGCGAAGAAGCTGCACTACGTCGCGTTCGTTGGAGTAGGTCACGACGATGGCCGCAACCTCCGCATGTTCGGAGTGGTGCGTGAAGGGCGGAAGAGGGTTCAGGCCCACGCCTCGTACTGGCTCCGAGGAATCTGCAGGCGAAGGCGTTGTTGTCGGCCCCATGGCACTACGGTTCGTTTCCAGTCACAGGCGTGGCCGTGCCTGCTACGCCCGAGTCCACGGACACCGCATGATGTGGGGGTGCCGGCGTGGCAGCCCTCTTCGGCTGCCCCGGGCCACGGGATCGGAAGCTCCTCAACTGGCCGCCGCGCACCAGAACAGGCATGGGCTGAAGCGCCGTTGCAGCCCCCTTGTCGGCCGGCCGATGCGGCTCCAACCGGGCCACTTCCTCCAGTACTCTGTTATCGCCGCCGGATAACTCAAGGACCCTACCAAGGCCCCTACTAAGGATCTCCTGCGCAAAATGGTTCTGGTGCTCGTCCACATGCTCACCGTTAAGGGCCGAGCGGACCGCCAGCAGGGGCACGGAGCCGTTGTCCAATGCCTGTAGGACAGAACCCACGCCCGCATGGCAAACAAACGCGTCCGATTCCCTGATGAGTTGCCCCATTTCCACCCAGGGCAGTTCACTATGCGCCGCCCCTGGCACGTCCTTGCGCGACGTTGCTCCAAGCTGCCACGTCGCTGAACAGTCTTCGGGCAACATGGACTTCATTGCATCGACGGCCCGGTCGAAACGATACGGCTGGATGGTCCCCAGGCTAATGAGTACTTTCCTGACCGGTGTGCCGCGGTCCCGGGGGCGGACTTCCCAGTTGTCCAGAACCGATCCAGCGTATTTCCACCGGTCATTGGCCCAGCGTTCATATTGGGTATAGGTCTCGACGGCAGGAAACAAGCACAGGAGCCGGCCCGTGGTGGACGCCGCATGCGTTCTCGCCAGGCTCTCCACATAGAGCGCCCGGACTCCCATCGCTGAAGCAAGCGGAAGAAACGAGACGGCCACAGCGGCACCAGTGCTCACCACGTATTGATAAGACCCGTTTCGAAGAATCCGGAAGGCAGTCAAGAGCGCACGCAGTGCGCCCAACGCATCCCTCGTGCCAACAGAGGGAATGAAGTGCACATTGTGGCCAGCGAGCATGGACCGGGCCTGGGGCGTGTCAAAGGTGACCCACATGGATTCTCGCTCAAGATCCGGATAAAGGTCGGCGATCTTCTTGAGTTCGGCCAGGTGTCCGCCGCATGACGATACCCACAGGACGCGCTTGCCCGGCTCGATCAGGCCGCCCAGAGTGGCCGTCATGATCGGCCAGTCCCAACACAGGCAGGCAAAACCCGGGCGCTGAATAATGCAAGTGCAGACTTCATGTTTTCGGCTCCATCAGTCGCGGCACAACCACGCAGCGGCATGATCCGGGGGTCTGCACTCCCCTGTCCCTGCCAGCGGCACCGGTTTCCCGGCACCTGACTGTCGCGTTCAGTTAGTTGTCACCGGTGTCCTGCGGGTGGCAAGACGGTCAAGTCTCTCCTCCATGCGGTCCGGAACCATGGACCGCATGCCCACCGGGCATCCGTTGTGTCAACCGTAGGCTCGGCCGCAGGCATCCACTAGTTAAGCCGGCCGACTATGTGGCTATCCGCACCAGCTTTGTGGTGCGGAGGACACCGGCGAACTAAGCCGCTGTCCGGAAGAACAGCTCCGTCACCTTGGCGAGCCGGTGCGGGTCCTCCACGCCGCAAAGCTCGCGGGCAGAGTGCATCGAGAGCAGCGGCACCCCGACGTCGACCGTCCGGATCCCCAGGCGGGTGGCAGTCAGTGGTCCGATGGTGGAGCCACAGGGCATCACGTTGTTTGACACGAACTCCTGGTACGGCACGCCAGCCTCCCCGCAGAGCCGTGCCCAGAAAGCGGCACCGTTGGCGTCTGTGGCATACCGCTGGTTGGCGTTGATCTTCAGCAACGGGCCGCCGTTCAGGACCGGGTGGTTTGCCGGATCGTGGCGTTCAGGATAGTTGGGGTGTACGGCATGGCCGGCGTCGGCGGAAACGCAGAACGACGCCGCCAGCGCCTGCCGCCGCTGGCTCACCGTAGCCCCGAGGCCGTCGGAGATCCGCACCAATACGTCCTCAAGGATGGGACCGCAGGCCCCCGAACGGGAGTTCGAGCCGATCTCCTCATGGTCGAAGGCCGCCAGCACGGCTATGGGCGCACCCGGTGCAGCAGTAGCAGCGTGCGCGATCAGCGCCGCCAGACCGGCATGCGTCGCCGAAAGGTTGTCCAGCCGCCCGGAGGCGAAGAACTCCCCGTTGGCCCCGAAAACCGCGGGCGCGTGCGTGTCCGCGATGACGACGTCGTACCCGCCAATCTCCGCGGCGTTCACCGCAGAGCCGCCCGGCACATGCGAGGCCAGAACCTCCAGCAGGTCGAAATCGGCAGGATTACCCAGCCCCCACACCGGATTCATGTGCCGCTGCTTGTCCAGCGTGAGGCCGTCGTTCACCGCGCGGTCCAGGTGGATGGCCAACTGCGGGAACCGGAGCATGGGGCCGGTGGCCGTGAGGTGCTGGGTTCCGTCCAGCATGACCAGCCGGCCGGCCAGCTGCAGCTCGCGGTCCAGCCAGGAGTTCAGGAGCGGGCCGCCGTAGACTTCGACGCCGGCCTGCAGCCAACCGAACGCGCCCGTGGTGGGCCTGGGCTTGAGCTTGAAGGACGGCGAGTCCGTGTGCGCGCCCAGGACGTTGAACCCGGTAGTGGGTCCGGCGCCCTCCGGCACCACCCACGCGATCAGTGCGCCGTCGCGGACCAGGAAAAAGGAGCCCGTCCCGCCGGCCCACGGCTCACGCTCGTCCAGGCCGGTGAACCCTGCCTCGTCCAGCCGGCGTGCGGCCTCGTGGACGGCATGAAAGCTCGAGGGCGATGCGCTGACGTACGCGCCGAGGTCCTGGATGTGGTCTGCGGCAGTGCTCGGTGTTGGCATGGCTTCGAGTTTAGCCCTGCCGGCACGGGGCGCCGCGGTGGGCCGGTGCGGAAGGTCGCGGGAGGGGCGGACGCACCCCGCCTCGGTCAGGGCTACCGGGACACCGCCAGGACTTGGCCTGCCACCGGTCCACGATTGGCCAGTCATCCCCCAACAAGGCACATTGGATACGACGCGCTACTAGCCGCCGCGGCGACTGCAGATGCGCTCCTCCTGCCATTTTTCGCAGGCATAGCCGTCCTGAAGCGTCGACTCAACCTTGGCCCAATAGGCATTCCAGGTCGAATCTCCCTCTTTTGGCCCCGCGGCCGGCGATATGAGGACCACCTCTGCCGTCGGCAGGCAGTCGGCCACACCCTTGAGGACCTCCGCGGCATCGAAGGCGTACTGCTGGAATCGGGGACAGGCCAATTTCCAGTCCCGCAGCCCATAGGCATGGCCGTCGTCGTCGTTCGCACCAAGCCGCGCATATGTTCCGGAAGGAGCCACGGACAGAACGGCCCGGGCTTCCGCGGACACATCGTTTAGCTCAGCCAAGGCACGGGGGCCGGAGACTAGGGCCGCTCCTCCATACCGTAAGGGTGCGGTGGGTCCGGAGAGCACCACTGCCAGGCCCACAAGAGCTGCCACGGGGAGCACGGACCTGACGTTGAATTCCGGCTGGAACCGATGGACGGCACCGACCCCAACAAGGATGGCAGGAACGTAGAGGACCTGGCCGTGATGGTCCCACATGCCGGTGAAGCCCATTACCACCAGCGCCCCGACCAATGCAGATCCCGCGCAGGCCCAGAACACCAGGCTGCTTCGCTCCACCGGATGCGTCCCCCCGGAGCGACGGCCCTTTACGAAAGCCCAGACAATGGCTCCCGCGACGGCCGCCGCAATCACCACGGCATCAATGGACGCTACGCGTGTCAGGTGCCCCACGAAGGAGCCCCACTGCTCTTCCACAAGGACACCTTGCGAGTACGAGACGTTCCCCACCTGCGCCCCAAGGTAGGGAAACAATTCCTGTCGGGCGTATAACAACCCCGCCAAGGCTGCCGTGGACAGGGCAAATGCGGCGCTGCCCGGGACCAGAGCGCGCCATTCCTTGCGGAAGGTGATGACCGTGAGAATCAGCAGCAAGGCGATCGGCAGCATAACCAACTTCAGGAAGGCAAGAATTGCCAGCAGGAAGCCAGCTGCCGCAAACCGCCGTGAAACGGTCGCTGCCATGACCAAGAGGACAAGCGCGGTCCCCGGCAAATGGGTGTACCCGGTCCGGTACAGCCCACCGGTAAGGATCAGGGGTGTCATCCCGAAGGCGGCAAACAATGCTCCGGGAGGATTACACCCCAGCTTCCGGGCCATTACATATACGGCAATCCCGGCACCCACGATCCACATGAGTTCAAGGAGGATGTCCGCATACGGTGAAATCATTCTCCCCAAGGCGAGGCTGTAATAAAACAGCGGATCCTTGTTGTCCCACACTTCGAGGTAGAGGATGTCTCCGGCCAAGAGCCGCTCGGCCACCGAAATGAAGATGCCGCGGTCGCTGCGGGTGCCCGGGATGATCCGCGGAAGCAGTGCCACCCAGATGAGGAGCAGGGAAGCAGGGACCCATTTGCCCAGTGACAACACATACGCCCTGGTCCCTGTGGGACTGTCGCCCGCCCCTGTATCGCTTGCGGACGCATGCCTCTTGGCTCCCAAGTCCATGAACTTCCCCCGCCTTTTCCTAGCCTTTTACTCCGGTAACCTGAGCAACCGTGGCAAAAGCCTGTTCCGGCCAGAGGGAAGAGCCAGCCTCCGGCGCCGTACCCCACTAACGAGCTGGGTAGAGCCTTTGTTTGGAGGATATGGCAATCAAAACCACGGGTCAACGGCTCGCGTCGGCCCCGGTATCGGCCATGAAGACAACAGCAACGCCCGGCGTAGCGTTTTCCCCGGCATGATCACAGTGCCAGGCCTAGACGGCAGCCA
>CAVUHH010000012.1:0-10569 GCA_963741285.1 uncultured Actinomycetota bacterium
TCGCAAATAGCGGGATTCGGGCCTGCCCTGCGGTGGAACGATAGGCTTGAGGCCATGACTATCAATCCGGACCTGCAGGGCCGCAGCTACCCTGCCGCAGAGGTGTACGACGTCGGCCGCGAGAAAATCCGCGAGTTCGCGCGCGCCGTCAAGGCAACCCACCCAGCCCATTTCGACGTCGAGGCCGCGAAGGCCCTGGGCCACACCGACCTGGTTGCGCCGCCGACGTTCGCCATCATCATCGCCCAGCGTGCCGATGCGCAGCTGATCGAGGACCCGGATGCCGGCATCGACTTCACCCGCGTGGTCCACGCCGATCAGCGCTTCATCCACCACCGCCCCATCTTTGCCGGCGACCGCCTGGTGGCCGAGCTCCACGTTGACGGCGTCCGCGCCATGGGCGGCGGCGCCATGATCACCACCCGCCAGGAGATTTTTGCCCTGACGGACGGCGGCACCGATTCACGCGAGCCGGTCGCCACCACCACGTCATCCATCCTCGTCCGCGGAGAGGGACAGTAACCATGAGCCCCAGCTTCCACGAACTCAGCGCAGGCCAGGACATCGGCAGCCGCACCATTGAGGTCAGCCGCACCGACCTCGTCAAGTACGCCGGCGCATCCGGCGACTTCAACCCCATCCACTGGAACGAAGCCTTCGCCACGGGCGTGGAACTGCCCGGCGTGATCGCCCACGGCATGTTCACCATGGGTGCCGCCGTGCAGCTGGTGACCGACTGGGCAGGCGACCCCGCCGCCGTCGTCGACTTCCAGACCCGCTTCACCAAGCCGGTCCTGGTCACCGACACCACCGGAACCACCGAGCCCGGCGCCACCATCGAGGTGAGCGGCGCCATCGGAAAGCTCGACGCCGATGCGGGCACCGCCCGCGTGGACCTCACCGTTGTTGCGGCCGGGCAGAAAGTGCTGATGAAGGCCCAGGCCGTCGTCAGGCTGTCCTGAGGTCGGAACTGTGACCCAGACGTTGCTTTCTGCCCTGACCACGGCCGCCGTCGGTGGCCCCGCCGGCAAGTACGTTGAGGCCCGGACCGAGGCGGAAATCATCAACGCCGTCCGCACGGCGGATGCGGCGGGGGAGCCGCTCCTCATCATCGGGGGCGGCTCCAACCTCCTGATTTCCGACGACGGGTTCCCCGGCACCGTGGTGCGGATCGCCTCTCAGGGGTTCACCGTCAACGCGGAGGACTCCTGCGGTGGCGTTGCCGTGGTGGTCCAGGCAGGCCACGACTGGGACGCATTGGTGGAGCACGCCGTGCTGCATGCCTGGTCCGGCATCGAGGCGCTCTCCGGCATACCCGGTGCAACAGGTGCCACTCCGGTGCAGAACGTCGGCGCGTACGGCTCGGATGTCTCGCAGACCATCGCCGCGGTCCGCACCTGGGACCGGCACCGGAACGCCGTACAGACCTTCACCAACGCCGAGCTGAAGTTCGGCTACCGCGATTCCATCCTGAAACAGACCACGGTGGACGGCTCACCCCGCTACATCGTGCTGACCGTCGAGTTCCAGCTGCCGCTGGGCCGGATGAGTGCGCCCATCCGCTACGCCGAGCTGGCCCGCTCCCTGGGCGTTGAGCCCGGCAAGCGCGCCTACTCCAACGACGTCCGGCGCGAAGTGCTCCGCTTGCGTGCGTCCAAAGGCATGGTGCTGGACCCCGCGGACCGGGACACCTATTCCACCGGCTCGTTCTTCACCAACCCGGTTGTTCCCCTGGACGTGGCTGCCGGGCTGCCGGACAACGCACCGCAGTATCCTGCCGGTGCCGAGGGCCTGGTGAAGCTGTCGGCTGCGTGGCTGATTGACCAGGCGGGGTTCGGCAAGGGCTACGGCCTGGAACCGGACAGCGCTTCGGGCGGGCGGGCGGCGCTGTCCACCAAGCACACACTGGCCATCACCAACCGCGGTGCAGCCAGCACCAAGGACATGCTGGCCATCGCCCGCGAAGTGCGCGCCGGCGTCGTCGAACGCTTTGGCATTGAACTGCACCCCGAACCGCTGCTGATCGGCGTGGCCCTCTAGCCTCGGCTGGGCTGCACAGCCGGCGCCGCCAGTCCTTCCCCGCTGCTTGTCAGCCGGATGTTCGCCGCCGTCCCCATCAGGGCGGCGGCCCATCCGGCCAGGGCGAGGTAGATGCCCGTGAACAGCCAGACGAGGAGTCCCGGCACGCCCGGGCCGGTGGTGGCGGTGAGGATGCAGACTGCCAGGCCGGTCACGGCGGTGACGTGGGCGAGGATCCAGAGCAGCCGGCCGCTGAGTGGATAGAGCTTCCAGTCGCGGACAATGTGGAGCGTGCAACGGCTGACGCGGACGCCGGGAAACAGGACGGCGTATCCTCCGCCGAGGGAGAGGAACAGGGACGGCAGCAGGAGTTCCAGGCTTGCCCCGTTGCCAGGGAATTTGCCTTCCGGGAGTCCGCCCAAAGGGAATCTGCTGTCAGGCAATCCCAGCACCGGGGCGAGCCCGATGGCCACACCCGCCAGGACCGCAACGGTCCCTCCCACCATCCAGCTTTTTGTTTCACGCGCGATCAACTGCCACAAACTCCCCAAAGTCATGCTTCTACCCTAACTGGGCAGGCTCTAGGATGAGGGCATGGCAGCGAACCGGGTCAGCCGCAAGGTCATGGGGCGGCTCCGGCTGGCCTCGCAGGGTCTGTTAGGGCCCGGGCCGGCTTCGGTCCCGGAGGCGGTCCGCTGGATGACGGCCATGCAGGCGCAGGACCTGCAGGCGGCGCTGTGGGCCGTTGGCCACCGGGTTCCGGGCGCGGGGCTTAGCGGCGTCCGCGCCGCCCTGGATGATGGCACGGTGGTCCGCTCCTGGCCGATGCGCGGCACGCTCCACCTCGTCGCCCCGGAGGACCTGCGCTGGATGCTGGGCCTCACGGCGGAACGTCTTCACCGCGCGGTTGCTGGCCGGCACCGGGAACTGGACATCACCTGGGCGGACATCGAAAAGTGCCGAGACCTGGCCTTGGAGCGTGTGGCAGGTGGGGCTTCCGCCAGCCGAAGCGACCTTTTCGCTGTGTTTGAGGCCGCCGGTCAGCCCACCACCGGCCAAAGGGGGATCCATATCCTGGGGACGCTGTGCCGGCATGCGTGGCTGGTCCAGGGGCCGTTGGCCGGGAACCAGCAACTGCTCGTGGCGTTCGATGAGTGGATCCCGAACTCGCGGGACCTTGGGCGGCATGACGGGATCGCCGAGTTTGTGCTGCGCTATTTTCAGAGCCATGGCCCGGCCACCCTCCGCGACTTCGCCTGGTGGACGCAGATTCCCCTGGCCGAAGTGCGGTCCGCCTTTGAACAGGTCCGGGGCCAGCTGGCGGAGCTCGAGTTCGGCGATTCCAGCTATTGGGTGTCGCCGGAGACCGCGTCCCTGCTCGACGGCGGCGTCCCTGGCCAACGGTCCGTCCTCCTGCTGCCCGGCTTCGACGAGTTTCTGCTCGGCTACCAGGACCGGAGCCTGGTGCTGGCGCCGGAGCATGCCAATAGGATCGTCCCCGGCGGCAACGGCGTGTTCAAGAAAACCATCGTGGCCGGGGGAGAGGTGATCGGCACCTGGGCCCGCGCCGGAACCAGCCGGAGCGCCGCCGTCGTGCCTGAACTCTTCGACGACGCCAGGCCGCTCGGTGCCGGCGCACAGGCTGCCTTCACGAAGGCCGCCGAACAGTACCTCGAGTTCCTCAACACCTGACAGCTGACGTTTTAGCGGCCCGGCCCGGCCCGCCCTGTCCGGCCCGGCCCGGCCCGCCCTGTCCGGCCCGGCCCGGCCCGCCCTGTCCGGCCCGGCCCGGCCCGACTTGAGCGGCCCTGACCAGCTTGAGCGGTGCTGGGCAGCAACGCTTTTGCGGGCCCGGGCCGGTGAGCCGGCACGACGCGGAGGCACGCGGGTACTCCGCGCGGAGTTCTCCACATAGCGCCGCCGGGACGTGCCGTTGTGGTGGCTTGTCCGGGAGCCTTGGATCATGAATAGCGACAAGCTGCGAATGGTCCTGGACGCACGCTGGCCGGCGTTCCCCGTGGCCTCCACCCAACAACTGGGCGCGGCCGGACTGGAAGAACGTGTGCTGACGGCGGCCGTCCGCGGCGGCATCCTCTTGAGGCTTCGCCGCGGCGCCTATGTCCGGAGCGCCGACTGGAGAGCCGCCGAGCCCTGGACCCGGGACGCCCTCAGGGTCCAGGCACACTTCCTGTCGACCGGCGGGCTCTCCCGCTACAGCCATGTCAGCGCTGCCAGACTGCATGGCTGTCACGTTTGGGACGCAGGGCCGTTGGTCCACGTCACCACGGATTATGCCAACACAAGCAAGAGCTCAGGCGCGGACGTGCGCACACACCGGCTGGACCTGGCGCCCGCCGACCTTGTGACGCTGTGGAGCCCGGACGGCAGGGAGATCCTGACCACAAGCATTGAACGCACAGTCCTGGATTGCGCCCGTGTCCTTCCCCTGGAACAGGCGGCCGTAATCGGCGACCACGCACTGTGCAAAGGTGCCCGGATTGACGGGATGCGCCGTCTGTTGGAGGAAAGCCCGGTCAAGCGCGGCAGCCGCCGGGCCCTGGATCTTCTGGGCGTCCTCGATGGCCGCTCAGAATCGGTGGGGGAGACCCGGACAAGACTGTTGCTCCGGTCTTACGGCTTGACCAAGTTCATTCCACAGCTTGAGATCCCGACAACAACGGGCCGCTTCAGGGCAGACTTTGCGGAGCCTGAATCGCGCGTGGTGATCGAGTTTGATGGCAGTGGGAAGTACACCGACTACAAACCTACGGACGACGTGCTGCTCGCCGAGCGTCGCCGCGAGAATGCGCTGATCGAAGAAGGCTGGCTGGTCCTTCGGCTCGAGTGGAAGCACCTGTCCCGCCCTGAGGAACTGCGTCGGCGCATCGCGTCCATAATGGACCGGTCCCGGATTCTCCTTGCTGGTTAACCACGGAAGCGGCCCTGACCCGCATGAGCGGTGCTGGGTGGCACCGCTCATGCGGGTCAGGGCCGCTCTCAAGCGGTGGGAAGGCTACAGGTTCCCGGTAGCGATGTTGAGCATGCGGCGCAGCGGCTCGGCGGCGCCCCAGAGCAGCTGGTCGCCCACGGTGAACGCGCTGATGTACTCCGGGCCCATCTCCATCTTGCGGATGCGGCCCACCGGGATGTCCAGGGTGCCGGAGGCGGCCACGGGGGTCAGCTCCGCCATGGAGGCTTCCTTGGTGTTGGGGATCGACCTTGGCCCACTCGTTGTCGTCGGCGAGGAGCTTCTCGATCTCGGCTACGGACAGGTCCTCGCGGAGCTTCAGTGTCAGCGCCTGCGAGTGGGAGCGCATGGCGCCGATGCGGATGCACAGGCCGTCCATGATGATCCGGTTCTCCTCAGAGGTGCCCAGGATCTTGTTGGTTTCGACCCCGGCCTTCCACTCTTCCTTGGACTGCCCGTTGCCCAGGTCCGCGTCGATCCAGGGGATCAGGGAACCGGCCAGCGGCACGCCGAACTGGGTGGCGTCGATGTCCGTGCGCTGGTGGGCCAGGACCTTGCGGTCGATTTCGAGGATGGCCGACGCCGGGTCGTCCAGTTCCGAGCTGACCTCGGCGTTGAGCGTGCCGAACTGGCTGAGCAGCTCGCGCATGTGCCGGGCGCCGCCGCCGGAGGCAGCCTGGTAGGTCATGGACGTGCCCCACTCGACCAGGCCGTTCTTGAACAGCCCGCCCAGGCCCATCAGCATGCAGGAGACGGTGCAGTTGCCGCCGATGAAATCCTTGGTGCCGTTGACCAGGCCCTTGTCGATGACGTCGCGGTTGATCGGGTCGAGCACGATGATGGAGTCGTCGTTCATGCGAAGGGTGGACGCGGCGTCGATCCAGAGGCCGTCCCAGCCGCGGCCGCGCAGCTCGGTGTGCACCCGCTTGGTGTAGTCCCCGCCCTGGGCGGTGACAATAATGGGCAGCTTCGCCAGCGTGTCGACGTCGAACGCGTCCTCGAGCTTGCCGGCGCCCTGGGCAAAGGAGGGCGCGGCACCTCCCGCGTTGGACGTGGAGAAGAACACCGGGTTGATGTTGGCGAAGTCGCCCTCGTCCTGCATGCGCTGCATCAGGACGGAGCCGACCATGCCGCGCCATCCGACCAGGCCGACGGAGGGGGTAGCTGCTGTAGTCATTCGTACAGTTTAGACTTCGGAACCGGCACTGCGCAGTCGGTTACGTCACGGCCACAACGTACGACGACGGGCGGCCACCAGCGTCAGTCGAACTGCCGTGCGGTGGGCTCGGGGATTCCCCGTTGGGCGCGGAGGCGCCTGGCCTTCGCAGCGATGCCCGCCAGACGCGCGGAGTACACCGCGCCACCCACGCCCGCAGCCGTGAGTATCAGCGCACCCCACAGCGGATCCTGGCCCTGGCTTGTCGGGCCGGCTACCAGCAGGATCGAAAACACGGCCACGGCGGCGAAGAACAAAGCCATCACCACAAATCCGGCGGCGGACCGCACGGGGGGTGGGAACTGGCGGTCACCACGCCGAGCTCATCTTTGGCGTAGCTGTGCAACTCGCCGCTGGTGGTCCGGGCGAGGACTCGTTGCTGCCCGGCGGCCAGGGCCTGATCGTGCCACTGCCGCATTTCTTCGTCGCGGCGGGAGCGTGCGGCGTCGTAGACCATAGGGAGGTTCCTTACTGTGCCGTTCATTCCTCAGGAGCGTTCGGTTTCTTCGCCCGGGAACGGATGCGTGCTCTCCGGAAAATTGTCCCTGGTGATGGCAACGCTGCCTGGATTGGCGGTAAACCACTGCCTGGCCTGGTCATCGGTGACAATCACAGAGGGTTTGGGCAGCCCGCGTTGGCGGCGCAGCCCGCGCGCGCGAACTTCTCCTCGCAGGGACTGGACGCTGAGCCACCACCCGCCCGTGAACAATAGCGTGCACACCAGGGCAAACAGTATTACGCCAATGTTCAGCCCGATGATGCCAAGGATAAGGAACACGGGAGCTGCGAGTGCAGGGATGGTCGCGGCGGCAACCACGAGGCCCATAGTGACGACGTTGCGGGCCGTGTAGTTGCCGAAAGGTTGGGCTCCGCCGAGGCCCCATTCCGCCCGTGTGTAGGCGAAAATTCTGCGTTCTGCGTCCTGGGCGAAGTAGTGCGCACGATCGACCCGGCTGCGCCTTGGGGCTGTCCTACTCTGCACGGGAAGGGTCTCCGGTGGGGACACGCAGATCGCGGCGGGAGCGCGCAGCGCGGTTATTCATTCGTCTCCGTCATAGCGGCGCGCCACTGGGTGATGGGATTCCGCGCTGTTTCCTGATCTTCTTGGCTTTGATCTCTGCGATGGCGCAGTGAAGTCCCCACCAGACCATGGCCGCCGCGAAGGCAGTCAGCACAAGGAACCCCCAGGCCGGCTTTCCATCCGGTGACCATGCGCCTGCTGCCATGGCCGCCGTCATGATGCCAAAGGCCGTCATGACGGCGGTCACTACGAGGAGGCCCCGCAGCGTGGAGACCCCATTTCCCGGCCCATTTCGCCGGAAGCCGATCTCGTCTTTGGCGTAGCTGTGCAACTCGCCATTCATCGTCCGGGACAGCACCCTTCGCTGACCCGCTGCCAAGGCTTGTTTGTGCCACTGCCACACTTCTTCGTCGCGGCGGGAGCGAGCTTCGCCTGTCATTCATTGGTGGGCCCTCCATGTGGAATCTTGCAGGTCAGGTGCAGGCTTAGGGCACATAACCGCTACCGGGCTTCGGGACGCCGCGCTCTTTGCGGAGCTTGGTGGCCCGGTACTCGTCCCTGGCGAGCCCAAAGGTGAACCAGGCTCCAAGTCCACACAGCGCGGTGAGGACCAGAGCGCCCCAGAAGGGCTGTTCTCCCTTTGCCAACGGCAAGAAGAGCAACACCCAGGAAGCGAGGAACAGAAGTCCGATGACGGCAGTGACGATGCCCATGCCCCACCATGTGCTGACCTGGGCCTGGCCGCGACCGGGGGAGAATCCGATCTCGTCGTCGGCGTAGCTGTGCAGCTCGCCGGTTGTGGTCACGCGGAGTACCCGTTTCTCTCCCCGGGCAAGGGCTTCCTTGTGCGCTGCGACCACGGCATCATTCCGCCGCTCGCGCTCCCTGTCATAAACCATGTTCAGCTCCGGCCACCGCCGGAGGGCTTTGCAAGGGCGTTATGGACGCCATGGAATATCCCTCAGGAACTCCGCCAGGCCCGTGCTGCTCCTCGTACTGGCGCACGTTGAAGCGGCTCGGGTCGTACGGTGTGCCGTCAGGCCGACGAAAGACTCGGCGTTCCAGCCCCATTAGTGTTTGCCGTCCTGTACGTTACGTGCCACAAGGCATCATCCCCACATGTCTCTGCAGCAGATTCTTCAGGCTGCCGGCACAACTCTAATAACGGAACTGCGGGACTGGCGATGGGGTGGCCTCCCCATCTGCACTGAAGCCCAGACAGCTCGTCAGCTGCGGTTGTTTTCCTCCAGCACGGCAGCCTTCCGGGCGCGCAGCGCGAAGAAGGCGCCGAACGCGAAGACCTGCGTCACCACCACCAGCACGATGGCCCCGGCGATCTTGTTGCCGCCCAGGATCATGGTGAGGCCAACAATCGCGGACAGCAGGGCGAGCAGCGGCAGGAGCATGTAGCCCAGCACAAACAGTGTTTCCGGTTTTTTCAACATCTCAGCCCTGCGTCCTGACCCATTTGGTAAACCTGTAGCGCGTCCCGTTAGCTGCCGTAAGCCACCCGTCCGGCGGGACGGCCGAAGCCGCCTCCCAGGTTTCGTCGAGCTCCGGAGCGAAGGTGTCGCCGTCGGCCTCCACATCGATGGTGGTGACCACCGCGACGTTGGCGAGATCCGTGGACTGGCGGAACACCTCGCCGCCGCCCAGGATCCACACGGTCTCACCGCCGTCGACGAACTGGGACTCAAGGAGCGCGTCATCAAGTGAAGGAACCACGACGGCGCCCTCCGCCTCGGGTGAATCGCGCCAGTTTTTCTGCCGGGTAATCACGATGTTGGTCCGGCCAGGCAGCGGACGGTACTTTTCCGGGAAGGACAGCCACGTCTTACGGCCCATGATCACCGGGTGCCCCACGGTGAGCCGGGTGAAGTGCTTCATGTCTTCGGGCAGGTCCCATGGCATGTCGCCGTCTTTGCCGATCACACCGCCCGAAGTCTGCGCCCACACCAGGCCGACACCGGTGACGGTGTCGGCAAGCTCCTCGGTAAAGGCCTGGGGGTCTGCTGTGTTCTCGGTGCTCATACGGCGATCGGAGCCTTAATTGTGGGGTGGTGCTGGTAGCCCACCACGTCGAAGTCTTCCAGCGTGTAGTCGAAGATCGAGGAGGGCTTCCGGGTGATCTTCAGCTGCGGGTACTCATACGGTTCACGGTCCAGCTGCTTGAGGACCTGGTCCATGTGGTTTTCGTAGATGTGGACGTCCCCGCCGGTCCAGACAAACTCGCCCGGTTCCAGTCCAACCTGCTGCGCAACCATGCACGTGAGCAGGGCGTAGGAGGCAATGTTGAAGGGCACGCCCAGGAACATGTCCGCCGAGCGCTGGTACAGCTGGCAGGACAGCTTGCCGTCCGCCACGTAGAACTGGAAGAACGCGTGGCACGGCGGCAGGGCCATGTCCTGGAGTTCGGAGACGTTCCAGGCGGACACGATATGGCGGCGCGAATCCGGGTTGGACTTTCAGGTTTTCCACCAGTTCGGCGATCTGGTCGATGTGGCCGCCGTCGGGGGTGGGCCAGCTGCGCCACTGGACTCCGTACACGGGACCCAGTTCGCCTTCGGCGTCGGCCCATTCGTTCCAGATGGTCACGCCCTGGTCCTGCATCCACTTCACGTTGGATTCGCCGCGGAGGAACCACAGGAGTTCCACGGCAACGGACTTGAAATGCACGCGCTTGGTGGTGATCAGCGGGAAGCTTTTGCCTAGGTCGAAGCGGATTTGGCGGCCGAAAACACTGGTGGTTCCGGTGCCCGTCCGGTCGGATTTGTGCGTGCCATGGGCCAGGACGTCGCGGAGGAGGTCTTCATAGGGCGTCGGGATGCTCACGGCTAAAGTCTACCGGGCGAGTCCGGGGGAGCAGCGCTGGCTGCCGCGGAAGACACGACCCTGACGATGATGATCGTTGTGTAGGCCATGATGGCCAGCACAGGAACCCAGACGACGGCCGGCCCGGTCAGACCGAACCAGCCCTGGATGCTGAGCCAGCTGAACAGCAGGGCCAGCGCCGGAGTCACAGCGGCAAGGATTTGGCGGCCGGCGTCGGCATTGGCGGCAGCAAGTGCAGGGTCCTGGGTTCCCCACTGAGCCGAGTGCGCCGGCAGGAACCGGTGCAGCAGCCACAGGAAGGCCACCGTCCCGGCCCCGATGATCAGCGGGGAAAAGACAGCCAGCACGGATTTGGCGGCAAATTCGTCCGGCTCACCGGCGCCGTTCCAGTGCACGGGAACAGGATCCGGCATCCCGGGATACAGGGCAGCGCCGACTCCTGCCGTGGCCGCCAACAGCAGGAGGGACGGCATGAACCACGTCCGTCTTCGGCCTTGGTTCTGGGGATTCTGT
>CAVUHH010000013.1:0-466595 GCA_963741285.1 uncultured Actinomycetota bacterium
AACCGGGTGAATGTGTATTTGTGGTTTGTGGGTTAAATGCGGGAGAGCCTCCAGAGTGTGTTGGGGGCTCTCGACCTTGTAATGATGTTCCGGCGGTGACCTACTCTCCCACACCCTCCCGGGTGCAGTACCATCGGCGCTGTGGGTCTTAGCTTCCGGGTTCGGAATGGGACCTGGCGTTTCCCCCACGCTATGACCGCCGTAACCCTTGCTCCTTTTTACCGTCCAGTGGCCTTGGTGGGCGTGGTGGTGGGAAATTTGTGGTTACAACTTGTTCCTGCCCGTTGGGGGCAGGTGTGGTGTTGTTATTCAGTTGTCGGTTCCCTGAGAAGCAACAGAAAAAAATGGTTTGTTGTTTGGGAACCACATAGTGGACGCAAGCAGTCTTGTTTGTTTTTACCACCCGTTGGTTGTAACCTCTTTTGAAACGTTCCCGGGGGTGGTGTGTGGTGTAGCTTATCGGCCTATTAGTACCGGTCAGCTTCACGAGTCGTTAGTCCTCGCTTCCACATCCGGCCTATCAACCCAGTGGTCTGGCTGGGGGCCTGTCACACACAAGGTGTATGGAAATCTCATCTCGAAGCGAGCTTCCCGCTTAGATGCTTTCAGCGGTTATCCATCCGAACGTAGCTAATCAGCGGTGCACTTGGCAGTACAACTGACACACCAGAGGTTCGTCCGTCCCGGTCCTCTCGGACTAAGGACAGCCCTTCTCAACATTTCGCGCGCGCAGCGGATAGGGACCGAACTGTCTCACGACGTTCTAAACCCAGCTCGCGTACCGCTTTAATGGGCGAACAGCCCAACCCTTGGGACCTACTCCAGCCCCAGGATGCGACAGCCGACATCGAGGTGCCAAACCATGCCGTCGATATGACTCTTGGGCAAGATCAGCCTGTTATCCCCGAGGTACCTTTTATCCGTTGAGCGACGGCCATTCCACAATGTACCGCCGGATCACTAGTCCCGACTTTCGTCCCTGCTCGAGATGTCTCTCTCACAGTCAAGCTCCCTTGTGCACTTACACTCGACACCTGATTGCCAACCAGGCTGAGGGAACCTTTGGGCGCCTCCGTTACTTTTTAGGAGGCAACCGCCCCAGTTAAACTACCCATCAGGCACTGTCCCTGACCCGGATTACGGGCCGAAGTTAGATGTCCAAAGTGACCAGAGTGGTATTTCAACGATGACTCCACCCGAACTGGCGTCCGGGCTTCAACGTCTCCCACCTATCCTACACAAGCCACTCCGAACACCAATACCAAACTATAGTAAAGGTCTCGGGGTCTTTCCGTCCTGCTGCGCGTAACGAGCATCTTTACTCGTACTGCAATTTCGCCGAGTTTATGGTTGAGACAGCGGGGAAGTCGTTACTCCATTCGTGCAGGTCGGAACTTACCCGACAAGGAATTTCGCTACCTTAGGATGGTTATAGTTACCACCGCCGTTTACTGGGGCTTAAATTCTCAGCTTTGCCAAGGGCTAACCGGTCTTCTTAACCTTCCAGCACCGGGCAGGAGTCAGTCCGTATACATCGTCTTGCGACTTCGCACGGACCTGTGTTTTTAGTAAACAGTCGCTTCCCCCGGTCTCTGCGGCCCCGATCCCCCTCCCCACCAGCAAGTGGTGTTCAAGGTTGGGGCCCCCCTTCTCCGAAGTTACGGGGGCATTTTGCCGAGTTCCTTAACCATAATTCTCTCGATCGCCTTAGTATTCTCTACCTGATCACCTGTGTCGGTTTGGGTACGGGCGGCTAAACCTCGCGTCGATGCTTTTCTCGGCAGCATAGGATCACCAAATCCCCCCGTAAGGGGGTCCCATCAGATCTCAGGCATCATGAACAGCGGATTTGCCTACCGTTCGCCCTACATCCTTAGACCGGGACAACCATCGCCCGGCTTGGCTACCTTCCTGCGTCACACCTGTTAAGACGCTTGCCTCCCAGGATCAGGTCCCGCGCTCCACCAAAACCCGCACACCACGAGGGTGATTGGGCAGGTCTCGGGCGGTTAGTATCCCCTGTTCAACATGGACGGTTTTTCGCCGGTACGGGAATATCAACCCGTTGTCCATCGACTACGCCTGTCGGCCTCGCCTTAGGTCCCGACTTACCCAGGGCAGATTAGCTTGACCCTGGAACCCTTGATCATTCGGCGGACGGGTTTCTCACCCGTCTTTCGCTACTCATGCCTGCATTCTCACTCGTGTAGGCTCCACCGCTGGTTTACACCGCGACTTCACTGCCCACACGACGCTCCCCTACCACTCCAAACGCCTGAACCAACCCAACAAAGTGGCGGCTTGGCAAATATTTGAAATCCACAACTTCGGCGGTGTACTTGAGCCCCGCTACATCGTCGGCGCGGAATCACTTGACCAGTGAGCTATTACGCACTCTTTTAAGGATGGCTGCTTCTAAGCCAACCTCCTGGTTGTCTTCGCAACTCCACATCCTTTCCCACTTAGCACACGCTTAGGGGCCTTAGTTGGTGGTCTGGGCTGTTTCCCTCTCGACTATGAAGCTTATCCCCCACAGTCTCACTGCTGCGCTCTCACTTACCGGCATTCGGAGTTTGGCTGACGTCAGTAACCTTGTAGGGCCCATTAGCCATCCAGTAGCTCTACCTCCGGTAAGAAACACGCAACGCTGCACCTAAATGCATTTCGGGGAGAACCAGCTATCACGAAGTTTGATTGGCCTTTCACCCCTACCCACAGCTCATCCCCTCCATTTTCAACTGAAGTGGGTTCGGTCCTCCACGACGTCTTACCGTCGCTTCAACCTGGCCATGGGTAGATCACTTCGCTTCGGGTCTAGATCACGCCACTGCAACGCCCTATTCAGACTCGCTTTCGCTACGGCTTCCCCACACGGGTTAACCTCGCGACGTAACACTAACTCGCAGGCTCATTCTTCAAAAGGCACGCCGTCACCAGAATCAGACTGGCTCCGACGGATTGTAAGCACACGGTTTCAGGTACTGTTTCACTCCCCTCCCGGGGTACTTTTCACCTTTCCCTCACGGTACTGGTCCGCTATCGGTCATTAGGGAGTATTTAGGCTTATCAGGTGGTCCTGACAGATTCGCACGGGATTTCTCGGGCCCCGTGCTACTTGGGATACTCTCCAGGCGGCACAAAACATTTCGGTTACGGGGCTCACACCCTCTCTGGCCGGCCTTTCAAGACCGTTCACCTATGCCTGCACATCACACCTCACCAGTCCCGGCAGAACTGATACGGAAAGTCCCACAACCCCGACCATGCAACGCCCGCCGGCTATCACACATGGAACGGTTTAGCCTGATCCGCGTTCGCTCGCCACTACTAACGGAATCACTATTGTTTTCTCTTCCTGCGGGTACTGAGATGTTTCACTTCCCCGCGTTCCCTCCACGCACCCTATGTGTTCAGATGCGGGTCACCAGGCAGCTCGCGCCCCTGGCGGGGTTTCCCCATTCGGACACCCTGGGATCACAGTCCGGTTATCGACTCCCCCAGGCTTATCGCAGATTCCTACGTCCTTCTTCGGCTCCTAATGCCAAGGCATCCACCGTGTGCTCTTAAAAACTTGACCACAAAAGATCAAAAAGACTAATTTTCGAGAGAACCACGAAAACCACCCAGACACCACCACCACACCCCAAAAGGCACAACCAACACGCCCGGACAGATCCAGGTTCATATTCTTGGAAATTGCTTCTTATAAAAGATGCTCGCGTCCACTATGTAGTTCTCAAACAACAACCCCAAACCACACACCCCACACACAGCCCAAAACGTGCATGCGATCGGTGCAGCCAGGAAACCAGAAACAACAACCAAACCACACGAGACACCCCCCAAAAGGGACACCCCCGGCCCTGTTGCCTCAGGACCCAACAGTGTGCCAAACACTACCCAGCCACCCGAACCCGCAGCGTTCCAGGACATCTTCCGAAGAAAAACAGTCCGTACTAACAACCGGTCCGTGCCACCAGGCACCTATTCGTTGATATTCCACCCTTGAGCACCCGCCGCAGAACTAGCGTCTGCGCAACGGGCATATACTCCTGACAACCCCCCACACCCACATACATGGGGCAGGTGATTGTAGGTGCTCCTTAGAAAGGAGGTGATCCAGCCGCACCTTCCGGTACGGCTACCTTGTTACGACTTAGTCCCAATCGCCAGTCCCACCTTCGACAGCTCCCTCCCACAAGGGGTTAGGCCACCGGCTTCGGGTGTTACCAACTTTCGTGACTTGACGGGCGGTGTGTACAAGGCCCGGGAACGTATTCACCGCAGCGTTGCTGATCTGCGATTACTAGCGACTCCGACTTCATGGGGTCGAGTTGCAGACCCCAATCCGAACTGAGACCGGCTTTTTGGGATTAGCTCCACCTCACAGTATCGCAACCCTTTGTACCGGCCATTGTAGCATGCGTGAAGCCCAAGACATAAGGGGCATGATGATTTGACGTCGTCCCCACCTTCCTCCGAGTTGACCCCGGCAGTCTCCTATGAGTCCCCGCCATAACGCGCTGGCAACATAGAACGAGGGTTGCGCTCGTTGCGGGACTTAACCCAACATCTCACGACACGAGCTGACGACAACCATGCACCACCTGTGAACCGACCGCAAGCGGGGCACCTGTTTCCAGGTATTTCCAGTCCATGTCAAGCCTTGGTAAGGTTCTTCGCGTTGCATCGAATTAATCCGCATGCTCCGCCGCTTGTGCGGGCCCCCGTCAATTCCTTTGAGTTTTAGCCTTGCGGCCGTACTCCCCAGGCGGGGCACTTAATGCGTTAGCTACGGCGCGGAAAACGTGGAATGTCCCCCACACCTAGTGCCCAACGTTTACGGCATGGACTACCAGGGTATCTAATCCTGTTCGCTCCCCATGCTTTCGCTCCTCAGCGTCAGTTAATGCCCAGAGACCTGCCTTCGCCATCGGTGTTCCTCCTGATATCTGCGCATTTCACCGCTACACCAGGAATTCCAGTCTCCCCTACATCACTCTAGTCTGCCCGTACCCACCGCAGATCCGGAGTTGAGCCCCGGACTTTCACGGCAGACGCGACAAACCGCCTACGAGCTCTTTACGCCCAATAATTCCGGATAACGCTTGCGCCCTACGTATTACCGCGGCTGCTGGCACGTAGTTAGCCGGCGCTTCTTCTGCAGGTACCGTCACTTTCGCTTCTTCCCTACTGAAAGAGGTTTACAACCCGAAGGCCGTCATCCCTCACGCGGCGTCGCTGCATCAGGCTTTCGCCCATTGTGCAATATTCCCCACTGCTGCCTCCCGTAGGAGTCTGGGCCGTGTCTCAGTCCCAGTGTGGCCGGTCACCCTCTCAGGCCGGCTACCCGTCGTCGCCTTGGTGAGCCATTACCTCACCAACAAGCTGATAGGCCGCGAGTCCATCCAAAACCACAAAAAGCTTTCCACCCCCCACCATGCGATGAGGAGTCATATCCGGTATTAGACCCAGTTTCCCAGGCTTATCCCAGAGTCAAGGGCAGGTTACTCACGTGTTACTCACCCGTTCGCCACTAATCCCCCGCAAGTCGGGTCATCGTTCGACTTGCATGTGTTAAGCACGCCGCCAGCGTTCATCCTGAGCCAGGATCAAACTCTCCGTTGAAGTAAAACAAAAACGAACACAACCAACACCCCCGGAAATAACGGAGGAACGAAGGCTGCAAAATTTGAAACCAGCTGTAAAAACCAGACCACACCACGGGGTGGCAGGGCCCGGCCAAATTCAACCAATTCAATACAATAAATTGGTATCAACAAACTTGGCACACTATTGAGTTCTCAAACAACAGACACATTCGAATACTTCCCGAAACAATTCAGTAAATGAATTCTTTTGTTTCGTTTTTCTTCGCTGCGATGTTTATACTTTAGTTCATTCAAGTTTACTTTGCAAATCCCGGTTATTTTCCGGATATTCACTCAATAAGCTGAATCCGCCCAGCAAAATACGAAGCTTTCCATCATCTTTGTGCTTTGCACATGATGAATTGCTTCTCTTTTGAAGGGGGTTTGTCACCACTCAGCGGCGGCGACTCAGAAAACAATACACGCTCCCCCGCGGCCGTGCAAATCGGCTGCGGAGGAGCGTGCGTTGACGTGGAAACGGTCTAGAGGGACCAGGACTTCCACGGTTGCAAGGTTCTTTTTGCCCCGGCGCAACAGCAGGTACTGCCCGTGCAGCAGTTCATCTTCGGAGATGACAGCTTCCGGATCGGACACCTTCTCGTTGTTCACGTAGGCACCGCCTTCGCTGACGGTCCGCCGGGCGGCAGACTTGCTGTCTGACAGGCCGGAAGCCACCAGCAGATCAACGATCCCAAGGCCGTCCACCTGGATGCTGGCGGACGGCAGCTCGGACGGTGGCGGCTTCGAGGGTGGGCCTGTCCAGCGCTGACAAGGTCGCCGTTGCCGAAGAGGGCAGCCGATGCGGCGATGACCTTCTCGGTTGCTTCAACTCCATGGACCAGCGAAGTGACCTCGAACGCCAGCTTCCGCTGGCCCTCCCGGGCAAACGGACGCTCAGCCACGGACGCGGCAATCGCCTCGATCTCGGCGCGGTTCAGGAACGTGAAGACCTTCAGCCGGTCCACCACGTCGGCGTCGGCGGTGTTGAGCCAGAACTGGTAGAAGGCGTACGGGCTGCACATGCCGGCGTCGAGCCAGATGGCGTTGCCTTCGCTCTTGCCGAACTTGGTGCCGTCCGAGTTGGTGATCAGCGGCGTGCCCAGGGCGTGGACAGTCTTGCCCTCCACCTTGCGGATCAGTTCGGTGCCGCTGGTGAGGTTGCCCCACTGGTCCGAGCCGCCGGTCTGCAGCATGCAGCCGTAGTCGCGGAAGAGCTGGAGGTAGTCCATGCCCTGCAGGATCTGGTAGCTGAATTCCGTGTAGCTGATGCCCTCGTCGGAGCTGAGGCGGGAGGCCACGGCATCCTTGCGGAGCATGGTGCCCACCCGGTAGTGCTTGCCGATCTCGCGCAGGAAATCGATGGCGCTCAGGGGCGCGGTCCAGTCAAGGTTGTTGACCATGCGTGCCGCGTTGGCGCCGTCGAAGCTCAGGAAGCGGCGGACCTGGGCCTGAAGGTAGCCCACCCACTCGTTGACGGTGTCCTTGGTGTTCAGCGTGCGCTCGGCTGTGGGCCGCGGGTCACCGATCAGCCCGGTGGAACCGCCCACCAGTCCCAGCGGCTTGTGGCCGGCCAGCTGGAGGCGGCGCATCAGCAGGAGCTGGACCAGGTTTCCCAGGTGCAGGCTCGGTGCCGTGGGATCGAACCCGCAGTAATAGGTGACCGGCTCACCGGCGAGGAGCTTTTCCAGTTCCGCTTCATCGGTGGAGACGTGGACCAGGCCGCGCCACTTCAGCTCCTGCCAGACATTGGCGAAGGTGGGGTCGTTCTGCTGGGATTCAAGATCGTTGAGTTCTGACACGACTTCTAAGTTAGCAGGATCGACGACGCCCGGCGCCGTCATGAACGGCGCCGGGCGTCAGAAGGGCAAGAGCGGATCAGCTCAGCGTTCGATGCCTGCGGGAATACCTTCGCGGCGATCAGCCGAAGCCGCTGCGTGGGCCGGGTCATGGCCACGTACAGGTCACCCACCCGGCCGTGCTCGTGGTTGAGCATCTCGGACGGTTCCAGCACCACAACACCGTCGAACTCCAGGCCCTTGGCCTCGCGCGGGCTGATGACCACGATGTCCTGTTCGTAGCTGCCCGCGCCGTTGCCGATGCGCCGGCCGTAAACGGCGCGGAGGGCTGAGGTTGCTGCGGGCAGAAGGTCGCCGTCGGCAATAACGGCCAGCAGGCCGCCGTCGAGCGCTTCCAGTTCCTCGGGGAGCACCTCCACGAGGCGGCTGACCACCTGGCCGTGATCCACCTTGTCGATGATCGGCGACCAGCGCCCCTCCCGGACGGCCTTCGGCGCGGACACAACCAGTCCGGCGGCGTTGGCCATGCGGGCGGCGGCTTCGGCGATCTGGGACGGCGTCCGGTAGTTGACCGTCAGCTCCTCCAGCTGCCAGCGGTCACCGAACATCGGCGCCAAGGCACCCTGCCAGGAGTTGGCTCCGGCGACGGAACTCGTCTGGGCGATGTCCCCCACGATCGTGAAGGACTTCAGCGGGCAGCGGCGGACCAGCAGGCGCCACTGCATCGGCGAGAGTTCCTGCGCCTCATCCACCACAATGTGGCCGAAGGCCCACGTGCGGTCGGTGGTGGCACGCTCGGCGGCGGTCTGCCGGTTCTCGCGCTCCTGGTTCTGGTCGGCCAGTTCCTCGGCGGTCATCAGGACATCGACGCCCATGTGTCTCCATGTTCACCAGCGTCTGCTTGGCGTTGGCGAGGTCACGGGCACGGTCGTGCTCCTGCTGGGCGAGTCCGCGGCCCGCCGCCGGATCGAGCTCGCCCAGGAGTTCGGCGGCCTCGTCCAGCAGCGGGACGTCCGCCTCGGTCCAGGGCGCATCGGCCGGGCGCAGCAGCAGCGACTGCTCTTCCAGGCTCAGGTGCGGCGTGCAGGCCGCCAGCACGGCGGGCTTGCTCAGGAGTTCGGTGATCAGCTTCTCCGGAGTCATGGGCATCCAGCACAGGTTCAGCGCGATCCGGACGTCGCGGGCCGTGCGGACGTCCTCCGCCAGGTAGGAGCGGTCGGCATTGTTGCCGATGCTCCCGGCCTCCACCAGCTCCGTCATCTGCTCCGTCAGCTCGCGGAGCAGGATCTTGACGAACGTCAGGCGTGCCTCGTTGTGCGGCTTGCCGGTGGACCGGGCACGTTCGCGGGCGCGGCTTACCTGCCGGGGCGTCAGCACCAGCTTGCGGCCGTCGACCTCGAGGATGCGGTCCTCGGCCGGGATCCGCTGCCGGTTCGCCACGGCGTTGGCCACAACCTTCGCCATGTCCAGCCGCCCCTTGATGGCCGCGACGTCCGCTTCGGGCTCAGGAACGGCGTTGATGCCCGGCATCAGGCGGCCGACGCTGGCCATGACCACGCCGGTCTCGCCGAGTGAGGGAAGGACGCGTTCGATGTACTTCATGAACGACGACGACGGCCCCACCAGCAGCACGCCGGCAGTCTTCAGCCGTTCCCGGTGCGTGTAGAGCAGGTAGGCGGCACGGTGCAGCGCCACGGCGGTTTTGCCGGTGCCGGGACCGCCCTGGACCACCAGGGCGCCGGAGATGGAGGACCGGATGATGCGGTCCTGCTCGGACTGGATGGTGCCGACGATGTCCGACATCCGGCCGGTGCGCTTGGAGTCCAGCGCCGCCAGCAGCGCTCCTTCGCCCTGCAGCGATGCGTTGTCCGCCAGCATGTCCGGCGTCCAGGACGTCATCCTCGATGGCTTTGACTTCGCGGCCCTGGAGGATCAGGTGGCGCCGGCGCCGGACGCCCTGCCGGTCAAACGCCGTTGCCTGGTAGAAGTGGCCGGCTTCGGGCGCGCGCCAGTCCACCATGAGCCGCTGCAGGTCATCGGTGGTCAGGCCGATGCGGCCGATGTACTGGGCTTCACCGGAATCCAGGTCCAGGCGGCCGAAGACCAGCCGGTCATCCACGGCGTCGAGCTGGGCCAGGCGGTCCTCATAGAGCGCGGCGAAGGCGTCGCGCTCGGAAACATTCTGCATGGTGCCCACGGCACCGGCCCGGCGGACCTGCGCCAACTGCTTGCGCTTTTCATCACGAAGCTCTTCCAGCCGTGCATACAAGCCAGCAACATAATCGCGTTCGTGGGCCAAATCGGCGTCGAGCATTAAACGTTCCCCTATCGCAAAAGACAGACCGTCCATTCTACAACCATTTCGGTTAACGTGCCCGCCGGTCCCGCTAGCCCCGGATGTCATCCAATGTTCATATTTCCGGCGGCTCCCAGCCGTTTCGGCTGCCGGCCTGCACCTGATTCAATACTGCAATGCACCACGAGACGGTCCTGTGCGGGTACGGGCTTTCCCTTATCCCGCTGGCACCGGCACCATGCTGACGCGCTGTTTGACTTCGTGGATGCCCCGATGTGGGCGGGCATGGCAGCACCGCTGCCCGCGCACCGCCGGAGACCTTGCAGGGCTGTTTGGGGCCAAGATTGCCGATCCGGCCAGCCTGGCCTTCGCTGTGACGGACCAACGGACGGGAGCGCATCCTGGGCACCACCGCTCTGAACGCGTTCGACGCCGGTCAGCAGCGGGTGGAAGTGGGCGGTACCTTTTACGGCAGGCAGTTCTGGGGCAGCCACGTTAATTCGGCGAGCAAGCATGCCCTTCTCGGGTTTGCGTTCGACGTCCTCCACGTCGAGCGGGTGGCTTTCCGTTGCGACGCCCGCAATGTACGCAGCGCCGCGGCTATCACGAACGGCTGGGCGCCACGTTCGAGGGCGTGCTGCGCAGCCACCGGACCGCGCCGGACGGCACCCGTGCCGACTCCGCCGTGTTCTCGATCCTGCGGGCCGGAATGGCCCTCCGTGCAGCGCAATCTTCAGCACCGGCTGGAGCCGTTCGCCCAGAAGGGCGACCCGGGCAACGATCAAGCACGCCGAATTCCAGCACGGCGTGGCTGCGGCTGCTCCGGGCACCAGCCGCCCCTATCTACGCCTGCCGGACCTTCGCCGCCTTGTAGCGGGACACGGTGGGATCCCCCGGCAGCCAGAAGCGCCAGGGATAGTCGGCGGAACCGCCGTCGCCGGAAACGCCCACCCTGGGACCGGAACTGAACTCGGGCGCCGGAACCGCCGGCAGCCGCAGCTCGAAGGGCTCCGCCAGCGCGTCCCGTCCGCTGTCCGCGGTGGTAAGGGCCAGGGCTGTGGCGAGCCGGGCGGGACCGCTCGCCAGGTCGAGTGGTGATTTCGACGTCGGCCGCCTCACGTGCGCCAGGTGCTGCCCCTCCACCACTTCGCCCGCCCGCAGCAGGACGGCGGAGGCCGCGCCCGCCGGGCCGCAGACGATGTTGGCGCAGTAGTGCATCCCGTACGTGAAGTAGACATAGAGGTGCCCGGCCGGCCCGAACATGGGCGCGTTGCGTGGCGTCGGGCCGCGGAACGTGTGGGACCCGGGATCCGGGTGCAGGGAGTCGCCGGGGCCCATGTAGGCCTCCAGCTCGGTGATCCGGATGGCCACCGTCCCCTCATGGCTGCTGTGGCGGAGAACGGACCCCAGCAGCAGCGGGGCGATCCTCCGGGCATCACCGGACAGGAACTCGCGGAGCTGTTCCGGGGACTGCTCCGGCCCCATGGGACTGCTGCTGACGGTCATGCACCGACTCTACCGAACGCTCACGGCCATGTCCGATTTCCGCTAGCAGACCCGGCGCGGGGCTGGCAGGATAGGGGGATGGACTTCTGGCAGCGCTACCGCGCGATCGACGCGCGGGACACCCGTTTCGACGGGCAGTTCTACACCGCTGTCCGGACCACCGGCATCTACTGCCGCCCGTCCTGCCCGGCCCGGACCCCCAAAGCAGCCAACGTCACCTTCTACGAAACCTCCGCCGCAGCGCACGACGCCGGCTACCGGGCCTGCAAGCGGTGCCTCCCCGAGGCGGTCCCCGGGACACCCGCATGGAACGTCAGGCAGGACATCGCCGGCCGGGCCATGCGCCTGATCAACGACGGCGTCATCAACCGCGACGGGGTGGAAGGCCTGGCCGCACGGCTGGGCTACTCCGCCCGCCAGCTGAACCGGATCCTCAGCCACGAACTCGGCGCGGGCCCGCTGTCCCTGGCCCGGGCCAGCCGTGCCCAGACCGCGCGCACCTTGCTGGTGTCCACGGCCATGAAGCTGGCTGACATCGCCTTCGCGTCCGGCTTCAGCAGCGTCCGGCAGTTCAACGACACCATGGTGGAGGTTTTCGCCATGACGCCCACCGCCCTGCGCGCCACCGCCCGGCACCACGGCCAGGCACGGCGCCCGTCGCAGCGACGTCGCTGACGCTGAGCCTGCCGTACCGCGAACCGTTCGATCCCGGCATCTTTTCCTTCCTCGCCGTCCGCGCCATCCCCGGGATCGAGGCGGGGACACCGACGTCGTACGCCCGTACCCTGCGGCTCCCCCACGGCGATGCCCGCTTCAGCGTGAATTACGACGACGGCGCGCCGGGACGGCCGCTGACCCTCACCATCGGCGCGGTGGACCTGCGGGACCTGCCGGCCCTGCTGAGCAGGGTGCGGCGGCTTTTCGACCTCGACGCCGACCCCGTCGCGATCGACAGCGCATTGGCTGCGGATCCCCGGCTGGCCGCCGCAGTGGCACGCGTTCCGGGCATGAGGATGCCCGGGGCCGTGGATCCGCAGGAACTCCTCGTCAGGGCCATGATCGGGCAGCAGATCACCGTGGCCGCGGCCCGGACGGCACTGACGCAGCTGTCCGCCGCCGGCAGCCCCAGCCTGGTGCCCGGCGACGGGCTGGACCGGTTGTTTCCCACCGCAGCCGAGATCGCCGGCTCCGGCTACACGCTGCTGCGCGGACCCCAGCGGCGGATTGACGCCCTCCGTTCAGCCGCTTCCGCCCTTGCCGGCGGACAGCTGGATTTCGGCTACGGCGACGACCTGCCCGGGCTCGAAGCCAAACTGCTCCCCCTTCCGGGCGTGGGTCCCTGGACGGTGGGCTACGTGGCCATGCGTGTGCTCGGCGCCCCGGACGTCTTCCTGGCCAACGACGCCGCCGTCAGGAACGGCATCCGGGCACTCGCCCTGGACGGCATCGAGCCGGGAGCCGGCACGCCGGGGTCCGGCAGCCCGGCTCCGGATTTCCGGGAAGTCAGCCCGTGGCGGTCCTACGCCACCATGCACCTGTGGCGCGCCGCGGCCGCGCCGAAGTCCCCCTGTCCGTGAACACACCGTTCCAGAGAAAGCGATGCCATGAAAGCCCAGCTGTTGACCATGTCCACCCCGGACGGTCCGTTCACCATCCTTGCCCAGGACGGCGTGGTCCTGGCCTCCGGCTGGACCGCCGAGCCCGGCGAGCTGACCGGGCAGATCCACCCGGAACTGCGCCCGGCCGATGTTGAGGCCGTGACCGATCTGGGCCCGATTTCGCGCGCGGTGGAAGAGTTCTACGCCGGGGACCCCGCCCCTGCCATGGCCGTTCCCGTGCTGCCAGAAGTCGGGGCCGTTCCGGTCCCACGCCTGGGATGTGCTGCGGACGGTGCGCCCGGGGGCGCCGGTGACATACACCGAGTACGCCGAATTGTCAGGAAATCCAAAGGCGGTCCGGGCCGCGGCCAGCGCCTGCGCCTTCAACGCCGCAGCGTTGTTTGTGCCGTGCCACCGCGTCATCCGCACCGACGGCTCCCTGGGCGGTTTCCGCTGGGGCCTGGCAGTGAAGGAGAGCCTGCTCGCGCGGGAGGCCAGGGAAAGCCTGCTGGCCCGCGACGCCGTGTAGCGCTACTTCGCCGCAGGGATCCCCGACGGCCAGGGCAGCAGTTCCGGCAGGTCCACGCCGTCCGCAGCGGCTGACGCCCGCAGGCTGCCGAGTGACGGTTCACGGCCGGCCAGCCAGGCCGCGATGTCGGTGATCATGCCGCTGATGACGGTGGTGCGGCCGCCGTCGCCAAGGGTTACTGGCGGAAGCGCGAGTGGCTGCACCACCAGTCTGTCGCCCGGCGCGACCCGGGCAGCCAGGAAGTCGAAGAGGTGCTCGCAGAATTGCCGGCTCCAGGTCTCCGGACCATATCCGGCGTCCAGGTCGGCAGTATGGATGACGAGTTCGCGCCACAGTGCCAGCCCGCCGTCGAGAACCACTCCCCCTCGGTAGGCAATGGGCGAATGCCAGCCGGAGTTGCCCTCCAGGGAATCAAAAGCCTTCCGTGCCCGGTCCAGGCCCGCGGCCAGGTCCGCTCGGTGGGCGTCTGCGCTGTGGCCTGCGGCCATCTCGATGGCCTTGTTGCGTCCGTCCTGGCCGCCGTCGTACAGCTCAACGGTCTCGCCGCGGGCCGCATATTCCAGCTGCCGGGCCATGGCGTTGGAAATGCCTTCGAGGTGCGCCAGGACGTGCCCCCTGGTCCAGCCGGGAAGCGATGATGGCGCCTTGATGTCCTCATCGGTGAATTTCGCGGCGGTGGAGGCCACGAGGTCGGCGGCTTTGTGCAGTTCGGCGAGCAGTGCTGAAGGAGTGATCTCAGTCATAGCGCCATGGTAGCCGACAGAGTTAACGCGCCTAACGCAAAACGCTCTCTCACTTAACGCAGGAAATTCGGCAACGCTGTCTCACTTTCTTGAAGAAAGTGAGAGAGCGTCGGCCAAAAAGCCGCATTAAGTGAGAGAGCGTCTGACGGTTAGGCTCGCGTAGTCCCGGACGCCCGCCAGCTCGCCTTCGAGGGCAAGCAGTTGGCGTTCGACGGCGGCGGGTGCGGTTCCGCCCTGGGAGTTGCGGCTGTTGAGCGACCCCTCCGTGGACAGGACCGTGCGGACCTCAGGAGTCAGGTGCTCCGAGATGGCAGCGTATTCCTCATCCGTCAGGTCCCACAGCTCCACGTCCCGGCTTTCGGCCTGCTTGACGGCGGCTCCGGAGAGCTCGTGCGCCTCGCGGAACGGAACGCCCTGCCGGACCAGCCATTCGGCAATGTCCGTGGCCAGCGCGAAGCCCTGGGGTGCCAGGGACTCCATCCGCTCCGTGTTGAACTTCAGCGTCGCGATCATGCCCGAGACAGCCGGGAGCAGCAGCTCCAGGGTGTCGGCGGCGTCGAAGACCGGTTCCTTGTCCTCCTGCAGGTCGCGGTTGTACGCGAGCGGCAGGCCCTTCAGCGTGGCCAGCAGCCCGGTCAGGTTGCCGATCAGGCGTCCCGCCTTGCCGCGGGCCAGCTCAGCCACGTCGGGGTTCTTCTTCTGCGGCATGATCGACGAGCCCGTGGAGTAGGAATCGTGCAGGGTCACAAAGGAGAACTCCTTGGTGGCCCACAGGATGACTTCCTCCGACACGCGGGACAGGTCCACCCCGATCATGGCGGTCACCCAGGCGAACTCGGCGAAGACATCGCGGGAGGCGGTGCCGTCGATCGAGTTGTGGGTTGCCGAGAAGAAGCCAAGGTCAGCTGCTACCGCTTCCGGGTCCAGGCCCAGCGAGGAGCCCGCGAGGGCACCTGAACCGTAAGGCGAAACGCCGGCGCGCTTGTCCCAGTCCTGGAGCCGCTGCACATCGCGCAGCAGCGCCCAGGCGTGGGCCAGCAGGTGGTGGCTGAGCAGGACCGGCTGGGCGTGCTGCAGGTGCGTGCGGCCGGGCATGGCCACACCCTGGTGCGCCTTCGCCTGGTCCACCAACGCCTCGATGGTTGCGAGCACACCGCGGGCAATGATCCGGGCGTGGTCACGCAGGAACATGCGGCCGAGCGTGGCCACCTGGTCGTTGCGGGAGCGTCCGGCGCGGAGCTTGCCGCCAAGCTGGGTGCCGGCGCGCTCGATCAGGCCGCGTTCCAGTGACCCGTGCACGTCCTCATCGGACTCGGCCGGCAGGTAGGCACCGGAGGCAACGTCCTCATCCAGCCGGCCCAGGGCGGCGAGCATGCCTTCGAGCTCGGCGTCGTCCAGCAGTCCGGCTTTGTGCAGCACGCGGGCGTGCGCCTGGGAACCGGCGATGTCGTAGCGGGCCAGCCGCCAGTCGAAGTGCGTGGACTTGCTCAGCGCCGCGAGGGCATCGGCGGGGCCGCCGGCGAACCGGCCGCCCCACAGCGCACCGGTGTTTGTAGCTTCGGACTTCTGGGTTTCGACAGGCTCAACCACCGATTTTTACTTTCCTGCGACGCGGATATCGCGGCCGGAGGCAACCTTGGCGGACATGCCCCACAGCTCGATGAAGCCGCGCGCCATGGACTGGTCGAACGTGTCGCCGGTGTCGTAGGTGGCGAGGTCGAAGTCGTACAGCGAGGTGTCGGAGCGGCGTCCGTTGACGATCGCCTGGCCGCCGTGCAGGGTCATGCGGATGTCGCCGGAGACGTACTTCTGGGTGTCTTCGATGAAGGCGTCCAGGGAGCGCTTCAGCGGGGAGAACCACTGGCCGTCGTAGACCAGCTCGGCCCAGCGCTGGCCAACAGTGGCCTTGAAGCGGGCCTGCTCGCGCTCGACGGTGATGTCCTCGAGGTGCTTGTGCGCGGTGATCAGCGCCATGGCGCCCGGTGCTTCGTAGATTTCGCGGGACTTGATGCCCACGAGGCGGTCCTCGACGACGTCGATCCGGCCCACGCCCTGGGCGCCGGCACGGCGGTTCAGTTCCTTGATGGCCTGCAGCGGGGTGACCCGGACGCCGTCGATCGCTACCGGCACGCCGGCTTCGAAGGAGATGGTGACCTCATCCGGTGCCGGCGGGAATTCCGGGGTGGCGGTGTAGTCGTAGATGTCCTTGGTGGGGGCGTTCCAGATGTCTTCGAGGTAGCCGGTTTCGACGGCGCGTCCCCAGACGTTCTGGTCGATCGAGTACGGGTTCTTCTTGGTGGTCTCGATCGGCAGTCCCTTTTCCTCGGCGAAGGCGATGGCCTTGTCGCGGGTCAGGGCGAGGTCGCGGACCGGGGCGATGCACTTCAGGTCCGGGCCGAGGGTCTGGATGCCCACTTCGAAGCGGACCTGGTCGTTGCCCTTGCCGGTGCAGCCGTGGGCAACGGTGGTGGCGCCGAATTCGCGGGCGGCCTTGACCAGGTGCTTGACGATGACCGGGCGGGAGATGGCGGAGACCAGCGGGTAGTGGCCCTGGTAGAGGGCGTTGGCCTTCAGCGTGGGCATGCAGTACTCGTCAGCGAACTCATCGGACGCGTCGGCCACGTAGGCCTCGACAGCGCCGCAGCCCAGTGCACGCTGGCGGATGGTCTCCAGCGACTCGCCGCCCTGTCCGACGTCAACCGCTACGGCGATGACCTCGGCGCCGGTGGCTTCACCGATCCAGCCGATGGCTACGGAAGTATCAAGGCCACCGGAGTAGGCCAGAACAATGCGCTCAGTCACGAAAATGCTCCTTATTGGGGGTTGTAGATGTTGATCGGGGAAATTCTTCAGGGAAAAAACGTTCTGGGGAAAGCCTGTCACACAGTACGGGTGTCGTGCCGTGGCCTACTGGCTGCCGCCGGCTTCCTCGGCAAGCTGCAGGAACCGGACGGCGAGGTCCTGGCCGCCCTGCGGATCCCGGGAGACCAGCAGCACGGTGTCGTCACCGGCGATGGTCCCCAGGATCGAGGGCATCACGGAGTGGTCGATGGCCAGGGCCAGGAAGTTGGCTGCACCGGGCGGGGTCCGGAGCACTGCGATGTTGGCCGAGGCTTCCGCGGTGACCAGAAGTTCGCTGCACAGCCGGGCCAGCCTGGCATCGAGGATTTCCTGGCTGACCCCGCTTTTAGCGGCACGTTCGCCGCCTTCGCCGGGGACGGCGTAGACCAGCACGCCTTCCTTGCCGCGGACGCGGACAGCGCCGAGTTCCACGAGGTCCCGGGACAGGGTTGCCTGGGTGACCTGGACGCCGTCGTCCGCCAGCAACGCGGCCAGCTCCGCCTGGGAGCGCACCGATTCACCCGTCAGGATCGCGGTGATGCGCGCCTGGCGGGCGGTTTTGGTGGCCGGGCTGGAGCCCGGCGCAGCTGACGGAACGGACACTAGCTGCCGGCCTCCGGCGCCAGCCCACCAACCGGCGCCAGCCCATCAACCGGCGACAGTCCCTCCACCACGGCGAGTCCGGAGCGGTGCATGAGCCACGCCATCAGGGCCTTCTGGGCGTGCAGCCTGTTCTCGGCTTCGTCCCACACGATGGACTGCGGGCCGTCGATGACGCCGGCGGAGATCTCGTAGCCGCGGTACGCGGGCAGGCAGTGAAGCACGACGGCGTCATCCGCCGCGTGTGCCATGGCCGCCTCATCGACGGAGTACTCCTTGAACAGCTGCAGCCGGGCTTCCTTCTCGGCTTCCTGGCCCATGGAGACCCAGGTGTCCGTGGCAACAACGTCGGCTCCCTTGAGGGCCTCCGCGGCATCGGTGGTCACCAGCACGGACCCGCCGGTCTGGGCGGCGCGTTCCTCCGCGGCAGCGACGATTTCGGCGGCCGGGAGGTAGCCTTCGGGCCCGGCGATGCGGACGTGCATCCCGGCGGTGACCCCGGCCAGCAGGTAGGAGTTGGCCATGTTGTTGGCGGCGTCGCCGAGGTAGGCCATGGTCAGTCCCGCCAGCTCGCCCTTGTGTTCCTTGACGGCGAGCAGGTCCGCGAGGAGCTGGCACGGGTGGTAGTCATCGCACAGGGCGTTGATGACCGGCACCCTGGAGTTTTCGGCCATGGCCACCAGGCCCGAGTGCGCCCCGGTGCGCCACACGATGGTGGAGACCATGCGCTCCAGGACCTTGGCGGTGTCCTCCACCGATTCCTTGTGGCCGATCTGAGCCTCGCCCGGGTTGATGATCAGCGCGTTGCCGCCCATGTCCGCGATGCCGGTGGCAAAGGACACCCGGGTACGGGTGGAGGTCTTGTCGAAGATGACAGCCACAGTCTTGCGGCCGTTCCCCTCTGCGGCGAAAGGCTGCACGCTGTACGGGGCCGCCTTCATCCGGACGGCAAGGTCCAGGACCTCGGCCTGCTCGGCCGGGCTGAGGTCGGTGTCCTTCAGGAAGTGGCGGGTGGTGCTGGCTACAGGGGTCACTGCGCGTCCTTAGCTGTCTGGAGGAGGGCCGGGAGGGCGGCAAGGAAAGTGCCGGCCTGTTCCGTGGTGAGGACCAGCGGAGGGGCAAGCCGGATGGTGCGTGGTCCCGGGCTGTTGACGATAAACCCGGCGTCCAGGCCTGCGGTCACCACGGCAGGTGCCACATCGGCGTCCAGGTCGAAGCCGATCAGCAGGCCTTCGCCGCGGACTTCCGTGACGCCGTCGACGTCGGCCAGTCCGGTGCGGAGGTACTCCCCCACCTTCGCGACGTTCTCGAGTACCCGCTGGTTTTCGATCGCGTGCAGGGTGGCCAGCGCAGCCGCCGTCGCCACCGGGTTGCCGCCGAAGGTGCTGCCGTGCTGGCCTGCGCCCAGGAGCGACGACGTCTGCTCACCGAAGGTGACAAGCGCGCCGATGGGGAACCCGCCGCCCAGGCCCTTGGCCAGGGTGATGGCGTCCGGCACGATTCCGGCGTCCTCGCTGGCGAACCATTTGCCGGTGCGGCCAATGCCGGTCTGGACCTCGTCCAGGATCAGCAGGGCACCGGCCTTGGTGGTCGCCTCGCGGGCTGCTTTCAGGTAGCCGGCGGGAAGGGGCCGGACGCCGGCCTCGCCCTGGATAGGTTCCAGGAAAACGGCGGCCACGGTCTCATCGATGGCGGCTTCGAGGGCTGCGACATCGCCGAACGGGATGTGGACCACGCCGCCGGGCAGCGGCTCAAACGGTGCCCGGTAGGCTTCCTTGGCTGTCAGGGCCAGTGCACCCATGGTCCGCCCGTGGAAGGCACCTTCGAGGGCAATGATCCTGGTGCGGGGCGCACCGTTGGGGCCGGCGCTGTTCCGCCGCGCCAGCTTGAAGGCGGCCTCCACAGCCTCGGTGCCGGAGTTGGCGAAAAACACCTTGGACCCTGCCGGGGCGTGCGCCAGGGCCAGCAGCTTTTCGGCCAGCGCAATCTGGGTGGGGCTGGTGAAGAAGTTGGAGACGTGCCCCAGGGTGGCCAGCTGGCTGGAGATCACGGACGTGACAAACGGGTTGGCATGGCCCAGGGCGTTGACGGCAATGCCGCCGAGCAGGTCCAGGTATTCCTTGCCGTCGGCGTCCCATACGAGGCAGCCGGCACCCCGGACCAGCACACGCTGGGGCGTGCCGAAAACACCCATCAGGGACGTGGAGTAGCGAGCCAGCCACTCGGCGCCACTGGTGTGGCCCGCGGTTTCGACCAGTTCGGTCACCGGGGTTTCGACAAGCTCAACCACCGGGGTTTGCTGGATCTCGTTCATGCGTTCACCTCTTCGTCGGGGACGACCTGCGTGCCGATGCCCGCCGTCGTAAATGTTTCCAGGAGCATCGAATGCGGCAGCCTGCCGTCCACGATGTGCGCGCGTTCCACGCCGCCGTCGATGGCTTTGAGGCAGGCTTCCATCTTGGGGATCATGCCGGATTCCAGGGACGGCAGCAGCTCGCGCAGTTCCGACGCCGTCAGGGAGGAGATGAGCGAGGACCTGTCCGGCCAGTTGGCGTAGAGGCCCTCGACGTCGGTGAGGATCACCAGTTTGGATGCCCCGAGGGCTTCGGCCACGGCGGCCGCTGCCGTGTCCGCGTTGACGTTCAGGACCTGTCCGGTTGTCTGGACCTCGCCGGCCGCCGTCTCGACGCCGTCGGACTCGATTTCAGGCGCCACGGTGGAGATCACCGGTATCCGGCCCGCCGCCAGGATGTCCAGGATGCCTTCGGGGTTCACGCCCACCACTTCGCCTACCAGGCCCAGGTCCACTTCCTCGCCGTCGATGACGGTTCCGGTGCGGACCGCCCGGAGCAGGCCGCCGTCTTCGCCGGACATGCCCACCGCGTAAGGCCCGTGGGAGTTGATCAGGCCAACCAGCTCGCGGCCCACCTGGCCGGTGAGGACCATCCGGACCACGTCCATGGCTTCGGGCGTGGTGACCCGAAGGCCGCCCTTGAACTCCGACTCGATGCCCAGCCGCGCCAGCATGGAATTGATCTGCGGGCCGCCACCGTGGACCACCACAGGGTGGATACCCACATGGTGCAGGAAGACGACGTCTTCGGCGAACGCACGGCGCAGCTCGTCGTTGACCATGGCGTTGCCGCCGTACTTGATCACCATGGTGCTGCCGGCGAAGCGCTGGATCCAGGGCAGCGCCTCGATCAGCGTGCCGGCCTTGCTTTGGGCATCACTCATGGACGTGGTCTCGCGGGTCTGGGTGTTCATGCGGCGGTCTCTCCAGGGTTGCTGGCGGATCTAGCTTGAGTAGGCGCTGTTCTCGTGGACGTAGTCGTGCGTGAGGTCGTTGGTCCAGATGGTGGCCTCGGCATCACCGGACTGCAGGTCGATCTCCACCAGGACTTCCCGGGGTTCCAGGTCCACCAGGTTGCGGTCGTCGCCGATGCTGCCGTTGCGGCAGATCTGGATCCCGTTGATGGCCACGTTCAGCTGGTCCGGTTCAAACACGGCGTCCGTGGTGCCCACAGCGGACAGCACCCGGCCCCAGTTGGGATCCTTGCCGAAGATGGCTGCCTTGAACAGGTTGGACCGGGCCACGGAGCGGCTGACGGTTTCGGCGTCCCGCTCGGAGGCTGCGTTGAACGTGCGGATGGCGATATCGTGGCTGGCACCCTCGGCGTCGCCAATCAGTTTGCGCGCCAGCTCGGCGCACACCTGGGTCAGGCCTTCACCAAACGCTTCAGCGGACGGCACGGAGCCGGACGCGCCCGAGGCCAGCAGCACCACAGTGTCGTTGGTGGACATGCAACCGTCCGAATCAGCCCGGTCGAAGGTGACGCGCGTGGCATCGCGGAGGACGACGTCGAGCATCTCGGGCTCGACGCCGGCGTCAGTGGTCAGGACCACCAGCATGGTGGCCAGTCCGGGGGCCAGCATGCCGGCGCCCTTGGCGATGCCGCCGATGGTGAATTCCTGGCCGCCGGCGTCAGTGCCGATGTACAGCGCGGACTTCGGCACAGAATCGGTGGTCATGATCGCCGTTGCCGCTGCCGGGCCGCCGTCGTTGCTCAGGGCCGCTGCCGCCGCCTCGATGCCCGGCAGGATCTTTTCCATGGGCAGCTGCTCGCCGATCAGGCCGGTGGAGCAGACAAAAACGTCCGTGGCCGAAATGCCCAGCACTTCGGCAACCTTTTCGGCGGTGCTGTGGGTGTTCTGGAATCCCTGCGGACCGGTGCAGGCGTTGGCGCCGCCGGAGTTGAGCACCACGGCGTCCACGCGGCCATCGGAGACCACCTGGCGGGACCAGTGCACGGGGGCCGCGGCCACGCGGTTGCTGGTGAAGACGGCGGCTGCCGACTTGTTCGGGCCATCGTTGACTACCAGGGCAAGGTCCGGATTGCCGGATGCCTTGAGGCCGGCGGTGACGCCGGCGGCCCGGAATCCCAAGGGGGCGGTAACGGTCACGGGGCAACTCCCTGCAGGTTGAGGCCGGCCATTTCGGGCAGGCCAAGGGCAATGTTCATGGACTGCACGGCGCCGCCGGCAGTCCCCTTGGTGAGGTTATCAATGACGCACGTGACGATCACGCGGCCGGTGTGTTCATCCAGGGCCAGCTGCATCGCCGCGTGGTTGGACCCAACGACGGACTTGGTGGTGGGCCACTGCCCTTCCGGGAGCAGGTGCACAAACGGTTCGTCGTCGTAGGCATCCGCCCAGGCCTGGCGGAGGTCGGCGGCTGTGGTGCCTGGTTTGACCCTGGCCGTGGCCGTGGTGAGGATGCCGCGGCTCATCGGGGCCAGCGTGGGGGTGAACGAGACGGTGACACGTTCGCCGGCGGCATTGGAGAGTCCCTGTTCCATCTCCGGCGTGTGGCGGTGGCCGCCGCCTACCCCGTAGGGGCTCATGGAGCCCATGACCTCAGAGCCGATCAGGTTCACCTTCGCAGCCTTGCCGGCACCCGAGGTGCCGGAGGCGGAAACGATCACGACGTCGTCGGGCTGGAGCAGTTTGGCGGCGAAACCGGGCGTCAGTGCGAGCAGGGCCGACGTCGGGTAGCAGCCGGGGACGGCGATCCGGGTGGCACCCTTGAGCGCCTCACGCTGGCCCGGGAGTTCCGGCAGGCCATAGGGCCAGGTGCCGGCGTGGGCCGAGCCGTAGAACTTTTCCCAGGCGGCCGGATCTTCGAGGCGGTGGTCTGCGCCGGCGTCGATCACCACGGTGCCTTCGGGAAGCTGCGCCGCGATCTCGGCGGATGCGCCGTGCGGCAGCGCCAGGAAAACGACGTCGTGGCCGGCGAGGTTCTCCACCGTGGTGTCTTCGAGGATGCGGCTGGCAAGGCCGTGCAGGTGCGGCTGCAGTTCACCGAGGCGCGAGCCCGCATTGCTGTGCGCAGTGATGGCACCGATGGTCACGTCCGGATGGCCCGCGAGCAGGCGCAGGACTTCTCCTCCGGCGTAACCGCTGGCCCCGGAGACGGCAACAGAAATAGTCATGCCCTGAATCTTACAGCAAAAGTATTCAGTGTGCCCGATATTTATGCATGAATTCTTCCCGGTCACCGGAGCCCGCTGGACAGGCGGGCGTAAGCTTGAGTGAGGGTGATCCTGACCGCGCAGTCCGAATGTCGGCTGCAGCGTTGCCCGTAAACAGTTACGAGGCCCCGCTCCATGACCACCACCCTCCCTACGTCTGAGCGCCCTAAATCGCGTGTCCGGCAGCCCAACGCAGTTGTTCTGAGCTACTCGGAACTATTGAAGACTGTCAAGGCTGAAGGCCTGCTGGAACGCCGCGTAGGTTTCTACATCACCGTGTTTTCCAGCCTTGTCCTGCTGATGACGGCGGCCTGGTTCGGCTTTGCCCTGATCGGCGACAGCTGGTTCCAGCTCCTGATCGCAGCAGCAGTGGGCGTCCTCTGCACGCAGCTGAGTTTCCTTGCCCACGAGGCCGGGCACCGCCAGATTTTCGCCTCCCGCCGGGCAAACGACTGGACCGCCCGCATCCTGGCCACCTCGGTGGCCGGCATGAGCTACTCCTGGTGGGAGCAAAAGCACGGCGCCCACCACAACCACCCCAACGTCATCTCCAAGGATCCGGACATCGCCCCCGGCCCCATCGCGTTCCACACCGAAGCGGTGGCCGACCGCCAGGGCCGGTTTGCGTTCCTGACCCGCAAGCAGGGCTGGTTCTTCTTCCCGCTCCTGTTCCTGGTGGGCCTGGGCCTCCAGATCGACTCAGTCCGGTTCGTCTTCCGCCGGGCCAAGGTCACGCACCGCTGGGTGGAGATCCCCATCCTGTTGGTCCGCCTCGGCGCCCTTCCCGCCCTGGCCTTTACCTTCCTGCCGCTGGGGATGGCTTTCGCCTTCATCGGCGTGCAGCTGGCTGTCTTTGGTTTCTATATGGGCGCTTCCTTTGCGCCGAACCACAAGGGCATGCCGGTCCTGCCCGCGGACAGCCGGGTGGATTTCTTCAGCCGTCAGGTCCTGACCTCACGGAACATCTCCGGCGGCCGTTTTATGGACATCCTGCTCGGCGGCCTGAACCGCCAGGCCGAGCACCACCTCTTCCCGGACATGGCGCGCCCCCAGCTGGATAAGGCCGCCAAGATCGTCCGGGAGTACTGCGAGAAGCACCAGGTTCCCTACACGGAAACCACGCTGCTCCAGTCCTACGGCATCATCGTCCGCTACCTCAACAACGTGGGACTTTCCGCCGGACGCCACTTCGAGTGCCCCATGGCCACGGTCACCCGGCGCTACTAGCACTTTCCGATACGCGCAGGGCGCACAGATTCACCGCGCGGCTCCCCCGCATGACTTGAAGCGACGGCCGGCTACCGGCCGTCGCTTCGTCGTCGGTAGCCGGCATCCCTAGGATGGTCAGAGAAACCGGCCCGGGAAATCCCCGCCCCGGAGAGGAGACCTTTTATGCATGCGATCGTTGCCCGCCAGTCCGGAGGTCCGGAAGTCCTCGAGTCCACGGAAGTGGAGCGCCCGACGCCGGGCCCCGGCCAGTTACTGGTCAAGGTGGCGGCCACGGGCATCAATTTCATTGAAACCTACCAGCGCGGCGGCATGTACAAGGTGGCCTACCCCTTCACGCCGGGTTCGGAAGCAGCAGGCACCGTCGAGGAGGTCGGCGAGGGCGTAGAAGGCTTCACCGTGGGCAGCCGCGTTGCGACAGCCGAAGGCCAGGAATGCTACGCGGAATACACCGTCCTGGACGCGGACAAAGCGCTGCCCGTCCCGGACGGCGTGGACCTCCTCACGGCCGCGGCACTGCCGCTGCAGGGCATGACGGCCCACTACCTCATCAACTCCTCCTTCAAAGTGGAGCCCGGACAGACAGTGCTGGTCCACGCCGGCGCCGGCGGCGTCGGACTGCTGATCACCCAGCTCCTGAAAACACGCGGCGCCCGGGTCATCACCACCGTGTCCACAGACGAAAAGGAAGAACTGGCGCGCGCGGCCGGAGCGGACGAGGTACTCCGCTACGAAGGTTTCGCGGACGCCGTACGCCAGCTCACTAACGGAGTGGGCGTCGACGTGGTGTACGACGGCGTGGGGAAGGACACGTTTGACGGCTCGCTGGCCAGCCTGCGCAAGCGGGGCTTCCTTGTTCTGTTCGGAGCAGCCTCCGGCGCGGTGCCGCCGGTGGATCCCCAGCGGCTCAACGCCGGTGGATCACTCTCGCTGACACGGCCCAAGCTGGCCGACTTCCTTTTGAATCCTCAGGAACGGCTGTGGCGGTCCAGCGAAGTCTTCGGTGCCGCAGCAGACGGGAGCCTCAAGGTGCGGATCGGCGCCAGCTATCCGCTGGCCGACGCCGGGCGTGCGCATGAGGACCTTGAAGGGCGGCGGACCACAGGCAAGGTCCTGCTGGTTCCCTGACATCCGCAAGGGTCCAGGTGAACGGAATGTGAACCTTCAACCAATAAAGGACACCTTCCGTTCACCTTGGGCGGGCACAATCTGACGGTGAGTGAGCACTTGTCGAACGTCGTAGCATCCCTTCCTGAAGACTTATACCGCCCCCAGCTGGCCGGTATGCCCCTGGCCCCGCCCGAGCGGACTTTGATGGCCATCCTGGAGGACTCCGCGACCCTCTTTCCTGAGGCGTCGGCGCTCGACGACGGCCGGCGGTCCTTGAGCTACGCCGACCTGATGGTTGCCGTGCGGGCCAAGGGACGTGAGCTGCAGGCGGCAGGACTCGGTGCCGGCGACCGGATCGGCGTCCGCATTCCGTCCGGAACCAACGAGCTCTACATCTCGATCCTGGCTATTCTCCACATCGGGGCTGCCTACGTTCCGGTCGACGCGGACGATCCCGCGGAACGTGCCCGGCTGGTCTTCGGTGAGGCGCGGGTGGCGGCAGTCCTCACCGGCGGCGGCGCAGTCACCTTTCCGGAGCCCAGGGACTCCGCAGACGCCAGTGCAGCGGGAGGCACTGAAGCCGCCCGCCGTCCTGCGGGGCCCGACGATGACGCGTGGATCATCTTTACCTCCGGGTCCACCGGCACACCCAAGGGCGTAGCGGTCCAGCACCGCTCCGCCGCTGCTTTCGTTGACGCCGAGGCCAGGATCTTCCTCCAGGGGGAACCCCTCGGCCCGCAGGACAGGGTGCTGGCCGGGCTCTCCGTTGCCTTTGATGCCTCCTGCGAAGAGATGTGGCTGGCCTGGCGTCATGGCTCCTGCCTGGTCCCCGCCCCGCGTGCCCTGGTCCGGACGGGCACGGACCTCGGCCCCTGGCTCATCAACCACGGCATCACCGCCGTGTCCACAGTCCCCACCCTCGCCGCCCTGTGGCCGGCCGAATCCCTTGAGAACGTCCGGCTGCTGATCTTCGGCGGTGAGGCATGCCCGCCTGAACTCGCGGAGCGCCTTGCCGTCCCGGGCCGTGAAGTCTGGAACACGTACGGCCCCACGGAGGCCACGGTGGTGGCCTGCGCCGCTCCCCTGGGCGGTCCGGGCCCCGTCCGGATCGGCCTGCCGCTGGACGGCTGGGACCTCGCCGTGGTGGACACCGACGGACTGCCCGTCGGCGAAGGCGAAATCGGCGAGCTGATCATCGGCGGCGTCGGCCTGGCCCGCTACCTGGACCCGGCAAAGGACCGTGAGAAGTACGCACCCATGCCAAGCTTCGGCTGGGAGCGTGCGTACCGTTCCGGTGACCTGGTCCGCTACGAAGCCGAAGGCCTGATCTTTATGGGCCGCGCTGACGAGCAGGTCAAGCTGGGCGGACGCCGGATCGAACTGGGTGAAATTGACGCTGCCCTGCAGGCACTCCCCCACGTTGCCGGCGCTGCGGCGGCCGTCAAGACAACTGCGGCCGGCAACCAGATCCTGGTGGGCTACCTGGCCGCCGCAGACGCGGATCTGGACCTGGTGGCCGCCCGCGAACACTTGGCGGCAAGCCTGCCCGCCCCGCTCATTCCGTTGCTGACGGTGGTGGAATCGCTGCCCACCAAAACCAGCGGCAAGGTGGACCGCCATGCGCTGCCCTGGCCACTGACCGGGTCCGGTGCAGCAGATGCCGACGCCGCGCCGCTGAACCTGCCCGAAGACGCCGCCTGGGTTGCCGAACAGTGGGCCGCCGTCCTGGGCAGCCCGGTAACCAGCCTCGACGCCGACTTCTTCGCTTACGGCGGCGGCTCCCTCTCAGCAGCGCAACTCGTCTCCGCGCTCAGGGTCCGTTATCCCACCATTACTGTCGCCGACATCTACGCGACGCCCCGAATCGGCGCGCTGATTGATACTGCCCGCCAGTCCCTTCCGGCTGGGGTGGAAGCCGGACCGGCGCCGGAAAGGACTGTCCGCCCCACCGCGTTCAAGTCGCAGGTCTTCCAGACGCTGATGGGCATCCCCCTGCACATCCTGGTGGGGATGCGCTGGCTGACCTACCTGATGGCGGCCAACAACCTGCTGTCCGCGTTCGCAGGCTTCAGCGCTGCACCCACCGTGTCCTGGTGGTGGGTGGCCGCGTCCTGGCTGGTGTTCGTCTCCCCTGCCGGCCGCATGCTGATCTCCATCGCCGCGGCCCGGATCCTGCTCCGCAAGGTGGTGCCAGGCACGTACCCGCGGTCCGGCCGGGTACACCTGCGCCTGTGGCTGGCGGAACAGATCCAGGACCTGGCCGGGGCCATCAGCCTGGCCAGCGCCCCGTGGGTGCCCTACTACGCCCGGGCCTTGGGCGCGAAGATCGGCAATAACGTCCAGCTGCACTCGCTCCCGCCGGTCACCGGGTTGCTCTCCCTTGGCAGCGGCTCCAACGTGGAGCCGGAGGTGGATCTTTCCGGCTGGTGGATTGACGGTGACGTTGTCCACATCGGTGCCGTCCGCATCGGCGCCGGCGCCAGCGTCGGGGCGCGCAGCACCCTGATGCCCGGCGCCTCGATCGGAGCAGGAGCCCAGGTGGAACCTGGCTCGGCCGTTCTCGGCAAGGTAAAAGCCGGCCACCACGTAGCCGGTTCCCCCGCCCAACGCCGGGGCAAGGCCAAGCACTCGCTGCCGGACACACCTGCAGAACACCGGCTCATTGGCAGGCTCTGGTTCGCCGGATTCGCCCTCGCTTCGGCCACGCTGGCGCTCATCCCCTATGCCTCAGCGACGGCCGCCGCGCTGGTGGTCTTCGCCTTCATCCGCGGAAGCGAATCCCTGTCCGCCGCCGTGCCCCAGCTCCTGCTCGCACTGGCGCCCGCGGCCCTGGTCTGGTTCGTGGTCAACCTTTTGCTGATCCTTGTCACCACGCGGCTCCTCGGTATCGGCCTGAAGGAGGGCTACTACCGCGTCCGCAGCCGGATCGGCTGGCAGGTCTGGGCCACCGAACGGGTACTGGACCTGGCCCGAGACCTGCTCTTCCCTGTCTACGCCAGCCTCTTCACGCCGGTCTGGCTCCGCCTGCTCGGGGCCAAGATCGGCAAAAACGTCGAGGCCTCCACCGTCCTGCTGATCCCCAAGATGACCACAGTGGGCGAGGGCGCCTTCCTGGCAGACGACACCATGGTGGCCTCCTACGAGCTCGACGGCGGGTGGCTGCGGATCGCGCCGGCCAAGATCGGCAAGCGCTCCTTCCTTGGCAACTCCGGGATGACCGCGGCCGGCCGGAACGTGCCCAAGAATTCGCTCGTCGCCGTATTGTCCGCCACCCCGCCGAAAGCCAAGTCAGGCACGTCCTGGCTGGGCAGCCCTCCCGTGCGGCTCCGCCGCACGGCCATCGCCTCGGACGACACCCGCACCTACGAGCCCCCGCTGCGGCTCAAGTTTGCCCGCTGCCTCTGGGAGCTGTGCCGTTTCGTCCCGGTGGTGACCACGGTAGCCATCGCCGCCGGCGTGATGCTTGCCTTTGACTCGCTGGCGGCCACCTATAACTACGGGATTGCTGCCGCGGTGGGCGGAGTGGTCATGCTGGTGGCCGGTGCGGTGGCCGCGGCCAGCGCCGTCGTCGCCAAATGGGTCCTGGTGGGACGGATCCGTAAAGGCGAGCACCCGCTGTGGAGTTCCTTTATCTGGCGCAACGAGGTGGTGGACACGTTCATCGAAATGGTCAGCGCCCCCTGGTTCGCACGTGCGGCAACGGGAACGCCCGCGTTGGTCTGGTGGCTCCGGACGCTCGGCGCAAAGATCGGCCGCGGCACCTGGTGCGAGAGCTACTGGCTCCCGGAAGCAGACCTGGTAACCCTCGGGCGGAATTCCACCGTCAACCGTGGCTGTGTGGTCCAAACGCACCTCTTCCATGACCGCGTGATGAGCCTGGACACTGTTACCCTCGAAGACGGAGCAACCATGGGACCCCACGGCGTGATCCTTCCCCAGGCAAGCATCGGCAACGGTGGAACGGTAGGACCGGCATCGCTGGTGATGCGCGGCGAATCGGTGCCCGCCGCGACGTACTGGATGGGCAACCCGGTGAGCCCGTGGAGCGGCCCGGCCTCGGCCGCCCCCAAACCAAGGTAGCCCCGCAGCACCAGTTGCCACTGCCGTCCCAGTTGATCGGAAAGACTGTCCTATGAGTTCCCCCGCACCGAGCCCCACGGCCGCAAGTACCGGCCCGGCACGCACCTCGGAGCAAAGCGCAACCGCGCCCGACCCCTACATGCCCGGCCACGGCACCAACGCCTACCGCGTGACCCGCTACGAACTGGACCTCGACTACAAGCTCAGCAGCAACCGCCTGAGCGGGCGCGCAGTGCTGCACGCTGTCACCCAGTACGCAACGGCTGCCCTGGTGCTGGACCTCACCGGGCTGCGGGCCACCAAGATCCAGCTCAGCGGCCGCCGGGTACGTAAGTACAGCCAGCGTGCGGGGCAGCTGGTCATTGTGCCGGAGGCCGCCTTGCCGGCCGGCGAAGACTTTACGCTCGACATCCGGTACGAAGGCAACCCCGCTCCGCGCCGCGGGTTCTGGGGCGAAGTGGGCTGGGAGGAGCTCACCGACGGCGTCCTGGTGGCGGGCCAGCCGAACGGCGCAGCCTCCTGGTTCCCCTGCAACGACCACCCTGGTGACAAGGCCAGCTACCGCATCAGTGTGACAACGGATGCCAATTACCGGGCCGTCTGCAACGGCGCGTTGATCTCCCACAGCAGCAGGGCCAGCCGCGAGACCTGGGTCTACGAGCAGCCGGAGCCCATGGCCACTTACCTCGCCACGGTCCAGATCGGCCGGTACGAGCTCCTCAGCCTGACTCCCCCGCACGCCGAGGGCCAGGTCCCGCAGTTTGCCGCCGTCCCGTCGTTGCTCGCAGACTCGGCCCGCGAGGGGCTGGCCCGGCAGCCGGAGATGATGCGGACATTCGCAAGCTGCTTTGGACCCTACCCCTTCCCGGAATACACCGTGGTGATCACTGAGGACGAGCTGGAAATACCGCTTGAGGCGCAGACGCTCTCCATCCTGGGCCGAAACCACCTGACACCGGAGTGGGAGTCCCAGCGGCTCATCGCCCACGAGCTCGCCCACCAGTGGTTCGGTAACTCCCTCACGGCCGCATCGTGGGCGGACATCTGGCTCCACGAAGGCTTCGCCTGCTATGCGGAGTGGATCTGGTCGGAGGAAGCGGGAGTCCTGCCGTTGGCTGACAGGGCCGCCGCGGCCTGGCGGAAGCTGGCGTCCAGCAACCAGGACATCATTGTGGGTGATCCGGGTCCGGAGCTGATGTTTGATGACCGCGTCTACAAGCGCGGGGCCCTGGCCCTGCATGCCCTGCGGATCCGGTGCGGCGACCTCGCATTTTTTGCGCTGCTGCACGACTGGACCAGCGCCAACCGGCATGGCTCGGTGTCCACGGCCGCCTTTATCCATGCTGCGGACCGTGCCACCGGCCTGGACACCGAGGCACTGCTGCATCCGTGGCTCCACGAGGCAGCCCTTCCGCCGCTGCCTGCGCGCTGACAGGGCCTGCTCTGACAGGCCGTGCTCTGGCAGGCTGCACGCTGAGAGGGTCTGCGCTGAAAGCCGCGTGGCGCTAAGGGCCGGCGGCTGAAAGCGCGACGGCGGCGCGGAAGTTCCGCGGGAGGCCCGCCTCCCCTGCCGCCAGGTCACGGATGTCCGGACGAAGAAGAACGTCCACAGTGTCGGGTGCCCTGGTGAGGCCTTCGCCGGTCATCTTGAGCCAGGCTTCCTTGCGCGCCCAGAGACGCGCCCGTTCCTGCAGCAAGGCCTGCCCGGACAGTCCGGCGAGGGCCGCACGCTCTGCCGTGGTGAGTGCCAAAGCGTCGAACCCGTCAAAAGCCAGGCGGGCCGGGTCCTCCAGGTCCACGCCGAGGGTCAGGCCGGCAGGTGGCGCCACCACAGCACCGAGCAGGATCCAGCCGGAACTCCGGGCCAGGCTCAGCGCCAGCGGCACCGGCCTCCCCCGCAACGTATATCCCGGCCTGCCGTGGGATAACGCGGGACCGGAGCCGCACCGGGGACAGCTGAAGTCTGTGGTGAGATCCGCGCCCGGACCTCCAGCAATTCTGCGGCGAAGGTTCGCAGGGCCAGCCGGCCAGCCACGAAAGTGGCCCGGGGAACAGGCGCCAGGGCGGCTGCCCGCTCCAGCTCTGCCGGGCCCAGCACTTTCCGCCAGCCACCCGCCGTCGAGCCCTGCACAAGGGATTCCGGAGCCAGCCCGTCAACTTCTCCCTTAACCAGGTCCTGCCCTCCCGGATCGCCGGGAGGGCAGGAACGCAGGACCGGAACTCGCGCCACCGGACCCGCCACGGAGATCAGCGCTTAGCGCTGGACGGCGCCGAAGCGCTCTGCAGCCAGGGCCACGGCGCTCTCGCGCGCAGCCGAAGCTTCGTCGGCCGTCAGCGTGCGGTCCGTCGCCCGGAACCGCAATCCGAAGGCCAGCGACTTCTTACCGTCTTCGATGCCCTTGCCGGCATACACGTCGAACAGCGCGACATCCTCCAGCAGCTCACCGGCGCCTTCGCGGAGCGCTTCAAGGACCTGGTCCGCCGGAATCTCCTGCGGCACCACCAGGGCAACGTCCTGGGTGGCCACCGGGTACGTGGAGATGTGGCGGGCCACAATCACATCCGCGGCTGCTTCGAACAGGGCATCGGCGTTGAGCTCCAGCGCCACCGAACGGGCAGGCATGTCATGCGCGGCGAGGAGCTTCGGGTGCAGTTCACCGGCGTAGCCCACCACTTCACCGGTACGGAGCGACAGCTGCGCGGCGCGGCCCGGGTGGAACGCCTGGTGCGCACCCTGGCTGACCACAACTTCAACGCCCAGGACGTCCCCGGCGAGGCGGGCGATGTCCAGCGCGTCGGACCAGTCCCACGCACGCGGCGTGTGGCTGGCGGCCGCGGGCGAATCGTGGCCCGTGAGGACTGCCGCGACGTACAGCGGCTGGTCCGGCACGCCGTCGTACAGTGCATCCAGCACCTCGTCGGCAGGCTTGACGCCCAGCGGCGGGATGGACGGCGTTCCCACCGCGTCACCGGGCAGGAAGACGAGGCCTGACTCAAAAAGCGCCAGGTCACGGAAGCCGCGGGAATGGTTCCGCTTGGCCACCTCGATGAGACCGGGAAGGATGGACGTCCGAAGGTAGCCGTGTTCCTCACTGATCGGGTTGGCCAGCTTGACCGCGCTCCGGGCCGTGCCCTGCTCCGCGACACCGAACGTGTCGTTGGCGGCCTTGGAGACGAACGGGTAGGCCAGGACTTCGGTGAGCCCGGCGTCAGCCAGTGCCTGGATCAGCCGGCGGCGCTGCTGCTGAACGCGGGTCAGGCCACGTCCCGGAGGGGCCACCGGGAGGGTGGCCGGGATGTTGTCGTAGCCCACCAGCCGGGCGATTTCCTCGGAGAGGTCTTCCTTGGTTTCCAGATCGTTGCGCCAGCTGGGGGCAGTGACGCTCCAGCCGCCGTCGTTCTTTTCCACCACGGCGCCGAGGTCCACCAGCGAGGTGACAATCTGTTCCTCGGTGAAGTCGATGCCGATCCGCTGGGCGGCGAAGTCCGCAGGCAAAGTGATGGTCACGGCATCCGGTGCAGTCCCGACGTCGGTCCCCGCCTGGTCAGCCACGCCGCCGGCGAGCTCCACCAGCAGGTCAACCACACGCTGGGCGGCGATGTCAGCCACGTGCCAGTCCACGCCCCGCTCGAAGCGCTTGGACGCCTCGGACGGCAGTTTGTGCCGGCGCCGGGAGCGGCCGATGGACACCTCGTCGAAGTGGGCGGCCTCAACCAGGACGCTGGTGGTGGAATCGGACACCTCGGTGGCAGCACCGCCCATCACGCCGGCGATCCCGATCGCGCCGGAACCGTCGGTGATGAGGAGGTCCTCGACGTCGAGCGCGCGCTCCTTGCCGTCCAGGGTGGTGATCTTCTCCCCCGCGACGGCACGGCGGACCACAATGTCACCGGACAGTTTGTCCTGGTCATAGCAGTGCGTGGGCTGGCCCAGCTCGAGCATGACGTAGTTGGAGATGTCCACGGGCAGCGAGATGGAGCGGATCCCGGCCAGCCGCAGCCGTGAGGTCATCCACGGCGGGGTCGGCTTGGTCGCGTCGACGCCGCGGACGGTGCGGGCCACAAAACGGTCGCAGCCCGGCTTGCCGTAGATGGGCGCGTCGTCGTTGAGCTTCACGCCGTAGCCGCCGGAGAGCTCAGCCGGGGCCTGGACGCTGGACGCCGGGTCCGTGAAGGAGGTTCCGGTGGCGTGGGCGTATTCACGGGCCACACCACGGAGGGAGAACGCGTAGCCGCGGTCCGGGGTCACGTTGATCTCGGCTGCCTGGTCGTAGAGGCCCAGCAGGTCCATGGCATCCGTGCCGATTTCCGGGTCCAGCCCGATCCGGGAGAGCACCAGGATGCCGTCGTGGTCCTCGCCGATGCCCAGCTCACGGACGGAGGCGATCATGCCGGCGGACAGGTGGCCGTAGGTCTTCCGGGCGGAAATGTGGAAGTCTCCGGGCAGCACGGCACCAGGAAGGGTGACCACTACTTTGTCGCCCTCCACGAAGTTGTGGGCGCCGCAGATGATGCCCTGCACACCGGACGGGTCAATGCCGTCGCCGGTAAGGGCCTGCTCCTGGCCTTCGGGGACAACCCGGACCTGGCACCAGTTGATGGTTTTGCCGTTGGTCTGGGGTTCCTTGACGATGCTCAGGACCTGGCCCACCACCACGGGGCCTCGAAGGGCGTCCGTGGGGCGGTGAACGGCTTCTTCTTCAAAACCGACCTTGACCAGCTCGGCCATCACGTCTTCGGCCGTTGCTCCGGCCGGTACTGCTGCGAATTCACGCAGCCAGGAAAGTGGGATACGCACTGTTAGATCTCCATCCCGAAGTGCTCGCTGAAACGTACGTCGCCTTCGATCATGTCGCGCATGTCGCCCACCTCGTTGCGGAACATGAGGGTGCGTTCGATGCCCATGCCAAAGGCGAAACCTGAATAGATGTCCGGGTCGATGCCCGCGGCGCGGAGCACGTTGGGGTTGACCATGCCGCAGCCGCCCCATTCGATCCAGCGCGGACCGCCCTTGGCACCGGGGTGCCAGATGTCCAGTTCCGCGGACGGCTCAGTGAACGGGAAGTAGTTGGGGCGCAGCCGGATCTGGGCTTCGTCGCCGAACATCTGCCGGGCGAAGTGCTCCAGCGTGCCGCGGAGGTCCGCCATGCTCAGGTGCTTGTCGATGGCCAGGCCCTCGAACTGGTGGAACACCGGTGTGTGGGTGGCATCCAGTTCGTCGGTGCGGAACACCTTGCCGGGGCACAGCACGTAGATAGGAACTTCCCGTTCCAGCATGGAGCGGACCTGCACCGGGGAGGTGTGCGTACGCATCAGCAGGTGGGCCTCGGGCGGCTCCACGAAGAACGTGTCCTGCATTTCGCGGGCCGGGTGGTCCGGCTTGAAGTTCAGGGCATCGAAGTTGAACCATTCGGATTCCACTTCGGGGCCCTCAGCGATTTCCCAGCCCATGCCCACAAAGATGTCCGCCACGCGGTCCTGCAGCGTGGAAAGCGGGTGGCGCGCGCCTGCCCGACGACGGCGGGGCGCCGCTGTGACGTCAACGGTTTCTTCCAGCAGGATCCGGGCGTCGTTCTCGGCTTCCAGCTCGGCGGTGCGGTCCGCGAGCGCCTTGTTGACCCGGCCGCGGGAGGAACCCATGAGTTTGCCGGCTACGGCTTTTTGGTCTTTCGGCAGGCCGCCGATCTCGCGGTTGGCCAGGCTGAGCGGTGACTTCTCACCGGTATGCGCCAGTCTCACCGCCTTGAGTTCGTCAAGGGAGCCAGCGCCGGCAATGGCGGCAATGGCCTGGTCTACAGCGGCAGTGATGGCGGCTTCATCCGTAGGGTTCGGGATGGCGGCGCCCGGCAAAGTTTCAGTCATCTACTGTTCTTAGCTACGAGTCGGGGCTGATGAATTTCCTCAAAAGACCAGGGCAGACCTGCGCGGTTTCCCGGCGGCTCATCCGTCACTGGCAGGTCATTCCGCGCATCCATGCAGGATGAATACACTCGATGACCAGGTCAGGGCCGCTGGGAATTACCGAGGGAAAATACCGACTATAAAAATACCGGCGGCCACTATCCTCCAGTCTAATTGAATGCTCCGGCTACCATGGCCTCATGGCAGAACGGCGGCGCCCTGGAGCAGTACGGCCGTTGACGGCTGCTCCGTTGACGGCGGGACAGCGGGTACGGCAGCTCGCCAACCTCAGCAACGGAACCACCCAGCTGGGGCTGGCTTTGGCCCGGGCCGCAGGAACAGCGGTCAGCAAAGGGCCGAGGGGGCTCATCATCGCTTCCGGTTACACCTGGCGTGTCCCTTTCGCCGGCGCGTTCACTGTGGGAAACGTGGTCATCTGCCGCTTCGGGGCAGAGCAGCTGACAGCCAACCCGGCGCTTCTCGGACATGAGGAAAAGCACTGCAGCCAATATGCGTGGTGCCTGGGGCTGCCCTTCCTGCCGCTGTACTTCCTGGCGGCGGCCTGGTCGCTGCTCCGGACGGGCAATCCGGCGTCGGCAAATTTCTTCGAACGCCGCGCCGGACTGGCCGCCGGCGGTTACGTTGACATCAGGACACCAAAGCAGGCTCCCCGCGGCGCCGGCGGAATCGAGGTCTGACCATGGCAGGCGAGCCCAGCATCAGGACCATCACCGTGACGGGAACGGGAACGGCCGAGGCGCCGCCTGACCTGCTCACTATTTCTGTGGGCGTCGAATGCCGCCGTGCCAGCGTGGGTGCGGCCTACGCTGACGCGGGAACAACGTCCGCCGCAGTGTCCGGTGCGCTGCGGCAGCACAGCGTAGCCGACACGGATATCCGGACCTCCGGGCTCAACGTCCGGCCGGAGCTGGTCTGGCGCGACGGCGAGGGCCAGCACGTGGCAGGGTACGTGGCGTCCAGCGTACTCACCGTGCGCGTCCGGCAGATGGCCGCTGCCTCCACCGTCATCGCGGCTGTGGTTGAGGCCGGCGGGGACGATGTGCGGCTGAACGGACTGGAGCTCGGGTTCGCGGATGAATCCGCGGTGATGGCCCGGGCCCGGGAAGCTGCGTGGCAGGATGCCGCCGCTGCAGCCGAACAGTTTGCCTCCCTGGCGTCAGCCAGGCTCGGCGCGGTGGTGTCCGTTGCAGAGCAGCCCCTCTCGTCCGGGCCGGTTCCTGTGGCCAAGCTCGAGCGGGCCGTGGCCTCGGACGCCATCAGTGTAGAGGCGGGCCACGCGAGCCTCGGCGCGAGCGTCACGGTGGTGTGGGAGCTGCATGCCTGAATGCCGTCCGGGACTGCACTGGCTCTCGGCGCGGGAATCCGCCGAGGGCAGTGCAGCCCGCAGATGCGGGTCAGACTCCGATAAGTTCGTCCACTGACGAGTCCTTGGTGACTGGCTCTTTGGGCCGGATCATTCCAACAGCGACCGCGCTGATAAGTACTACTGCACCCACGGCAAGGTAGAGCTGCACGGCGGACCACGACACGTCGAGGAGGGCGCCGGTAATCAGCGGGGCGATGATGGCTCCGATCCGTCCGATGCCAATGCCCCAGCCGACGCCTGTGCTGCGGACGGACGCCGGGTAAAGGGAAGGAGCAAGTGTGTAGAGTCCGGCGATGCAGCCGTTGATCAGCACACCCACGAGTATGCCTGCGCCAAAGGCGAGCATGAGCACGGAAGCGGCAGAAATAAAGACGGCCATCATGATGGCCGAGAGAACGGTGAAGACCATAAGGACAATCTTGCTGTTCCACCTGGTGGCCACCACGCCGTACAGGACAGCTCCGAATATTCCGCCCAAGGTGAGCATCAACCCGCCGGTGATGCCTTGGCTCTCGGTCATGCCGGCGCTGACGAGCAGACGGGGAGTCCAGCTGTTGACGAAGTAGAAGCCGAACATTGTGGTGAAGAAGGCCAACCAGAGCAGCAGCGTGGAACGCCGGTTGGCCGGAGACATGAGGTCGGAGATGGGATTGGTCTTCTTCCTGGGAGAGGCAACGACGTCCTGCAGGCTGGTGAGTTCGGGGTGGCCCGTTTTGCGTGCAATCCGATTGAGGCGGTCCAGGACGTTGCGGGGCCTTTTGGTCACGAGGAAGTCGACAGACTCAGGGAGTACGAACAGCAAAAGTACCAGGATGCTGAGCGTGCTGATCCCGCCAAAGACAAAGACGGAACGCCAGCCGTATTGGCTCTGGAGGTAAACAGCTGCGGCGCCTCCGAGGGTTGCGCCGACGCCATAGCCAGCCGTATAGATGCCGATGTTCAGGCCGCGGCGCTGCTTGGAGGAGTATTCGCTGGCGATGACGTTGGTGCAGGCCAGGATGCAGCCAACGCCCAGTCCTGTCAGAAGGCGCCAGATGCCCAACTGCACCATGCTTGCGGCCGTGGCGGCGAGCAACATGCCTGCACCGGCCGCTCCGACGGCAGCCAGAATCATCGGCCGCCGTCCGATGACGTCGGCCACTGGGGCGAGGCAGAGAGATCCAATGGCCATGCCGACCAGGCCGGCGCTCAACAGGACACCCAGTTCCGAGCCGGTTAGGCCGAATTCCTTGGTGACCCCGTTGGCCGTGAAAGCCATTGCCAGGACATCAAAGCCGTCCAGGGCATTCAGCAGGACGCACATCCCGATGATCAGCCATTGGTATGGCGACATCCGGGACGTGTCGATACGTTCGCGTAGATCCATGGTGTATTCCTTGAAGAGTCAGGAGCCCCTGGCGGGAGCTAATTCTGTTGAGGGACAGCGGAGGTGTCCGCGGCCCGTCTGAGTTGATGCACAGGGTGTTGAAGCTGGTGTGGTCAGGACACGTCGATGGTGACGACCGCCAATGACCCGGAGGCTCCAGCGTCGTCGCGGGAGCCCGTGGCAGAGGTGACGGCCCGGGAGACGCAGCAGCACATTTTGCGGGCAGCATGTTGCTGGCGTTCGCTGTAGAAGACGTCGCGATGGTCAACCGCGCCCTTCAAATCCAGGATGCGAACCTCACAGAGGCCGCATTCGCCCTTGCGGCAGTCGAACATCATGTCCACTCCGGCATCCTCGAGCGCCTCGAGCATGGAGCGGCCCGGCCCCACTTTCGCCTCGACGCCCAACCGCGGAATGCGGACGACGAACTCCTCCGGGTCGTACCACCCGGAATTGCCAAAGGTTTCGTACCGCAGATTCGGCAGGTTGAGTTCCCGTTCGGCCCACGCGCGGCGCACGGCATCCATCAGCCGGATGGGCCCGCACATGTACAGTTCTGTTTCCATGTCGAGGCCGCCGACCAGGGCGGTGACGTCCAGGGTGCTGCCGTCGCCATCGACGTGGATCTGCAACCTGTCCCCGTGGAGGTCCTGCAAATCCTGCAGGTAGGCCATCGCGGGTGCCGTCCGGCCGGCGTAGACCAGGGTGTAGTCCGCCTTGACATTTCGAAGTACGGCGGCCATCTGCATGATCGCTGTGATGCCAATGCCGCCTGCCAGCAGGACGTAGCGCCCGGCCCCGACGCGCAGTGGAAAATTCTGCAGCGGTTGGGTGATGCGCAGTGTGTCACCTGGCTTGAGCGTGTGCATAAAGACGGATCCGCCCCGCGACACGGGAGCCTTGAAGACGCTGATGGCCAGGGTGTTTCCGCCGCCGATGGATTCAACAACTGAGTAGGAGCGTTTCTCCTGCTGGCCGTTGATGGTGACCGTGACGTCGATGTGCGATCCGGGCTCCGCGTGCTTCGGCACTGACTGTGCCAGTTCGATGCGCCGGATGCCTGTGGCCACATCGGAGACAGCCACCACTGTTGCGGACTGCCAGACTTCGTTGTTGGTTGCTGCCATTGTCGTTACCCTTGTCGTCCTTGGCCGCTCAGAGCGCCGCCGCCAGGCGGCCCTCTGCCTGGAGCATCCGCTCGATCAGCCGACGGACCCACATGCCGCCGGCGTCAATATTCAGGCTGTAGAACTCGTAGTCAGGATTGGCGTCAATGGCCTCCTGCTGGGCCTTCAGCATTGCTTCATCCTCACCGAACACGCCATGGACGCCGTTGCGAAGTTGTGTGGTGAGGAGCTGGCTGTCCAGGCAATAGTTGCGCATGAAGGCCCAGAAGTAATGGCAGGATTTTGCGGTTTCCGGACTGATCGTGTTCATGACATACCCGTTGACGCCCTGGCTGCGGTCGCCCTCCGGGGCGCCTGTACCGGCCCTGGCAACGCCGACGTCAATGCGGATAGTCGAGGGCGCCTCAAAGCGGATGATCTGCCAGCGGTCCACCTTGCCTTCGAAGCCGGGGAACCTGTCCCGCATGTTCTTGAGCCAGAACGGCGGGGCCTCGATGTTGAGCATCCATCGCGAAACAGTTACCGTCCGGTCGTCATGCGTGACCACAAATTCGGATTCGCTGAGCTCCTCCTGGCCGATGCTGGAAGCGTGAACAAATTCCTCGTGGGTTAGGTCCATCAGGTTGTCCAGGACCAGCTGGTAATTGCACGGAGCCAAAATCGTCTCACCGTCACCTGCCCAGTCCGGGCTGTCCATTTGGTGCATGTCCGGCACCAGGTCGGGGTCCGCCTTGGTGGCATCGCCCAACCAAACCCAGACAAACCGATTGCGCTCAACCACGGGGAAGGACGGGACGGTGGCGGAGGGGTTGATGCTTTCCTGTGCCGGCATGGAGGCACAACGGCCCGCGGAGTTGTAAACGATGCCGTGATACGGGCACTGGATCCCGTCCTTGCCAACGGTCTTGCCCATGGACAACGGCGCCAGGCGGTGCCAGCACGCGTCCGCCAAAGCTACGGCCTTGCCGTCCTCGGTGCGGTAGAGGGCCAGGGGACGGTCAGCGATCCGGCGGGCCATGGGCTTCCGGGTCACCTCGTGGTCCCACGCCGCGACGTACCAGGCGTCCAACGGATGGCCCAAGACTTTGTTGGTGGTGGAACGGGCGGATTGGAGCACAGTCATCTTTGACCTCTTTCGGGGGGCTGGGCAGCGCGGGTAGGACGGCTGCATCCAGGGTGAATCAACGGTTCATGCCGGACCAACTAACTATGTGCATAGATGGTGGCTTGGGTCACACACTATCTATAGATATAGTTAGTTGACAAGACCCCGAAAGGAATTCCCCATGAGTCTTCGCTACGCGCTGTTGGCATTGCTCACCGTCGAGCCAATGACCGGCTACGACTTGGCCAAGCGGTTCGAGTCCTCCGTGGCCTTCGTCTGGCATGCGCCGGACTCGCAGATCTACCCCGAGCTGCGGAAGATGGCGAAGGAGTCGCTCCTGGCGGCGGAGGAGATCTCCTGGGGACCCAACGGCAAAAAGACGCAGTACCGCATCACACCCGAAGGCAGGGCCGCTTTCCGGCAGTGGATGAACACTCCATTGGAGTACTCCCGCGAGCGCGATCCGGTCCACCTGAAGGCGGCCTATCTCGAGTGGGCCGAGCCGAGCGCGGCCAGGCAGCATATGCAGGCCCACATCGACTATCACACGATGCGGCGCGCCCAGTGGACCGAGATGATCGAAGGGTTGCGCGGGGCCACCAACGAGATGCTGAACAAGCGGCTGGCAGCGACCGCCGAGCAGGACCGCCAACGCACCCTGGAATACAAGATCTTCACCTATGAGGGCCTGATTGCCCGGGCGGAGACGGAGATCGAATGGGGCCTGCAGGGACTCCGGCTCATCGATTCACTCTCCGCATCATCGCAACAGGGCAACTGATTCGAACGGATCCACACACTTTCGGCCCACCACACCGCGCCGGTCCTTGACTTAAGTTCGAACATATCTTCGAATAGAAGGCATGAGATGGGATGCACAAGCACTGCTGCAGCGGCCTGCCGACGACGCCGGAAACCTCGCATCACCCGCGTTGCTACCCCTCGCCGGTCTGGTCCGCTCCGTCACCACTCCCGAGTTCGCCGGCATCACCTTCCATGAGGTCACCGCCAAATCGGTGCTCAACAAGGTGGTTGCCGGTTCACGAATGCCCTTCGAGTGGACAGTGAACCCCTACCGCGGCTGCAGCCACGCCTGCGTCTACTGTTTTGCACGCAAGAGCCACACATACCTGGACTTCGACGCCGGACTCGATTTTGACAGCCAAGTGGTAGTCAAGGTCAACGCAGCCGACGTACTCCGGAAAGAGCTCGCCAAGCCGTCATGGGGCCGGCACCAGGTGGCGCTGGGAACCAATACAGATCCGTACCAGCGGGCCGAGGGCCGCTACAAGCTGATGCCCGGAATCATCACTGCGCTGGCAGACTCGGGAACCCCCCTGTCCATCCTCACGAAGGGGACGCTGCTGGCGCGGGACATTCCCCTCCTGAAACGCGCAGCCACCCAGGTTCCGGTGGGCGTTGGCATCTCGATCGCCATGACGGACGAAGCACTGTCCGAAGCGGTGGAGCCCGGAACCCCCGGGCCCAGGGCCCGGCTGAAGCTGGTCTCCCGCCTGCGTGATGCCGGACTCCCCTGCGGCGTGATGGCCATGCCCATCCTGCCGTGGCTCTCCGACAGCGACGAAGCGCTCGATGCCCTCTTCGGCTCACTGGCCGCCGCTGGTGCCACGGGCGTGACGGCCGGCGCGCTCTACCTGAAGCCAGGCACTCGGGAATGGTTTATGCAGTGGATCGCCAAGCACCACCCCCAGCTCGCCGGCCGCTACCGCAGCCTCTACGGCACGGGATCATACGCATCCAAGGAATACCGCACCTGGCTTGCGGCTAAAGTCCGCTATTTCAAGCAGCGGCACGGCTTTACCAGCGGCCACGGCTTCAGCCACCGCGATCTTGAGGACGATCCCCGCGCCGAAGAAGCACAGTATCCGGAGGGCATCCTGCCTGTCTCCGGGTCAGGAGGCCTGGGCGCCCGGCATGGCACCGAGGCACCGGCGCTTCGCCAGCCAACTCTCTTCTGATCCGGACACTTCAGGGCTCGCCCGGCTGCTGGAGTCGTGGGATGCAGTACTCCCGGGGGCGCAACAGCTCCACCGGCGCCCGTGATGGTTCAGGAAGTGCCGGAGCGTAGCACTCGTGTGCTCAGTGAATGCAGGAGGGCCTCGACAATCGGGAAATCGGCAGGAATCCAGGGAAGACCCAGCACCGCCTGATGGTCAGGCAGGTCCACCCAGCGCAGTTCGTCGTGGTCCTCGAGTGGCTGCGGCTCCCCACCCGTGATTTCGGCCAGCCAGACGCGCATGCTGGCACGGTCGTTCAGCCGCCAGCCGGCGGGCTCCCCAGCCGGCAATTCCGGCCCCAACCGGGCTGTGACCCCGAGTTCTTCTTTGAGTTCACGGTGCAGCGCGGCCTCACATTCTTCGCCGGCATCCACTTTCCCGCCGGGAAATTCCCAGAGTCCGGCAAACTGCTCGGGAGCCGTCCGTCGAGCCACCAGCATGCGGGCCGGGTATTCCAGCGAGTCCAGAATTGCTGCGCCAACTACCTGTATTTGTTCACTCACCGCCCCAGTCTATGAGGCCGGCCTGGTTGGCGGAGAAGCGCCTGTCACCGGGGCGGCCCCGGGCCAAGAGCGGGCCCCTCGCAATGGGGGACAATGGACGTTGGGCCTTCCCCGCAGGCCGGACCGGAATACCTGCGACTTTTGGGGGGTTCCGTACAGTGGCTACGGCAGCCCATCCCCCGGCACCATCCCAGCATCTTCCTTGAAAAGCAGGCACATGAGCAGCACCACCCGAACCCCCACCACGCCCACAGTGAAGACTCCCAACATCGGTGCGGCCATTTTCGCGCTGGCCATGGGCGGCGTCGGAATCGGCGTCACGGAATTCACCATGATGGGCCTGCTCAAGGAGGTGGAGCAGGGACTCAACATCAGCACCCCGGAAGCGGGGCACCTGATTTCCGCCTACGCATTGGGAGTGGTGGTGGGCGCACCATTGCTCGCCGCGGTGGGAGCCAAGCTGCCGCGCAAACACCTCGCGCTCGGCCTGATGCTGTTCTTCACGCTGGCAAACCTTACCTCCTACATTGCTCCCGACTACGGCAGCATGCTGGTTTCCCGGTTCGCGGCCGGCCTGCCGCACGGCGCGTTCTTCGGCGTCGCGGCCGTGATCGCTGCTTCCCTGGTTTCTCCCAGCCGGCGGGGCTGGGCCATCTCCATGGTGATGGCAGGCCTGTCGGTCTCCAACGTCATCGGCGTTCCTGCCGCCACCTGGGTGGGCCAGACTTTCGGCTGGCGGCTCCTCTTCGTCCTCGTCGGCGGCATCGGCGTGCTGACCTTGATCCTGCTCTGGAAATACGTTCCCTACCAGGCACCCCATCCTGACGCGAGCATCCGCCGCGAGCTCGGTGCCCTCAAACGCCTGCAGGTCTGGCTGGCCATCCTCATCGGCATCGTGGGCTTCGGCGGCTTCTTCGCGACGTACACCTACATCGCCCACACCATGACGCTGGTGGCCGGCATTCCCGCAACGCTGCTGCCTATCGTGGTGGCGCTGTACGGGCTGGGCATGGTTGCCGGAACTGTGGTGGGCGGCAGGCTTGCTGACAAATCCGTCATGGGGACCCTCTACTGGGTCCTGCCCGGCATCGCCGCCGCACTGGTGGTTTACGCCGTTGCAGTCCACTGGCCGTGGTCAGCCTTCGTGATGGTCTTTGTGGTGGGAGCGTCCGGCTCCATGCTGATCCCTGCCCTGCAGACCCGCCTTTTGGACGCCTCGCCGGATGCCCCTTCCCTGGCTTCCTCGCTCAACCATGCGGCACTCAATGTTGCCAACGCTTTGGGCGCGTTCCTGGGCGGGCTGGTCATCGCCTGGGGATGGGGGTTCGTGGCACCCGCACTCGTGGGGGCCGTCCTGGCCATCCTGGGCCTCGCGGTAGCGGTGGCCAGCGGCCTGCTGGAACGCAAAAAACCGCTGGCCGCCTGATCCCTGGCCAGCCCGGGCATACCTTCACGATGCAAGTCCTGTGAGCTGGAGGGTCTTGAGGTGACCATATAGGTCATACCCCGCATCATGGCCGCACTCAGAGTCGCGGCGAGGGCGGGCTCCGCCCCCAAATCCCGTACCGTTTCGGGGCGCCAACACACCCCTGCGACAGGCACTAAGCCTGCTGACAATGAAGCGCCCTTATGTTAGCTTGAACACTAATCGGGACAATTAAATCCCGACGAATATGAAGGAGGAGACATGGGTTTTCTTGCTTGGATTATTCTCGGCCTCATAGTGGGGGCCATCGTTAAGGCCGTTATGCCCGGCAAGGTCGGCGGCGGCTGGGTAACGAGCCTCGTGCTGGGCGTAGTCGGCGCGATTGTAGGCGGCTGGATTGGCAGCCTCCTGTTCGGCAGGGGCGACCTTGCCTTCTTTGATCTGGGTACCTGGATCCTCGCCATCGTAGGCGGCCTGGTAGTCGCCGGCGTCTACGGCGCCATCACCGGACGCCGCGGGTCAACCCGCGCACCCTGATTACCTCTCATCTCATCTGATTCATACAGCAAGGGCCCCGGAACAACCGGGGCCCTGCCTTTTGCGTTGTTCTGGGCGTGAGCCGGCCGCCGGGTTACCGGGCCTGCTCCTGCTGCGGACAGCGCACTGGACTCCTGCTGCGACCGTGCACTGGCGTAGAGGCACACCGTTGCCGCCGTACCGAGGTTGAGGCTTTCCGCGGCGCCGTAGACCGGCACAGCCACCCGATGGTCGGCCAGGGCCAGTTCGGCTTCCGACAGCCCCTGTGCTTCGTTCCCGAACAGCCACGCCGTTGGCGCCTCTAATGCAAAGACCGATTCGACGCCGGAGGACGCTATGCGGCGGGCGGCGTTTTGGTCCTGGAGCGTGTCCAGATTGACGTCACCGTCGCCGTCGGCGGCCAGGACCCCAATCCCCCGTGCCCGGCAGGCGGCTGCCACTGCCGCAATATCGGCGCCGAGGACCACAGGCAGGTGGAACAGGGAACCGGCCGTGGAACGGACCGCCTTGGGATTGTAGATGTCCACGCTGGATGCGGTCAGGATGACGGCGTCCGCCCCGGCCGCGTCAGCTGCCCGGAGGACGGTGCCGGCGTTGCCAGGGTCCCGGACCTGGCACAGAACGGCAAGCAGCCGCGGGCCGGCGTCGAGGACCTGCTCAAGGCTCACGTCCAGGAAACCGCAGACCGCGAGAATGCCCTGCGGGGTAACCGTGTCCGCCATCGCGGCAAGCACTTCGTCGGTGGTGAGGTAAGCGTCAATGCCCTCGGCGAGGGACTCCAGGTCCGGGTGCCGGTCGAGGCACGCCTCGCTCGCGTAGACCTCATAGACGACGCCGGGCTCCCCGGCAGCCATCCTTTTCTGGTGCAGCGTCAGGGCCTCACGGACAGCCTGCGGACCCTCCGCCAGGAACTCGCTGCGCTTTAAACGGGCCGGGCGCCCGGCAAGTTGCGCCACCTTCCTCACCCGATCAGCTCGGGGATTGGAAAGTGGAAAATCTTGCGGGCGCCCGGTTTCGTTCATATAAGAACCTTAGTGGCTTCAGCCACCAGTCCTCGAACTGCCGTCAGATGCTACTTGGCAGCCGGAGCCGACGTGTCAGCAGGCAGGGAGTCCTTGGCGATCTTCACCAGTGCGGCGAAAGCGTTGGCGTCGGAGACGGCCAGCTCGGCCAGCATACGGCGGTCAACCTCAACCTCAGCGGCCTTCAGGCCCTGGATCAGGCGGTTGTAGGTGAGGCCGTTGGCGCGGGATGCAGCGTTGATGCGCTGGATCCACAGGCGGCGGAAGTCACCCTTCTTCTTCTTGCGGTCGCCGTAGCTGTACACAAACGAGTGCAGCAGCTGCTCTTTGGCCTTGCGGTACAGGCGTGAACGCTGTCCACGGTAGCCCTTTGCGCGTTCAAGGATAACCCGGCGCTTCTTGTGGGCGTTGACCGCCCTCTTCACACGTGCCACGTGCGTACTCCTTCGAAAATCTGATCCCAAGCATCTACTGCCGGAACAACCGGCTGGCCTGAGAAGCCTTTTTGGTAGTTGACTGCTGCCAGGTGGCATCAGTCAGAGAACTTGGAACTTAGATGCCGAGCATCTTCCGGATGACCTTTGCGTCACCCTTGAAGACGATCTTGTCGCCGGCGAGACGACGAGTCAGCCTGGAGGACTTGTGCTCCAGGTAGTGGCGGCGGTTGGCCTGCTGGCGGCGCAGCTTGCCACTGCCGGTCAGCTTGAAGCGCTTCTTAGCACCACTGTGGGTCTTCATCTTCGGCATGGGAACCGATCTCCTTACGTGTCCACAGACATTGTCTGCAGTTCTTTCGAGCAGCCACCCCTGCAGGCGGCGTGCTGGTTGCGTACTGCGGAAGGAAACCTTCCGCAGCTTTGAACTAGGTAGTCTTTTTACCTGCCGGCTTCGGGGCTGCCTTGGGGGCAGGCCTCGCAGCAGGCTTCGGAGCCGCAGGCCGGGCTATCGGCTTAGGCATCGGTACCGGCGGCCGCGGAGCTGCCGGAGCGGCGCCGGAGCGGCTGCCTTCACTGCTTCAGCGGGCTTGGCCTCAGGTGCCTTGGCCGGGGCCGGGGCGGCCTTGGGGGCTTCCCGCTTGGGAGCAGCGGCCTTCGGGGCGGCCTGCTTGGGCGCCTCTTGTGCAGCGGCTTCCCTGGCCGGAGTTTCCTTGGCAGGAGCTTCCTTGACGGGAGCTTCCTTCGCAGGGGCTTCAGCGGCAGGAGCAGCAACGGGTGCCTCGGCTGCTTCAGCCGCGACGGGCGCTGCCGTTTCCGGAGCCTCTGCCTCAGTGGCTTCAGTTTCCGGCGCAGCCGTTTCCGGCTCCGTGGTGATGGCAAACCCTTCCGGAAGAAGGTCAGCCAGCGACTGGGTCAGCGGTGCCTGGTCGTCACCGGTGACATCGATGCGGCCCGAAGCCTTGGCTTCGTTCTGCGCCTTGGCTTCTGCACGCTGCGATGCGCGGCGTGCCTCAGCCTTGGCCTCAGCCTTGTTCTTCAGCGGGCCAACGACCATCACCATGTTGCGGCCATCAATGCGCGGGCTGGACTCAACAACGCCCACCTCGGCGACGTCGTCAGCGAAGCGCTGGAGCAGGCGGATGCCCATCTCCGGACGCTGCTGCTCGCGGCCACGGAACTGGATCATGGCCTTGACCTTGTCACCTGCACCGAGGAAGCGAAGCGCGTGGCCGCGCTTGGTCTCGTAGTCGTGGGTGTCGATCTTCAGTCGGAAGCGGATTTCCTTCAGAACCGTGTTGGTCTGGTTCTTCCGGGCTTCACGTGCCTTGACTGCGGCCTCGTACTTGTACTTGCCGAAGTCCATCAGCTTGCACACCGGAGGCTTGGCCTGCGGTGCAACTTCAACGAGATCAAGATCGGATTCGGCAGCCAAACGCAGGGCATCCTCAATACGGACGACTCCTACCTGTTCACCTGCAGGGCCGACCAGCCGCACCTCGGGGACGCGGATACGCTCATTGATTCTTGGCTCGCTAATGTTAAAGCTCCTGTGATTGAAATGGTATTCCACCGGCAAATAGAGAAGGCCCCCAATTGCCGGAGCAATCGAAGGCCTCAATGATCGGATACACGGGCCCCTGAAAAGAGGCGGTGCGCAGTACTCCGGGCATAGCGCCTGATGAACTGTCCGACCGGTACCCGGCAACCTTGCTTCCCTGGAATGACTTCCGGCGGGAAAACGGCTGACGCGGGTGGGAGAGAACTCCGCTTGCAAACTGCATGCCATTCTACAGAAAAAATCCCTCACGACGCAGCGTGGCGACGGCGGGACCTCTAACACAGCAAATAACGACATTCAGTCGGTCTGTGACAAGCTTACCAGTATGAGTACCCCAGACAGCAATTCACACGTTTTCGAGGCCGCCCCTCGCCGAGGCTGACGTGAGCCAGCAAATCCGCGACATCTCCGAGGTGCCGGCCATCGAGGTCATCACCACCGCCGCCGTTCACCTGATGAGTGCCGCAGCAGTCAAGCTTGGCCTCGCCGCCGAGGACAACGCTGAGGAGCTCAAGGACCTGGACGAAGCCCGCAAGCTCATCACCGCCCTCGCCGGCCTGGTGACATCAGCTGCCCCCGAAATCGGCTCCCAGCACGCCGGACCGTTGCGCGACGGCCTGCGGTCACTGCAGCTCGCCTTCCGCGAAGAATCTGTCATTCCGGACGCCCCGGGCAAGGGCCCCGGCGAGAAGTACACGGGCGCGGTCAACTGACCGGCCCTGCAACTCCATAAATCAATCACGACGACGGCGGGCGGACCAATGCGGTCCGCCCGCCGTCGTCGTTGGTTCGCCACGAGTTGCCCGCAGCACTACGCCGCGAAGCACTCATCGGTTGCTCTGTAACCGCCGTTCTGAGGGCTCTAAAAGGCCGCCACGGAGCAATCGATGCTCAGGCCGCTACGCGGCGTCGCCGAACGGCCTGGAGCAGCAGTCCTACCAGGCAGAGCACGACGCCGGCCACACCCACAGCCACAAACCCGCCGGACGGTCCTGTCCCGTCGATGAAGACGCCCGCGAGGGGCGCCCCCAGCGCAACGCCCGCGGTCAGCGCCGAGCCGTACCAGCCCATGGCCTCCCCGCGGCGCTCCTCAGCCACCAGGTCAGCCACTTTTTCGGAGGCTGATGACAGCACCGGTGCGCACAGCAGGCCCGGAAGAATCGAGACAAACGCCAGGGTCCAGGTGTCATGCGCGAAGCCCATTGGGATGGTCAGGGCAGCCATGCCCAGCAGCAGCAGAATCGGCGACACCGGCCGGTGCATGGCGCCGTACACCAGTCCCCCGATCACCGACGCGGCGCACCAGAAGAGGAACACGATGCCGATTTCGCTCTGGTGCCCGCCCGTCTCCAGCGCGGCAACAATGCCGACGTCGGTGCCGCTGAGGACCATGCCGGTTCCCGCCGCCACCGCGAAGACAGCCGCGACGGTAGCCGTGAACCACGCAAAGTTGTGGGCCACCCTGCCCCGCAGGCCCGCCTGGCCCCTGCCGGCCCGGGCGGCGCCGGCGGGCACAAGGTCTGCAGCTGCCTCCTGGAGGTGGGCCGGAGCCGCGGAAACAACCGCTACTTCCGCCGCGTGGCGCTGGTCCGCCTCGCCTTCCTCGGTTTGTGCTGCGCTGCGGGTGGGCGGGTTGAACCAGATGAGGAACAGCCCGGCCAGGGACGTGGAGACGCCCACCACGGTGAGCCCCAGGACGGTGAAGCCGCTGGTGGCCACGACGGCTCCGGCTGCGGGCCCGATCATGAACACCATCTCGGTGGCGATCGAATCCAGCGCAAAGGCGGTCCGCCGCTGGTCGCCGTCCGCCAGGATGCCGAGGGACTGGCGGATCACGCTGAAAATCGGGAGGGTCAGCAGGCCGCCGATAAAGACCAGCGGCAGCAGCCATTCGTAACTGACATGCGGGACCACGGACCAGATCACCGCTTCGGATACCACCGACGGGATGAGGGCCCTGCGCAGGCCAACGGTGTCCACCCGCCTGCCGCGCCACGGTGCCCCCACGGCGATGCCGATGGTCATCACCGCCGCGGCCGCACCGGCGGCGGCATAGCCCTTATCGAGGGTGAGGACGATGTGCAGGGTCAGCAGGACCCCCGCGGCCGAGTGCGGGATGCGGGCCACCATACCCACGAACAGGAGCCGCCTGATGGGCTGGACGGCGAGCAACTCCCGGTAAAGAGCGAAATTCACGGAAAATCCTTTGGGTCTGCCGCGGGCAGCCCGAGGGGTCCTCCCCGCTGACCGTCAGCTACTGAACTGCGCGCCGCAACTTGATTTCGATCGAGTCGACCCGCTCCCCAAACAATACATTCCGCGACCAGGCAGCCTGCAGTCCGGACACCAGGTCCTGCACCGCGGCCGCATCGAGGCCGTCCTCGAGGTAGAGCACCACCTGCAGTTCCGGTCCGGCGCCACCGCCGGAGAGCACGGCTCCCCCGCCGGTGACGGCTGCGACGCCGGAGCCGGGGAGGAGTTCGATGTTCCGGACTGCCGGGAATCCAGCCGCAGCCGCGGCCATTTCGGCTGCCAGCGCGGCATCGCTGTAGGAGGGAACCCAGTCCTGCTGCTGTGCCAGCGCCCAGACGGCCGGCCGCCGGACCACCAGGGTGATCTCCGATCCGGGATCGAGCACCAGCAGCTCGGCTCCCTCGGCCACGGCTGAGAGGGCGGCCCGGGCAGCGTACACGGCAACGGGGCGGGCTTCCGGATGCCAGGCGGCCAGGTGATCCGCTGAGGTGAAGGCGGGCATGGCCGTCCGGCCGTCGGCGGCCTTCAGGGTGACCAGGGCCATGTCGGCCTGCTTGTCCGCTGTCAGGCCGTCCACACCCTCCGCCTCCGCGCCGAGCTGGGCGATGATGGGGATAAAGACCCGGGCGGTTGCGAGCGAAGCCACTACGGCCGCTTCGTCGCCACTGCCGTCAACCAACGCCCTGACCGCGGTGAGGTAGCCGGGGTCGGCCGTTCCGTCGTCGTCCTCGAAGTTGTGGATCTTCGCCGTCTTCCCCGGCCAGGCTCCTGCCCTCCCAGGGTTGCCCGGCCGAATCCGGCCGGGCCGCCCGCGCCGGCGAGGGCGGCGGCGATGTGTCCGGGGAGGTGGCGCGTGACCGGCTCCCCGCCGGGGGCGTCCGCGTTGTTCGTGCTGTCCACGGGTCCGGCTAGCGGCGTCCGGCGACGTCGAGGGCTTCGGGCAGCGTGAAGGCGCCGGCGTAGAGCGCCTTGCCCACAATCGCGCCTTCAACACCCAGCGGCACCAGCGACCGGAGCACCTTCAGATCGTCAAGGCTGGAGATACCGCCCGAGGCGACCACCGGCTTGCCGGTCTTCTCCACCATCTGACGCAGCAGTTCCACGTTGGGGCCCTGCAGGGTGCCGTCCTTCGTGACGTCGGTGACAACGTACCGGGAGCATCCGGCCTCTTCGAGGCGGCCCAGGACCTCCCAGAGGTCGCCGCCTTCCTTGGTCCAGCCCCGGCCGGCCAGGGTGGTGCCGCGGACATCAAGTCCGACGGCGATCTTGTCGCCAAAGCGGTCGATGGCCTTGCGCGTCCATTCCGGGTTCTCCAGGGCCGCGGTGCCCAGGTTGACGCGGGCCACGCCGAGATCAAGGGCGGCCTCGAGCGACGCGTCGTCCCGGAGCCCGCCGGAGAGCTCCACCTTGATGTCGAGCCTGCCAACGACTTCGCGGAGCAGTTCGGCGTTGGAACCGCGGCCAAACGCGGCGTCAAGGTCCACCAGATGCACCCATTCGGCACCCTGCTGCTGCCAGTTGAGGGCAGCTTCCAGCGGGGTGCCGTAGCTTGTCTCGCTGCCGGCCTCCCCCTGGACCAGCCTGACGGCCTGGCCGTTTACGACGTCGACGGCGGGCAGCAGTTCAAGAACCGGCAAATCGGTTGCGGTGGTCATCTCAAATCCTGTTCGGTGGTGGGGTGCTGGAGAGGCGGGGCTGGTGGTGTGTGGGCTATTTCCCGGTGAGGGTCAGCAGGTAAGCGGCGACAAGCGACATCGCGGCCAGGACGACGAAACTGATCTGGGTCCACAGTGGTTTCTGCTGCTGCCTGAAGGCCCAGGCACCGCCCACCAGGAGTCCGGCCAGGCCCATCAGGACGACGGACCACATCTAGGCGGTACCCGCGGCGGCCGGTTTGCGAAGGCCGTCCACCCAGTTGCGCAGCAGCCGGGCCCCGGCATCACCGGATTTCTCCGGGTGGAATTGGGTGGCGCAGAGCGGTCCGTTCTCCACAGCGGCAATAAAGGGGGCACCATGCTCGGACCAGGTCACCAGCGGCGCGGTCATCCGGGGCTGGATGACATCGAAGTTCCAGTCCTGGACACCGTAGGAGTGGACGAAGTAGAACCGCTGGTCCTCGACGCCCGCGAACAGCTTTGAGCCCTCCGGAACCTGCACGGTATTCCAGCCCATGTGCGGCACCACGTCGGCAGGAAGGAGCTCCACCTTGCCGGGCCACTCCCCTATGCCTTCAGCTTCCGTGCCGTGCTCGACTCCGGCTTCGAACATCACCTGCAGGCCCACGCAGATTGCCAGGACGGGCCGGCCGCCGGCCACGCGCCTGCCGATCAGCCGGATTCCGTCCACGGCCTTGAGCTCGCGCATCACGGTTTCGAAGGCACCAACGCCGGGCACTACGAGGCCGTCAGCGTTGAGCACATCCTCGGCCTTGGAGCTGAGGAGGACCTCGGCACCGGCCCGTTCGAGGGCGCGCACGGCAGAGCGGACGTTGCCTGAGCCATAATCGAGGACGGTGACCGTGGGCTTGCCTTCGGGCGAGTACGGGCTTCTTACCGGTGGACGGGTCGATGACGGCACCGTCCCGGAGGATCTGGCCGGTCACAGGGCACCCTTGGTGGAAGGGATTCCCTCCACGCGGGGGTCGGGTTCGACGGCGGCGCGCAGGGCGCGGGCGAAGGCTTTGAACTGGGCTTCGACGATGTGGTGGGGGTCGCGGCCCGCGATGACGTTCATGTGCAGGCAGATGCCGGCGTGCAAGGTGATGGCCTCGAAGACGTGGCGGGTCAGCGACCCGGTGAAGTGGCCGCCGATCAGGTGGTACTCCTGCCCGGCGGGCTCGCCGCCATGCACGAGGTAGGGGCGTCCGGAAACGTCCACTACCGCGTGGGCGAGTGCTTCGTCGAGCGGCACTGTGGCCTCGCCGAACCTGCGGATGCCTGCCTTGTTGCCCAGTGCCGTGCGCAGGACCTCACCGAAGGTGATGGCGACGTCCTCCACCGTGTGGTGGACGTCAATGTGGATATCACCGGTGGCCTTGACCGTCATGTCGATCAGCGAGTGCTTGCACAGCGCCGTCAGCATGTGGTCGTAGAACGGCACAGACGTGTCGATGTCCGATACACCCGTGCCGTCGAGGTTGATCTCCACGAGCACTGACGACTCACTGGTGGCACGCTCCATGCGGGCGGTCCGTGACTCGGCAGCGTTCGATCCGGTGGAACTCATGGTCATATGTCCTTATAAGCGCAGGAGTGGTGGGGCGCGCAGGGCGCCGGTACTTCAAGTTTAGGCTGGGAGCCTGGCCTGGCGGGCCAGGATGCCTTCCAGGGAGGTCAGGAAGGCTGTGGTCTCCGTCTCAGTTCCCGCCGTGACGCGCAGGTGTCCGGGGATTCCGACGTCGCGGATCAGCACGCCCGCCTCCAGCAGCTGCTGCCAGACCTCGTGCGGGTTGTCCAGCCCGCCGAAGAAGACGTAGTTCGAATCGGAGGCCGCGGGGCGGAGGCCCATCCGGGTCAGCTCCGAGACGATCCGGTCCCGCTGCTCCTTGATGTCGCGGACGTCTGCCATCAGCGCAGTCCGGTGCTGAAGTGCGGCGAGGGCCGTCGCCTGGGTGATGGCGGAGAGGTGGTACGGGCAGCCGGACCAGGCGGAGGGCGTCCGTCACCTCAGGCGCGGCGGCCATGTAGCCGAGGCGGGCGCCGGCGAGGGCGAAGGCCTTGCTCATGGTGCGGGAAACAATCAGGCGTTCCCGTCCGGGCAGCAGGGTCAGGGCGCTGGGCGTGCCGTCGTGGGCAAACTCGTGGTACGCCTCATCAACGATCACGATGGTCTGGCTGGCCTCGCCGGCCGCGTAGACGGCTTCCACCACGTCCAGGCCGAGGCCGGTGCCGGTGGGGTTGTTGGGCGAGCAAAGGAACACGATGTTGGGCTGGAGTTCCTTGACCTGCAACGCCGCCGATTCGGCGCTGAGCCCGTAGTCCTCGGCCCGTTGACCCACGATGTACTCGGTGTCAGTGCCGCTGGCCAGGAGCGGATACATGGAATACGTGGGCGGGAACCCCAGGGCCTTGCGGCCCGGCCCGCCAAATGCCTGCAGGATCTGCTGGAGAACCTCGTTGGATCCGTTGGCTGCCCAGATGTTCGTGGCGTCAAGTCCGTGACCGAGGTATTCGGCCAGCGCTTCCCGGAGGTCGGTGAACTCCCGGTCCGGGTAGCGGTTGAGCCCTGCCGCCGCTTCCGCCACTGCCGCGCTGATGGCTGCCTGCACATCCGCCGGAACGCCATGGGTATTTTCATTGACGTTCAGCAGGATGGGGACATCCAGCTGCGGCGCACCGTACGGGGTCAGTCCGCGGAGGTTGGTCCGGAGGGGAAGTCGGTTCAGACGCTCTAGCTGGTCATTCACCTGAACAGTTTAGTTCCGAAGCAGACGCCCGGAAAATGTGACGGCATACCGCAGGCTTCTCCTGGCACGTCCGGCCAGCTTCAGGCCGCTGCCGGTCCAGCGCCTCCTGCCGGTCCCAACTCCAGCCGGGTGGTCCGAACACCTACTGCGTGGGGACGAACAGTTGCTGGCCGGGCACCACGCCGCCGGCGGTGAGGTTGTTCAGCTGCACGATGTCCGCGATGACGTCGCGCGGGTCCCGCTCGGGTGCGGCGGCACCCGCGATGGCCCAGAGTGACTGCCCTGCCTGGACTGTCACCGTGACTGTGGGAGTCAAGGAGAGATCGGCAGCGGAATCGGCCGCCTTCGCCGGGGAGGTGAGGAACCCTGCCAGCGAGAGCAGGATCGCAGCAAGGATCACCAGCGGGATGCCAATGAGCACGATCCGGCCCCGGCGGGTGAGGCGGAGCGGCGGCAAGGATTCCTTCCGCTGCCCGGACGGTGCGGACTTCAGGGACGGGCCGCCGTGCGCCCGATCCCGGTGTGCCGCGGCGCCCGGTCAGTCCCATGCGCCGACTCAAGCCGCGATGTGAGGTGCTGGACTGAAACGAACTGCGGACGGGTGTCCTGCGAAGCAGATATAGCTGACATGAGATGAGCCCTCCTGGACCATACTGTGCTGCCCGGCGTGCCCTCCGCGTCGCTCCCTGTTCCGGCCTGAGCCGGGACAGGATCCGGATATTCGAATCCGAAAGCAACGAGTAGAACACATATTCGAACTTTGCTTCTCCATTTTTAGCACTTATCAACGAATATTGTCGAGACTCGCTAGAACAAATGTTTGAAAAAGCCAAGTGGCTGGCCTACGTTTGGATCAAAGAACAACCACTTCTGTAGTTGATCAGCAGGGTCTGACAATCAATCAGCCCGGGCGTTCCCAGGCACCAGCGGCCGGAGCGGAACCGGGGCAACCGAAAGGCATTGGCGAACATGGCAGCACCAGCCGCCGAGGGCAAGGCGACGCCGCAGGGCCGCCAGGCCCAGAGGACCCCCAAGGGGCTCACAGCCCGCCAGAAAAAGATCCTGGAGACCATCCAGCGGTCGGTCAATGACAACGGCTATCCCCCGTCCATGCGGGAAATCGGCGACACCGTGGGTCTGGCGAGCCTTTCCAGCGTCACCCACCAGCTCTCCCAGCTCGAAAAGTTGGGTTACCTCCGCCGGGACCCCAAGCGGCCGCGTGCGATGGAAGTCCTGATGCCCCTGACGCTGGACGGCGGTTCGGCCAAAGCCGGCGGCTCAGCCAAACCGGCGGTTCTGCACAGCATCGGTGGAACGGTCACCGAACTTCCGACCGCCATGGACACCGCCATGGTGCCGCTGGTGGGCCGGATCGCCGCCGGCGGACCGATCCTTGCCGATCAGGTGGTTGAAGACGTCATGCCACTGCCCCGTCAGCTTGTCGGGCAGGGCGAGCTGTTTATGCTGCGCGTTGCCGGCGACTCCATGGTGGACGCTGCCATCTGCGACGGCGACTGGGTAGTGGTGCGCCGGCAGGCGGACGCCGCCAACGGAGACATCGTCGCGGCCCTGCTGGACGACGAAGCTACCGTGAAGACGTTCCGCCAGCGTGATGGCCACACCTGGCTGTTGCCGCAGAACACCCAGTACGAGCCAATCCTTGGCGACCACGCCACCATCATGGGCAAGGTCGTCTCGGTGCTTCGGTCGCTGTAGAACCAGCCACCAGCTCGGACCAGGTCCACGGAAAGCCTGCTCCGGGCCTGCAACGACCTGTGTCAGGCGCCCTTCCCTGGACAGCCTTTCGAGGGCCGCAAATGCTGTCTTACGGTCCGTGGTGGGCCAGAACGGCGGCAGCGCGGCACGGAGGAAACCGGCGTAGCGCTCCGTGGCGAGCCGTGAATCGAGGACGGCCACCACGCCTTTGTCCCCCGTCGAACGGATCAGCCGGCCGGCACCCTGGGCAAGCCGGATGGCCGCATGGGTGGCCGACACCGCCATAAAACCGTTTCCCCCGGCCTGGGCAACGGCGCGCGAGCGTGCAGTCATCAGCGGATCATCCGGCCGCGGGAACGGAATGCGGTCGATCACCACCAGCCGGCAGGAGCCGCCGGGAACATCGACCCCCTGCCACAGGGACATGGTGCCGAACAGGCAGGTATCGGGCTCGTCGGCGAACTGCTTGACGAGCGCGGTCATGGTGGAGTCGCCCTGGCAAAGGATGCTGAGCCCCAGCCGTGGGCGCATCGCCTCAGCAGCCTCTTCGGCGGCACGGCGCGAGGAAAAGAGACACAGCGCGCCTCCGCCTGACGCGCGGATCAGCGCCTCCAACTCGTCCAGGGATTCGGGTGACACACCCCGCCCCGGCTTGGGCAGATGCCCGGCCACGTACAGGATTCCCTGCTTCGGATAGTCGAACGGCGAGCCGACGTCGATGCCGGTCCAGCTCGGCGCGCCCTCCCCCACCAGCCCCAGGCCGCCGGCCGCGGGTTCGAACGCCGAGCCGATGGCCAGGGTTGCCGAGGTCAGCACCACGGTGTGGCCGGCGAACAGTCCTTCACGCAGCTTGCCCGCAACGCTGAGCGGCGCAATGTTGATCAACGCCGGAGCGGTCTCGTCAGGCTGCGAGTAGCCCTGCTGCGGGTCGAAGGAACTGGCGCGGGAAAACCACACCACTTCGCGGTTCTCGCGGGCCACGATGAGCCGTTCACAGAGTTCCAGGATCAGCATCAGCCGCGACCGGGCCAGCTGCCGCCCGCCGTCGGCCGTTTGGCTGCCGTCCCCCTTGGAGTCTGACAGGGCAGCCCGGCAGGCTTCCCGCAGCTGGTCCACGCAGTCCAGCTGTTCGTCATTGAGCCCGTTGGGCAGCAGCCCGTTCGGGACTCCTGCCAGGGCGAGTTCGAGGTTGGCGGCGGCTGCGTTGAGGGCGTCAACCGTGATGGCGGTGTGCTTCCTCGCGCCGGAAGCCGCGGCGTGGATCATCGCCACGGAGAGCTGCCCGGAGACGGCACCGGTGACCCGGTCCTGGAGTTCGTGGGCCTCGTCCACCACCACAACGTCGTATTCGGGCAGTACGGCCAGGCCTTCGAACGCGCTGACGGCCAGCATGGCGTGGTTGGTGACCACAACGTCGGCTTCGGCAGCGTCGTGGCGTGCCAGTTCGCTGAAGCATTCGGCGGCCATGGGGCACTTCTGCGCGCCCAGGCATTCCATCGACGTCACGGAAACCTGCCGCCAGGCGCGGTCCGTGACGCCGGGAAGGAGTTCGTCGCGGTCACCGGTGGCGGTTTTTTCCGCCCACTCGCGCAGGCGCACTACTTCCTTCCCCAGCTGCGAGGACGGCCCGCCCATGGCAGCGGCGAAATGCGGAACGCTGGTGTCCTCGCCGAGGGAGAACAGCTGGCCCTCCGCGGGCTCCTCGGAAGGGAACCCGCCTTCGAGCTTGTGCCGGCACACGTAGTTGGAGCGGCCCTTGACCAGGGCCACTTTGACCGGGCGGTCCAGGGCAGGGGTGATGGTCTTCAGCAGCCGGGGAAGGTCCCGGCCCACAATCTGGGTCTGCAGCGCCAGGGTTGCCGTGGAAACCAGGGTTGGCTTGTCGCTCACCAGCGAGTGCGCAATCAGCGGGATGAGGTACGCAAGCGACTTACCCGTGCCGGTGCCGGCCTGGACCAGGAGGTGGTCGCCGGTCTCGATGGCCTTGGCCACCTGCCGTGCCATCTCGTGCTGGCCGGCGCGGCTTTGGCCGCCCATCCCCGCGACGGCGCGGTCGAGCAGTTCAATCACGAACTCCTCGCCGGCCGCCTCGGAGATCTCCCCTGCCACCAGATCAGTCATTGCTGACGAAGGATTCCAGTTCAGCCGCGAGGCCCTCGCGGACCATCACCACCGCGCGGGTACCGTGCTCGCCGTGATCCAGGCTGAGGATCTCGGCGTCGGTCTCGTGCAGTTTGCTGATCAGGTCGCCACGGTCGTACGGGATCAGCAGCTCGAGCTTGACGCTGGGCCGGGGAATCCCGTCGCTGATGGCCTTGAGCAGCTCGGCGATCCCCTCGCCGGTGCGGGCCGACACCACCACGTGGCGCGGTTCGCGCTGCTTGAGCCGCTCCACCACAAACGGATCTGCGGCGTCAGCCTTGTTGAGCACGATGATCTCGGGCACCTTGCGGGCGTCCACCTCGCTGAAGACCTTGCGGACAGCAGCGATCTGGCCTTCGGGGTCCGGGTGGGAGACATCCACCACGTGCAGGATCAGGTCAGCGTCCGCCACCTCTTCCAGCGTGGAGCGGAATGCCTCCACCAGCTGGGTGGGCAGCGACCGGACGAAACCCACGGTATCGGCCAGGGTGTACCCGAGGCCGTCCGAGGTCTCCGCCTTGCGGACTGTCGGATCCAGGGTGGCGAAGAGGGCATTCTCCACCAGCACGCCGGCATCCGTAAGCCTGTTCAGCAAGGAGGACTTACCGGCGTTGGTGTACCCGGCGATCGCCACAGACGGCACTGAATTACGACGGCGGTTGGCCCGCTTCGTTTCCCGTGCCGGCTTCATCGCGGCGATCTCACGCCGCAGCTTGGCCATACGGGTGCGGATGCGGCGGCGGTCCAGTTCGATCTTCGTTTCACCGGGTCCACGCGAACCCATGCCGGCGCCCGCACCACCCACCTGGCCACCGGCCTGGCGGGACATCGATTCACCCCAGCCGCGCAGGCGTGGCAGGAGGTATTCGAGCTGCGCCAGCTCCACCTGGGCCTTGCCCTCACGGCTCTTGGCGTGCTGGGCGAAGATGTCCAGGATCAGGGCCGTGCGGTCAATGACCTTGACCTTGACGATGTCCTCAAGTCCACGGCGCTGGGACGGTGCCAGTTCGGCATCAACCACCACGGTGTCCGCGCCGGTGGCCATCACGATTTCCTTGAGTTCCAGGGCCTTTCCGGAGCCCAGGAACGTGCCGGGGTCCGGTTTGGCCCGGCGCTGAACCATCCCGTCAAGGACTTCCGAGCCTGCAGTCTCGGCGAGGGCGGCGAGTTCACGGAGGGAGTTCTCGGCATCTGCCAGGGTGCCTTCGGACCACAGCCCGGCCAGGACCACCCGTTCGAGCCGCAACTGCCGGTATTCGACTTCGGTGACATCTTCGAGTTCGGTGGACAGGCCGGCCACGCGCCGCAATGCCCGGCGTTCCTCCAGGTCCTGCTGGTCGCCGTCGTAGCTTGTGTGCTCGTCATCCAGGCGGGAGATGGCCTGGGCCCTGCCAAACACAGCCCTGTCGCCGTCCGTGGCGGTGACGTTCCTGGCCGGGACGTCCTTGGCGAGTATCCGGTCGATGACAGCTTGGATTTCCTCGGGACTCATGTCCTGGGCTGCTGGATCGGAACCGGTGTTGGGGTGGCTGGTCATGGTCTCCTTTGAAGATTCGGCATTTTCAGAATAGTGCCGATTGTTGGTACGTGGTGAAGTATTCGCGCTGGGCTGACGACTTGCAGTCATCCGGGCCTCCTGGTCTGCTCTGCGCGCCGGCCAGGGCCGTGGCGCGCAGGGTGGGTCCGCATCACAGTTGATGCGTGGAGTGGAATGGCGCAGGCAAATCTCAGGAAGGGACCGGCACACAGGCTGATCACTCGAGTCTTGCCCTGCGGCAGGGCAGGTGCGGGAGACCTGTCCTGTGGCGCACATGCGGAAGGCTGGAACCTGCATCGCTGTGGGGCACGGCTTCGGAACGGGCGGCTTTGGAAAGCAGCGGCCCGTGCCGGCTACTCGAAGATCAAGAACATGGGTTCCAGATTAGCAGAACAGTAGGGCACCGTTTCGCAGGCTCCACAACGCAGTGCCCGTTTCGCATTGTCCACTGCAGCCAACTAATCTGGCCAGTTATGGAGTCCGCACACTATTTCAGCGCATCGCCCGCCGGGCCGTTCACCCGCAAGCCCCTCACGGTGGAACTGGCCGGCGCGACGCGCACGCTGCAGACCTCCGCGGGCATCTTCAGCCCCGACGGCATCGACAAGGGAACAGCGGTCCTGCTGGATGAAGTCCCGGCTCCGTCACCCACCGGGAACCTCCTGGACATCGGCTGCGGCTGGGGGCCCATCGCACTGACCCTTGCCCTGCGCGCACCCCACGCAAAGGTCTACGCCGTGGATGTCAACGAACGCTGCATCACCCTGACCAATGAAAACGCGGCCCTGCTTGGCCTGGGCAATGTGGTGGCCAGCACTCCGGACGCCGTGGATCCCGACCTGCGCTTCGACACCATCTGGTCCAATCCGCCCATCCGGATCGGCAAGGACGAACTGCACAGCCTGCTGACGCTGTGGCTCCCGCGCCTGGCGCCGGGCGGCTCAGCCTGGCTGGTGGTGCAGAAGAACCTCGGCTCCGATTCGCTTCAGCGCTGGCTGTCCGCAGAACTGGACGGCTCGTTCACCGTCACCCGCGAAAGCACCGCGAAGTCCTTCCGGATCCTGCGGGTCAGGAAAGCGTCCCACTAGCCACGATCACCGCGGGGCCACTGAGTTCGACGTGCTCGTGGCCGGCCGCACCGGCGAAGAATTTGACCCCGACGACGCCGCCCGGCACGTTGACCAGCCAGGAGTCCGGCGCCTCGGCCCCGGCCCAATGCCGGATGGCTACCGCGGCGGCGCACGCGCCGGTTCCGCAGGACTGGGTCTCGCCGACGCCCCGCTCGTGGACGCGCATGGTGACGGTGCCGACGCCGTCATGGACCAGCGGTTCGGAGGGCACCACGAATTCGACGTTGGTGCCGTTGGCGGGCACGGGATCAACCTTCGGGGCGGTGAATAGCCGGGTGGCTTCCAGCTCGGACAGTTCCGCCAGGGCCACCACGGTGTGGGGGTTGCCCATGCTGACCGACAGGGCCGGGCGGGCGACCTCGAGGCCGTCTGCGGTGACGAGGGAATCCATGGCTTTGGCGGTGGCTTCCCCGGGGAAAATGAACTCCCACGGCCCCATGTCCACGGCGTAGTTGTCGCCGGTCCGGACGACGGTCTTGACGCCGCCACGCGTTCCGATGGTGAGCGATCCGCCGTCGGGCAGGTCAACCAGGCCCTCGGCACGGAGGAAGTGCACAAAAACGCGGACGCCGTTGCCGCACATTTCCGAGAGCGAACCGTCGCCGTTGCGGTAGTCCATGAACCATTCCGCGTCGGGGCTGGTGCCCAGGAGTTCGCGGCCTTCAGAAAGATAGCGGGACGGAACGGCCCGGATGAGGCCGTCCCCGCCGATGCCGCGGTGCCGGTCGCACAGGGCGGCAACCTGCCCGGCGTCGATGGTGTGGACGCCGTCCGGATCAGCGATCAGCACAAAGTCGTTGCCCGTGCCGTGGCCCTTGGAGAAGCGGAGTCCGCCCAGTGTCCGGAAGGTGGGCTCGGCGGTCTCTGCGGGGGTTGCGTCCATGCTCCTAGGTTACCGGCCGGGCTATGAACGGCTAAAACGGCCGACGGCGGCGGCCGGCCGGGCAGTGGCGCGAGGGTGTCGCGGGAGGCAGTCAGGCAGGGCTGGCTCCGGTGTCAGCGAGCCAGTGCCGCGGCCTGCGCAGCAAGGTCCGGCGTTTGCCAGTCCAGCCAGCTGATGCGGGGATCCGCGCGGAACCAGGTGAGCTGGCGCCGGGCGAACTGCCGGGTGGCCACGATGGTGTCCTCCGCTGCCTCCGCGAACGGTTGAGCGCCGTCGAGCACTTTGAGGAACTGGGCGTAGCCCAGGGCGCGGGGCGCGGTCTTGCCGCAGGCGCAGCCCTGCCGCGTCCAGCCGCCGGACTTCCTCCAGCAGGCCTTGGTCCACCATGCCGTGGACCCGCAGGGCCAGGCGTTCGCGGAGTACTTCGCGGTCCACCCCCAGGCCGATCTGCACGGCAGGCTGGAAGTACTCCCGCTGGGGCATAAAGGAACTGAACGGCCGGCCGGTGAGCTGGTGCACCTCGAGCGCCCTGATGATCCGCCGCGCATCGTTGACGCGGCCGGCGGACACCGGGTCCACCTCCCGGAGCCGCGCCAGGAGGGCCTCCTGGCCGCTTTCTCAAGCTCGGCCTCCAGTTCCCGGCGGATGCCCGGGTCGGTGCCCGGGAATTCCAGCACGTCCAGGGCGGCCCGCACGTAGAGTCCCGAGCCGCCGGCCAGAATGGCGCGTTTGCCGCGGGCGTGGATGTCGCCGATGATCTCCCGGGCCTGCTGCTGGAAGTCCGAAACGCTGGCTTCCTGGGTCACGTCCAGGGTGTCCAGGAGGTGGTGCGGTCACGCCCCGGCGTTCAGCCAGGGTGATCTTGGCGGTGCCGATGTCCATGCCCCGGTAGAACTGCATGGCATCGGCATTGATCACCTCGCCGTCCAGCTGCCAGCGCAAGGCTGACGGCGAGATCGGACTTGCCTGAGCCGGTGGGACCGACTACCGCGATGACCGGAGGCTGGGCCACCGGTCAGCGGCTCCGGACGGGCAACGTGGGCATGCCCAGCGAGACCCCGGTCCGGCCGGCACCGCTGCCGGCGGCGCCTGGTACGGGCGCTCCGCATGAATCGGCCTGTGACCTGTCCCAGGCATCCCCGGCACGGGAGCGGCGCAGGCTGTAGTCCTGGGGTGCCGGGTCGGCGACGAGGTGGAAGGCCGCGGCCTCCGTGATGGTGACGGTGACGAGGTCTCCGGGCCTGGGTGTCTCGGCACCGGCCGGAACCGAGAAGTGCACCAGCCGCTGGTCCTGCGACCGGCCGGAGAGCCGGTGGGTTTCTTCTGATTTGCGGCCGGACTGGGCGGTGACCATGACCTCCACCCGGCGGCCGAGCTGCCTGGCGTTCTCTTCGGCGGCAATCCTGTCCTGCAGGGCGGTGAGGCGCTCGAAGCGTTCCTGGACCACGGCCTTGGGCAGCTGGTCCGGCAGGTCAGCGGCGGGGGTGCCGGGGCGCTTGGAGTACTGGAAAGTGAAGGCGGTGGCGAAGCGGGATTTCTCCACCACATCGAGGGTGGCCTGGAAGTCCTCTTCGGTTTCGCCCGGGAAGCCCACGATGATGTCGGTGGAGATGGCGGCGTGCGGGATCTTCTCGCGGACCTTGTCCAGGATGCCCAGGAACTTGGTGGACCGGTAGGACCGCTTCATGTCCTTGAGGACTTTGTCCGAGCCCGACTGCAACGGCATGTGCAGCTGCGGCATCACGTTGGGGGTCTCGGCCATGGCGTCAATGACGTCGTCGGTGAAGGCGGCCGGGTGGGGGCTGGTGAAACGCACCCTTTCCAGGCCTTCGATCTCACCGCACGCGCGCAGGAGCTTCGAAAACGCCTGCCGGTCACCGAATTCCACGCCATAGGAGTTGACGTTCTGGCCGAGGAGCGTCACTTCGATGGCACCGTCATCCACCAGGGCCTGGATTTCGGCCAGGATGTCGCCGGGCCGGCGGTCCTTTTCCTTGCCGCGGAGGGCCGGGACGATGCAGAACGTGCAGGTGTTGTTGCAGCCCACCGAGATGGACACCCAGCCCGAGTAGACCGAGTCACGCTTGGTGGGCAGCGTGGAGGGGAAAACGTCGAGGGACTCGAGGATCTCCAGCTGCGCCTCGTTGTTGTGCCGGGCCCGGTCCAGCAGCGCCGGGAGCGCCCCGACATTGTGGGTGCCGAACACGGCGTCTACCCAGGGAGCCTTCTTGAGGATGGTCTCGCGGTCCTTTTGGGCCAGGCAGCCGCCCACGGCGATCTGCATCCCTGGGTTGGCTGCCTTCACCGGCGCCAGCATGCCCAGGTTGCCGTAGAGCTTGTTGTCCGCGTTTTCACGGACCGCGCAGGTGTTGAACACCACAACGTCGGCCTGCTCGCCATCGGCCGGGACGTAGCCCGCGTCCTCGAGCATGCCGGCCATCCGCTCCGAATCATGGACGTTCATCTGGCAGCCGAAAGTGCGCACCTGGTAGGTGCGGGGCTGCGGCGCGCCAGTGGCTACGGAAGGGACGGTACCGGATGCGGGGGAAGGAATGGTCAAACTCACCTGTTAAGGGTACCGGCTCGGCGGAGACGCCGCCTCGGCGGCCTACAGATCCGGCTGGTTGCCGTCCCGGCCGGCCGCCCGCGCATCGAGCACTTCCCCGACCACCCTGAACGCCTGGGAGGGCTGGTAGCCCTTCCGCGCGAGCATGGAGGCCAGGCGCCGGGTGATTTTGTCCCGCTCTGCCCTGTCCGAGAGGTCTGTGCCGGGCCGGAGCTTCCGTTCCACAAGAAGGCGGGCCGCTGCCTCCTCGTCTGCGTCGGAAAGCTGCTCCAGCGCGGCAGCAGCCGTCTCCGCATCAATGCCCTTGTCTGACAGCTCCCGGCGCAGCGCCCCCTTCGCCAGCTTCCGCGACTGGGACCGGCTGCGCACCCACATGTCGGCAAAGTCGGCGTCGTCGATCAGGCGGACTTCCTGGAAGCGGTCCAGGACAGCCTCGGCCACGTCCTCGGGGATGTTCCGCTCGGCAAGCTTGCGGGCCAGCTGCAGCCGGCTTTTTGCCGAACTGGTCAGCTGCCGCAGGACAATGGCACGGGCAACGGACGCCGGGTCAGGCTCGACGTCCTCAGCGATCGGCGACTCCGGATCCGGTCCGTCCGGATAGCCGTCCGAATCGGATCCGTCCGCGCCGAAGGCGCTTCGCCCGGCAGCGCTTCTGCGCCGCCCGCGTCCTGACCCGGAGCCCCACTCACCCATGAATCTGCCGTGCCTTCCAACGCCTTGCCCTGGCAGCCCTCAACCCCTGGCAGCCGTCAGCCTTAGAAGCCGTCAACGGCCTTCAGCTTGGGCGAGTCCTTGGATTCATCCGCTGCAGGCTTGACGCCCACGCCCAGCTTCTCCTTGATGAGGCGCTCCAGTTCAGCGGCAAGCTCGGGGTTGTCGCGCAGGAACCGGCGGGAGTTCTCCATGCCCTGACCCAGCTGGTCGCCGTCGTAGGTGAACCACGAGCCGGACTTCTTGATGAGGCCGTGCTCTACACCCATGTCGATGATGCCGCCCTCACGGGAGATGCCCTGGCCATAGATAATGTCGAACTCGGCGATCTTGAAGGGCGGTGCCATCTTGTTCTTGACGATCTTGGCCTTGGTGCGGTTACCGACGGAGTCTGCACCTTCCTTGAGCGTCTGGATGCGGCGGACGTCGATGCGGATGGAGGCGTAGAACTTCAGGGCCTTACCACCGGTGGTGGTCTCCGGGGAGCCGAAGAACACGCCGATCTTTTCACGGAGCTGGTTGATGAAGATGGCGGTGGTTTTGGTCTGGCTCAGGCGGCCGGTGATCTTTCGCAGTGCCTGGCTCATGAGGCGCGCCTGCAGGCCTACGTGGCTGTCACCCATGTCGCCCTCGATTTCCGCGCGGGGCACCAGGGCGGCAACGGAGTCGATGACGATGACGTCCAGCGAGCCGGACCCGATCAGCATGTCCATGATTTCCAGGGCCTGCTCACCGGTGTCCGGCTGGGAGACCAGGAGGGCGTCCGTGTCCACGCCCAGTTTGGCGGCGTATTCCGGGTCCAGGGCGTGCTCGGCGTCGATGAACGCGGCAATGCCGCCCTGGCGCTGGGCGTTGGCCACGGCGTGCAGGGCCACTGTGGTTTTACCGGACGATTCCGGGCCGTAGATCTCTACGACGCGGCCGCGCGGCAGGCCGCCAATTCCCAAGGCCACGTCCAGGGCGATGGAGCCGGTGGGGATGACCTCGATGGGGGCACGGACCTCGTCCCCCAGCCGCATGACGGATCCTTTGCCGAACTGCTTGTCAATCTGGGCCAGCGCTGCTTCCAGCGCTTTTGCACGATCCGGGGCTGCCGCCATGGTTCACACCTCTAATGCTTTCTCGCTTTGGAGTGGCCTCAGGGGCCGTTATTGGTCATCTCTGACGCTAATGGCACCCTCCGACATTCAAGCCGGGCGACATCGCGTATGTGGATAACCCACTACAAAAAGCATAGCTTTACCCGAACAGATATTCGAACAGATCCCCCGGCGTGTCAGCCTGTGGCAGGCCGGCAGGCAGGTCAGTCACGGGGTTTGACGTCACGGCCAAGGCGCCGCTCCGGTGGAACATCCTGCACTTCGCACATGGCAAGCCAAACGTTCCGGGGGCTCACGCCGGCGCTGAGGGCCTGGTCCGCCGTTCGTCCGCCGACTCCGGCGAGGACCAGGGTGCTGCTTAAGACCCGGGAGTAGCCTGCCCCGAATTCGTCGTCCATAAGCCGCCAATAGTCACTGATCCGCACCAATAGAGTCTCTCATGATCCCGGACCCTAGAATTGTTGCCATGAGCAACCCTGCCGATGGCCCTCCTGCGCCGGGCCCCGCCGAAGCTGGTTCCGCGGAATCAGGTTCCCGCTTGCATTCCGGACCGGAAAACGTCGATGAAGCACTGAACACCGTGGAACAGCAGATCAGCCTCTTTTGGCGTCGCGCCCGGTCGGTGTCATATCAGCTCTCCCGCCAGGTCCACCCGGATCTCGAGCCGGCGGCCTACGGGCTGCTGGCGGTGATCCGGCGCGAAGGTCCCATCCGCCTGACCGACCTCGCCCTGAACATCGGCGTGGGAAAGCCCTCGGTCAGCCGCCAAATTGCGTTCCTGGAAAGTATTGGACTCGTCTTCAAGGAAGCTGACCCCCTGGACGGGCGGGCGCAGTCGATCCGTCTCACGGAAAGGGGCGAAGAAAAGATGCATCAGGTCCAGGATGCGCGCCGGCAGGATTTCCGTGAGCGGCTTGGCGGAATGGCCGGTGGAGGAACTGCGGACGCTTGCCGAATATATGGCCAAGCTCAACTCCATCTTTGACCTGGACGTCCCTGCCAAAGACACAACCGCCCGGGTGGGCGGAAACACCCTGCAGGGCAACACCCCAATGTAGAACGAAACACCACAAAGCCTCCGGCTGCTGCCGGAGGCTTTGTGGTTGATGCGTGCAGGGCTCTTGCGGGCGGTCTACCGTGCGCCGGAAAGGAGGCCTGTTGAGAGTTCGTTGGTCAGTTCAGCGTTCAGGTCGCGCTCAAGATCGCGGCCGTAGCGCTGGGAGAATTCCTGGGGAACAGTGTCGGGAACGGCAACGCCCTCGGCGACAGCTACGCGGTCGCTGACTTCACGGAGCATGCTGGACAGCGGCACGTCCAAGGCGGAGCAGATAGAGGACAGGAGCTCTGACGAGGCTTCCTTCTGGCCCCGCTCCACTTCACTGAGGTACCCAAGGGATACACGGGCACTGTGCGACACTTCGCGGAGCGTCCGCCCCTGGCGCTGGCGGACATCGCGCAGGACATCACCGATTTCGTGACGAAGTACAACCATTTTGCGCTCCCTCTGTTCGCTCTTAGCCTGATCGGCGAGGCCCACATCCTTCCAGCGGACAACGCCGTTTACGGATACGGGCTGCTTTACCATCTGTATCGCCTTGCTCCTTCATAAGTCCGGTCCACCCTGAGGGAACCGTAGTTGTTTATTCATCCTAGGCGCCCCGGCTCTGCCAAAGCGACACAATGTAATAACTAATAGGTTCCGGAATTTGTTCCCGGCAACTTTACGCCCGGTAGCTTCAGGAAGATAGGGCTCAGGAAGACAGGACTTCGAGCAGCCTTTCCAGGGCCGCCCCACAGGCCTGCCCGCGGATGTCCGCGCGGTTGCCGCTGAAGGTGTATTGGAAGGCAGAGGCAGTTTCCGCGGTGGCGATCCCAATGAACACTGTGCCCACCGCTTTGCCGTCGTGTTCCTCCGGGCCGGCCACACCGGTGGTGGCAACGCCGATGTCGGCGCCCAGTGCTGAACGGACGCCTGCCGCCATGGCCGCGGCGACGTCGCCATCCACCGAGCCGACGCCGCTTAGCAGTTCAGCCGGGACCCCCAGGACGTCGGTCTTGACGGAGTTCTGGTACGCCACCACACCGCCTTGCAGCATGCCCGAGGCACCCGGGGTGTCGGCCAGGACGGCAGTAACCATCCCGGCCGTGAGCGACTCCGCAGCTGCCACTGTCCGGTCCGCGTCCAAGGCCCTGCGGACTGTCTGTTCGGCCAGGTGGTGAAGGTTCGTCATGTCAGCTCCTCGTTGCCAGGCGTAGTGTTTCCGGACCGTTTGCCGCGGGCCCGGAGCCGGAGGGCTTCCACCACATAGTCCACGCCGGTCCATACGGTAATGAGAACAGCCACCATCATGACGGCGAATGCCACCCAGACAAGCCACGGCGCCAGCGCGCCCAGGGGCAGGAGATAAAGGAAGATCGCGGCTGTCTGGACAACCGTCTTCAGCTTTCCGCCGCGCGAGGCCGGGATGACGCCGTAGCGGATGACAACAAAGCGAAGTGCCGTGATGCCCCACTCCCGGACGAGGATGACGATGGTGACCCACCAAGGCAGCTCCCCCAGTATTGAGAGCATCACCAGCGCCGAACCGATCAGGAGCTTGTCGGCGATGGGATCGGCGATCTTGCCGAAATTAGTGATGAGCCCGCGGCTCCTGGCGATGTCGCCGTCGAGCTTGTCTGTGTAGATGGCGACGGCGAACGCCAGCACCGCGGCCCAGCGCCACAGCCCTGACTCGCTGCGCAGCCCTGGGGCATCAGCGAGGAGGAACCAGACGAAGAACGGCACCAGCGCGATGCGCAGCATGGTCAGGATGTTGGGAAGATTCCAGATCCCGGGGCTGCTGGAGCCGGCGGCAGTTGCTTCGGTGCTAGTCACCCTTCTAGGCTACCGTCCGGTGAGTGACCAGGCGTCTTCGGATCCGTCTTCATCGTCGCCGTTGGAGCTGGTGTCTGCGCCGTCGAAGTATTCGACGTTCTGGCTGCGCTGGTCCAGGTCCGCCTGCACGAGGTCCTCCGCGTAGCCGCCCTGGGCGATATTGGCGTTGGCGTTGTCGCTGAGCGCTGCAGTCTGGGAATCCGCAACAGCCGGTGCATCCTGGCCCTTCATCGCGGCCAGCACGGCAGCCAGGTCGTCAGGTTTGACCAGGACATCGCGCGCCTTGGAACCCTCCGAGGGGCCAACCACTCCCCTGGACTCCAGCAGGTCCATCAGGCGCCCGGCCTTGGCGAAGCCGACGCGGAGCTTGCGCTGCAGCATCGACGTCGAACCGAACTGGGTGGTGACCACCAGTTCGGTGGCCTGCAGCAGCACCTCGAGATCGTCCCCGATGTCGTCGTCGATCTGCTTCTTCTGCGCCTCGGGGGCGACGTCGTCGCGGTAGACGGCCTTCAGCTGGCCCTTGACGTGTTCCACCACCTTGTGGATTTCCGACTCGGTGACCCAGGCGCCCTGGACGCGCATGGCCTTGGAGGCGCCCATCGGCAGGAAGAGGGCATCGCCCTGGCCGATGAGTTTCTCGGCGCCGGGCTGGTCAAGGACCACGCGGGAGTCGGTGACTGAGGAGGTGGCAAAAGCCATGCGGGAGGGCACGTTGGCCTTGATCAGGCCGGTGACGACGTCCACGGAGGGCCGCTGGGTGGCGAGGACCAGGTGGATGCCGGCCGCACGGGCCAGCTGGGTGATGCGGACAATGGAGTCTTCGACGTCGCGCGGGGCCACCATCATCAGGTCGGCGAGTTCGTCAACGATCACCAGCAGGTACGGGTAGGGCCGGATGACGCGCTTGGAATCCTTCGGGCGGGATGGACCTTGCCGGCCCGGACGGCCTTGTTGAAGTCATCGATGTGCTTGAAGCCGTAGTTGGCGAGGTCGTCGTAGCGGGCGTCCATTTCGCGGACCACCCACTGCAGGGCCTCGGCGGCCTTTTTGGGGTTGGTGATGATCGGGCGTGATCAGGTGCGGGCACACCCTCATAGGCGGTCAGCTCCACGCGCTTGGGGTCCACCATGACCATGCGGACCTCATCGGGGGTGGCCCGCATCAGGATGGAGGTGATCATGGAGTTCACGAAGGAGGACTTGCCGGCACCGGTGGCACCGGCGACGAGCAGGTGGGGCATCTTGGCGAGGTTGGCCACGACGTAGCCGCCCTCGACGTCCTTGCCGACGCCCATGACCATGGGGTGGTCGGTGCGGCGCGCGTTCTGGCTGCGGAGGACGTCGCCGAGGGAGACCGTCTCGCGGTCCGTGTTGGGGATCTCGATGCCGATGGCGGACTTGCCGGGAATGGGGCTCAGGATGCGGACATCGCTGGAAGCCACGGCGTAGGAAATGTTCTTGGACAGGGCGGTGACCCGCTCCACCTTGGTGCCCGGGGACAGTTCGATTTCGTAGCGGGTCACGGTGGGTCCGCGGCTGAAGCCGGTGACCTGGGCGTCCACGTTGAACTGGTTGAGGGTGTCGGTCAGGGAGGCGACGATGGCGTCGTTGGCCTCGGTGCGTTCCTTGGGGATGGAACCGGGGGTCAGAACGTCCGACGACGGCAGGGTGTAGGTGACGTCGCCGGCCAGGGAGAGCTGCTCGGTCCGCTGCGGAATGGGCGTGGGCAGCGGCGCCGGCGTGACCGGCTTGGCGGGAACCTGGCGCGCAGCGGCGGCCGGGATTGAGCGAGCCGGCGGCCACCATGCCGGGGGTGACCAGCGGGAATGGCCTCGGTGGCGTTCTCCGCCGGGCTGTGTCCGGCAGTGCCGAGGCCCTGGGCGGCCTTGATCTTTTCGACGGCGATTTCGGCCTGGGTGGGGCGGCGCACGCCGGGAGCAGGACGGGGTGCCGCGGCCCTGGCCTTTCGCGTCTGGCCGGCTTCGTCTTCATCATCGATGACCGCGTGCTCGAAGGCTTCGTCGCCGACGTAGCCTTCCAGGCCGGCGTCGGCGTCGTCATCCTTGCCGAAGAGGCGCCGCTTCTTCTTCTTCGGTGCCGCGGCCGGCGCGCGTTTCCTCAAGGTAGCTGCGGTCGTGGCTGTCGCCGGCCTCGTCGGGTCCTGCAGGTCGATGCCCATCAGGTGTTCGTAGGCGTCCCGCAGCCGGCCGCGGGATGGCGCCGAAGGGGGTGGCCGTGATGATCAGCAGTGAGATGAAGGCCAGCAGGCCGTACAGCACAACAGGCACCGCGGCGTGGATGGCGGCCAGCGGTGCGGCGGCCAGGAAGCCGAGCATGCCGCCGGCCTGGCGGAGGCCGTCGAAGCCGTCGGCAACGGTGGGCTGGCCGCCGATGACGTGGGCCAGGCCGCAGCCGGCGAAAGTCATGATGAGGAAGCCGATGCCGACCCGGTTGTTTCCGCGGCCGTCGTCGGGCTGCCGGAACAGCCGGAAGGCGCAGACGAAAAGCATCAGCGGCAGCAGCAGGGACATCCAGCCGAAGGTGCCGTTGACCACGCTGTAGACAGCGTCCGGGAACCAGCCCTGTGAAGCCCCACCAGGCGAAGGTGGCGACGAAAACGCCCAGCGCGAGGTTGAACAGGGCTGCGCCGTCGCGGCGGTCCTCCGCCGGCAGGTCGCTGACGTCGGAGCCGATCCGGCGGACTCCCCGCGCCCACGAGGTGGCCAATACCCAGCCACGCGCCGCCCACCACCCGCAGCAGCCAGGGCTGCTGCTGTTCGACGGCGGGAAGCTGGCGGGTGCGCGCGGTGCCGCTGGAAGATCCGGCCCGTCCGCTGGTGCGGGCGGAGCCGTGCGACCGCGGCCTGCGGAGCCGCCGGATTTGGCGGTGTTGGTGCCTCGGGCGGTGCCTCTGGGCGCGGGGGTAGTGCGAGTGGCCATACCCGCCACGGTACCGGAACTCCGGCGGATTTCCGCGGATTTCCGGCCGTTCCGGGGCGTTTATGCTGCCCGGCCGGCGCGGCGCCTTCCGCGATGCCCGCGGCACAGCGGAAAGGCCCGGTTCCGGCCGAGAACCGGGCCTTCCAGGTCCGTGGGGTCCGGGCAGGGGCTTACGCCTCGAGGACCACCGGGATGATCATGGGCTTGCGGCGCAGCTTGCGGTTGACCCAGGTGCCCACCACACGCCGGACGACCTGCTGGAGCTGGTGCGTGGTGTGGTCCGTGCGGTTCAGCACGGCTTCTTCCAGGGCGGCGTTGATCTTCGGGATGATCTCGTCGAAGACCGCATCATCCTCGGCCACGCCGCGGGCGTGGATTTCCGGTCCCGAGACCACCTTGCCGGTGGTGCGGTTGATGACCGTGATGATCGAGATGAAGCCTTCATCGCCGAGCGTCTGGCGGTCCTTCAGGTCCGCTTCCGTGACTTCGCCGACGCTGGAGCCGTCCACGTAGACAAAGCCCGACTTCAACCTGGCCCACCACGTCGGCGCGGTGGTCCTTGAGGTCGATGACGGTGCCGTTGTCGGCGAGGATGACGCTTGCCGTCGGGACGCCGGATTCGATGGCGATCTTGCCGTTGGCGATCAGGTGCCGGGTCTCGCCGTGCACCGGCATGGCGTTGAGCGGTTCAAGGATGTTGTAGCAGTACAGCAGCTCGCCGGCGGCTGCGTGGCCGGAGACGTGGACCTTGGCGTTGCCCTTGTGGATGACGTCGGCGCCGAGCTTGAGCAGGCCGTTGATGATGCGGAACACGGCGTTCTCGTTGCCCGGGATCAGGCTGGAGGCAAGGATGACGGTGTCGCCGTCGCCCACCACCACGCGGTGGTCGCCGTTGGCCATGCGGGACAGGGCCGCCATCGGTTCGCCCTGGGATCCGGTGGACATCAGCACAACGCGGTTGTCCGGCAGGTTGTCGATGTTCTTGATGTCGACCAGGAGGCCGTCGGGAACATCGAGGTAGCCGAGCTTCGCGGCGATGGCCATGTTGCGGACCATGGAGCGGCCCACAAAGGCGACCTTGCGGTTGTGCTTGGCCGCGGCGTCCAGCACCTGCTGGACGCGGTGGACGTGCGAGGAGAAGGACGCCACGATGATGCGCTTGGTGGCCTGGCCGAAGAGCCGTTCCAGCGTGGGGCCGATTTCCTTCTCGGCGGTGGTGAAGCCCGGCACGTCAGCGTTGGTGGAGTCGGACATAAAGAGGTCCACGCCCTCTTCGCCCAGCTTGGCGAAGTGACGGAGGTCGGTGATCCGGCCGTCCAGCGGCAGCTGGTCCATCTTGAAGTCGCCCGTGTGCAGGACGGTGCCGCCGGCTGTGCGGATGAACACTGCCAGGGCATCCGGGATGGAGTGGTTGACCGCGACGAACTCGCATTCGAACGGGCCGAACTTTTCGACCTGGCCCTCTTCGACCGTCAGCGTGTACGGACGGATCCGGTGTTCCTGCAGCTTGGCCTCGATCAGGGCCAGTGTCAGCTGCGAGCCCACCAGGGGGATGTCGGCGCGGAGCCGCAGGAGGTAGGGAACGGCGCCGATGTGGTCCTCGTGGCCGTGGGTCAGGACAACGGCCACGATGTCGTCCATCCGGTTCTCGATGTACGAGAAATCGGGCAGGATCAGGTCAACGCCGGGCTGGGTTTCCTCGGGGAAGAGGACGCCGCAGTCGACGATGAGCAGCTTGCCTTCGATTTCGAAGACAGCCATGTTGCGGCCGATCTCCCCCAGCCCGCCCAACGGAACGATCCGAAGGGTGCCTTGCGGCAGGCGTGGCGGCGTGACAAGGCCAGGAAGGGCAGTTTGGGTCATAGTGCACTACTTTCCAGGCGGAAGGGTGCCGGTCTTAGCCCTCAGGAAAAGACCAGCCCCGCTTCCGCCAAATCCTCGCGGATGGTTTCGATCTCGGCTTCGTCCGGCTCCACGAGGGGCAAACGGACAATCGAGTTGGGCAGGACTCCCTGCCATTTAAGAATTTGTTTGGCTGCAACGGCACCCTGGACGCGGGTCATCGTTGCCCGGACCACGGGCAGCAGCTCGAAGTTGATCTTCCGCGCGGTTCCGAGGTCGTTCGCGTTGATGGCGTCGATCAGTTCGCGGAAGCGGCGGGTGGCAACATGCGTGGTGACGCCGACCAGTCCGACGGCGCCCAGGGACATCCAGGGAAGGGTCAGTCCGTCGTCGCCGGAGTAGAAGTGCAGGTCCGTCTCGGCCATCACGCGGCTGGCGGCCACGAAATCGGCTTTGGCGTCCTTGACCGCGACGATGTTCGGGTGCTGGGCCAGGCGGATCATGGTTTCGGGCTCGATCGCGATGGAGGAGCGGCCCGGGATGTCGTAGAGCATAACGGGCACGTCGGTTGCGGACGCGACGGTTTCGAAGTGTGCACGGACGCCGGCCTGGCTGGGCTTGTTGTAGTAGGGCGTGACGAGCAGCAGGCCGTCGACGCCGAGCGCAGCCGCCTGCTGGGAAAGGCGCACCGAGTGGGCGGTGTCGTTTGTTCCGGTGCCGGCGATGATGGCGGCGCGGTCCCCCACGGCCTCTTTGACCGCGCGGAACATGCCAAGGTTTTCTTCGTCCGAGAGCGTGGACGTCTCGCCGGTGGTTCCGGTGACTACCAGGCCGTCGCAGCCATCGTCGACGAGCTTGGTGGCCAGTTCGGCCGCCTGCCCGTAATCCACGGCACCGTCCTTGGTGAAGGGCGTGACCATGGCGGTCAGGAGCGTACCAAGGGCAGGAATGGTGGCGGATTTGTGAGGCATGGAAAAAACGTTACCCTGTCCGCAGCCGGTTAGGACAATGCCGGCAGGGTGATAAGCGTCAAACAGGCTCCCCGGATGCCTCAGAAGGAGCGGCGGGCGGTGCCCGCAGGACGCGGAGTGGCGTGCCCCGCGGGACGCAGAGTGGCTCCCGGGGCTGCGGTCAACAAACCCAGCCACTGTGGCCAGCACTGCCGAGCGTTAGCGGAATTTCCGCAAAGCGCTCCGCTGCAGGACTGCGGTGACCACTTCGGTGCCGGTTCCGGCCGCGTGTTTCATCTGAAGTCCGTCCGGCCCCCAGAATCCGCTCAGTCCGCAGGAGGGGCCCAGCGGCGTGGTTCCGCCCAGGTTCGCCAGGATGCCGAACATCCGGTTATCCATGGCCCGGGCTCCAAGGTGCAGCGCAAGCCGCTGTTCTTCGGCCAGGGTGTAGACCGCCGACACCGCATAGACATCGGCGCCAGCCTGCGCCGCCCCGGTGGAGTGGGCAGGAACCGCCGCATCAGAGCAGATGGCCAATGCGACCTGCCAGCCATCCACTTCGAGGATCATGGCACCTTCGCCGGCGGTGAAGAGTTCCTGCTCCGTTCCGTGAAGATGGGTTTTGAAGCCGAAATCAGTGGTGCCGTCCGGGTGGATGGCGAGGGAGGCGAGCCGCGGCGTGCCGTCAGGCTCCCGGTAGCCGGCTCCCGCCACGGCGGTGATCCCGGTCCGGCGGCAGATCTCGTGGAGATCAGCCAGCCGTGGATCGGCGGGCCGAAGCCAGGCGTCAGCGTCAGCCAGCAGCGCCAGGTTGTACCCGGTCAGCGACAACTCCGGGAAGACCACCAGCCGGGCACCGTGCGATTCGGCGTCCTCGATCAGCCGGACGTGTTCGGCGACATTGGGCACGATCCCGCCATCCAGGGCCTGGTACTGGATGGCGGATACGGTCAGGGCTTCGGTCACTCCTTCATCCTAGGGACCACCCTGCAGCCGCGCACCATGCAGGTTCCCATCCTGCGCCTCGCCCGGCTGGCAGTACCTCCCCACCGCCGCCTCCCTCAGTTCCTCGGCCCACGCCGCCAGCCGCTGGGCTGCCCGGACGTAGTGGAACAGCTCGGTGGGCGTGAGGGCGTCAAGGTCGGTTTCGGCCAGCCGGCGTGCCAGCTCCGCTCCGGCCGGCTGCGCCGTCAGCGTGATGCCTTCGTCCTGCCACTGGACATCCTCGGCGGGCCGTCCGGCGACCAACTGGCGGAAGAGGAAGTCGACCACCCCGGGGCTCATGGCCTTCATGAGTCCTGCCGGCTGCTCCGCACCGCCGCCGTCCGGCGCGGGCCGCTGGGAGGCTCCCGCGGCTGGGAGTTCCGGAAACTGTTGCGGCTGGAATGGGGTCTGCATAGCCTCATGTTATTCGAACATATATTCGAATACAAGGATGGGTTCCGCAGCCGGCGCCTGAGGGACGCTGCGTCAGCCTGGCTGTCATCTTGACTGGGGGCTCTGCAGCTGGTGTGAGAACATCGCCTCATGACGTCCCGAGCCACAGCAAGACCCTCGCGGGCGCCTCGACCCTCCGCGGCCGCGGGCCGCCTCCGTGGCATTGACGCAGCCAGGGGGCTCGCGCTCCTGGGAATGATGGCCACGCACCTGCTGCCCACGTTCGAGGCCAACGCCGATCTCACTCCCACGTGGATCGGCCTGACCTTCTCCGGCCGGGCAGCGGCCCTCTTCGCCGTGCTGGCGGGAGTGGGGCTTGCGCTTTCCACCGGCAAGCAGGTGCCGCTGGAAGGAACTGCCCTGAACGCCGCGCGCCGCGGCATCGCCCTGCGCGCGCTGGTGATCGCCGCCGTCGGGCTTTCACTGGGCGGGCTGGAAGTGAACCTCGCGATCATCCTGGTCCACTACGCCCTGCTGTTTCTGTGCGTCCTGCCGTTCCTTGGGCCTCAAGGTCAAAGCGCTCTGTGCGCTGGGCAGCAGGCTGGATCCTGCTCTCACCGGTGCTCGCCTACTTGCTCCGTCCCTGGCTCATGGCGTCGAACCCGCCGCTGCACCTGGGGCACAACCCGTCCTGGGAGGACCTTTCGACGCCCTTTCCGCTGCTGGGCGACCTGTTCCTGACCGGCTACTACCCGGTGTTCCAGTGGCTGGCCTATTTGCTGGTGGGCCTGGTCATAGGCCGGCTGGCGCTCACCAAGGCGATGGTTCCTGTTCTGCTGCTGACCCTCGGCACAGCCGTGGCCGCCCTGGCCAAGGCCCTGGGGACTGCCGCGATGGAGAGCTGGGGCGGCCGCGCAGCCCTGGAGGACGTGCTGAACGCCCCGGACTATCCGCTGCACAGCGTGCTCCAGGTCAACCTCACCGGAATCCGGCAGGAAGGATCGTGGTGGTGGCTGGCATCGGCTGCACCGCATTCCGGCCACCAGCCTGGACCTTGCGCACACCTGCGGAGTGGCGGCGGCCGTGGTGGGTGCGTGCCTGCTGCTCGGCAGGCTGGCCGACTGGGTGGACCTGGACCTGCTGCTTGCCGCTGCGCGGAGCGGGCGCCATGACGCTGACCCTCTACTCGGCCCATGTCTGGGTGGTGTCCGGCGTTCTACCTGAAGCCCCTGCCGGTCGGCTGGACCGAGGACGGGATGTACTTCGCGCACGCCGCCACGGCCGTCATCGTGGGCATGGTCTTTGTGCTGCTGAAATGGCGCGGCCCGCTGGAATGGCTCGGGCCACGCCGCCAACCAGCTGGGCCGCACGGCAGGATCAGCGGGCGGTAGCTGGCAAGCCCGGCTCCGCGCTACGCCCTCAGCGTCAGGGACGTTGCCGCGGAAGAGGCGGCCGGCGTCACGCATGGAGGAGCGGGCGCGCTTGCGGTCCCCGGCGGCGTCGTAGGCGCAGCTCAGGCGGAACCAGGAGCGCCAGTCCTCGGGCGCGGCTTCAGCCTCGGCCTTGTACTTCTCGAATTCCTGGTCCGCCGCCGCCCGGATGATCCGGCCGGCCGGCGTGCGCGGCAGGTTGTCCACCGGCAGGCCGCCTTCGGCTTCCAGGATCCGGGCCATCTGTTCAGTGCGGGCGCCGAACATGCAGTTCCCGGATCAGCGCCCAGGCACCGACGACCGGCAGCACCAGGTACGCGGCGCCGATGGCTTTGGCCGCGAGGTTGTTGTCCGTCAGCAGCAGGACGGAGCGCTGGAAGGACACCACCAGATAGAAGACCAGCAGGAGCGTGACGGCACCCACCCAGATTTTGGTGCGGTTCTTCTTCGGAATGCAGCCAAGCAACTCGCCCACGGCTTAGAGCTCCCAGGTCCAGGTAGCCGTCCAGGCCCACCGTCAGGCCCGGGTTCGCCGCAACGTTGCGGATACCCAGCAGCACGCCGGGCATAAAGGAGGCGCGGTCAAAGGAATCGTGCCGGAGCGTCAGCTGCTCCCCCGGCCCGCCGAGCAGGACTTCCTGGTGGGCCACGAGCCCGCGAAGCCGGACGCTGTGGACGCGGACGCCGTCCACGTCGCATCCCCGGGCGCCGGCGAGTTCACTGGTGGTTGCGTCAGGGCTGGCCGGGACCTGCGCAGCTGCCCGCTCGGCCGCGATGAGCTGGGCGGTGCGGACGGCAGTTCCGGAGGGCGCATCCACTTTGTCCGGGTGGTGAAGTTCGATGATTTCCACGGACTCGAAGTACTTGGAAGCCTTGGCGGCGAACGCCGAGGCCAGCACGGAGCCGAGGGCGAAGTTGGGGGCGATCAGCACGCCGGTTTCCGGGTGCTGCGCGAGGAGTGCTTCCAGGGCGGCGAGCCGGGCTGAATCCCACCCGGTGGTTCCCACCACGGCGTGCATGCCGTGCTCGACGGCGTAGCGTACGTTCGCCTCGGTGCTTTCGGGAACGGTGAGGTCCACGACGAATTCGGCGCCGGCGGCGGCCAGCTGGTCCAGCGAGTCGCCGCGTCCCAGGGCGGCAACGAGCGTCATATCGGCGGCGGCTTCAACGGCCTTGACGGCCTCGGCGCCCATGCGCCCGTTGGCGCCAAGGACAGCCACGCGGCTGGGAGCGGGGTGTTGTTCGGTCATGCCGTTAACCCTACCGTCGGGCCGGACGCCGGACGGAACCGGCGGACGTGCGTTACCTCACGCGCGGACGGCGGTACCCGGCGCCGCGGCCCCGTACTCGCAGCGGTTGCCGGCCACTCAGCCGCCCGCGCCCGACCCATTCGACGGTGCCGTCGGCGAAGAACTGTTCCTTCCAGATGGGAACCTGCTCCTTGATCCGGTCCACAAGTTCGGAACACACGGCAAAGGCCTGGCCACGGTGGGCTGCAGATACCGCACAGACCAGCGCAGGATCGCCAATCTCCAGCAGGCCGATGCGGTGCGCGGCCCAGATCCGCACCGGCTGTGCGTGGCGGACCCGCCTCCTGAGTGCTCGGCAACCAGACGGGCGACGACGTCGGCCATCACCTGGTGGGCCGTCGGGTGCGCGCTGTAGCTGAGCCGCTCGACGGCCTTGCCGCCGTCGTGGTTCCGGACCACCCCGCTGAAGCTGACCACAGCCCCGGCGGTGTCCGACTCGACGGCGGCGATGGCCTGATCCACGGAGATCGGCTCCGCGCTCAGCACCGCGTGGACTACTTCAAAAACTGATTCAGTGCCCATGGCCGCCCTCCAGCTGGTCGCAAAGGTGCCCGATCACGGGGTCCAGGACGGACAGTCCGTCCATGACGCCTTTCGGCGAACCGGGCAGGTTGACGATGAATGTCCTGCCGGCGGCCCCGGCATGGCCGCGGCTCAGCGCGGCGAGCGGCGTTTTGGCCGCCCCGGCACGTCTGATGGCCTCCATGATGCCCGGGATTTCCCGGTCCAGCAGGGGCAGAGTCACGTCGGGCGTCCGGTCATCCGGGCTGAGCCCGGTGCCGCCGCTGGTGATGACGACGGCGGGGTGCTGGGTCAGGAGCGCGCGGATGGCGGCGCCCACCGGTTCGCCGTCGGGGACCACCATGGCGGGGTAGGCCTCGAAGCCGTGTTCGGTGAGCCAGTCGATGATGACGGGGCCGGTTTCGTCCTCGTAGATGCCGGCGGCGGCCCGCGTTGAGGCGATGACAACGCCGGCCTTCCGGCCCTGCACCTCGCCGTGCGTGTGCGGCTCAGGCGTGTGCGGCTCAGGCAGGAAAGTACTTTCGGTGCGCTCATAGTGTCCAGTCCCCGCTCTTGCCGCCGCTTTTGGCCAGCACTTTGATGTCCGTCAGCACGGCGTGCTTGTCCACGGCCTTGATCATGTCGTAAACGCTGAGGGCAGCCACGGAGGCCGCTGTCAGCGCTTCCATCTCGACGCCGGTGACTCCACGGGTCTTGACCGTGGCCAGGATGTCCACGGAATCGGCCCCGAGCTCGAAGTCCACGGTGACTTTGGACAGCGGCAGCGGATGGCACAGCGGGATGAGTTCCGGGGTCTTTTTGGCGGCCATGATCCCGGCGACCCGGGCCACCGCCAGGGCATCGCCCTTGGGCAGGCCGCCGGAGCCCAGCAGGCCCAGCACTTCCCGGGTGGTGCGGACGGTGGCCGTGGCGGTGGCCTCCCGGGTGGTTTCGGCCTTGTTTGACACGTCCACCATCTGGGCGCTGCCGTCCTGGCGCAGGTGGGTCAGCGCCGGCGGGGTCTGTTCTGGATTCACAGCATCCATACTTCCACCTCGTCGCCCTCGGCGAGCGCCGAGACCCCGGCCGGGCACGTGCACCAGGGCGTTGGAGCCGGCGAGCGCATGCATAAGGTGGGAGCTGTCGCCGCCTTCCAGGCGGACGGTGCCGTCAGCCTGGAAGCTCCCGCGGCGGACCTGGTGTTTGTGTTCGGGCGAGGTGAGGCTGTGGGCCAGCCGCGCGCGGAGGGCGGTCCGGGGTGCGGGCGAGCCGAAGAGTTCGGACAGCACCGGCCGCAGGAACATTTCGAAGGACACCAGGCAGCTCACGGGGTTGCCCGGGAAACCCAGGAACGGCACGCCGTCGAACGTCCCGATCCCCTGCGGGCCGCCCGGCTGCATCGCCACGTGGACGAACTCGGCGGCCTGGCCGTCCATGGCCTGGCGGACTACTTCATAGGCGCCCTTGCTGACCCCGCCCGTGGTGACGATCAGGTCCACGGTGCCGGCGTGGCTTCGCAGCAGCGCCCGGAGTTCGTCGGGACGGTCCGAGGCGATGGCCGTCCGCACCACGGTCAGGCCCGCCTGGCGCATGGCACTTTCGAGGAGGGTTCCGTTGGAGTTGTAGATCTTTCCGGCGGGCAGCGGCTGGCCCGGTTCAACCACTTCGTCGCCGGTGGTGGCCAGCAGGACCGTCAGTGGCCGGCGAACGGTCACCTCGCCGATGCCCAGGGCCGCGAGCAGCCCCAGCTGCGCCGGGCCGAGGAAGGTTCCGGCAGCCAGCGCCCGCTCCCCTGCCGCAATGTCACTGCCGGCGGAGCGGACAAAGGTGCCGCGCCGCCGTCGCGGGCAGCCACACCGTACTGGCCACGCCCGGGGCGGGGAACCGGTCCGGGACGGCACGTTCCACGGGCACGACGGCGTCAGCACCGGCAGGAATCATGGCCCCGGTCATGATGGGGGCGGCAGCGCCGCGCTCCAAGGGCCGCGGGCGTGGCACCTGCCGGGACGGGATCAACCACCCTGAGCTCCGCACCGCCGTCGGGCACGTCCGCACTGTTGATGGCGAAGCCGTCCATTTGGGAGTTGGCGAACGGCGGCAGGCTCAGGGGCGCCGCAATGTCCTGGGCCAGGCCCTTGCCCAGCGCGTCCCGCAGCAGCAGCGTTTCCGCCCTGGCTTCGGTCAGCAGCGGCGCGAGCAGTTCGGCGACGGCGGCCCGGTGCCCGGCAACGGACCGTGACCGGTGCGGGGCGCCGCCGTGCTCGTGCGGGGAGCTGTGCATGGTCCTGCTTTCGGTGGGCGCCGTCATGGATTCACGTCCACTCTAATGGTGTGGAAGCCGGTGGCTCCGTCCGGCGCAACGGGCCGGCGTTCCTCAGCCTGCGGTTTGCCGCTGAGGTCTGTGGCGCGGACCTGCACCTCGTACTGGCCCGGCGTCAGCTCCATGCCCAGCTGCCACTGGTACCACGTGTCCAGCGAGATCCCCGGCGCGAGGTCGGCCTCCTGCCACGGGCCGCGGTTGACGCGCAGCTCCACTTTGCCGATGCCGGTGTGCTGCGACCAGGCCACACCGCCGAACATCACAGTGCCGGCGCTGACACGCCTGCCGGTGCGGGGCACATCGATCCGGGACGCCGTCTTGATGGGGCCGCGTTCGGACCAGCCGCGTGGAGTCCAATAGCCTTCGTCGTCGGCGAATTTGGTGACGCGGAGCTCCGTCAGCCACTTGGTGGCGGAAACGTAGCCGTAGAGGCCGGGCACAATCATCCGCACCGGGAAGCCGTGTTCCAGCGGCAGCGGTTCGCCGTTCATTCCGACTGCCAACAGGGCGTCCCTGTCGTCGGTGAGGACTTCCAGCGGCGTGCCTGCAGTCCAGCCGTCGGAGCTCCGGGACAGCACCATGTCGGCGCCGGATTGCGGGCCGGCCAGGGCGAGCAGTTCCCGCACGGGCCAGCCGAGCCAGCGGGCATTGCCGATCAGGTCGCCGCCCACCTCGTTGGAGACGCAGGCGATGGTCACATGCCGTTCAATCAGGGGTTTGGCCAGGAGGTCGGCGAGGTTCAGTTCGATCTCGTGGTCCACCAACCCGGTCACCCGGAGTACCCACGTATCGGGGTCGATGACCGGAACAATCAGTGCGGTGTCGATCCGGTAGAAGTCCTTGTTCGGCGTGACCAGCGGCTGCATGCCGTCCAGGCCCACCTCTGCGCCTGCCGGAATCGGAGGCGCCCCGGATGCCGCGGCAGGCAGCTGCAGTTTTTCGCGGGCGGTGCTGATGCCGGCGGCCGCGCCCCGCCAGACCGAGGCAACAATCCCGCCCACGGCCGTCACACCGGCGCCCGGTGGCCAAGGCCTGCAGGAACGTGCGCCGCCCGGCATTTTGCGTTGCCACGGTTCCCGCTGCGTCGCCCGGCACGCCTTCCTGGAGCCTGCGGACCAGGAACCGCAGCAGGAGCCCGCCGGCCAGGGCCGCGGCCAATGGCACCGGAACGGCGCCGGGGGTCAGCTGCGCGCGGGTCAGGACGGCAGCGAGCCCCACGAGCCCAAAGGCAGCAATCACGGCGGCATCCGGCAAAGCGCCTGCGCTGTTCCAGGACCCCGGCGAATGCACCCGACGGCCGCGATGACCAGCAGCATCCCCGCCACGAACACCGCCTTGTCAGCCGTGCCGAACAAGGCAACGGCCCAGTCCTTGACCCCCGGCGGCACAGCGTCAATCACCGCCCCGCCCACCGCGGTCAGCGGCGACAGGGAAGGACTCAACAGTCCGGCGAGCAACTCGCCGGCCACCACCGCGCCGACTGCGGCTACGGCCCCTGACGCCGCAGCCCAGCGGCGGCTGCCTTGAGCGGCACTTTGGATACCCGACCGCATTCCGGAGCTCGCGCCGTCGTCGGCCGTTTCCGGCAGGGGCTGGGACGTGTTCACTCCTCCAGCATAGGTTCGCGGCGGCCCGGCGGCACCGACGTTCGCCGCTTATCGGCGGGACTCCGGCGGGACTCCCGGGCTGCCACTTGGCCGGGCGCCGGCTGCCGGGCGTCATGGGCGTGATGTCAGGGGCAAACGGTGGCGTAGCCTGAATTCATGAGCGTTCAGCTAGGCATGCCGCAACCCCGGGACGGTGCAGGTCCGGCCCTGCCGCCTGCCCGGCCGGCTGGCGCGCCCGCCGGGCTGCTGGATCAGTACGGCCGCCGCGCCACCGATATGCGGCTCTCCCTGACGGACAAATGCAACCTGCGCTGTACGTACTGCATGCCTGCCGAGGGGCTTGAGTGGCTGGCCAAGCAGGCCGTGATGAGCGCAGAGGAGATCGTGCGGATTGTCCGCATCGGCGTCGATCTGCTGGGGGTGCGTGAACTGCGCCTGACAGGCGGGGAGCCCCTGGTGAGGGCGGATCTGGTGGACATCATTGCCGCCCTGCGCAGCAATCATCCGGACCTGCCCATCTCCATGACCACCAACGGCGTTGGCCTGGACAAAAAGGCCGCGGCGCTCAAGGCTGCGGGCCTGACCCGCATCAACGTTTCGCTCGATTCGCTGCACGAAGAGACCTTCACCAAGCTCACCCGGCGCCCGTTCCTGGACCGCGTGCTGGCCGGGGTGGACGCCGCGTGGGCCGCTGGTCTGGGGCCAGTAAAGCTCAACGCCGTGCTGATGCGCGGCATCAACGACGCCGAATCGCCCTCCCTGCTCGCCTGGGCACTGGACCGCGGCTACGAACTGCGGTTCATCGAGCAGATGCCGCTCGATGCCGACCACGGCTGGACCCGCCGGAACATGATCACCGCCGCCGAAATCCGTTCCCTGCTGTCAGTGGATTACGTCCTCAGCCCGGACCCGCGCGCCCGCGACGGCGCCCCGGCAGAACGCTTTGAAGTACGACGCCGGGTGGCTGAGTCAGAGGGCACTGCCGGATCAGCGCTGGGTGCTGAGGGGCAGCCGCTGGACGCCGGGGGGCCGGTGCTGGGCACCGTGGGGATCATCGCCTCCGTCACGGAGCCGTTCTGCGCGCGATTGCCGACGCACACGGATCACCGCTGAGGGCAAGATCATGAGCTGCCTGTTCTCGCGTGAGGAGTTTGATCTCTTGGGTCTTCTTCGCGAGGGTGCCAGCGATGAAGCCCTGGCCGAACGCTGGCAGGACGCCATGTGGGTCAAGCCCAAGGCACACGGAATGGACCACACCGGTCTCGGCGCAGCGGACTTTGTCCAGCCGGACCGCAGCATGAGCGCCATCGGAGGCTGAATTTCTTGAACGTACGTTACTTCGCTGCCGCGCGCGCCGCCGCCGGGGTGGAAGAGGAAGGCTTCGACCTGCCCTCAGGGGCAACCGTGGCTGACTTGCTGCAGGCTGTCCTCGCCGTGGACCGCGCCGTGCCGCCTGCCGGCACCCCTCCCCTGCAGCGCATCCTGTCCCGGAGCAGCTTCCTCCTCAACGAGGTGGCCGTCCGGGACCACACCACTGTGTTAAATCCGGGCGATGTGGTTGACGTGCTGCCGCCCTTCGCTGGCGGCTGAGGCGTTCGTCGGGGGCGCAACGCGGTCTTTTTCGCGCTCCGCGCACCTGCTGACGGTTCAGTTAGTTGGCCGTTCCCATCGTCATGGCCAGCAGAGCGCCGCGGCTGTGAACGCCGCAGGTATCAAATATCTGCTTGAACTGATCCTGGACGGTGTAAACCCTGATCCCCAGCGCAGCCGCCATGGCTGCGGTATCGGCGCCGGCTGCAGCAAACTCAAGCAGGTCCCGCTGCCGTGAAGTCAGGCCAAAGCTCCGGGCAAAGATATCCAACCTCGCCTCTTGGGGACACGCCTGGATGGTAACGGCCAGCGGCGGGATGGCCTCAGACCCTGCGGCACCCATCCGGCTTGCTTGGAGTATCGCCCACTGTCCCCAGCCTATGTGCACGCGAGCAGACGCCGGATGCTGATCAACGCCAGCTTCAACCGCCAGCAACTGGGCGGCCACGTTGAAAACCTCGGCCGGTACGCGCTGAAAGGGATGCGGACCGGCCTGCAGCAGTCCCAGCCACTCGTCCACAGAAGCCGTTTCACCCACCACCGCCATTTCCGCGTCCAGGGTCAGCACGGCTTGCTGGGGCAACTTCACCCTGGATCGTCTTACGTTGTCGGCTCCGACGTGTTGGAAGGTAACAGCGCCTGATCCCCCGCGTTCGGGGTCGCGTGACACCCTGCGATGGAACTGCTGTGCAATGGCGTGACGAAGGGCAGGTGTCACCTCACGCACCACGTCAGCCAGGTATCCCACTTCCTTGTCGGTGAAGGGCTCGTCCTGCCCCGTACGCCATAGGTCGAGCCATCCCCAGTAGCCGTGCTTGTCCGCCAGCACCGCGAGCAACACATCGGTTACGCCGTAGCGGCTCATGACCATCTTCCACACCATGCTCCGCGATGGGCTGCCTTCGGTCTCACGCAGCAACGTTGTTACCGGGGCCGGCCTCATCGCCAGTTGTGTCCACCGGCCCGCCGGCGTCAGGTATTTGAGCCGGATCAGAAGCGGAAGTTCTCCCGGGCACGGGATCCGGGCCATGGGTGAATGCCCCGTGGCAGTCACAGGATCCAAGAGGGGCCAGACGAAGGCGCTGAAAGGAACAACACGGCCAAGTTCACGAAGAACTCCGGAGCGCAACGAGTGGTGATCCGGTTCAGAATCGCAGACGTGCCGGATTCGTTCGAGGCTCCGGCTCCAGGGCATGCCGGTGGTCATTCCCCCAGTATGCGCCACGTGGGCGGTGCCCGGGATTACCTCAAAAGCCCCCAGATTTCTGGGATACCCGCCGCGCATCCCGACGGATACCGTGAAGCTAACCGCCGCAGCGGACGCCTGGTCCGGGAGAGCCACGGACCACCCCTGCGGCCCGGCAAGGAGGAGCAGGAATGTACACACTGCACATCGAACATGGCATCAAGGACTTCCGCATGTGGAAAGAAGCCTTCGACCGTGATCCGGTGAACCGCGCGGCGGCCGGGGTGCTCGGCCACCGGATTTACCAGCCGGTGGACGATCCGCACTACGTTGTGGTGGAACTGGACTTCAACGAACAGGGACAAGCCGAGCAACTGCTGGCAAACCTGAAAAGCAAGGTGTGGAATTCCTCCTCCGCGTCGCCGGCCCTGAACGGTGCCCCGCTGACGAGGATCCTGGCATCAGCCGGTTGACGGTTGGATCCCGTGATCGCCCGTGGGGGGGATCGAAGGTGCTCAGGTGCGGCGGCATTCGGAGGTCATGAACGGGACATAGTTCTGGCCCTCGCCGAGGCGCAACTCCGCGGCGTGTGTCAGCACTCCATCCGCTACGCGGAAGGTGTGGCGGGCAGTCCCCCGGTCGCTGTGGCGCTCCACGCGCAGCACACCGTCCACCCACGTGCAGCGGGCCGGAACCCCGGGCGGCTGGCCCATGCTGTCCACGTAGTACCAGAGGACGTCATTGTGGTCGGGATCGACGGTGAACACACCGTGGCCTTCAAAGTGGCTGCCGTCCGCTTCGGTGTGCCGGTAGCTTTGCACGACGGCGAACCCACCCGCCGCGCGCGTGAAACTGATTTCCGCCGCTGCTGAGCGTGCAGGCCCCCACGCCGACGGCGCAAGGCGCGTGGATCCGTGCCAGTGGCCCAGGAATTCTTCCAGCACGGCGTGCACAGTGCCAGGCTGCGGAAGGTTCATGGCTACATTATCGCCGGACCGTGAGCTTCCGCACAGCATCACCCCGTCAGAGGCCGAACGTCTCAGTTTCCTCGAATGGACCCACTACGGTGACAGTCCGCGGCGCGGCAGCAAGCTCCCGGGCCAGGTCCTGGACCTCCTGCGCTGTGACGGACTTGATGAGGCGCAGCGTCTCGTCGATGTCCTGGTATTCGCCGGAGACGAGTTCAGCCCGGCCCAGCCGGGACATCCGGGAACCGGTGTCCTCCAGCGCCAGGACAATGCCGCCGCAGAGCTGGCCCACGGCCTTGCGGAGTTCGTCGTCGGAGATCCCGCCTTCGGCGAGCTTGTCCAGCTCCAGCCCCAGCAGGTCCAGGACCTGGCGCACCTTGGACGGTGTGCATCCGGCGTACATGCCGAAGTAGCCGGCATCGGCGTACGACGAGGCAAACGAATACGTGGAGTACACAAGACCACGCTTTTCACGGATTTCCTGGAACAGCCGCGAGGACATCCCGCCGCCCAGCACGGCGTTAAGCACGCTCATCACATAGCGGCGGTCATCTGTGGCGACGATGGTGGGGCAGCCCATGATGATGTTGGCCTGCTCCACTGCACGCTTGACCACATGCAGTCCGGCGGTGCCCGTGATGTCGGCACGCTCGGTGGAGCGCCGCTCCACAGGCGCTGCAGAGGGCTCAAGTGACCACCCTGCAGTGTGGAGCGCATCCACCACAAGGCTGCAGACGACGTCGTGCTCCAGGCCTCCGGCGGCGGTAATGACCAGCTCGTCCGGGCGGTAGTAGCGGCGGTAGTGCTCCCAGACGGAGTCTCGGGCAACGGCGCGGATGGCGGCCGGGGTGCCGCCGATCGGGCGGCCCAAGGGGTGCGTGCCCAGCACCGCTGCAACAAAGTTTTCATGCGCCACGTCAGTGGGGTCATCGCTGTCCATGGCGATTTCTTCCAGGATGACGTCGCGTTCCTGCTCCATTTCGGCCGGATCGAGGACCGCTCCGGTGATCATGTCCGCAATGACGTCGATGGCCATGGGGAGGTCGGTATCCAGGACCCGCGCAAAGTAGCAGGTGCTTTCCTTGGCCGTGGCTGCGTTGGATTCGCCGCCCACCTCATCGAACGCGGAAGCGATTTCGAGGGCAGTGCGCCGTTTGGTGCCCTTGAAAAGGAGGTGCTCCAGGAAGTGCGTGGAGCCATGCTGGCCCGGAGCCTCGTCGCGTGACCCCACACCGACCCAGAAACCGATGGTTGCCGAGCGCTGGCCCGGCATCGCCTCGGTCAGTACCCGCACGCCGCCGGGCAGCACGGATCGACGGACAACGGAGCCGCCGTCGGAGCCGTGGACCAGGGTGTCGCCGGGCTGGTTCTGCTCAAGCGGCAGGGGTACAACAGTCAATTGAAGCCTTTCGGGAGCGGCGGCCGGATCTGGCTGCCATCGTAACAGCGGCGGGGCCGGTGGATCATCCACCGGCCCCGCCGATTCATGCTGTGTGCAGGATGATGCTACTCCGCGTCAGCAGCGCCCTCTGCAGCGGAAGCGTCAACGCTGTCGCCAGCGCCTTCCTCTTCGGCCACGACGGGGGACAGCGACAGCTTGCCGCGGTCATCGATCTTGGTGATTTCCACCTGGATCTTCTGGCCGACGGAAACAACATCATCAACGTTGTCCACGCGCTTGCCGTTGGCCAGCTTGCGCAGCTCGGAGATGTGCAGCAGGCCGTCCTTGCCCGGGGTCAGCGAAATGAAGGCACCGAAGGTGGTGGTCTTGACGACCGTACCCAGGTAGCGCTCGCCGATTTCCGGAACCTGCGGGTTGGCAATGGCGTTGATGGCGGAGCGTGCTGCGTCTGCAGACGGACCGTTGGTGGCGCCAATGTAGACCGTGCCGTCATCCTCGATGGAGATGTCCGCGCCGGTGTCTTCCTGGATCTGGTTGATCATCTTGCCCTTGGGCCCAATGACCTCGCCGATCTTGTCAACCGGGATCTTGACCGCGATGACGCGCGGCGCGAACTCGGAGAGCTCGTCCGGGGTGTCGATCGCGGAGTTGATGACATCCAGGATGTGCAGGCGGGCTTCGCGGGCCTGCTTCAGTGCTGCTGCCAGCACGGAAGCGGGGATGCCGTCGAGCTTGGTGTCCAGCTGGATGGCCGTGACGAACTCGGACGTACCGGCAACCTTGAAGTCCATGTCGCCGAAAGCATCTTCGGCGCCCAGGATGTCCGTGAGGGCTGCGTAGCGGGTCTGGCCGTCAACCTGGTCGGAGACCAGGCCCATGGCGATACCTGCAACTGCTGCCTTCAGCGGCACACCAGCGTTGAGCATGGAGAGCGTGGAGGCGCAGACGGAACCCATCGACGTCGAACCGTTGGAGCTGAGGGCCTCAGACACCTGGCGGATGGCGTACGGGAACTCCTCGCGGGACGGCAGCACCGGCACGAGCGCGCGCTCTGCCAGGGCACCGTGGCCGATTTCGCGGCGCTTGGGCGAACCCACGCGGCCGGTCTCACCGGTGGAGTACGGCGGGAAGTTGTAGTTGTGCATGTAGCGCTTGCGCGTAACGGGTGACAGCGAGTCGATCTGCTGTTCCATCTTGAGCATGTTCAGCGTGGTGACACCCATGATCTGGGTTTCGCCGCGCTCGAAGATCGCGGAACCGTGAACGCGGGGCAGAACCTCAACCTCGGCGGTGAGCTGGCGGATGTCCGTCAGGCCACGGCCGTCGATGCGGATCTGGTCCTTGAGGATGCGCTGGCGCACAACCTGCTTGGTGACCGAGCGGAATGCTGCGGACAGTTCCTTGTCGCGGCCTTCGAACTGGCCGGCCAGGGCAGCGGTGGTCTCGTCCTTCAGCGCGTCCGTGGCAACGTCGCGTTCCTGCTTGTCGGCGATCTGGAAGACAGCTGCCAGCTTCTCAGCGGCGGCGGCCTCAACAGCTGCGTAGACGTCGTCCTGGTAGTCCAGGAAGACCGGGAACTCAACGGTGGGCTTGGCGGCGCGTGCAGCCAGGTCAGCCTGGGCGTCGCAGAGTGCCTTGATGAACGGCTTGGCAGCCTCAAGGCCCTCGGAGACAACCTCTTCGGTGGGGGCAGTGGCGCCCTGTTCCTTGATGAGGTTCCAGGAGTTGTCGGTCGCTTCGGCTTCAACCATCATGATGGCGACGTCGTCACCGGCGATGCGGCCGGCTACAACCATGTTGAACACGGAGTTCTCAAGCTGGGAGTGCTTGGGGAAAGCAACCCACTGTGAGCCGTTCTCGTCGGCGACGAGGGCAACGCGGACGCCGCCGATCGGGCCGGAGAACGGGAGGCCGGAGAGCTGGGTGGACATGGAGGAGGCGTTGATGGCCACCACGTCGTAGAGCTCGTCAGGGTTGATGGCCAGGACGGTCACCACGATCTGGACCTCGTTGCGCAGGCCCTTGACGAAGGCCGGACGCAGCGGGCGGTCCATGAGGCGGCAAGCCAGGATGGCTTCGGTGGACGGGCGGCCTTCGCGGCGGAAGAACGAACCCGGGATACGGCCGGCGGCGTACATGCGCTCTTCAACGTCAACCGTCAGCGGGAAGAAGTCGAAGCCTTCGCGCGGGTGCTTGCCTGCGGTGGTGGCGGACAGCAGCGCGGTGTCTTCGTCGATGTACACCATGGCTGCGCCGGCTGCCTGCTTGGCAAGACGGCCGGTTTCAAAGCGGATTACACGCTTGCCAAAGCGGCCATTGTCAATGACTGCTTCTGAGAACTGGATTTCGGGACCCTCCAAGAGAGTCACCTCCGTTTCATGATTAACGGAGCCCAGCCGCATCAACCCAGGCCAGCATCTGTCTACTGGCCTGCACTGCACCCGGTCATCGATCGAGACCCACGGGCCGGGGCTTCCATCGTGGAAGCCGTTCCCGGGGATCACTACCGAGGACCGCGAATGCGTGATGCGGTTGATCCTCCTGTTTAGTTTTCTTCTGAAGAAGGCGGCCCGATCCGTAAAGGAAAGGGCCGCCCCTTAAGCCTGACTAGCGGCGCAGGCCGAGACGCTCGATGAGCGCACGGTAGCGGGTGATGTCAGTGTTCTTGAGGTAGGTGAGCATGCGCTTGCGACGACCAACCATGGCCAGCAGACCGCGCTGGGTGTGGTAATCGTGCTTGTGCTCCTTCATGTGCTCAGTCAGATCCTTGATCCGCTGGGTCAGGACTGCAACCTGGACCTCCGGTGAACCGGTGTCGGCTTCAGACGTTGCGAAATCCTTGATGATGGACTGCTTTACAGCGGCGTCAAGTGCCACAATAACTCCTAGAGATGTGCCGTGAGGCCCGAATCAGTAACTCACTGCCGGGTCTGCCCGCGCAGGAATTCCCTGAAGATCAGGGGATTTCCACGCATGACAGGAACCAGCCGCCACGGACTGCAGCAGGATCCATCGTTCAGTTTACCGGCAGCGCCGCGAACTTGTCGAAACAGCCGCTCCGCCCCAAGAGTGCGCTGGCCCGCCGGCGGGCAGTCACCGCTGCAGGAGGTCCCGGATTGCGGCCATTCCCCGGTACACCTCGGCGAAGCTGGTGCTCAGTGGCGACAGCCCGATCCGGATCCCCTGCGGGGCCCGGAAGTCCGGAATAACGTCCTGTTCCCACAGAGCCGCGGTCACGTTCCGGAATGCCGGATGATCCAGGGTGATGTGGCTCCCCCGAAGCGCCGGGTCACGCGGCGAAGCCAGCTCCACTCCCAAGGGTTCGAGCCACGCCTCGAAGAGGTCCACGGCGTAGGCGGTCAGCGTCAGGGATTTCTGCCGGATTGCTGCCATGCCGGTTTCCTCAATGAGGTCCAGGGTCCCGCGCATGGCCAGCATCCCGAAGATGGCCGGCGTGCCGCTGAGGAAACTCCGGATGCCGGGCGCTGGCTCGTAGCCCGCGGCCATCTCGAACGCGTCTTTGCGCCCCATCCATCCCCAGATTGGCTGCTGGAGGCCGGCCAGGTGGCGGGCGTTGACGTAGGCGAAAGCCGGCGAGCCCGGTCCCCCGTTGAGGTACTTGTACGTGCAGCCCGCGGCAAAGTCCACGCCCGCGCCGTCCAGGTCCAGCTCCACGGAACCGGCGGAATGGCACAGGTCCCAGACCACCAGAGCCCCGGCGCTGTGTGCGGCCTCCGTGATGGCGCGCAGATCAGCCAGGAACCCCGAGCGGTACGCAACGTGGCTCAAAAGTACGACGGCGGTGGCTGGTCCGGTTGCGTCCCGCACCTGGTCAGGGGTTACCCCTGTTGCGGGATCTGCCTCGATCCAGGTGAGGGTCAGGCCCTCTTCGCGGGCAATTCCCTCAACGAGGTAGCGGTCGGTGGGGAAGTTGTCCGTGTCCAGGACAATTTCTGTGCGGGCAGGATCATCCACAGCGGCCAGGGCCGCACGGATCAGCTTGTAGAGCACCACCGTGGTGGAGTCGGCGATGATGGTTTGCCCCGGGGCTGCGCCGAGGACAGCACGGCCCAGCTGGTCGCCGATGGCCTGCGGCAGGTCCAGCCATTCCTCGTCCCAGCCGCGGATCAGCCGCCCGCCCCAGCCGTCCTGGATAAAGGCGCTGATATCGTCGACGGTCCTCCTCAGGGGCCGGCCCAGGGAGTTGCCATCGAGGTAGGAGAGGTCCGTTTCGGTGCCGATGAAGAGGCCGCGGTACCGTGCCAGCGGGTCAGCGGCATCAAGGTGCGCTGCCCGCTCCTGGAGGGCGGCGGCGTCGTGATGGTCCATCGTTGCGTCAGCAGCGCTGCTCATTGGCCGATCTCCGTCCGTACAGCGAAAAGTTCCGGGAAAAACGTGAGTTCAAGGGCCTTCTGCAGGAACGCGGCGCCGCTCGATCCACCGGTACCCGTTTTCATACCGATGGTGCGCTGGACGGTTCGCAGGTGCCGGAACCGCCACAGCTGGAAGTTGTCTTCAAGGTCAACGAGTTCCTCGCAGGCCTCGTAGGCTCCCCAGTTGTCGGCCGCATGTTCGTAGATGTGCTTGAACAGCGGGACCAGTTCGGGGCAGAACTCGTGGGCGCGGGTGACGTCCCGGTCCAGGACGGTCTGCGGCACGTCATAGCCCTGCCGGGCAAGGTAGGAGAGGAATTCGTCGTAGATGCTGGGGGCGTTCAGCAGCTCATCCAGCATGGCGTGGGCGGCGGGGTCAGACTCGAACACGGGAAGCATTTTGCGGTTCTTGTTGCCGAGGACAAACTCCACAGCCCGGTACTGGCTGGACTGGAAACCCGACGAATTGCCCAGGAAGCCACGGAACTGGGAGTACTCCGTGGGCGTCAGCGTGGCCAGCACTGACCACTGTTCCGTGAGGGTCTTCTGGATGTGCTTGACCCGGGCGATGCCCTTGAGCGCGGAGCCGAGATCGTCGGCGCGGAGCCAGGCCGCCGCGCTCCGCAGCTCGTGCAGCACCAGCTTCAGCCACAATTCAGTGGTCTGGTGCTGGATGATGAACAGCATTTCATCGTGGTGCTCGGGCTTGCTGACCGGCTGCTGGGCGCTGAGAAGAGTGGGCAGCTGAAGGTAGGACGCGTAGCTCATCCGGGAACTGAAATCGCGGACGATCCCTTTGTCCAGCTTGCGGGTGTTCTTTTCAACGGTCACTGCGCTGCCTTCCTCGTTCACGACGGCCGCCGCTGGTTGCCGGTGGGCCGGGTCAGCGCCTCACCAGGAGATCGTGGGCCTGGACGACGTCCAGCCGCATCTGGTCAACGAGAGCCTCAGGCCCACGGTAGGCCACCATGCCGCGGAGCCGCGCCACAAATTCCACAACTACTGTCTGGCCGTACAGATCGAAGTCCTCAACGTCTTCGTGGGGACGGTCGATGACGTGGGCTTCAACCTGGCGGCTGACGCCGTCGAACGTGGGATTGGAGCCCACCGAGATGGCCGCCGGCCAACGCTTGCCGGCCTGGTCAACCAGCCAGCCGGCGTAAATGCCGTCTGCCGGGACAAAGCCGGTTGCCTCGTGGGCGAGGTTGGCCGTGGGGAACCCGAGGGCACGTCCGCGGGCAGCGCCGTGCACCACTTCGCCGCGCATGCGGTGCGAGCGGCCCAGCACCTCGGCCGCCGTGGCGACATCGCCCTCCTGGAGCGCTTCCCGCACCCAGGTGGAGGAACAGCGGCGGTCGGCGCCGCCGTCGTTATGCAGCGGGTAGCCTTCAGAACCGAATTCGCTGATGACCTGGACGTCGAAGTTGAACTTTTCGCCCAGCTTTTTCATGGTGTCGAGGTCACCGGAATTGCCGCGGCCGAACCGGGCGTCGTGGCCGATCACCACGTGGCTGGCGTGGAGGCTGTCCACCAGCACCTGGCCCACAAATTCCTCGGGGGTCAGGCTGGCGAGGTTCAGCGAGTACTTCATGACCAGGATGCCGTCCAGGCCCAGCTCCCCCAGCGCCACCAGTTTGTCCTCCAGGCCCATGATCATCTCGGGCGCGGACTCCGGGCGGTGGATCAGGGCCGGGTGCGGGTCAAAGGTGACTGCCACGGCTTTAGTGCCGTTAATGCGGGCAGAGCGGATGAGCTCGGACAGCACCTGCTGGTGGCCGCGATGGACGCCGTCGAAGTTGCCGAAGGTGACAACAGAGGGACCAAAGTCCGCCGGGACTTCGGACGGATCGTTCCAGATGTAGACCATCAACCTCGCCTTTTACTGCGTGCACTGACATCACTCCCAACGCACCGGCGCCGGAACTATCTAAGATTACCCGCATTCGGCAGCGCTGCCGGACGGCCCGGGTTGGACAGAACGCCGGCGGCAAAGGTGCCCCGAAGTCTCCTAGTGTTCGGTAGGGCGCAGGACTACGATTCAAGGGCAGACCTCCGGCGGCATGCCGCGCGTGCCGCAACGACCCACGTCCGCGGTCCGTCGCGGCACCGAAGGAGTACCTCATGACCGAGATCCACGACCTCCTGAACCAGATCGACGTGAACCAGATGGCGTCGCTGCTCGGCACCGACCCGGCGTCCGCGCAGTCTGCCGTCGAAGCGGCGCTGCCCACCCTGCTGGCCGGCATGCATACCAATGTGCAGGCTCCCGACGGCGCCGCCTCACTCCAGTCGGCTCTCGGCCAGCACCAGGACGGCCTGGTTGACGGTGGCGTGGACGCGACGCAGGTTGACACCGCCGACGGCGAAAAGATTGTTGGCCACGTGTTCGGCGGCCAGCAGGACCAGGTGGCCGCGCAGCTGGCCGGTACCGCCGGGCTGGGTGGCATCGGCGGCGACCTGATCCGCAAGGCCCTGCCCATCCTGGCCCCGATCGTGATGTCCTACCTTGCGAAGAAGATCTTTGGCCAAGGCGGGCCGGGCGGACAAGGCGCCGGCGAGGCGGGTCAGGCCGGTGGCGTTGGCGGTGGGCAGGCCGGCGGCATCGACCTCGGCGGCATCCTGGGCGGAATCCTCGGAGCCGGTGCAGGTGCTGGTGGAAGTGCCGGAGCCGGCCAGCAGGGGTCGGTGTTGGACAGCATTCTGGGCAGCCTGGGTGGACTGCTCGGCGGCGGCACCGGGACGGGCGCACCGGAAGACGCTCCGGAAGGTTCATCGGCCGGATCGCCGGCTGGCCAGGATACGGGCGGGGACCAGCAACCCGGGCTGCAGCGCCAGCCCGGGCAGCGCTCAGTCCAGCCCGCGGAGGCCATCCAGGTTGACCTGCCCGGCGGTGAACCGGCAACGGAGGAACCCGATAAGGATGGCGGGCTGGGCGGACTCCTCGGCGGATTGTTCGGTAAGAAGTAAGGCTAGGCCCGGACGCCGGCCGGGTGTTGTCCCGGCCGGCGGCGGTACAGCCAGACCAGTCCCAGGATGGGCAGCAGCAACGGAATAAACGCATAGCCCCGGCCGAACAGCGACCAGACGGTTTCGTGCGGGAAGGCGACCGCGTCGAAGACACTCAGCGCGCCCACCACGAGGACTCCGACGAGTTCAACGAGGACGGCGACCAGCGAGACCTGGAACCAGGTGCGGCCGGCTTTGGCCAGGGAAACGGTGGCCACGAGGTACACCACGGCGGCGAAGGCGGACAGCAGGTACGCCAGCGGCGCCTCGGAAAACTTGGTGAGGATCTGGTAGCCGGCCCGGGCGGTGGCCGAGATGGCAAACACGGCGTAGACGGCGATCAGGAGCCTCCCCGGCCCGGTGTTGCGCGTGTCCCTGGCAGAGGCGGACGCGGTCTCCGGAGACGCTTCGGGATGAGGGGCTTTCACGTTGCGGGCTTCTTCCATGTCAGTACCAGATCTGGTTCATTCGGGCGGCCATCACCAAGGCGGTGACACCGACGGCGGCGAGGACAAAGTTGCTCCACCGGGTCCGTTCCAGGATGGCCCAGTAGACCGCGGCCGGCGGCAGGAGCATGGCCGTGGCCAGGTAGCCCCAGAACTCCCATGCTTCCCCGGCGATCGGCTCGCCGGCGATCACGCGGACAACGGAACCCACCAGGTAGACGATGAGTGCCAGTTCGACGGCGGCCACGGACAGGATGGTGATGTCGTTGGGGGCCTTTTTGAGGATGCCGGCAACCAGGCAGATTCCACTCGAGAGCAGGCCGACGACAAGAATAATGTAGAAGAAGGCGTCCATGCCTAGGCGTCTCCGCCCGCAGTTTTTTCATGCGCAGGCTTTCCGGCCGAGGCATTGCCGGGCGCGAACACCAGCACCGGCTTCGCGAAGTTCCCCGCATCAGCCAAAAGCGCCACCAGGCTGCCGTCCGGCGCAAACGCCGCGGCGGGGTGTTCCACAGTGGCTGCCTCGGGGCTGCCGGTGGCCGCGCCGGCAGCAATCCGGCGGCCAAACGAAATCTCGGTGGTTTCCTCGGCAGTCAGGTCGCGGTTGGGCATCAGTGCCCGCGCAGCCTGCGACATTTCCAGGACATCAAGCTCGTCGGCCAGCTGTTCAAGGGTCCGGGCCTGGTCCAGGGAATACGGGCCCACGTGGGTTCGCCGGAGTGCCGTCAGATGTCCGCCCACTCCCAGCCCGTCGCCGAGGTCGCGGGCCAGCGCACGGATGTACGTTCCGGAGGAACACTCCACCGTGACGTCGAGGTCCACAACATCGCTGCCCTGCTCCCGCCTGATGCCATGCACTTCGAAGCGGTGGATGGTGACCGGGCGCGCCGCCAGCTTCACTTCCTCGCCGGAGCGGACGCGGGCGTAGGCGCGCTCACCGTTGACTTTGATGGCGCTGACGCTGCTGGGCCGTTGCTGGATTTCGCCCGTCAAGGCTGCGACGCCGTCGTGGATTGCCTGGTCGGGGACGACGGCGGCACTGACGGCGGCAATGACGTCACCTTCGGCGTCGTCCGTGATGGTGGACTCGCCCAGGCGGATGGTGGCCGTATACGTCTTGGAGGTACCCACGATGTAGGTGAGCAGTCGCGTGGCTTTGTTGATTCCCACCACCAGGACACCCGTGGCCATGGGGTCCAGCGTGCCCGCATGCCCCACTTTCCGGGTTCCGGCGATGCGCCGCATCCGACCAACCACATCATGGCTGGTCCATCCCTGCGGTTTGTCCACTATCACCAGTCCAGAAAGCACGCTCCCCAGTATATCGGCGTCAACGCCGGCCCCCGCCCAGCTGCGTGGGCCGGCCGTTAGGATGGCATGCATGCCTGAGCTTGCCGCGCACGCCCGCGACGTCCCCGTCAACCAGATCCGCGAAATCACCGAGGCTGCCTGGCGGACACCCGGAGCAATAGTCCTCAGTATCGGCGAGCCCGGTTTCCCGCTCCCCCGGCACGTCCTGGAGGCCGGCATGGCCTGCCTGGACCGGGACGAGACCAACTACACCCCGAATGCCGGCATCCCGGCCCTGCGGGAGGCTTTTGCCGCCAGGTTCCGCGAACGCGCCGGCCTGGACGGGGACAGCATTGGTGCGGACCGGGTCTACGTGGTGGACGGCGCCCAGCAGGGCCTGCACTTTGCCATGAGCCTCCTCCTCTCCCCCGGCGATGAGGTGCTGATTCCCAACCCTGGCTACCCCACCTTTGCCATGACCAGCCGGCTCCTGAACGCCGTGCCGGTAGGCTACCCGCTCTATCCGGATCAGGACTTCCAGCCCCGGATCCAGGACATCGAGGCGCTCATCACGGGCCGGACCCGCGTCCTGATCCTGAACTCGCCTTCGAATCCGCTGGGAGCGGTGCTCCGTGAGGACCTGACCCGGGATCTCGTGGACCTGGCCCGCCGGCACGATCTCTGGATCATCTCCGACGAATGCTACGAGGCGTTCACCTATGATGTGCCGCACGTCAGCCCGGCACGCTTCGACAGCGATGTTCCGGGCGAGGCACGTGTCTTCACGTCGCTGACGCTGTCCAAGACGTACGGCCTGACCGGTATAAGGATCGGCGCGCTGGTGTGCCCGCCCGGCCTGGAGCGGACCATGAACAACGTCATGGAAGCGATAGTCTCCTGCGTGGCCTCGCCGTCGCAGTACGCGGCGCTCGCAGCCCTGACCGGCCCCCAGGACTACGTCCGCGTCGCCCACGCGCACTACCGGGCCAACCGGGACGCGGCCTCCGCCGTGCTGGCAGCCAAGGGCATTCCCTTCTTGAGTGCGCAAGGCGCCTTCTACCTCTGGGCCGATGTCTCGCACGCCAGCGACGGCGACGTCCGCGCCTGGGCCCGCAGTTTCCTGGCCGACTCCGGAGTGGCCCTGGCGCCGGGCACAGCCTTCGGTTCGATCGGCGAGGGCTGGGTGCGGATCGCGCTGTGCGGCGGCCAGCCGGAACTGGTGGAAGGCGTCAGCCGCTTACCGGCCCGTATGTAGGCGCTTGGCGGACAACGGCGCGATCCGTGTACAGCGTCGGTTAGCTGCGGCCGGCCAGCGCCGAATCGAGCCAGGACCGCAGTTCCGCGGCCGGCGCTGCCCCTGCCTGTTTGGCCAGGACCTTGCCGCCGTCCATGACCATCAGGGTGGGAATGGCCTGTACATCAAACCGGCCGGAAAGCCGCGGGGCACGGTCAACATCCACTTTGACGAGCTTGATCGTACCGGCCCGTTCGGTGGCCAACCTGTCCAGGACCGGGCTCACCATCCGGCATGGCCCGCACCAGGCCGCCCAGAAATCAACCAGCACGGGTACCGGGGATTGCTCTGCTACGGCAGCGAAGTCATCGTCCCCTGCTGTTGTGATCCATGGCAGCCCCAGCTTGCAGTTTCCGCAGCGCGGACGGCCGGAAGCGGCCGCGGGGACCCGGTTGGTCCTGCCGCAATGGGGGCATTTGATCAGCGTCGGTTCCACGGGTGCCTCCGGACTCAGTACTCAGTGCGGTGCGCATGGCCGCGCCACGCGTCGAACGGGGCGTCCGACGTCGGAATCGCTTCGTGTGCCACCGGCAGCAGTTCGGGCCTGGCGCCGTCGAAATACTCGTAGAACACCGCATCGTCGAAACCGGCGGCGGCTGCGCCGTGGCGGTCGGCGGCAAAGTAGACGCGGTCGATCCTGGCCCACAGCGCGGCGGACAGGCAGAGCGGGCACGGCTCGCAACTGGTGTAGAGCACTGCCCCGCTGAGGTCGAAGTTCGCCGTTGCTGCGGCCGCCGCCCGGATGGCAACCACTTCGGCATGCGCCGTGGGATCGTTGTCCCGGGTGACCCGGTTGGTCCCTTCGTGGACCCGGCCGTCCCGGGTCACCACCAGCGCAGCGAACGGACCCCCTCCGTCTGCAACGTTCCGGATGGCCAGCTCAACGGCCTGTTCCAGGTAACGGGTGGCATCGTTGTTCTCGCGCTCCTGAGTCATAGCTAGATCCTAGCCATGACCATGGACAGCGTCGTCAAAATAGGGGGGCCCTCAAGGGAAAAATCCGTCGACGTCACACCTTCAGAGGACTAATCTGGCGCCCGGGGGTTGTATAAGTCCATATCTACTGTGGTCTCTTTGCCCAGCCCTGCCTGCGGGGCGGTGCACCTCATTTCCGGAGGATGCAATGAAGAAAAAATCTCCCATCGTCGCGTGCCTTGCCGCAGCGGCGTTAGCCCTTCCTATCGGGCCTGCTGCGGCGGGCTCTTCATCGTCCGAGCCGGAGATCCTGGCCGGCGGGCTGGTTACACCCTTGAGCCTCGCCGTCGGCAGGGACGATTCCGTCCTCGTCACGCAGAATTTTATCGGCCGGCTTGACCGCGTGGAGGATGACGGCAAACTTGCCAACGTCTACACGAAGGCGAAATGGGACGTCGGTGGTGTCGAAACCAGGCGCGGGACGACCTACTTCGTGGAGAGCGTGGGCGGTGGCGGAGGCAAGCCCGATGCCCTCGAGGGCTATCTGAAGTCCATCGACCAGTCAGGCGACGTGAGCACCATTGCCGACCTCGCCGCGTACGAACGGGAGCACAACCCGGACGGTGACCAGGAGTACGGGTTCGGTCCGGACGTCTCAGAGGAGTGCCTGCAGAAATGGCCGGCTTTCCCACCGGCAAAGTACACGGGCGCCCTTGATTCCCATCCCTATGCCACGGCAGTCAAGGGGTCCACTGTCTATGTTGCTGACGCCGGCATGAATGCCATCCTCGAAGTAGACGTTGAATCCGGTGACGTCTCGACGCTTGCAGTCCTGCCGCCACGGCCGGCCGTCATCCCTGCCGGCACCAGGATCCCGATCGACATGGCGGGAAACACGGTGGAAGTCCCAGCGTGCGTCGCTGGCCACGAGTATGCCTTCGAACCCGTACCAACGGACGTGGAGCTTGGCCCCGACGGCTGGCTTTACGTTTCGTCGCTCCCCGGCGGTCCCGAGGATCCGTCGCTCGGCGCCCGTGGCGCGGTCTTCCGGGTCAGCCCGTGGACCGGACACGTACGCCTGTGGGCAGAAGACATCCTGAGCCCCACCGGCATCGCGGTATCCGACAGCGGGGATGTCTACGCAGCCTCGATGTTCGGCAACGAGATTGTGAAGATCGATGCCTGGACCCGTGAGGCTTCACAGTTCCTGGCGGTAAACGGACCGGCAGCAGTCGAGCTGAGCGGGGAAACCCTCTACGCCACGGCGGGCTTCAGCTTCGGCCAACCGACGGGAACCGTGCTGAAGGCCCACCTCAGGTAGATCCTGCCGGGGGTCCAACCCGGCAGACGAAAGAAGGCCCGGACCGCAGCGTGAACTGCGGTCCGGGCCTTCGCCCCGTGCCAGTTACTCGTTGGACGAGTTACTTGTTTGCGTCTTCGTCGAGGTCTTCATCGTCGCTGAGGTCAAGGTCCTCTTCGTCGAAGTCGTCCTCGTCGATCTCCACATCGGCGGGAACGTCGCTCTTGTAGGGGTCGGCGTCGCCGGCGTGCTTGGCGTTCTCGGCCAGCGCAGCCACTTCAGCGTCACGCTTCTTGGCTGCGCGGAGGAGTTCCTCCAGGTTGGATGCGACCACCGGGATCTGGTCTGCCACAAACTCCAGCGTCGGCGTCAGGCGAACGGTGACGTTGCGCCCCACTTCCTGGCGGAGCACACCCTTGGCCTTCTCCAGTCCCTTGGCGGCATCCGCCTGGACAGTCTGGTCACCGAAAACGGTGTAGTAGATCGTGGCATGCTGCAGATCATTGGTCACGCGGGCATCGGTAACAGTAATGCCCTCCAGCCGAGGATCCTTAACCTTCCGGCCAAGAGCCTCCGCAACAACAACCTTGATCCGCTGCGCCAACTTGGCAGCCCGTGCGGGATCAGCCATTTCCACTCCTAAAAATTTGGGATGTACGACGGCGCCGCTAGCGGCTCACGTACTCACGTTCGGTTTTCTGCCACGCACCTAAGGCGAGTCTACGACGGACGCCGCGTGGGATTTTTCCGGCGGCCCGGGAGTGGCATCGGGCCTGCCGGAGCTGGGTGGCCGACGTCGTAAGACGTTGGCCGCCCAGCGTAAGGGGCGGGGCCGCCGGAAAAATCCCAGCGGCCCCGCACCTCGTAATAGCTAGACCGACTTAGACGCGCGGCTTTTCGCGCATCTCGAAGGTCTCGATGATGTCGCCCTCGGTGATGTCGTTGAACGAACCAAGACCGATACCACACTCGAAGTCCGTGCGGACCTCAGTGGCGTCGTCCTTGAAGCGCTTGAGCGTCTCAACGGTGAGGTTGTCACCGATGATCTTGCCGTCGCGGCTGATGCGCGCCTTCGTGTTGCGTCGGATGATGCCCGAGCGAACGATGGAGCCTGCGATGTTGCCGAACTTGGAGGAACGGAACACTTCGCGGACTTCGGCGGTGCCCAGCTGGACCTCTTCGTACTCCGGCTTGAGCATGCCCTTGAGGGCCATCTCGATGTCATCGATTGCTGCGTAGATGACGGAGTAGAAGCGCATGTCCACGCCTTCGCGGTCTGCCAGTTCGGCAACACGCTCGGCAGGCTTGACGTTGAAGCCGATGATGACGGCGCTGTCGACCGTCGCCAGGTTGACGTCGTTCTGCGTGATGGCACCAACGCCGCGGTGGATGACGCGCAGCTGCACGCCTTCGCCGACGTCGATCTTGAGCAGTGCGTCTTCGAGGGCTTCCACGGCACCGGACACGTCACCCTTGAGGATGAGGTTGAGGGTGTCGATCTTGCCATCGGCCACGGCCTGGTCGAAGTCTTCCAGGCTGATGCGCTTGCGGCGCTTGGCCAGGGCGGCGTTGCGGTCGGCTGCTTCACGCTTCTCGGCGATCTGGCGGGCGGTGCGCTCGTCAGCGGTCACAAAGAAGGTGTCGCCGGCGCGCGGCACGTTGGACAGACCCAGGACCTGCACGGGGCGGGACGGGCCGGCCTCGGTCAGTGCGCTGCCGTCGTCGTCGAACATGGCGCGGACGCGGCCGTGGGCCGTACCGGCCACGATCGTGTCACCGACACGCAGTGAACCGGACTGCACCAGGACGGTGGCCACGGAACCGCGGCCCTTGTCCAGGTTGGCTTCGATCGCGATACCGCGGGCGTCCTTGTTCGGGTTGGCGCGCATGTCCAGGGCTGCGTCTGCGGTGAGCAGGACAGCTTCGAGCAGCTCGTCGATGTTGAGGTTCTGGCGGGCAGAGACCTCCACGAACATGGTGTCGCCACCGTATTCTTCGGGAACCAGGCCGTACTCGGTCAGCTGGCCGCGGACCTTGTCCGGGTTGGCGCCTTCCTTGTCGATCTTGTTCACGGCAACCACGATCGGCACATTTGCTGCCTGCGCGTGGTTGAGGGCCTCAACGGTCTGCGGCATAACGCCGTCGTCCGCTGCGACCACCAGGATGGCGATGTCGGTGACCTTCGCACCACGGGCACGCATGGCGGTGAACGCCTCGTGGCCCGGAGTATCGATGAAGGTGATTTTGCGGTCTTCGCCTTCGTGGGTGTGCGTGACCTGGTAAGCACCGATGTGCTGCGTGATGCCGCCGTGCTCGCCCGCCATAACGTCGGACTTGCGGATGGCATCGAGCAGGCGGGTTTTACCGTGGTCAACGTGGCCCATGACGGTGACAACCGGAGGACGTGCCTCGAGGTCTTCGTCGCCTTCAGCTTCGAGCTCTGCATCGAAGTCGATGTCGAAGGTGGAGAGCAGCTCGCGCTCCTCGTCCTCCGGCGACACAACCTGGAGCTTGTAGCCAAGCTCCTCGCCGAGCAGTGCGAAGGTCTCTTCATCCAGCGACTGCGTGGCCGTGGCCATTTCGCCGAGGTGGAAGAGGACCGTCACCAGTGCTGCGGGGTTTGCCTCGATCTTGTCGGCGAAGTCCGTGATGGACGAGCCACGGCGAAGCCGGACTACGGTGTTGCCGTCGCCGCGGGGTACGCTCACGCCACCCAGCGACGGGGCACTCATCTGCTCGAGTTCCTGGCGCTTGGCACGCTTCGACTTGCGCTGCTTGCCACGGCCTGCGCCGCCCTTACCGAAGGCACCCTGGGTGCCACCGCGACCGCGGCCACCCTTGCCGAAGCCACCGCCGGCCGGAGCGCCGCCACCGGCACCCGGAGCTCCACCGGTACCCGGTGCGCCTCCCGGACGTCCCGGACCACGTGCGCCGCCACCGGGACGGCCTGCACCAGCGGGTGCGGGACGCTCGGTGCGGTTGGGCATCATGCCCGGAGTCGGACGGTTTCCACCGGCACCCGCGGGACGGGGTGCACCCGGACGGGGTCCACCTGCGCCCGCCGCGGGACGCGGACCACCAGCACCGGCTGCGGGACGCGGACCACCCGGACGGGGTCCACCTGCACCGGCTGCGGGACGCGGACCACCGGGACGGTCGCCGTCGGGACGGCCACCAGCGCGGGGCATGCCCTGCGAGGGAGCGAACGGGTTGTTACCCGGACGCGGGGCACGTTCTCCGTCGCCACCGCGGCCACGGGGCATGCCCTGGGACGTGGCGAACGGGTTGTTGCCCGGACGGGGACCGCCGGGGCGCGGGGCCGAACCACCCTGTGAGCCGCCGGAGCGCGCGGGCGCAGCCGGGGTTTCAGCCTTGGGTGCCGGACGGGCGCCCGGCTTGGCTCCGGTGGACGGTGCACTTGCTGCCGGAGCCGGCGCAGCGGGCGCTGCGGCGGCGGGGGCTGCGGGTGCAGCCGGAGCCGGAGCCGGTGCGGCAGCCGGCGTGGCCGGAGCTGCAGGAGCGGCGGCAGCGGGAGCTGAAGCAACCGGTGCTGCGGGAGCCTTGGGGGCTGCGGGACCCGGAGCGGGTGCTGCGGGACGTGATTCTGCCGACGGGGCAGGCGCCTTGGGCGCGGCTGCCGGTGCTGCGGCCTTCGCCGCGGCGTCGGGGTAGGCGTTGCGGAGTTTCCGCACCACCGGAGCCTCAATGGTGGAAGAGGCGGAGCGAACGAATTCGCCCAGTTCCTGCAGTTTTGTCACTGCATCTTTGGAAGTAATACCGAGCTCTTTAGCGAGCTCATGTACGCGGACCTTGGCCACATTTCTCCTGTCTCGGTCCGCACCGAGCCAGGCACGAACCGTCTACTTCTTACTGCGGGCCCAAGCCGCGGTTGCGGCTGCTGGGCCCATTGCAGAGCGCAACAAAGTTGTCATCGTTGCGCACTCATCGCTGGGAACTCATCGGGTTTCCATCAGTTTTCTGACCCGCTTTCAGGTTGGACGGTTGTTGCTGCACCTGCCGGAGGCATGCACTGAGGCATGTGCTGAGGCATCTGCAGCGGGCCGGCGGCCTGCTCACCTGCCAGGATCCGGCGTTCGACGGCGGTGGCCCCGGTTGCGCCGTTGAGGGCCCTTCCGAATGCTCGCCGTTTGACCGCCAGGGCCAGGCACGTTTCGCTGGGGTGCAGCCATGCACCCCTGCCAGCCATCCGGCGTCGTTCGTCTACCAGCACTGCGGTGGAACCGCTGCCTTCGGCGACGAGCCGGAGTAACTCAGACCGCGGAGCCTTCTTCCGGCATCCGATGCAGGTACGCTGCGGTTGATCCTCGCTGTGTTGATTCGCGCTGTGAAGCACTTCTGCCACGGTGAGCATCTTCCTGACGTTCATAACTGCCGGCCTCAAGGCCCCCACCGCAAGTCAGCGGAACGGGGAACACTCAGGGCACACGAATACCGGCCGTTAGGCACGGCCAATGTCTATTCTAGCCCCTCAGGGCCGTTCTGCCCGAAACTGGTGCACCGGCCGCAGGTCTCTGCAGTTGGCCGGCGCACCGAGAGGCGGCTTAGCTTTCGCGCGGCGCGGCTGCGTCCGAGACGATATCGATCCGCCAGCCCGTGAGCTTTGCTGCAAGGCGGGCGTTCTGGCCCTCTTTGCCGATGGCCAGGGAGAGCTGGTAATCCGGAACCACCACGCGGGCGGAGCGGGTGGCTTCGTCGATGATCGTGACCGAATTCACGCGCGACGGGGACAGCGCGCTGGCGATAAAGGTTGCCGGATCCTCGCTGAAGTCGACGATGTCGATCTTTTCGTCGTTCAGTTCGGTCATGACGGCGCGGACGCGTGAACCCATTTCACCGATGCAGGCACCCTTGGCGTTGATGCCCGGGGTGTTGGCCTTGACGGCGATCTTGGTCCGGTGACCGGCCTCGCGTGCCAGGGCGACGATCTCCACCGAGCGGTCCGCGATCTCCGGGACCTCCAGTTCGAAGAGCTTCCGGACGAGGCCCGGGTGCGACCGGGACAGCGTGACGGACGGGCCTTTGGTGCCGCGGTGGACATCAATGACCAGGGCGCGGAGCCGGTTGCCGTGGGTGTACTTCTCCCCCGGCACCTGCTCGGGCGGCGGCAGCAGCGCCTCGACGGCGCCCAGGTTGACCTGGATCATGTGCGGGTTGTTGCCCTGCTGGATCAGGCCGGCCACCAGCTCACCCTCGCGGCCCTTGAACTCGCCGAGGATGTTGTCATCCTCGACGTCGCGCAGGCGCTGCAGGATGATCTGGCGGGCGGTGCTCGCCGCAATCCGGCCGAAACCGGCAGGCGTGTCCTCGAACTCGCCGATGGGGGCGCCGTCGTCGTCAATCTCCACAGCCCAGATGGTCACGTGGCCGCTCTTGCGGTCCAGTTCCGCGCGGGCTTTCTCGAAGGCGCCAGGCGACTTGTGGTAGGCCACCAGGAGCGCCTGCTCGATGGTGGGGATCAGGAGGTCCAGCGGGATTTCGCGCTCACGCTCCAGAAGTCTCAGCGCGCTCATGTCAATATCCATCAGGCCTCCTCAGAAGGTCCATTGTGCTCAGGTTCCAGACCAGCTTCTTCAAGGTGGCTGAATTCGATCTCGACTTTTCCGTTACGGATCCTGTCGAAAGGAAGATTCTGGGGCTCGCCCTGCTTGGGCTTCATGCCCTTCTTGACGGCGATCTCGGGGATGATGGTCACGCCGGTTTCGTCCACTGACTGGACCCTGCCGGTGACGTTTTCGCCCTGGATGACGTTGACCTTGACCATGCGGCCCTTGGCCCTGTGCCAGTGCCTCGGTTCGGTGAGCGGACGCCCGACACCCGGGGATGACACCTCGAGATCGTAGGGCCGTCCGTCGTCGGCAGGATCGTTGTCCAGGACGTCCGAGAGGACTCTCGAGATATCCGCAATGACATCAAGGTTCACGCCGCCGGTTTCCTCCTGCGGCAGGTCCACCACTACGTGGACCACCCGGTGCGAGCCGGGGATGATGGTGACGTCTTCAAGGTAGAGGCGGTTCGCCTGGACCGAGGGCTCCAGCAGTGCCCGGAGCCGGGCGGCTTCCGGATTATAGGCGGGCGCAGCAACAGCGGTACCCGATCCGGTAGCGTCTGATGAAGTCGTGGCTTCTGCATTACTCACGATGCCGGCCGCCTTCCAATAGATGATGTTGTGACTACTAGACTAGCGATTTTCCGGCCGCAGTGGTGCACGAGGATGCCCCCCAAGCGTGACAACATGGTCTGTTGTGAACGACGACACCCAGGAATCCGGCCACCGCAGGCGCTATTTCCGGTACGCCGTTTTCACGCTGGCCGCCCTGCTGGTGGTCAGCCTGGGATTTGTCCTGATCCCCCGCGAACCCGATGCTCCCGCGCCGCCGCCGTTCTCCGAGCAGGCCAGGGCCGCGGCGTACTCCGACGCCGTGGATCTGAGGGCTGCCGGCCTCGACCTTGCAGGCACGGCCGACGGCGCGGTGGCGGCCCCCGAATCCGCTGAAGTATCCGCGCAGTTGTCCTCTGCCATGAGCAGGACTGTGACTTTGCTGACTATCCAGGCCCGGGCCTTGATGCTGCCTGCCGATCCGTCCGGCATTGGCACCTCCAGCGCAGCGGCTTCTTCCGCGCCTGTTCCGGCCGACGGCCACACCGGCAGGCCTCGCTGCCGCCCTGCATGCGAGTGGTGCCCAGCGGCTCAGTGACGCCCAAACGGCCGACGGCGGCATGGCCCGCCTTCTCGCCGGCGCCGGTACTGCCCAGCTCCTGGCAGCCGGAGAGCTCGCGGCGGCCGCCGGTATTGCCCTGGATGGCGCTGCCGGAGCTGCCCGGCCATCCGCCAAACCGTCCGCCCCTGAACCGACGCCGACCGCAGGTTGCACCGCGTCGGCGACAGCCCGCAGCTCGGGGTCCGGCGACGCAGGGCGGCAGTGCCGGCAGCGCGGGGTCCGGCAGCACTGGGGCGGGCGACGCTGGCGCGGACGTGGCCGCCTCGCTCGCATCCGCCCTGGATGCCGAGCTGGAGCTGGTGTACGCCTACCAGGCCGCTCTGACCCGGCTTAACCCCGGCTCCGCCGCTCCGGCGTCGGGCTTTCTCGCCCAACACGAAGAACTGCGCAACGAGGCTGAGGCGATGGGCACGGCCCGGTGCGCCGCCCTGCTTCCGACACCCGCCGGCTTTGCCTTGGACCAGGCGTTCCTGTCGGATCCGGCAGCCGCCCTGGGCGCGATGGAGGCCGGCACCCTCGCGGTGTACGGCGATGTCATTGCCTTGGGCGACGGAGCTGAACGGGCATGGGCAGTGTCGGCCCTTCAGTCGGCAGCCCGCAGGACGGTTCACTGGGGTGCCTCAGCTGGGCCGGTTCCCGGCGTGGCCCTTGAGGAGTCACGGCTGCCGGAGCTGCCCGGGACAGCGCCGACGCAAGGCCCCGCCCGCACCAGCTCCCGGCAGCCCTGACCCAGCTCCCGGCGCCGAAAATTCATCGCGCAACCCGCACACAGTGGCCAGCCACCTGCACTAATGATTTGCTGGAGGAATGGACAGCGCAGGCGCCCCCGCCTTTCACGAGAACGAACCCCACCAAAACGACGTTGCGCAGCGCCTGAACTGGCTCCGCGCCGGCGTTTTGGGCGCCAATGACGGCATCGTCTCCGTGGCGGCCATCGTGGTGGGCGTGGCGGGCGTCACCACGCAGTCAGGGCCCATCCTGGTGGCTGGCACCGCCGGCCTGGTGGGCGGCGCCGTCTCCATGGCCCTGGGTGAATACGTGTCGGTCAGCAGCCAGAAGGACAGCCAGGAAGCCCTGATCGAGAAGGAACGGACGGAACTCCGGGAGCAGCCGGAGGACGAGCTCGCGGAACTCGCCGCGATCTACCAGGGCAAAGGCCTCAGCGCGGACACCGCCCGGACGGTGGCCCGGGAGCTGACAGCCCACGACGCCCTCGGAGCGCATCTGTCGGCCGAGCTGAACATCGATGAGACCGACATTGTGAGCCCGTGGCATGCCGCACTGGCGTCCGCCGTCGCCTTCGTGGTGGGCGCCATCCTGCCGATGCTCGCCATCCTGCTGCCGCCGGAGAACATCCGCGTCCCGCTGACCTTCGCCGCCGTACTGGTTGCCCTCGCTGCTACCGGGGCGCTGGGCGCCTGGATCGGCGGCGCTTCGAAGTGGCGGGCCGCTGCCAGGGTGGTGGTGGGCGGAGCCCTGGCGCTGGTTGCCACCTTCTCCATCGGCAACCTGCTCGGGGCGAGTGGCGTCCTGTGAGCGTCCAGGGCGTTGTGCCCATCCCGTCCGCCCTCAGCATGCGCTACCGCCGAGACAGCGCCGGACGGGCCTGGCTGGCTTCCCTTCCCGGACTGATCCAAGGGCGGTTGGAGCACTGGGAGTTGAGTGTCGACCTGGCAGCCGGCGCATCCCCCTGGCATGGCCAGGGCGGCGTGGTGGTTCCTGTCCGTCTGCGGGACGGGACACCTGCCGCCCTCAAGGTCGCCTTCCCCCACGACGAGGCCAAGGCCGAACGCCACGCCCTGGCCCTTTGGGGAGGATCCGGCGCCGTCCGCTTGTTGGAGTCCGACGCCGGAACGTGCGCCATGCTTCTCGAACGGCTGGATCCGGGCTGCTCGCTGCAGACTGTGCCGCTGGATGAGGCGGCGGCTGTCTGGGGCGGCCTGATGCGGCAGCTAAGCCTCCAGCCCGACGGACGGCCCGCCTGGCAGGAGTTCGACCACATCGCCGGGCGGGCAGAACAGTGGAGCGATGACTTGCCCGCCGACTGGGAACAGCAGGGCAGGCCCTTCCCGCGATGGCTGCTCGAAGCGGCCCTGGAAGTCTGCCAGACCCGCGGTGCCGTGGGCCGCCGCGCAGGCCGTGACGTCCTGGTACACACCGACTTCCACTTCCTCAATGTCCTGGCCCGGCCCGCCGCATCCGCCGCGGACGGGGCCGGCGGGCCGGGCGGGTTGAGCTTCGTCGCCATTGATCCGCAACCCATGATCGGCGAACCCGAGTTCGCGGTGGCCCCGCTGTTATGGAACCGCCTGGGCGACTTGCCTCGAAGCAATCCGGCCGCGGGGCTGAGGCAGCGCTGCCGGGACTTCAGCGCCGCTGCGGGCCTGGATCCGGAGGCTGCCCGGCAGTGGGCGGTGGCACGGGAAGTGGAGAACGCCCTCTGGTACGCGTCCCGGCCAGGCCACCAGGGCGATCTGGCCAGGTCGCTGTGGGTGGCCAGCACGCTTGCCGGGCAGACCCTTGAGGGACTGCCCGCCGCGCACGACCTCCCCGAGCCGGGCAGTTCCCAACCGGGCGGCGCGGACCACTGACGAAGGCCTCCACGGCCGGCCAGCGGGCCGCGTCAGCGCTGTCAGCCGGCTGCCCGCACCGCCGCGAAAGCTGAGCTGACCGCCTCAACGGCAGTCCCGACGTCGTCCGCATCCGTGCTCCAGTTACTCACCGAGACGCGCAGGACGTCCCGGCCCTGCCAGTGCGAACCGGACATCCAGACCCTGCCATCGTCGATCACCCGCGCCGTCACGGCGCGTGTGGTGGCGTCATCCCCGAAGGCGAGCGACACCTGGGTGTAATCCACGTCGTTGAGTACCTCGATGCCCTCGAGTGCGGCGAGCTGCTCCGCCAGTTGACCGGCGCGCAGCACCAGCTCACGGACCTGGTGCGCCACGCCCTCCCGGCCCAGTGATCTCAGCGCCGCCCACACCGGCACGCCGCGGGCCCTTCGTGAGAGCTCCGGGACTTTTTCAAGCGGGTCGGCCGCACCGTCTGCGGCCCGGATCAGGTAACTGGCATGCACACCCATGGCCGAGCGCAAGGCTGCGGCGTCCCTGACCACTGCTATGCCGCAGTCGTAGGGAACGTTGAGGGTCTTGTGCGCGTCGCTGGCCCACGAGTCCGCGAGGTCCATCCCGGCGGTGAGCGCGGAAAGTTCAGGCACGGCGGCGGCCCACAGCCCGAAGGCCCCGTCCACGTGGACCCAGGCTCCGTGGGCCTTCGCGACGCCGATGGCCTCGACGAAGGGATCGAATGCTCCCGAGTGCAGGTTCCCGGCCTGCAGGCATACGAGGGCCGGACCGGATCCTGCGGACAGCTGCCGGTCGAGCTCATCGGCAAGGATCCTGCCTTGCCGGTCCGACGGCACGGTCGCCGGCCTCCCCAGCCCCAGGTACCGCAGGGCCAGGTCCACCGAGTCGTGGCGTTCCTGGCCGACGAGACAGCGGATGCGCGGTGCGCCGAACAGTCCGTCGCGGTCCGTGTCCCAGCCGGCGTCGGCGAGCAGGCTTGTGCGGGCGGCGGCCAGGCCGGCGAAGTTGGCCATCGTGGCTCCGGTGACAAAGCCGACGTCGGATCCGTCCGGGAGGCCAAGGAGGTCCACGAGCCAGCGACCGGCCGCGTCCTCGATGGCCGCCATGGCGGGCGCGGAGACGCGAAGCACGGCGTTCTGGTCCCACGCGCTGACCAGCCAGTCGGCTGCCAATGCGGCAGGCAGCGTCCCACCAATCACCCAGCCGAAAAACCTCCCGGAGGGCATGGCCATCAATCCGGGTTCGGCTTTGTCCGCCAGATACTCCACTACGTCAGCGGCGGGCATCCCCTCCGCCGGGAGCGGGCCGCCGAAGTCTGCAGCGAGGTCGTGCGCGCTTTGGGCTGGTCCCACATGCCGCCCAGGCAGGCTGTCCAGCCATTCGGCCGCGCGACGGGCCGCGGCTGACAATGCTTCCGAATAGGGTTGGCCGCCTGCGGACATACCTGCATGGTACGCCCGGCCGGCACGGGACTGCGAGGCTCGCCCCTACCCCGGGTCAGGCGAAGTTTTCCTGCCACACGTCGAAGCCGAGTTTGATGATCAGGGCGCCCACAACAAGCAGGAACACCACCCGGATGAACCTGCTTCCCTGCTTAACCGCGGTGCGTGCCCCCAGGTAACCGCCCGCCATGTTGGATGCGCCCAGCAGCAGGCCGACGCCCCAGAGCAGTGAGCCGTGCGGCAGGAAAAACAGCAGGGCACCGGCGTTGGTGGCCATGTTCACGATCTTGGCCTTCGCGCTGGCTTCCAGGAAGGCATAGCCCATCGCCGAGACGAGCGCGATGATAAGGAACGAACCGGTGCCCGGGCCGATCAGGCCGTCGTAGAAACCGATCACCGCCCCGATCAGGCATGCCACGACGTAGTGCGTGCGGCCGTCGTGGCGCAACAGGGTGATGTCCCCGACGTTCGGCTTCAGGGCGGTGAAAAGCGCGACGGCGACCAGCGCGGCCACGATGATCGGCTTGAAGACACTCGCCGGCAGGGTGGCCGCCAGCACGGCGCCGCCGAAGCTGCCGGCCAGGGCGATCACCGCCATGGGTATGGCAGTCCGCAGGTCGGGTTTGACCCGCCCGTAGTACGTCACGGCGCTGGTGGTGGTCCCGAAAATCGAGCCCATTTTGTTGGTGGCCAGGGCCTGGACCGGCGTGATTCCCGGCACCAGCAGCAGGGCGGGCAACTGCAGCAGCCCGCCGCCGCCCACCACCGCGTCAACCCAGCCTGCAGCAAATCCAGCCACCACAATCAGGATGATCGTGGTGAGCTGGATCGACTCGAACCCGGAAACCATTACGGGGAAAAGCGCAGCATCAGCTGCGGACTGCGGTGACCACGTAGTCAACGGCCTTGTCCACGGCCACGTTCTCCGCTTCGCCGCTGCGGCGGTCCTTGATCTCGACGACGCCGTCCACCAGGCCCCGGCCCACGGCCAGGATGGTGGGGACGCCAACCAGTTCCGCATCGCCGAACTTGACGCCCGGGGACACCTTGGGCCGGTCGTCATAGATGACGTCCAGTCCGGCGGCTTCCAGTTCGAGGGCCAGCTTCTCGGCGGCTGCGAAGATTTCCTCGCCGCGGCCAACAGCGACCACATGGACGTCGGCGGGGGCGACGCCACGGGGCCAGGTCAGGCCCTTGTCGTCGTGGTTGGATTCGGCCAGGGCAGCAACGGCACGGGTGACACCGACGCCGTAGGAGCCCATGGTGACCACCACCTGCTTGCCGTTCTGGTCCAGGACCTTGAGGTCAAGGGCTGCGGCGTACTTGCGTCCGAGCTGGAAGATGTGGCCCATCTCGATGCCGCGGGCGATTTCCAGCGGACCGGAGCCGTCCGGGGCGGGATCGCCTTCGCGGACGTCGGTGCACTCGATGACGCCGTCCCAGCTGAAGTCGCGTCCGGCCACCAGGCCGAACACGTGCTTGCCGGCCTCGTTGGCGCCCGTGATCCAGGCAGTGCCGCTGACCACGCGGGGATCCACGAGGTACAGGAGCTTGGTTGCGCTTTCGGCGCCCAGCAGCGGCTCGTCCAGCGTCAGGCCGGGGCCAAGGTAGCCCTTGACGATGAGGGGCTGCTTCTTGAGGTCGTCGTCGTTGGCGGCTTCCAGGCCGATCTCGCCGGCGATGGGCAGGAAGGAGCCAATGTTGGCTTCCACGCGCTTCAGGTCCACGCCGCGGTCACCGGGCAGGCCGATGACCACGAGCTGGCGCTCACCGGTGGGCAGGGTGACGGCGAGGACAACGTTCTTGAGCGTGTCAGCGCCAGTCCAGGCGCCGCCGTCGGCCTCTGCGCGGGGGGCGAGCACATTGGCGGATGCCACCAGAGTGTCGATGGTGGGCGTATCCGGAGTGTCAAGGACCTCGGCGGCGGGGGCGCCGCTGAAGTCGATGTCGGCGGGCACCACGGTGGTGACGGCCTCGACGTTGGCTGCGTAGCCGCCGGCCGAGCGCACGAAGGTGTCCTCGCCGACCTCGGTGGGGTGCAGGAATTCCTCACTCTTGGAGCCACCCATGGCACCTGCGGTGGCCGCGACCGGAATGACCTCCAGGCCCAGCCGCTCGAAGATGCGGATGTAGGCTGCGCGGTGCGCGGCGTAACTTGCGTCCAGCCCGGCGTCGTCGATGTCGAAGGAGTAGGAGTCCTTCATGATGAACTCGCGGCCGCGCAGCAGGCCTGCCCGGGGGCGCGCTTCATCGCGGTACTTGTTCTGGATCTGGTAGAGGCTCAGCGGCAGGTCCTTGTACGAGGAGTACAGGTCCTTGACCAGGAGCGTGAACATTTCCTCATGCGTGGGGGCCAGCAGGTAGTCGGCGCCCTTGCGGTCCTGGAGCCGGAACAGGCCTTCGCCATATTCTGTCCAGCGGTTGGTGGCCTCGTAGGGTTCCCGCGGCAGCAAGGCCGGGAAGTGCACTTCCTGGGCACCGATCGCCGCCATTTCCTCGCGGATGACGGCTTCAACCTTGCGCAGCACGCTGAGCCCAAGCGGCAGCCAGGTGTAGATGCCGGGCGCCGCGCGCCGGATGTAGCCGGCCCGGACGAGGAGCCGGTGGCTGGCCACCTCGGCGTCGACGGGATCTTCACGCAGGGTGCGCAGGAAAAGCTGGGACAGTCTTGTGACCACGGGCGGGTATCCGTTTCTGGGGAATGGCTGCTTGGAAGCAGAGCCGGGCAATTCTTCTGGGTACTAATCTACCGGCAATCCGGGCCGCGCTCTGCGGAGGAAGCCCCGTTCAGAGGTGAAATCACATGCCAGCCGCCGGGAGCCTGCCGAAAGGCCGGGGACGCGATAGAGCCACGCCGTCGAATACAAAGCCCCTGGCCGTAAACGGTTGGTCATTGCATTCGGGCGTGGCTCTACTGCCGTTGACGCATAGGTACTGGTGAGGACTGGTGAGACCGCCCACCCACTCCAGCGCAGCTAGATCGAACCTATGTGATGGCGGGCACGTTGACAAGGGGTTTCTCCATTCGAAGGTCTTGACGGCCCCTTCAGGCGGGTGTGCCCCGAACGTGCAGCACTACCCGGAAGCTAGAACAGAACCGTAGCGAACGTGCCGACCTGGCGGAAGCCCACCCGCTCGTACGTGGACCGTGCGCGGAGGTTAAACCCGTTGACGTAGAGGCTGGTCACCGGCGCCAAGGCTCGGGCTTTCTCCACCACTGCTGCCATGTAGCCCGCGCTCAGGCCCTGGCCCCGGTAGCCGGGGTTCATCCAGACGCCCTGGATCTGCGTGACGTCGGCTGTGACGGCTCCGAGCTCGGCCTTGAACACCACGTCACCGGAAGCGTTGACATGCGCCAGCGAATGGCCCTGCCGGATCAGGCCCTCCACGCGGCGGCTGTAGAACTCCTTGCCGCCGAGGAACGGTGAGTAGCCCACTTCCTCCTCGAACATGGCGGCACAGGCAGGGAGGATGCGGTCAAAATCGGCCAGCCGGCCCAACTCGAGATCGGCGTTCGGCTCCACTGACGGCGGCCCGCAGAGAGTCATGAGCGGCTGTTCGTCCCGCACCTCGTGGGCCGCATGCCCCAGCTCCGCCAACTCAGCGTGGAGGGCAAGGACTGATTCTGCCGGGCCGAACGCCGAGGCAAAGCGGCGGCCGGACGCGCTGGCCGCTTCGGCCATCAGCCCGGCAAACCCGGGGTCCAGCCCAACCGGGACCAGGTTGGCTCCGGCCCAGCACGCACCCAGCAGGATGCCGTCGTCGAACACACCCAGGACGGCGGCGCCGCCGGTGGTGGGAGCCGCCGACCCTACGGCCCGGAGGTGGGCCAGGATAAACACATTGGCCACTGGGTCCTGCAGTGCAAGGCGCCGCAGGGCAGGGGTGTCCGCGCCCGAAAGGGCACGGACGGTGACCCCCTCCGGATCGGCGCCTTGTTTATGAGACGCTAACCACGGGGCTACCTTTGACAGCATCTTCGCCATCGGCCTCCCCCATCTCCTCAGCAATGCGCATGGCCTCTTCGATCAGTGTCTCAACAATCTCGCTCTCAGGCACAGTCTTGATGACTTCGCCCTTCACAAAGATCTGGCCCTTGCCGTTGCCGGAGGCCACGCCGAGGTCGGCTTCACGGGCTTCCCCGGGCCCGTTCACCACGCAGCCCATCACGGCGACCCGCAGCGGGATCTCCATGCCTTCCAGGCCGGCGGTGACCTGCTCGGCGAGGGTGTAGACGTCCACCTGGGCGCGGCCGCAGGACGGGCAGGAGACGATTTCCAGCTTGCGGGGGCGCAGGTTGAGGGACTGAAGGATCTGATTGCCCACCTTGATTTCCTCCACGGGCGGAGCGGAGAGGGAAACGCGGATGGTGTCGCCGATGCCCTTGGCCAGGAGTGCACCGAACGCGGTGGCGGACTTGATGGTTCCCTGGAACGCCGGCCCGGCTTCGGTGACGCCCAGGTGCAGGGGCCAGTCGCCCTTTTCGGCCAGCATTTCGTAGGCCGCCACCATGATCACGGGGTCATTGTGCTTGACGGAGATCTTGAAATCGTGGAAACCGTGCTCCTCGAACAGCGATGCTTCCCAGACGGCCGACTCAACGAGGGCTTCCGGTGTGGCCTTGCCGTATTTCTTGAGGATGCCCGGTTCGAGCGAACCGGCGTTGACGCCGATGCGGATGGACGTGCCGTGGTCCTTGGCGGCGCGGGCGATTTCCTTGATCTGGTCATCGAATTTGCGGATGTTGCCCGGGTTCACGCGCACTGCCGCACAGCCGGCTTCGATTGCCGCGAAGACGTACTTGGGCTGGAAGTGGATGTCCGCGATGACAGGGATCTGGGACTTGCGCGCGATGATCGGCAGTGCTTCCGCATCATCGGCTGACGGGCAGGCAACGCGCACAATGTCGCAGCCCGATGCGGTCAGTTCCGCGATCTGCTGGAGGGTGGCGTTGATGTCCGTGGTGGGGGTGGTGGTCATGGACTGCACACTGATGGGCGAGTCCGAGCCGACTCCGACCGAGCCCACCTTGATCTGGCGCGTCTTACGCCGGGGGGCGAGGACAGGCGGTGGTGCTGACGGCATTCCCAGGCTGACCGAGGTCACATGGACTCCTTGGGTAGGTATTTCGGGAGGGAAAGTGGTCCGGGAATCAGGACGCGTGCGGGGCCAGGAGGCCGATCACGGGAGTCCATTCGGTTGTCCGGATACCGGCGATGGTCCCGGCGGTGGCGAAGGGGTCCTGCTTGAGCAGGTGGTTCAGCTGGGTTTCGTCCTGGACCTTGAAGATCAGCAGGGCACCTGCCCCGTCACCGTAAGGTCCGCTGGTCAGCAACTGGCCCTCTTCCGCCAGGCCGGCCAGCCACGCGCGGTGCGCAGGGCGGTTTTCATCACGGGCGGCGGAGGAATCGGCGGCGTACACATACTCAACGGCAAAAACAGTCATAAGGACACCCTATCCCCCGGGGCGGGCTGGCGCCGATCCGGCACTTACTGCAGGAAGACCACCTTAACGATCGCTCCCGTGCCGGCTGCCCAGAGCATCGATGTGAGTGTGCCGATGATGAACCGTTCGGCAGCCACCGGCGTTTCCTTCAGTTCGGCAAACCTGCCCAGGCCTTTGATGGCCACGATGTAGGCAATGGCCACCGGCTGTCCCGTCAGGATGGCCAGGCACACGCCCAGGCGTTCGAGGACACCGATGATCGCCCCGCCGCGCAGGATCCGCTGCCCCGGCACGGCAGGTGCCGGAACTTCCTGCCCGGGAATGGGTGCCGGGTGGGTGGCGTCCGACGGCGGCTGGCCGCCGCGCGCTGTCAGCTCCCCGTCCACGGTTTGCCCGCGTTCGCGTTCGTCGGCCCCCGCCGGCGGAACAGGGGCTGCCGGCAAGGCGTCCACGGTGACATCGGCTGACGGGTCCTGGGCGGACGCATCGCCGGCAGCACGGCGTGCCTTCCCGGCTGCGTCGGCTTTGTCATCGATGGTTCTGGCCAGCCGGAAGACCAGCGCGGTCACTGGCCAGCCAGCAAAGCCGGCCACCAGGAGGGCCACTGCGATCCAGAGTGCGTTCACCGGTTTCCTTCGGTTGGGGCTTCCTGCGCCGGAGTGGAGCGCGGCGCAAGCAATCGGCCAGGCTCCAGGACCTGGGCGTGGGCGTACTCCAGGAGCATGGCCGCCGCCGGCCTGGCCGCCGATTCTTCCGGCCATCCGGACCGGAGCACGGCACGGCTCACCGATTGCTCCGTTATCCCCAGCTGGCGGGCCACGAGCTTCTGGCTGCCGTGACGTCCTTCGCCGCCCTGGAGTGCGCGCAACCGGTCCACCACGCGCCACTGCGCCGGCGTGCGCTGCTGCACCACGCGTCCCATCAGGCGGAGCACCGCCTGGGCATTTGCACTGCTCATGGCTCCTTCCCCGGCGTCGGGAAAGGTGTCCCGGCCACGCCCCATACTGCCCGGCACCACTGACAATGGCACCTGGGCCGCCGCGCCCTTGGCCAGTTCCACTGCCTTGCGCGCAGCAACAAAGCCGCTCCCGGTCCCCTCCCTCGGGCTTGCGCCAGGAGCGAGCTGCACCCCGCCGATACCGATCCCGACGTACCAGTGGCCATCGCGGAGGGCATGGAGGGCTATCTCCACCACATCCGCGGCATGTTCCACGACCCCCTGGAGCTCGTCGCCCACCGAACGCTCGAACGGGGCCGGAGTAAGGCTGCGCAATGCCTCGATCAGGCCTGGCACCCGGTCCACATCCGTTGTACTGCCGCGCTGGTCAATGGTCAGTACATACATGCCTTAACCGTACGCAGGTGACCATGGATAATCAATCACATATAGCTGATTATCAAATATCAGCCAAAATAAGCTGATGATTCGGATTCAGCCGGTGTCCCCCGCACGGGGGACCGGCGCAACAGCAGCCCGCCGGGTTGCCGTCCGCGCGATCCACACCGCGGCAGCCCCCATCAGCAGGGCCCCGGCGCTCTGGGTGGGCAGGCTGCTGCCCGTTGTGGCCTGCCCCAGGACCACGCCCAGGACGTAAAACAGCACGGCGCCGCCCGCCCAGAGCGCCCCCGCCCACCTTGGCAGCAGCCGGGAACGCCATACCGCCATCCCCAGCAGGACGTTGCCCACGAATGCCAGCAGGAGGCCGAGCAGGAACGTCCCGGTCATCGACGCCGGGAATTCCAACAGCATCACGTCCCGGTGTCCGGCCAGGTAGGCCTTCCCTATGGCGGGCGTGGCGAACGTGGAAATCACGGCAGGCACGAGCAACAACGCCGTACCGGCGACGGCTGTGACCATTGCTGTCACCGCAAGGCCACCCGCCCGGCTGCCGGCCAGGCAACAGCCCAGGGCGAACGTCCCGAAGATGGCGAGGACAGTGCCGCCAGTGCTGCCCAGCAGATGGCCGATCTGGTATGAGTCAGCGCTGACAAATCGGGCCCAGGCTTCCGGGTCCTTGGCTTGGTCCGGCTGCGGCTCCAGCGATGACCAGGCCGTGACAAGCCAGGCGACCGCGAGCGTCCACAAGCCTGCCCGGACCCAGCGGCTGATGTTCGGCGGGTTCATTGCAGTTCACCTTTCTCCCCGGAGGAATCAGGCGCCGGGAGGGATCTCAGCCGAAGAGGTTCACCGGCTTGACGATGTCGGCATAGATCAGCAGCGCGCTCATTCCCATCAGCAGAACAGCCACCACATAAGTCACGGGAAGCAGTTTGGCGATGTCGAAAGCTCCCGGATCGGGCCTGCCGAACAGCTTGGCCACCCGTCGCCGCGCCCCCTCGTACAGTGCTCCGGCCACATGCCCGCCATCGAGCGGCAGCAGCGGGATCAGGTTGAAGACCGCGAGCGCAAAGTTCAGTCCCGCGAGCAGTCCCACCAGCACGGCCAGCCGGGACTGGACAGGCACTTCTTCCATGGCCGCCACTTCACCGGCCACGCGTCCGACGCCCACCACGCTGATGGGGCCGTTGGGATCGCGCTCTTCCTCGCTGAAGGCCGCCTTGGCCACGCCGACCACCCTGGCCGGCAGGTTGAGGACAACTCCGGCCACCTGCCTGATGTTCTCCCCAGCCATGGGCAGGACGGACGACGCCGGCTGGGCCACCAGTTCGGTCTGCGCGCCGATGCCGAGGAAGCCTACGTCCTGGTACAGCAGCTTGCCGGCATCGTCCTTTGCCTGGCGTCCGTCGACGCCCACAACGGGCCGGGCGGACAGAACCGGGGTCACCGTGGTGGTGACCGGTCCGCCGTCGCGCTCCACGGTGATGGCGACTTCCCTGCCCGCGGACGCACGGATCCACTCCGTCAGCTGGTCCCAGCTGGTGACGGCTTTCCCGTCGAAGGAGGTGACCACATCATTGGGCAGGAGCCCCGCAGCCGCAGCGGGAGTCAGCTGGCAGTCGGGCGAATTGGGATCCACTGTCTGGCCAGCGGCCACCTGGCACTTGGACACATCGGAGATGGTGGTGGTGGCTGTGGCCACACCGAAGCCCATCAGCAGGACAGCGGTCAGCACCACGCCAATCAGCAGGTTCATCACCGGACCGCCCAACATCACGATGATTTTCTTCCAGACCGGCAGGCGGTAGAAGACCCGGTTCCCGTCCTCCGGGCCAACCTCCTCGTGGGCCATGGAGCGGGCTTCCGTGGCCAGGGTCTGGAACATGCCGGTGCTCGAAGGCCGGACGGTTCCGTCGTCCTTGTTGGGCGGGTACATGCCGATCATGGACACGTAGCCGCCCAGCGGAATCGCCTTCACACCGTATTCGGTCTCGCCTTTCCGCTTTGACCACAGGGTGGGGCCGAAGCCGATCATGTACTTGGTGACGCGTACTTTGAACAGCTTGGCGGGCACCAGGTGCCCCACTTCGTGGAGCGCAATGGACACAGCGATGCCGATCGCCACAAAGACGACGCCGAGGATAAAAAGGAGGATGGGGCTCATGCGTGGATCTGCTGCTTCCTAGAGACTGCTTACTGCCAAACGTTCGTGGGCGCGTGTTCGTGCCCAGCCTTCAGCATCCAGCACTGACTCAAGGGTCAGCTCCGAGGATCCTGGGTGTTCGCTGAGGACAGCGTCGATGGTGTCCACGATTTCGGTGAAACGGATGCGTCCGGAGTGGAAGGCCATGACTGCTTCCTCGTTGGCCGCGTTGAAGACTGCAGGGTAGGTGCTCCCCTGCTTGGCGGCATCCTTGGCCAGGTCCACGGCCGGGAACGCTGCGGTGTCCAGGGGTTCGAAGGTCCAGCTGGTGGCCTGGGTCCAGTCACACGGGGATGCAGCCTTCGGTACCCTGTCCGGCCAGCCGATCCCCAGGGCGATGGGCAGCCGCATGTCCGGCGGTGAGGCCTGCGCGATGACGGACCCGTCAACGAACTGGACCATGGAGTGGACTACCGACTGCGGGTGGACCACCACGTCGATGCGGTCCAGCGGTACGTCAAACAGGAGATGGGCTTCGATCAGTTCAAGGCCCTTGTTGACCAGAGTGGCCGAATTGGTGGTGACCATCAGGCCCATGTCCCAGGTGGGGTGCGCCAGGGCCTCCTGCGGGGAAACGCCGTGCAGCTGCTCCCGCGTGCGTCCGCGGAACGGGCCGCCCGATGCCGTGAGGATAAGCTTCTCCACCTCGGCCGCTGAGCCGGAGCGCAGGCACTGGGCAATGGCTGAATGTTCGGAGTCCACCGGGACGATCTGGCCCTCGCGGGCAGCGGCCTTGACCAGCGCACCGCCCACGATCAGCGATTCCTTGTTGGCCAGCGCCAACGTGGCACCGGACTTCAGCGCGGCCAGTGTGGGGGCCAGGCCTATCGACCCGGTAATGCCGTTGAGCACCACATCGGCGTCCACCGCCGCGATGCGCGCCGAAGCGTCCGGGCCGGCGATAATCTCCGGGCGGTAGTCCTGCCGGCCGGCAAGGCGGGCAGCATCGGTGATCAGTTCCTGCAGCTGCCGGGGATCGCCGGAGGCGATGCCGACGGCGGCAGCGCCTGTGTGGACCGCCTGCCTGGCGAGGAGCTCGAGGTTCCCGCCGCCGGCGCTGAGTGCCACAACCTCAAAAAGGTGCGGGGCGCCGTCGACGACGTCAATCGCCTGGGTGCCGATGGAACCGGTGGATCCGAGGAGGACGATTCTGCGTGGCTGCATGGCTTAAGTATCCCGCACGCCCGGCCCTGTCCGGATCTGCAGGCCTGATCTAGGAGCCGGGAACGGCCAGGCGTAACGTGGAGTGAGTGGACTGGGTTTCCTGGTTCGATGCTCCGGACTACGAGTTCGCGCGGCAGGTGCTGCAGCGAGGCATCGCCGCGCTGTACTTTGTAGCGTTCCTGTCCTCCCTGAACCAGTTCCCGGCGCTCCTTGGTGAACATGGGCTGCTTCCCGTTCCCCGTTATCTGGAGGGGTTCAGCGCACGGCGCCGGCCCAGTCTCTTCCGCTGGCGCTATTCGGACAAGCTGCTGCGCTGGGTCTGCGCAGCGGGACTGGCCATTTCGGCGCTACTGGTTGCAGGTCTCCCGCAGCTGGGGCCGCCGTGGGTACCGCTGATCGCGTTCCTGGCCCTGTGGCTGCTTTACATGTCGATTTCCAACGTTGGCCAGACGTTCTACGGCTTCGGCTGGGAGATGCTGCTGCTGGAAGCCGGCTTCACGGTCGCGTTCCTCGGCTCGGACCAGACGGAACCGCCCCGCACCATCCTGATTCTGGTGGCCTGGCTGGTGTTCCGCCTGGAGTTCGGCGCCGGCATGATCAAGATCCGCGGCGGCCGGGAATGGCGTGACCTGACAGCGCTGTACTACCACCACGAGACCCAGCCGATGCCTGGCCCGTTGAGCCGGCAGGCGCATCTGCTGCCCAAACCCTTCCACCGGCTGGAGGTGCTGGGAAACCACTTCGCGCAACTGCTCGTGCCGTTGTTCCTGTTCGCCCCGCAGCCCATTGCCAGCATCGCCGCGGGCATTGTGATCTTCACGCAGCTGTGGCTGGTGGCCAGCGGAAACTTTGCGTGGCTGAACTGGATTGCCATTGTGCTGGCCTTCGCCGCGGTCAGCGACCCCGTTGCCCATGCAGTGTTCCCCTTCCTGCCCCTGGACTGGCATGCTGCGGCCGGGAGCCGCGGGAATCCGCCGTACTGGCTTGCCATCACCCTCGCGGCGACGCTGCTGCTGGTGGTCCTGAGCTACTGGCCGGTGCGCAACCTCGTCTCCAAGGGGCAGCTGATGAATGCCAGCTTCAACCGCTGGCAGCTGGTCAACACCTACGGCGCTTTCGGCACAGTGACGAAGCAGCGCATCGAGATCGTTGTCGAAGGCACGCTGGACGCCGAACCTGACGACGCGGCTGACTGGCGCGAGTACGCATTCAAGGGCAAGCCCGGTGACGTGCGCCGGCTGCCGCGGCAGTGGGCGCCCTATCACCTGCGGCTGGATTGGCTGATGTGGTTCCTGCCGCTGCGAACGGTCCACGAGGAGTGGTTTTATGCCTTCCTCGGCAAGCTCCTCGAGGCTGATCCCCGGACCCTGCGGCTCCTTCGCGAGGACCCGTTCGACGGCGAACCCCCGCGTTGGGTTCGCGTCCACAGTTACCTGTACCGCTTCGCCACCCGGAGCGAGTTCCGGGAAACGGGTGAGCGGTGGGTCAGGACCCTGCTGTATGAGGCCATTCCACCGCTGTCCCGCCGCGGTTCCCGAGGGCGGCGGCGCTGATCAGGCGGCGGCGCTGACGTCAGGCGTGGGTTCCGGCCCTGCGGAGCGTTGCTTCAGCGTGCTTGAGGATGGGGCCGTCGATCATCTTGCCGTTGAATTGAAAGACCCCGGACCCCGCTGCAGCGGCGGCGCGCAACAGTTCCTGGGCAGCGGTGACGTCCACCTCGGACGGGGCGTACGCGCCGCGGACGATGTTCGCCTGCGTGGGGTGGATACACGCCTTGGAGCCAAACCCTGAGGCGACGGCGTCGGCAGCCTCCAGCGCGAGCCCGTCAAGGTCCGGGATGTTGACGTAGACGGCGTCCACGGCTTCCTTCCCGAAGGCGCGGGCGGCGACGAGTACCGCGGACCGGGCGTGCAGTGCCACGGCGCGGTAGCCGCCGTCGCTCTCTCGTGAGGAGGTGCCGCCCAGGGACGCGAGCAGGTCCTCTGCGCCCCACATCAGTGCCACCACATTGGGGGCAGCCGCGATGGCGGGTGCGTTGAGGATTCCAGCTGCGGTCTCGCACAGGGCAATGACGTGGAAGTCCTTGAGTGCTTCCAGCTGTTTGGCGCTCTCGGCTTTGGCCAGCATGACCGTCCGGTACGGCGTATGTGCCAGGCAATGAAGGTCCTTTTCGAACTCTTCCGTGCCGGCCGGATTGAGGCGGACGATGGTCCGGCTGGGGTCCATCTCGGGCCCGTCACCGGCTGCACCGAGCTGGGCGAGGATCGCGCCGCGGGCCCGTTGCTTGTCCGCGGGAGCCACGGCGTCCTCCAAATCCAGGATGACGGCGTCGGCGCGTTCGGCTGCCTTCTGGTAGCGCTCGGGACGGTCGGCGGGGCAGAACAAGAGGGCGGGGCCCATCATAAATGTCATAGGGACATTGTCCCCTTTTCGAGGCCCTGCCCGCTCCCCTTTTGTGGTTCCGCGGGGCGCATGGAGTGGGCGTCACGGGTCCACATCAGGCAGCTCCGGGTGGCCAGGGCCACCACGGTGCCGTCCTGGTTCCGGCCGGTGTGCTGCATGGTGACAATCCCCTGGCCGGGCCGTGATTCCGAGAGCCGCTTCTGCTGGATCACGGTCTCTGTGTAGAGCGTGTCGCCGTGGTACAGCGGATGGGGAAAGGACACATCGGTCAGGCCCAGTTGGGCGATGATGGTGCCCTGGGTCAGCTGCGACACGGACTGTCCCACCACAGTGGACAGTGTGAACATGGAGTTGACCAGCCGCTGGCCGAAAGGCTGGCCGGCGCTCCAGGCGGCGTCAAGGTGCAGGGCCTGGGTGTTCATGGTGAGCGTGGTGAACAGGACGTTGTCCGCCTCGGTCACGGTGCGCCCGGGCCGGTGCGCGTACACAACGTCCAGCTCCAGCTCGTCGAAGTACAGGCCCCGCTGTTCAATGATGCGCTGGCCCGTCATACAGTGAGTTCCTGGTCCTCTTCGAAGAGCTCCGCCCCGGTGGCCGCCGCAACGTCCTCAACGGTCACGTTGGGCGCCAGTTCGCGGAGCACCAGGCGGGACCGCCCGCCCTCGGTGACAACATCGATCACGGCGAGGTCGGTGACGATCCGGTCCACGCAGGCCTTGCCCGTCAGCGGCAGCGTGCACTGTTCCACGATTTTGGGGCGGCCGTTGCGGTCAACGTGTTCCATCATCACGATCACCTTTTTGGCCCCGAAAACCAGATCCATGGCTCCGCCCATGCCTTTGACCATCTTGCCGGGGATCATCCAGTTGGCCAGGTCGCCGTTCTGCGCCACTTCCATGGCGCCCAGCACAGCCACATCCACGTGGCCGCCGCGGATCATGCCGAACGATGAGGCGGAATCAAAGAAGGCTGCCCCCTTGTTAACCGTGACCGTTTCCTTGCCGGCGTTGATCAGGTCCGGATCCACGGCGTCCTCGGCCGGGTAGGGCCCGACGCCGAGGATCCCGTTCTCCGAATGCAGCACCACTTCCACACCGGCAGGAATGTAATTGGGGATCAGCGTGGGCATGCCGATGCCCAGGTTGACGTATTGCCCGTTGCTGAGCTCCCGGGCCACCCGCGCGGCCAGCTCGTTCCGGGTCCAGCCCTTGGCATCCTGGTTCGTGCCCTCTGGATGTTCGACGGCGGCACGGCGGTATTCGTGCCGTACGGCTTCGGGGCGGGGAGGCGCTCCCTGCGTGCTGTTCGACTCCATGGCTACGCTCCTGCCTGTGACGGGTCAGTGGCCGGGCCAGCTCCGGCAGTGGTGGCCAGGGACACGGTCCGCTTTTCAATCCGTTTCTCGCCGTCGGGCACCACCACTACGCGCTGGACGAAGATGCCGGGGACGTGGACGTGCTCCGGATCGAGTTCGCCCGGTTCCACCAGTTCCTCCACTTCGGCGACGGTGATCCTGCCTGCCATGGCGCAGAGGGGGTTGAAGTTCATGGCGGTGGCGTGGAAGACAAGGTTGCCGTGGCGGTCGCCCTTCCACGCGTGCACGAGGCCGTAATCGGGCGTCAGTGACTCCTCCAGGACGTAGTCAACCCCGTTGAAAGTCCGCACCTCCTTGGGTGCGGAGGCGATGGCAACCCCGCCGTCGGCGTCGTACTTCTGGGGAAGCCCGCCCTCGGACACCTGGGTGCCCACGCCGGCCTTGGTGTAGAAGGCGGGGATCCCGGCTCCGCCGGCGCGGAGCTTCTCTGCGAGGGTTCCCTGCGGGGTCAGCTCCACCTCCAGCTCACCGGCAAGGTACTGGCGGGCGAACTCCTTGTTCTCGCCGACGTAGGAGCTGACGGTCCGCCGGATCCTGCCGTCCCGGAGCAGGACGCCGAGGCCCCAGTCGTCCACGCCGCAGTTGTTGCTGACGGTCTCCAGGTCCTTGGTGCCGTGCCGGTGAAGGGCGTCAATCAGGGCCACGGGGATCCCGCACAGGCCGAACCCGCCCACCGCGAGCGACGCGCCGTCCGGGATGTCCGCAATGGCTTCCTCGGCGCTGGCAACAACCTTGTTAATCATCAGTTGGTCCTCAGGGGTCTCGACAGGCTCGACCACCGGGTGGCAGTCCCGACCAGCGGGCTTGCTACAGTCCGAGTTCGCGGGCGATCAGCATCAGCTGGACCTCCGTGGTGCCCTCCCCCACTTCAAGGATCTTGGAGTCGCGGTAATGGCGTGCCACGGTGAATTCGTTGATGAAGCCATAGCCGCCGAATACCTGGGTGGCATCCCGCGCGTTATCCATGGCAGCCTCGCCTGCGACCATCTTAGCGATGGCCGCCTGCGTCTTGAATGGCTTGCCGGCGAGCATTCTCGAGGCGGCATCGTAGTAGGCCAGGCGGGCGGTGTGGGCCCTGGCCTGCATGCGGGCGATCTTGAATGCGACGGCTTGGTGCTTGCCGATGTTTTGGCCGAAGGCACTGCGTTCCTTGGCGTACTTCACCGAGAGGTCCACACAGCCCTGCGCTGCTCCCGTGGCCAGCGCGGCGATGGCGATCCGGCCCTCATCCAGGATGGAGAGGAAGTTCGCGTAGCCCCTGCCTTCTTCGCCGAGCAGGTTTTCCTCCGGCACCCGGACGTCCTTCAACGTCAGCGGATGCGTGTCCGAGGCGTTCCAGCCCACCTTGTTGTAGGCCTTTTCCGCCTTGAACCCTGGGGTGTCGGTGGGCACCAGGATGGTGGAGATTTCCTTCTTGACGCTGCCGTCCCTGCCCTCCGTCTGGCCGGTGACCGCCGTGACTGTTACGAGGCGGGTGATGTCGGTACCGGAGTTGGTGATGAACTCCTTGTTCCCGTTGATCACCCATTCGGTTTTGCTGCCGGCGGTCTCGCGCCGGGCGTGGGTTTTGGTGCCGCCCGCGTCCGAACCGGCTTCCGGCTCCGTGAGGCCGAATCCTGCGAGCGCCTCGCCCGAGGCCAGCACCGGCAGCCACTCCTGCTTCTGGGCCTCGGTGCCGAACCGGTAGACGGGCATGGCGCCCAGGGAGACGCCGGCTTCCAGTGTGATGGCCACGGACTGGTCCACCCGGCCCAGCTGCTCAAGGGCGAGCGCGAGGGCAAAGTAGTCGCCGCCCATCCCGCCGTACTCCTCAGGGAACGGCAGCCCGAAGAGACCCATGTCTGCCATCTGCTTCACGATTTCGTAGGGGAAGCTGTGTTCCTCATCGTGCTTGGCGGACACCGGCGCCACCACGTTGTCCGCAAAGTCCCGGACGGTGTCGCTGAGGTCCTGGTATTCCTCGCTGAGTTCGAAAATCTGTCATTGCTAGGCTCCTTTGCCTGTGTTGTCAGTGTTGTCCGGCGCCGTGGGTGGGTCCGTTATGGGGTCCGCGGCCGGGTCAGTGCTCTCTGCGTGGATGGTGGCCAGCACCTGGTCCGCCTTCACCAGGTCGCCGGCCTTGACGCTGATATGCACGGTGCCGGCCACTTCGGCCACCAACTGGTGCTCCATCTTCATGGCTTCCACGGAGAGGAGGACCTGCCCGGCTGCCACGTGGTCTCCGTTGGCCACGGCAACTGATACCACCGTGCCCGGCATGGGCGAGCGGACTTCCGGGTCGGCGATGCCCTCCTCGCGCTGGATGGCGGCGAGGACCCGTGCGAGCCGTGCCTCCCGGGACAGTACTTCCAGCCGGCACGACCAGCCACCGTTGCCCACGAAGACGGCCGGTGCGTCCCCTGCTGCGGGGTACGCCTCCCCGGATGATCCCCGGGCGAACCGCACTTCCTCGCCGTCGATCGACAGGAACACGTCTTGCCCGGTCAGCCCCAAAACAGTCACGTCGTGTTCCGGGCCGCCGTTGACCCTGGCCCTCACGTGGCCGAGGTCCAGGTTGCTCAGCCAGGTCACCGCTACCGTGGCAAGGTCCGCCACCCGGGACGCCGAAGCTCCTGGTCCAGGGCGCCGGGGCTCCCAGCCGCCAGCCGGTGGTGCTGTTCCAGGGGGATCCAACGTTGGCCGGTCCCTCGGCCAGCACCCACTCCGGCATCGCGGCGGCGATGATCTCGGCGTCGCCAATGCGACGGAAGGTGAAATGCGGCATCCGGCGCTCGATCAGGCCGGTGTCCAGGCGCCCGGCCCGGACGTCGTCGTCGTTGATCAGCAGGCGGAGGTACTCAACGTTCGTTTCGATCCCCAGGACCGTGTACCGGGCGAGTGCCGTGTCGAGCCTGTGCCAGCGCGGCCTTGCGGTCGGCGCCCCAGGCGATCACCTTGGCAACCATGGGATCGTAATCGCTGGAAATTTCCAGCCCCTGTACCAGCGACGAATCGATCCTGATCTCCGCATCCGCGGCGGCAGCGATAGCGGGGTAGCGGAGGTCGTCCAACACGGCGAAGGTGGCACCCCGCTCGTCCAGGAGCACCACTTCCCCGCCTGAAGGCATGAAGTTCCGTTCGGGGATTTCCGCGTAGACGCGTGCTTCGACGGCGTGCCCGTTAAGTTCGACGTCGGCCTGGCGGACGGTCAGTTCCTCACCGGCGGCGATCCGGACCTGCCATTCGACCAGGTCAACGCCGGTGACCATTTCGGTGACCGGGTGCTCCACCTGCAGCCGGGTGTTCATTTCCATAAAAAAGAACTCGTCCGGGGCGTCGTCGGAGACCAGGAACTCCACGGTGCCGGCACCGCTGTAGTGGACGCTCCGGGCCGCCTGGCAGGCAGCTTCGCCGATCCTGGTACGGGTGGCGCCTCCGTCGTTCAGCCCGTCCAACAGCGGTGACGGCGCTTCTTCAATCACCTTCTGGTGGCGCCGCTGCAGTGAGCACTCCCGCTCGCCCAGATGGATAACGTTGCCGTGGTTGTCGGCCAGGACCTGGACCTCAATGTGCCGCGGCGTGCGGACCAGCCGCTCCAGGAAGAGGGTGTCGTCACCGAAGGCGCTCGCCGCAACCCGCCGGGCCGTGGCCAGCGTGGCTTCGAGCTCCTCGGGGCGTTCCACGATGTGCATGCCCTTGCCGCCGCCGCCGGCGGAGGGCTTGATGAGCAGCGGGAAACCGACGGCGGCCGCGGCCTCCATCAGCTGCGCGTCGGTCATGCCCGGCTCGGCGATGCCCGGCACCACTGGAACGCCGTAGCCGGCCACATGGTTCTTGGACCGGATCTTGTCGCCCATGACGTTCAGGGATTCCACGCCGGGGCCGATGAAGGTGATGCCGGCTGCCTCCAGTGCGCGGGCGAAGTCGACGTTCTCGCTCAGGAAGCCGTAACCGGGGTGGACGGCTTCGGCGCCGGTATCGCGGCATGCCTGGATGATGGCTTCGATGTTCAGGTAGCTCTCCGCGGCGGAAGCGGGGCCGATCCGCACGGCAGCGTCGGCTTCGCGCACGTGGCGGGCGTCGTCGTCGGCATCGCTGTAGACGGCCACGGAACGGATGCCCAGGGCACGCAGGGTACGGATCACGCGGCAGGCGATCTCCCCGCGGTTGGCCACGAGGACGGTGCCGAAGAGGGGTTTGCCCGGATTTGAGCTGCTGGCCTGTGCGGGAGTTGTCGGCGGAGGAATAGTCACAGCGGGGCTCACATCCGGAAAAGGCCGAAGGAGGTCTCCGGCAGCGGGGTGCGGGAGACGACGTCGAGCGCCAGTCCCAGAACGGTGCGGGTGTCCGCGGGGTCAATGATGCCGTCATCCCAGAGGCGGGCGGTGGAGTAGTACGGGCTGCCCTGGTCCTCATACTGTTGTTTGATGGGGGCCTTGAACGCCTCTTCGTCGTCGGCAGACCATTCCTGGCCGGCGGCCTCGTACTGGTCCCGTTTGACGGTGGCGAGGACGCTGGAGGCCTGGTTGCCGCCCATCACGGAGATGCGGCTGGCGGGCCACATCCAAAGAAACCTGGGTGAGTAGGCCCGCCCGCACATGGAGTAGTTGCCTGCCCCGAAGGATCCGCCGATCACCACAGTCAGCTTCGGCACCCGTGCGGTGGCCACCGCGGTGACCATCTTGGCGCCGTTCTTGGCGATGCCGCCCTGCTCGGAATCCTTGCCCACCATGAAGCCGGAAATGTTCTGCAGGAAGATCAGGGGGATCCCGCGCTGATCGCACAGTTCGATGAAGTGCGCGCCCTTGAGCGACGACTCGCTGAACAGCACGCCGTTGTTGGCCACGATCCCCACCGGGTGGCCGTGAAGCTTCGCGAAGCCGGTGACGAGTGTTGTGCCGTATTCCTTCTTGAACTCGTGGAACCTGCTGCCGTCCACCAGCCTGGATATAACCTCGCGGACGTCGTACTGCGCGTTGACGTCCAGGGGGACGGCGCCGTACACCTCGGTTGGGTCCGCCACGGGTTCGACGACGGCCTCCACGTCCCACACGGGGGCTGCCGGCCCGGGGAGCGTGGCGACGATGTCGCGGACGATCTGCAGGGCATGTTCATCGTTCTCGGCAAGATGGTCCGTAACGCCGGAGATCCTCGAGTGCACGTCTCCGCCGCCAAGCTCCTCCGCCGTGACGATTTCGCCGATGGCGGCCTTCACCAGCGGCGGGCCGCCCAGGAAGATGGTGCCCTGGTTCCGAACGATGACGGTTTCGTCGCTCATCGCCGGAACATACGCGCCACCGGCGGTGCATGAGCCCATCACCGAGGCGATCTGCGGAATCTTGGCCGCGGACAGCCGGGCCTGGTTGTAGAAGATCCTGCCGAAGTGCTCCTTGTCCGGGAAGACCTCGTCCTGCTTCGGCAGGAACGCTCCCCCGGAGTCCACAAGATAAATGCAGGGCAAACGGTTCTCCAGCGCGATTTCCTGGGCGCGGAGGTGCTTCTTGACCGTCATCGGGTAGTAGGTGCCGCCCTTGACCGTGGCGTCGTTCGAAATGACCAGCACCTGCCGGCCATGCACCAGGCCGATGCCGGCGATCACCCCGGCGCCGGGCGACTCATCGTTGTACATGCCGTTGGCAGCGAGCGGGGCGATCTCCAGGAACGGGCTGCCGTCATCGAGCAGCCTGTCGATGCGTTCGCGCGGCAGCAGCTTCCCCCGGGCGACATGGCGTTCCCGGGACTTCGCCGGACCGCCCAGCGCTGCCTCGGCCAGCTTGGCCCGCAGCTCCTCGGCGAGCCCGCGCTGCGCGGAGTTGTTGGCCGCAAACACTTCACTTGCGGCGTCCAGCCGGCTGGTGAGGGTCTCCATCGACGCGGTCCGTTCCTGTTCTGTTGAGGGCATCCGGCCACTCGCGCCCGTGCAGAGCCGCGAATGCCAACTCGGTTAGTGCTGAGTAACTGAGATTTAGGTTAGTCTCTATTAACTGTGATGTCCAACACAGGGATGCATTGCTAGAATTTGCAGGTTCGAGGAGGAAAACGTGCCCATCGCCCGACCTGCGCAGCCGTCCCGGCCGTCGCCGCCAGACCGGCCCGTTGCGGCTGCTGCCCAGCCCGATCCGGGGACCCAGCGCAGCCAGGCCAAGGAGATCCGGCGCCAGGCACTGTTGACCGCCGCCGCATCGCTCTTTGCCGTGAACGGGTTTAACCGTGTGTCGCTGGAAGACCTGGGGGCGGCTGCCGGCGTCAGCGGTCCGGCGGTGTACCGCCATTTCCCGGGCAAGCAGGCAGTGCTGGGTGATCTGCTGCTGACGGTAAGCCGGGACCTTTTGACGGGCGGCCAGCGCGTGGTGGCGGAAACCACGGACCCGCTCGCCGCCCTCCGCAGGCTGGTGGAGTTCCAAGTGGATTTTGCCCTGGGTAAACCGGACGTGATCCGCGTCCAGGACAGGGACTTCAGCAACCTCGCCAAACAGGACCAGGCCGAAGTTCGGACGCTGCAGCGAAACTACGTTGAACTCTGGGTTGAGGTCCTGGCCCGGCTGCACCCTGCCATCGACGCCGCCGAACTGCGGATGCGGGCCCACGCGACCTTCGGCCTCATCAATTCCACGCCACACTCGGTCCGGACCCACGGCCGAAAGATCGCGCCAAAAACGGCCCGTCCGCTGCTCGAGAGCATGGCGCTGGCGGCACTCACGGTTGACGGCCCGGCCTGACCTCACGGCGCTCCAGACGGCAACGCGGGGTCACTCCCTGCCCGATAATGTCGAATTATCGGGCAAGGAGTGACCCCGCGTTGCTTCGGGCCTGATGCCTAAACCATCGTGAGCACCATGCCTGGATCGGCCAGGATGGCGCCGACGTCGGCGAGGAAGCGGGAGCCCTGCTCCCCATCCACCAGGCGGTGGTCAAAGGACAGGCTCAAGGTCATGACCTGGCGCAGCGCAACCTCATCCTGGAACTCCCACGGCATCTTCCGGACCGCGCCCACAGCCAGGATGGCTGCCTCGCCGGGGTTCAGGATGGGAGTTCCGGCGTCGATCCCGAAGACCCCGATGTTCGTGATGGAGATCGTGCCGTCAGCCAGCTCGGCCGGGGCGGTCTTCCCGGCCCGTGCTGTCTCCGTCAGGTCAGTCAGGGCTTCAGAGAGTTCCAGCAGGGACAGGGTGTCTGCATCCTTGATGTTCGGAACAGTGAGCCCACGGGGCGTTGCCGCGGCGATACCGAGATTGACGTAGTTGAACTGCACAATCTCCTGGTTGGCCTCGTCCCACCGCGAATTCAGCGACGGGTTCCGCCGGAGCGCCACCAGCACGGCCTTGGCCACCAGGGTCAGTGGAGTGAGCTTGTGGTCCAGGAAAGCCCGGCTTCCCTTCAGCTTGGCGAGCAGGTCCATGGTGGGGGTGACATCCACCGTAAGGAACTCCGTCGCATGCGGTGCAGTAAATGCGCTCGCCACCATCGCAGCCGCCGTGAACTTCCGGACGCCTTTGATGGGGGTGCGGACTTCCCGCACGCCCTGCGCGGCCGTCCGGTCAGCCGGCGCAGCCGCATCCGAGACCGCAGACAGATGGCGAGCCGCCCCCGGAACATCACCGCCGCCGACGAAGTTCCGGACATCGTCCCGCGTGATCAGCCCCTGGACACCGGTGCCCGGAACTGCGGCCAATTCGACGCCAAGGTCCTTGGCCAGCTTCCGTACCGGAGGCGTGGAGCGCGGCCGGTCGAAGGAGCGGGTTTCGGTGGACCTGGTGTCGACAGGGCTGGTCTCGACAGCCTTGGTTTCGACAGGCTCAACCACCGAGGCTTCAGCGGAGCTGATTTCGGCTGGCTCAACCACTTGCGCTGCGAAGTTGCGTTGCCGGCGCACCGGACGGCCGGAACTTTCGACGACGGCGCCGTACCCCACCAGGTTGGGCTGCCGTTTGGGTACCTCCGCCTCAGCCGGAGCTGCCCCCGCGGGTGACGCGCCGGCGTCGTCCGGTACTTCAAAGGAGACGATCGGCTTGCCCACCTCCACCACGGTGCCGGGCTGCTCGTGAAGGGCCGTAATCACACCGGCGAACGGCGACGGCAATTCCACCACGGCCTTGGCTGTTTCCACCTCGGCTATGACCTGGTTCAGGGTGACGGTGTCCCCCACGCCAACTTTCCAACTGACGATTTCGGATTCCGTCAGACCCTCACCCAAATCCGGCAGCCTGAATTCCTTGATCATGGTGGCGCTCATCCTTCCAGCCCGCTGAGTGAGTTCGGCCGTCCCAGTGCACGGTCCACGCCGTCGAGGATCCTGTCGAGGCTGGGCAGATGGTGCATCTCCACCTTGGAGTACGGGTAGGGAATATCGAATCCGGTGACACGGACGGGCGCTGCTTCGAGGTGGTAGAAGCACCGCTCGGTGATGCTGGCAGCGACCTCGGCTCCCAGGCCGCCTGACTGCCCGGCCTCATGGGTGATCACCAGCCGGCCCGTCTTCCGCACAGACGCTTCAACGGTGGCGTAATCCACCGGTGCCAGCGAGCGCAGGTCGATGACCTCGATGGAAATCCCTTCGTCGGCTGCTGCAGTGGCGGCGTCCCGGGCCGTTTTCACCAGCGGCCCGTAGGCCACAAGCGTCACGTCGTTGCCTTCGGTCAGCACACGGGCTGTATCCATCGGCAACGCGGCCGGGATGTCGGTGCCTTCATCCACTTCACCTTTGTCGTGGTAGCGGCGCTTGGGTTCGAAGTAGAGGACCGGGTCATCGGACAGGATGGCCTGCTGGATCACGGTGTAGGCGTCCTGCGGGTTGGAAACTGTCACCACCCGCAGCCCGGAGGTGTGGGTGAAGTATGCCTCGGGCGATTCTGAGTGATGCTCCGGTGAACCAATGCCGCCGCCGAACGGGACCCGGATGGTGATGGGCATCTTCACCGCACCCTGGGTGCGGTAATGCAGCTTGGCCACCTGGCTGACGATCTGGTCGAAGGCCGGATAGATGAAGCCATCGAACTGGATCTCCACCACGGGCCGGTAGCCACGGTATGCGAGGCCCACGGCGGTGCCGATAATGGCCGACTCGGCCAGCGGCGTGTCCACCACGCGGTGCTTGCCGAAGTCCTTCTGGAGGCCGTCGGTCACCCTGAACACACCGCCAAGGACGCCGATGTCCTCGCCCATCAGGATGACTTTAGGATCGTTTTCGAGGGATTTGCGCAGGCCGGAGTTGATGGCACGGGCAAAGGTCATCTGGGTCATCAGCGTGCACCTTCCTGGGAAGTGGCTCCTGCGGGATCACCGAAGGAGGCAAGGTATCGGGTGTAGTGGTCCTGCTGCCGGTCCAGCCATGAGTTGGGGGCGCTGTACACATGCTTGAAGACATCCATCGGCTCCGGCTCCGGCATGGCGATGCAGCCTGCACGGAGCTCACGGGCCACGGCGTCCGCCTTGTCCCTGACGTGCTGCTGGTACTGATCCGTGAGGAGGCCCTTGCGGTCCAGGAGGGCTTTGACGCGGTCGATGGGGTCCTTCGCCGCCCAGTCCTCGAGTTCGTTGGCATCACGGTAGCGGGTGGGATCGTCAGCCGTGGTGTGCGGCCCCATGCGGTACGTGACGGCCTCAATGAAGGTCGGCCCGCCGCCGTGCCGCGCCCGGTCCACGGCCACTCGGGTGGCTGCCATCACGGCCAGGACGTCATTTCCGTCCACCCGGAGGCTCGGAATTCCAAAGCCTGCGGCCCTGTCCGCGAGCTGAACGTGGGACTGCAGCCGCACCGGTTCCGAGATGGCCCAGTGGTTATTGGAGCAGAAGAAGACCAGCGGCACCTGGAAGCTCGCGGCGAACACCATGGCCTCGTTGACGTCACCTTCGCTGGTGGCACCGTCGCCGAAGTAGGTCACCGCCACGGAGTCGGCGCCGTCGTTCTGGATGCCCATGGCGTAGCCGGTGGCATGCAGCGTCTGCGCGCCAATGATGATCTGGGGAGTGGCCATGTTGACGGTGTACGGATCCCAGCCGGAGGAGCCGTTTCCGCGCCAGACACGCAAAATGTCAGTCAGGTCCACGCCGCGGCAGTACGCCACGCCGTTTTCGCGGTAGCTGGAGAAGATGAAGTCGTCCTGCCGCAGTGCCCTGGCGGAACCCACCTGCGCTGCTTCCTGGCCCAACAACGGCGGCCAGAGACCCAGCTCCCCCTGCCGCTGGAGGGCGGTTGCCTCGACGTCGATGCGCCGGATGGCTGTCAGGTCCTCATACAGGGAGCACAGCTGTTCATCGCCAATGTCCTTGACCCAGGGGTCGAATTCCGGATGGCTGACCCGCTCGCCGTCCGCGGTGATCAGCTGGATCAGATTCCGGCCGGATGCACCTTGAGTTCCTGCACTGCCGGCGGGGGCACCTGCCCTTGTCCCGCCCTGGCCCGTTTCGTCTGTAGACACGATGGCACGCAACCTTCTCACGTCGTTTGACCAGCGCCTGGAGACTTGTGGTCCCGCCGGCAACCGGCCGCCCGGGCGCCGTTGCCCCGGATAATTGTGACCCTACTCACAATGTTCATTGGGTACAACTACCGCCGCGGATACTGAGCATAATGCCCTGTTTGTGGTCCCCTCACCGTGCTAACGTTGCGCATTATGCAACCTTTGGATGGCACGGACACCCGGCTGCTTTCTGCCTTGGCCCGAGACCCCCGGCGGACGGTGGTGGCGCTTGCCCAGAAGCTGGGACTGTCCCGGAACACCGTCCAGGCCGGATGGCCCAGCTGGAGAAAAAACACGTCTTCCTGTCCTTCGAGCGGCGGATCAATCCGGTGTCGCTGGGCTATCCGCTGATGGCCTTCATCTCGGTCCATGTCCAGCAACAAAAGCTGGGGCAGCTGGCCCATGACCTCGCCGGCATTCCGGAGATCCTGGAAGGATACGGCCTGACCGGCTCGGCTGACCTCCTGCTGCGGGTGGTGGCGTTGGACGCTGAGGACCTCTTCCGGATCAACGGGAAGATCCTGGCCTGCGACGGCGTGGACCGGACGGACACCGCCCTGGCCATGGGCGAACTCATTCCTTTCCGCATCCAGCCGCTCCTGGAACGGGGATCCGGCGACGGCCAGGATCCGGAGCCCGCCCGCTGACCTGACGCAAGCTGTGTTTCCCGGATGGTCGGCCCGATGCCCATCCCCGCAAATCCGGGCTATAGGCTGTTCCCAGGTAAACCATGGGAACCGCCCAGCGGATCCCAGCAAAAAGGCAGTGCCACCGCGTTGCCGGAAAGGCTCCATGTGAGCAACCCTCAGGGACCGCACCAGCCGGTCCAGCCTGCACCCTGGCCCCAGCAGCCGCAGCAGCCGCAGGCACCAGCCGCAGGCCAGGCACAGTGCGGCCCGGCCAGTTCAGCGCGCCGGGCCCGTACCCAGCTCCGGGACAGGAAGCAGCGCCCGGACAGTACGGGGCTCCCGGACACTACGGTGCTGCCGGACAGCCGCCCGCCCACGGGCCGTTCGGGCTGCCCGGTCAAGAGCCTCCGGCGCGGGGGCGCCGGGGGCTGTGGACCATCCTGGGCGTGGTGGGCGGTGTCCTCCTGCTGGTCATCCTGGGCGTGGTGATCCTGATCAATGTTGTGGCTGGCCCCACCAACCATGCCAGGGGCCTCGCGGACGACTTCACGAAACTGGTGATCAACGGCGAGACCTCCGCGGCCTACGACAAGTACCTTGACCCTGCCCTCCAGGAACAGGTGTCCAAGGAGGCGTTTATTGCCGGCATCAAGACACTGGAGATGGACAACACCTGCAAGCCCACCTATAACAACGTCAAGGCCGAAACCGAGAACGGCACCAAGGGCGCCGACGTGGCGGGGATCATCACCTGCGACGGCGGCAGGAACATCGACCTCGTCTACCGCTTCGAGGGCACTGATGAACTCAAAATGATGGAACATCAAGATCAAGCCCAAGGTATAGGACCCAAGACAATAGGCCCGCGGCCCCGAAAGGGGCCGCGGGCCTTCCAGCGACGACGGCGGCCGCGGGGCCGCCGTCGTCCGTTTGCCAAGGTCAGTGATCCACTGCCTTCTCCGCACCGACGCCGGTGAGGGACCGTACTTCCATTTCGGCCTGCTTGGCGGTGTCCTCGCGCTTCTTGTCCAGCACCGTGCCGAGCCAGCCGAGCAGGAACGCCAGCGGAATGGACACGATGCCCGGGTTGCTGAGCGGGAAGATCGCGAAGTTGGCGTCCTTGATCATGGAGGTCGCCCCGCCGGATACAACCGGCGAGAAGAGTGATCAGGATGATGGCCGAGCCCAGGCCGCCGTACATGCTCCACACCGCGCCCTGGGTGGTGAACCGCCGCCAGAACAGCGAGTAGATAATGGTGGGCAGGTTGGCCGATGCCGCCACAGCGAAGGCCAGGGCCACCAGGAAGGCCACGTTCTGGCCGTTGGCGAAGATGCCGCCCAGGATGGCCATGACGCCGATGACCACCACCGTACGGCGGGCCACCTTGACCTCCGTCTCGGCGTCGGCCTTTCCCTTGGCGATGACGCTGGCGTAGATGTCGTGGGCGAAGGAGGCGGCAGCGGTGATGGTCAGGCCGGCCACCACTGCCAGGATGGTGGCGAAGGCCACCGCGGAGATAAAGCCCAGAAGCAGCGGGCCGCCCAGGTAGAAGGCGAGCAGCGGAGCCGCGGAATTGACGCCGCCCGGTGCGCCCTTGATGGTTTCTGCACCAACGAGCGCTGCCGCACCGTAGCCAAGGACCAGGGTGAACAGGTAGAAGAGCCCGATCAGCCAGATGGACCAGACCACAGATTTACGGGCTTCCTTCGCCGTAGGCACGGTGTAGAAGCGCATCAGCACGTGGGGCAGCGCTGCCGTGCCGAGGACCAGGGCGAGGCCAAGGGACATAAAGTCCAGCTTGGACGTTTCGGTCTTGCCGTACTGCAGGCCGGGGTTGAGCACCGCGGGGTTGTTGGAGGTTTCAACGGCCGCACCGAGGAGGCTGGAGAGGTTGAAGCCGTAGATGGCCAGAACCCAGAGAGTCATAACGGCCGCACCGGCGATCAGCAGGATGGCCTTGATGATCTGGACCCAGGTGGTGCCCTTCATGCCGCCGATCAGGACGTACATGATCATGAGGGCGCCGACGACGATGATCACCAGCGCCTGGCCGCCCCAGTCGCTGATGCCCAGGAGCAGGGAGATCAGGCTGCCGGCTCCGGCCATCTGCGCGAGCAGGTAGAAGAAGCACACGGCAAGGGTGGAGATGGCCGCGGCGATGCGGACCGGACGCTGCTTGAGCCGGAAGGAGAGGACATCGGCCATGGTGAACTTGCCGGTGTTGCGGAGCAGTTCGGCAACCAGCAGCAGTGCCACCAGCCAGGCCACCAGGAAGCCGATGGAGTACATAAAGCCGTCATAGCCGTTGATGGCAATGGCGCCGGTAATGCCCAGGAACGAGGCCGCCGAGAGGTAGTCGCCGGCAATGGCCGTCCCGTTCTGTGAGCCGGTGAACGAGCGCCCGGCCGCGTAGTAATCGGCCGCGGTCTTGTTGTTCCGGCTGGCCCGGATCACGATCACCATGGTCACCGCCACGAACAGGCCGAAGATGCCCATGTTGAGGAGCGTGGTTTCCTTGAGGTCGGCGACATCAACGGCCGCGGCAATCCCGATCATTTGTTCACTCCGGTCACGATGTTGCCGTCCTTATCGAATTCATGGCCTTCAATTTCGTGCCGGATCTCCGCGGCGATCGGGTCCAGCCTGCGGTTGGAGTAGCTGACGTACCAGCCGGTAATGGCGAACGTGGTGACAAACTGCAGCAGGCCAAGGATCAGGCCGATGTTGATGTTGCCCCACACTTTGGTGGACATGAAGCCCACGGCGTAGTCAGCCAGCAGAACGTACGCGAAGTACCACAGCAGGAAGACCGCTGCCATGGGGAATACAAAGCTGCGGTGACGTTTGCGCAGTTCCTGGAACCGCTCGGTCGACTGGACCTGCTCGAAGTCAACGGACGCCGCTGCGTCCGGAGTCTGGGCATCTTGACCCATCGTTCCTCCTCATTGAGAACTTGCCTGTACACACCGGCCGCGGCCTGCGGGCAGGGCCGCCATGTGACTGCAATCACTCTGCGCCGTGACGGACGCTACATCCAGAGGTGCTGGAGCAGCGGTCGCTCAAACGGTCGCGATGCTGCGGCAAACGGCACCCGCCACTACGCTGGGCACCATGCCGGACTCCCCGCTCCTGACCGCAGCAGCCATCGCCGTGATCGTGCTGGCGATCGCCGTCGTCGTCGGTGTGGGCTTCAAGGTGCTGCGTTCATTCCGCGACCTGGGCACCGATGCCGAGCGCGCCACGTACAACACGCTGCACGCCGCGTCCCGTGCCGGGCAGCACCTGCGCACGGGGCTGAACCCTGCGGGCGCAGCGAAGGCCAGCCGCCAGCTGCGTGCGCTGCTGGGCTGTGACGCCCTGGCGATCACCGATACCACGGGCGTCCTCGCCTGGGATGGTGCCGCCGAGGAACTGAAACCGCAGTTGATGGGCCTCGCTGCGGACGTCCTCATCGGGGGCCGCACCACCGTGCTCCAGGCGCGGGACCTGGGTGCAGGCCCCACCTCCGGCAGTCTCGCCGCCGTCATCGCACCGGTACGCGCGGGGGCACGGGTGGTTGGCGTGGTGGCCGCGTTTGCCCCGTCGGCGGGGGCCGGGCTGGTCCGCGCCACCAGCGAAGTGGCCGACTGGGTGGCCGTCCAGGTGGAGCTCGCGGAGCTGGATGCGTCCCGGACGCTCCTGATGGAAGCCGAGGTGCGGGCCTTGCGCGCCCAGATCAGCCCGCATTTCATCTACAACTCGCTCAACGCCATCGCGTCGTTCATCAACACCGATCCGCAGCGCGCCCGCGAACTCGTGGTGGAGTTCGCGGACTTCACGAGGTACTCCTTCCGGCGCCACGGTGACTTCACCACGCTGGCCGAGGAACTGCGCTGCATTGACCGGTACTTGCTGCTGGAGCGGGCCCGCTTCGGGGAGCGGGTGCAGGTCAGCCTGCGGATCGCGCCGGAGGTCCTGAGCACGGTCATCCCGTTCCTGAGCCTGCAGCCGCTGGTGGAGAACGCCGTGAGGCACGGCCTGGAAGCCAAGGAAGGAGCGGGCCACATCACCATCACCGCCAACGATTCGGGCGCGTTTGCGGAGGTCACCATCGAGGACGACGGCGTGGGGATGGACCCTGCCGAGCTCCAGTCCATGCTGGCCGGGCACCGGGACGGGGACCACGTGGGACTGCGGAACGTCGACGCCCGGCTCCGCCAGGTCTACGGGGACCAGCACGGCCTGGTGATCGAGACCGCCCCGGGCGAAGGGACGCTGATCACCATGCGTGTCCCGAAGTCCCAACCCGGCCACGACGCCTGAGGCTCGCTTCCCTGATCCCTGCCGCCTGCTTCCAACCGCCTGCTTCCAACCGCCTGCGGCGGCTAATGTAGGACCATGATTAATGTCCTCGTCGCAGACGACGAGTTACCGGCCGTGGAGGAACTGGCGTACCTGCTGGGCAGGGATGACCGCATCGGCACCATCCACCGCGCTTCGTCCGGTTCCGAGGCCCTCCGGGCACTCACCAGCGAATCAGTGGACGCCGTTTTCCTGGACATCCACATGCCCGCCGTGTCCGGCCTCGACGTGGCCCGCGCCATTGCCCGCAGCAGCAAACCGCCGGCCGTGGTGTTTGTCACCGCCGATGAGGACTGCGCCCTGGAAGCCTTCGAACTGGCGGCCATTGACTACCTGCTCAAACCCATCCGGGCCGAGCGGCTGGCCCGCTCGGTGGGCAGGATCAGTGAGTTAATGCGCGACGGCGGCGCCGCACCGGAGATGATCACCGTGGACCAGGGCGGCACCACCAGGATGATCCGGCGCGACGACGTCACGTATGTCCAGGCGCAGGGAGACTACGCCCGCCTGCACACCGCGGACGCGAGCTACCTCATCCGGGTGCCGCTGGCCGATCTGGAGCAGCAATGGGCGGAGGCCGGCTTCATCAGGACGCACCGGTCCTACCTGGTGGCGCTGAAGCATGTCGCGTCCATGAAGCTGGCAGCGGACAAGCCGAGCGTCTCGGTGGCCGGCGCCAGCCTCCCCATCAGCCGCCGGCATCTTCCCACCGTCAGGGAAAAGCTGGAGGCCACCCGGATCCGGCCGCAGGCATGACGCGCGTCCGCGTCACCGCCCCCCGTTCGGCACCGCGGCCTGCGGGCGAAACGCGCGAAGCGGCCGAGGAATCAGAGGTGGGGCAGGTCTTCGTCCGGTCCCTGATCCGTTCCCAGCTGCGGCTTGCCCTGGTGGTGGCCGTCGGGTTCATGCTGATTCTGGGTGCGTTCCCGGTGTTGCTGGCAGCCGTGCCCGGCCTGGCCGAGACCCGCATTGCTGGGCATCCCCTTCGACTGGCTGCTGCTGGGGGCCGGGATCTACCCGGTGATCGGCCTCAGCGCCTGGCTGTTCATCCGGAGCGCCGCCCGGAATGAGGCCCGGTACCGTGACCTGGCCGGGGACAGGTGATTTCCTGGTGAATCCCGCGGTCGGCGTGGTGGCCCTGGTTGTGGTCTCCGTAGCAACTGCCGTGATCGGCTTCTACGGCCTTCGGATTTCCCGCACCACCGGCGATTTTTATGTTGCCTCCCGTACGGTCCGGCCGTGGTGGAATGCCTCGGCCATCGGCGGCGAATACTTGTCCGCGGCGAGTTTCCTGGGCGTGGCCGGTCTGGTGCTGCTCTCGGGTACCGATGCCCTGTGGTTCCCGGTCGGCTACACGGCGGGTTACCTGATGCTGCTGCTGTTTGTGGCCGCCCCGCTGCGCCGGTCAGGGGCGTACACCATCCCCGATTTTACAGAGGCGAGGCTGGATTCGCGGGCCGTCCGCCGCGTCACCAGCCTGGTGGTGGTAGTCGTGGGGTGGCTGTACATCGTCCCCCAGCTCCACGGCGCGGCCCTGACCATCCGGATCGCCACCGGGCTTCCTGCCTGGGTGGGCTCCGTGGCCGTGGTCATTGTGGTGTGCCTGACCGTGGTGGCGGGCGGCATGCGCTCCATTACCTTTGTGCAGGCGTTCCAGTATTGGCTGAAGCTCACTGCCCTGGCCGTACCTGTCCTGTTCATCGTCTTTACGCTTGCCGGCAGCGGCACTGCTGCTGTAGCCCCCGCTGCCGTTAACCCCACCGGGACGGCCCCTGCCGGCGCCTACCAGAACATCTCGTTGCTCGTGGCGCTGCTGTTCGGCACCCTGGGTCTCCCCCACGTCCTGGTGCGCTTCTATACGAATCCCGACGGAAGCTCGGCACGGCGGACCACCCTGATCGTGCTCGGCCTGCTCTCGGTGTTCTACCTCTTTCCCACCGCTTATGGGCTCGCCGGGCGGATGTTCGCGCCCGAGCTCGCCCGCTCCGGACGGGCGGACGCTCTGGTGCTGCTCCTGCCCGGGCAGCTGATCGGGGGAACCGCCGGAGACCTGCTCTCGGCTCTGGTGGTAGCCGGTGCGTTTGCAGCCTTCCTCTCCACCACGTCCGGGCTGGTGGTGTCTTTGGCCGGCGTCATCAGCCAGGACGTCCTGGGCGGCAGTGTCCGCGGGTTCCGGCTCGCGGCCGTCATCTCCGCCGTCGTCCCCCTGGGCTTTGCCGTCATGACCGATTCCCTTGCCTTGGCCGGCAGCGTTGGCCTGGTGTTCGCCTTCACCGCTTCCACCGTCTGCCCGGTTCTCCTGCTTGGTATCTGGTGGCGCGGCCTCACCGACACCGGTGCCATTGCGGGGATGGTGACCGGCGGCGTGCTCTGCGGGGGCGCCATGGTGTCCGGCACCGTCTTGGGCACGGGGACCCCGTTCTGGCTGGCCCAGCCTGCGGCATGGACCGTGCCTGCCGCCTTCGCCGTGATGGTGTTCGTCTCCCGCGGGACGAAGGACCGGATTCCCAAGACCATGACCCGGATCATGACAAGGCTGCACACGCCGGAACGGCCATTGGTCACCGAACGCTGAGCATCGGGCGCAGGGAGCTCTCAGCTTGTTGTCCCTTCCCGCTTGTTAAGCTCCCGGCCAGCTTCTCGCCCGTTCAGCGTGCAGTTCCTTGGCCTCTCGCGCCGGGGCCGCCGCAGGGAGGACAATGACGGCATGTCCACGCAGGACGAAAGCGCCCCCGGCGAGGGGGTAGGTGTCCCGGCCTCGGTCCGGGCGCAATTGCTCGCTACCGAGCACTGGAGCCTACTTGCGTCCCGCAGCACTACACAGGCTGAGGTGCTGACCCGCATCAGCATGTTCCTGATGTTCACCTCCGCCAGCCTGGTCAGTCTGGCTTTGGTGGGTCAGGCGACCCGGTTCTCGGACATGTTCGTGGTCCTGGCCGGAATTGTGCTCCTTGTGGACGTGGTCATCGGCTGTCTCACGCAGGTCCGGGTTTTCAATGTTGCGTACGAGGACCTGATGTATGTGCTCGCGATGAACCGGCTGCGGGCGGCCTACGTTGACCTTGACCCAGGCATCGCCCGGTACTTCATGGCATCCGTCCACGACGACCTGCCGGGTTCCGTCCGGACGTACGACTTCCTTGGGCACCGCAACCCACGGAGCCATGTGGCAGGAAGCAGCATGACCTTCATCAGCGCAGCGAACTCGGCGTTGATCGCCATCATGGCGGGGCTGCTGACATCCCTCATCGGGACCGGCATCGCTGGTGCGGCCGCCGTAGGGGCAGTGTTCGGACTGGCTTTTTTCACCGGCTCGTCGGTCTACGGCTACAGGACGTACATGGCAGTTTGGCGTCAACTCACGCCCGTGTCGCCCACTCCCCGGGAAGGTCCTTGAACCTGGTCCGGGTGTGCCGGGAAGCCTTCAGTCGATGGCTGCCATGAGTTCCACCACGCGGTCCAGGAAGGCGTCAACCTGGGTTTCCTCGTAACCGTCCTGGCCCTCGGCCGGCCGGAAGACGGCGCGGCGGACGCTGTCCACGCTGAGCGGCTTGTCCTCTTCGAGGTAGCCGATCAGGTCATAGCAAAGTTTGTCCACGTCCGGGATGTTGTAGCTGCGGGCCTTCTTTTTCGCGGGCCGGCGGAACCGTTCGCCGTCCGGCCGGTGCAGGCGGCCACGGAGGATCCCGGACAGGTTCGCCGATCTCCCGCAGCCAGGCTTCTTCGCCGCGCGCAGCAATCAGTTCATCCCGTTCGCGGCGGGCAAACGCGTCTTCCAAGCGGTCCAGCGCTGCGTCCACCACGGCAGCGGCGTAGCCGCCCTTGACCGGATCAAAGGAGACGGCACGGACATCGGCACTGCTGACGGCAGAAATGGCGGCCTGGGGCGTCTCGAGCGCTACCCTGGCGCGCTGGAGGAACTGGTCCACCTGCCTGGCGTTGTAACCAAACTCGTTGCCCCGCACGCGCTCAAACGACGCGGGAATTTTCCGTTGAAAATCCAATGCCACTGTTGTTCCTTTGTTGCTCTTCAGCTGGGTCAGGTTATGCACCAGTCTATTGGCGCTGCCGGCGTGCCGGCGGATGTGGTTCAGTCGAGGGTGCTCAGGCCCCCGAGACCATCGCGAAGAGGACAAACGCCACGGGTGAGGCAAAAACGATGGAGTCCAGCCGGTCCATCACGCCGCCATGCCCGGGAAGGATACTGCTCATATCCTTGATGCCGAGTTCACGTTTGACCATCGACTCGGCCAGGTCTCCCGCGGTGGACGCCGCGACGAGGCCCACGGCCAGGATCACGCCCACCCACCAGGGTTTGTCCAGAATGAAGATGCAGGCCAGGATTCCGATCAGCATGGCCCCGGCGATTGATCCGGCGAACCCTTCCCAGGATTTTTTCGGGCTGATCTTCGGGGCCATGGGGTGCTTGCCCAGGGAAGCGCCCACAAGGTAGCCGAAAGTATCGTTCGAGACCACCAGCAGGAGCATCACTGCCACCTGCCAGGCTCCGGGCGGAATCGTCCCGCCCGGCCAGAGTCCCACCGGGGTGGCGACACCGGTGGCATGCAGCGGCAGGGCGGCGAAGCTGATGAAAAACGGCACCCAGCCGAGCGCGAATACTCCGGCGAAAATGCTGTTCGCCGAGCCGGCAGGGCTTTCAACCGATCGCCACAGGAGCACCGCAACGCAGCTCAGGAGCATGGCGAAAAGCAGGCTTTCCACGCCGCCGAAATACGCGGCGAACGGCATGGCGACAGTTCCCACCATGACCGGGACAATAGGCATCCTGGTCCCGTTAGCCTCCAGGGCGCGGAAGATTTCCCACACGCCGAAGACGGCGAACCCCGTGGTGACGGCAACAAACCCGAGCGGCAGGAAGAGCAGGCCCGCCGAGCACGCCGATCAGCATGGCCAGGCCCACCACGATGGCTGCCGGAAGATTCCGGCCGGCTTTGGGGGTCGGGTTGCTCCGCGGCTGCTTCCCCTTAGTGCGCGCCCGTTGTGCGGGTGCCTGCTCTGCCTGGCCCATCAGACTTCGAGCAGCTCTGCTTCCTTGCGCTTGAGCAGCTCGTCGATGCCGTCCACGTGTGACTTGGTCAGCGCATCGAGTTCCTTTTCCGCGCGGCTGCCTTCGTCTTCGCCGGCTTCGCCATCCTTGACCAGCTTGTCCAGGGTTTCCTTCGCCTTGCGCCGGATGTTCCGGATGGAGATCTTCGCGTCCTCGCCCTTGGTCTTGACGATCTTGACGTATTCCTTGCGGCGTTCCTGGGTCAGGTCCGGGATGGTGATCCTGATGACGTTGCCGTCGTTGGAGGGGTTGGCGCCCACCTCGGAGTCGCTCAGGGCGCGCTCGATATCGCGCAGGGCGGTCTTGTCGAACGGGGTGATGAGAATGGTGCGCGCGTCCGGGATGGCGAAGGACGCGAGCTGCTGCAGCGGGGTGGGTGAACCGTAGTAGTCCACCAGCACCTTGTTGTAGAGGCCCGGGTTTGCCCGACCGGTGCGGATCGACGCGAAGTCTTCCTTGGCTACCTCTACTGCCTTGTCCATCTTCTCTTCGGCTTCGAGCAAGGTTTCTTCGATCACGGTCTCTCCTCAGAAATCAGTGCAGTCCGGCTACCGGTTCCATGCACAATCTTGGTTCAGTGTTCCTGGTTCCATCAGTGTCCCCAGCCAGCGGGGATGGAACCGTGCTGAAATCATCCTAGCCGTAGCTAGGGGGTCACCAGGGTACCCAGCTTTTCGCCCAGGATGGCGCGGGTAACGTTCCCTTCGCCTTCCATCCCGAAGACCACCATGGACAGGTTGTTGTCCTTGCACATGGTCATTGCGGTCTGGTCCATGACCCGGATGTCGCGGCGCAGGGCGTCGTCGTAGCTCAGGGTGTCCAGACGCTCGGCGTCGGGATCCTTTTTGGGGTCGGCGGTGTAGACGGCGTCCACGCCGCTCTTGGCCATCAGGACAACGTCTGCATGGACTTCCAGGGCCCGCTGGGCAGCCACGGTATCGGTGGAGAAATATGGCAATCCGGCACCCGCGCCAAAGATGACAACGCGGCCCTTTTCCATGTGGCGGATGGCACGGCGCGGGATGTAGGCCTCGGCGACCTGGCCCATGGTGATGGCGCTCTGGACCCGGGTTTCAACCCCGGCCTGCTCCAGGAAATCCTGCAGGGCGAGGCAGTTCATGACCGTGCCAAGCATGCCCATGTAGTCTGCGCGCGAGCGGTCCATGCCGCTTTGGGACAGTTCGGCCCCGCGGAAGAAGTTTCCGCCACCCACCACGATGGCAACTTCGACGTCGGGAACGGCTGCGGCAATCTGCTTGGCGACGCCGCGGACGGTGTCAGGATCAACGCCCAGTTTGCCGCCGCCGAAGACCTCACCTGAGAGCTTCAGGAGGACGCGGCGCCGGTTCTTTTCTGGCTGGCTTGAAGTATTGACGGCTTCCATGGGTGCCTTCCCGTTGTTGAACTCTGAAAAAGGTTATCGTGCTGGGTGGCCAAAGGTCTCATCGGCCCTTGCCGGGTGCATGCAAAAGGGGCGGCCACCGAAGTGGCCACCCCTTTAGCGGATTCGACTAGGAGCCGACGCGGAAACGTGCGAAGGACGTGCCCTTGACGCCGGCCTCTTCGAGGACCTGCGCCACGGACTTCTTGGCGTCCTTGGCGAATGCCTGGTCAACCAGGACCTCGCCCTTGTAGAAGCCCGTGACGCGGCCTTCCACAATCTTGGTCATGGCGGCTTCGGGCTTGCCCTCAGCCTTGGCGGTCTCTTCGGCGATGCGACGCTCAGACTCGACCAGGTCGGACGGAACGTCTTCGCGGGTCAGGTAGTTCGGGGACATCGCTGCGATGTGGACTGCAACGTCGTGTGCGGCGGTGGCAGCGGCTTCGCCTTCACCGTCGACAGCAAACAGGACGCCGACCTGGGCCGGGAGGTCCTTGGAGGTCTTGTGCAGGTAAGCGTCAACAGTGCCGCCCTCGATGCGGGAGATCCTGCGGACAACAACCTTTTCGCCCAGGATTGCGCCCTCTTCGACGACAACCTCGGACAGCGGCTTGCCGTCAACCTCGGTGGCCAGGAGGGTGTCGAGGTCGGCAGCGCCGGACTCCACAGCCACGGCCAGGACCTTGTCGGCCAGCTGGATGAACTTGTCAGCCTTGGCAACGAAGTCGGTCTCGCAGTTGACCTCGATCATGACGCCGACGCCGTTGCTGACCTTGGCGGCCACCAGGCCTTCAGCGGTGGAGCGGCCTTCGCGCTTCGTAGCGCCCTTGAGGCCCTTGATGCGGATGATCTCGATGGCCTTCTCGGCGTCGCCGTTGGCTTCGTCGAGAGCCTTCTTGACATCCATCATGCCGGCGCCGGTGCGCTCGCGCAGAGCCTTGATATCAGCGGCAGTGTAGTTCGCCATGTGAACCCCTCTGTCTAGAAAATTTATGTGGTGTACGGACCGACAGGACAGCGGCTCACCGGGTGAGCCGCCATCCTGTCAGTGATCCGGCGCTGCGGACAGCGCCGGAGAATCCGGATTTACTTGTCTTACTTGTCCGCGTCGGCGGCGGGAGCCTCGGCAGCGGCCGGGGCTTCCTCTGCAGCCGGAGCGCAGCTTCTTCTGCAGCCGGAGCGGCTTCTTCGGCTGCCGGAGCCGCTACAGCGGCTTCGGTCTTGCTGCCTTCGAGGAGTTCGCGCTCCCACTCAGCCAGCGGCTCTTCCGGAGCTTCGGTGGTGCCGGTTGCACGCTGGTTGCGGGCGATGAGGCCCTCGGCAACGGCGTCGGCGACAACGCGGGTCAGCAGGTTGACGGAGCGGATGGCGTCGTCGTTGCCCGGGATCGGGAAGTCGACTTCGTCAGGATCGCAGTTGGTGTCCAGGATGGCCACAACCGGGATGTTCAGCTTCTTGGCTTCGTCAACGGCCAGGTGTTCCTTCTTGGTGTCCACGATCCAGAGCACGGAAGGTGCCTTGGTCAGGTTGCGGATACCGCCGAGGTTGGTTTCCAGCTTGGTGAGTTCACGGCGAAGGAGCAGCAGTTCCTTCTTGGTGTACGCGGAACCGGCGACGTCGTCGAAGTCGATCTCTTCCAGTTCCTTCATGCGCTGGATGCGCTTGGAGACGGTCTGGAAGTTGGTCAGCATACCGCCGAGCCAGCGCTGGTTCACGTAGGGCTGGCCAACGCGGGTAGCCTGCTCAGCAATTGCTTCCTGGGCCTGCTTCTTGGTGCCGACGAAGAGAACGGTGCCGCCGTGTGCAACGGTGGCCTTCACGAACTCGTAGGCGCGGTCGATGTAGGACAGCGACTGCTGAAGGTCAATGATGTAGATGCCGTTGCGCTCCGTGAAGATGAATCGCTTCATCTTCGGGTTCCAACGGCGGGTCTGGTGTCCAAAGTGGACGCCGCTGTCAAGCAGCTGGCGCATAGTTACGACGGGCATGCCGACGCTCCTTCCGGCAGGTCATTCATGAGAAAGCCTCGCGGCCCTCTTACCCTGCCAATAGTTGACGGTTGATTAGCGTGGCCCAAGGCGGGCCGTGCTCCTGGCATCCGTTGCGACTCTCATCAGGACCGCAAGGCCCTGACCGCAAGAGACACAATCCTCCTCAAACAAAGCCGGGGCTTTAGAATTGGAGGTCTGGATGCGCGTAGTCAGCTGCTGCTCCCCCGCATTCCTGAATGAGGCCTGCCGACGCAAACGCGTTGAGGGCACAGCAAACTGCTCCACCAAGTGTACTACAGGCGCCGATAATCGCCGGACAACATTCGGCGCCTCCGGCGGCACGTTTTCCACATGGCCGAACCGGGCACTCCCGGCGGCCGGTTCGGAGCGGAATGCTGGGCGGATGAAAGCAATCGTTGTGCTGGCCGCCATCCTTCTGCTCCCAGCCGCCGCGGCTCCCCAGGCACGGCTCCGCGCCCCGACTGGGACTGGCCCCTCACGCCCAAGCCGGCAGTGATGCGTGCCTTCGACCCGCCGGACAAGCCGTGGATGAGCGGGCATCGCGGCGTGGACCTTGAGGCAACGCACGACGGCGTTCCGGTCACCTCACCGGCGTCCGGCACCGTGAGCTTCGTTGGCGTGGTGGTGGACCGGCCCGTGATCACCATCGACCACGGCGGCGGACTGCGCAGCAGCTTTGAGCCCGTTGAGAGCCCACTGGCCAGCAGGAGCAGTGGTGGCCAAGGGCGATGTCATCGGCACCCTCCAGCCGGGTCACTGCGGAGCGGTGCCATGCGTCCACTGGGGCGTCAGGCGGGGCGATGACTACGTCAATCCGCTGGAGTTCGTGACGGACCTGCGGCCGTCCATCCTGCTGCCAGTCACCGGAGCGGCTCCGGCGGCCCTAGACGATGGCTGAGATCCCGGTGATGGCGCGGCCGGTCACCAGCGTGTTGATCTCGTGGGTTCCCTCGTACGAGTAGATGGCTTCCGCATCGGCGAAGATCTTGGCCATTTCGAAGTCGGTCACGATCCCGTTGCCGCCCAGCAGGCTGCGGCCGATCGCCACGCTTTCACGCATCCGCGCGGTGGTGAACGCCTTGGCCAGGGCGGACTGCTCATCCTTGGCCTGGCCGGCGTCCTCCAGCTGGGAAAGCCGGACCATCATGCCCATCGAGCTGACGGCGTTGCCCAGGATCTGCACCAGCTGGCTCTGGACCAGCTGGAACGATGCCAGGGGACGGCCGAACTGGTGGCGTTCCACGGCGTAGCGGCGGGCAACATCGAAGGCGGCGAGCTGCTGGCCCACTGCCTGCCAGGCGACGGCCAGCCGGGTGACCTTGAGGACCTTGTTGGTGTCGCGGAAGCTGTTGGCGCCTGCGAGCTTGAAGAAGTCGGGAACCACCACGTTGTCCAGGACGATGTCCGCGTTCTGGACGGTCCGGAGGGAGATCTTGTTTTCAATCTTGGTGGCACTGAAGCCGGGCAGCGTCGTATCAACGAGGAAACCCTTGACCTGGTTGTCGGCAAGGTCCCGGGCGTAGATGACCACCCAGTCGGAGAAGGTGGCGTTGCCGATCCACCGCTTGGCGCCGTTGAGGATCCAGGTGTCGCCGTCGCGCTGCGCCGTGGTGCGCGTGCCGCCTGCCACGTCGGAGCCGCCCAGGGGTTCAGTGAGCCCGAACGCGCCGATCTTCTTCAATGAATAGATGTCCGGGAGCCAGGCCTCCTGCTGCTCCTGGGAGGCCAGGGCCTCAATGGAGCCGGTGAAGAGTCCGTCGTGGACGCCCAGGAAAGTGGCAATGGAGGTGTCGGCACGCGTGGCCTCGGCGTGGACCAGGCCGGCAAACAGATTCGAATAGCCCTGGCGCCGCACCGGACTGACCAGGTCGATTTCGGCCAGCTTGGGGATGAGGTCCATGGGGAATTCGCCGCGGTTCCAGCAGTCCACGGCGATGGGCCGGACTTCGCGGGACAGGAAGCCCCGGATCTCTGCCAGCCTGTCCTGCTCCTTGCCCGTAAGCAGTTGTTCGAAGGCAAAGAAGTCGCCATCGGCGTACGGAAGGTTGTTGATGTCAACGGATTTCTTGGACATGTGGTTCCCTCGCAAGATCAGCAGCAGCGGTAAGTTACTGGTGAGTAACATACCTCAGATTCTCGCGGAAACAAAAGAAACCGCGGCCGACGGTCAACGTCAGCCGCGGTTTCGCGGTTCTTGTGCTTGGTGCCTGGCACTTGGATGCTGTCGCGCCATTGTGCATAGGTAGGGCTACTCGGACTTGAACCGAGGACCTTAGGATTATGAGTCCCGCGCTCTAACCAGCTGAGCTATAGCCCCAAGCCCCTTGAGGCCGTAGTCCGTGGAGGACTTCGGTTTCAGCAGGGCAAAAACACTCTAGCAAACCGGGGCGCGTCCTCAGACCACCGTTGCTGCCAATTGCGCCGCGGTAGCCAATCACCGGCCGCTGGGCCAGCCGCATTTGCCCGCCCTTCAGACCACCTTGTCTTCGAAGCTTGCCCCGCGGTAGAGGTCCTCGAAGGTCTGCAGGGTGCCCTCGATGCTGTGCGGTTCCACCATGCGCCGGCTGGCCTGGCCCATCGCTGCCCGCTCGGCGGCCGGCAGCTGCAGGATCCGGGTAATCTTCGCTGCGAGGTCGTCGCTGTCGTTGGGAGTGAACAGGTAGCCGTTCTCGCCGTCCCGAACCAGGTGCGGCAGGGCCATGGCGTCGGCGAGCAACACCGGCGTCGAGGCAGACATGGCTTCGAGGGTTACCAGGGACTGCAGCTCGGCGGTACCTGGCATGCAGAACAGGTCCGCCTTGATGTAGGTCTCCCGGAGGTCTTCATCACTGGCCAGGCCCAGGAACTTCACCCGGTCCTCTAGTCCAAGCCGTTTCGCCTGTGCTTCGAGGGCCTGGCGGACTTCACCGCCGCCCACAACCTCAAGATGGACGTTCAGTTCCGCGGGGGTCTTGGCGACAGCGTTGATCAGCACGTCCACATGCTTTTCCTCGGCCAGCCGGCCCACAAAGACCACTGTCGGGTTGGCGTGCGGTTCGATGACCTCACCGGGCTGCAGCTCATAGGCCGCAGAGTCGATGCCGTTGGAGAGGGGCAGCACCTTGCGCAGGAAGGCATGCTGGTGCATGGCCTTGGCGGCCAGCGGCGTGGGCGTGGTGACGACGTGGGCCTGGCCCATGACCTTGCCCATGTCCTTCCAGGAGATCTTGCCGATGATGTCCTTGAACCACTGCGGGAAGGGCAGGAAAGGGTTCAGGTTCTCCGGCATGAAGTGGTTGGTGGCCACAATCCTGATGCCCGCGCTTTACGGCCTCGTAGAGGACGTGCTCGCCGATCATGTAGTGGCTCTGGATGTGCACCACGTCAGGCTTGACCCGGTCGAAGAGGAGGCTGATCTCTTTCTTGATCTCCCAGGGAAAGCAGATGCGGAAGTACTCGTGGGTGAACACGCCATGCGAGCGGAGCCGGTGCACAGTGGCCTCGGAACGGAACTCGGTGAAGCTCGCGCCGTTGTCCGCACGGCAGGCCAGCACATTCACGTTATGGCCGCGGCCGGTCATCCCCTTCGCGAGCCGGTAGCTGAACTGGGCGGCCCCGTTGATGTGGGGCGGATAAGTATCCGCGGCGATCAGGATGGTCAGGGGGCGCTGGTCAGAGGGCGTTGTCACGTGGAGAGCTCCTGAAGGTCACGGTGCGCAGCTGACGCTGATTGCACCGGGTGGCCGCCGGCGCGGTAGCGCGGGGCCTCTTAGAATCGGCTGAATGAAAAATCGGCTGGTGAGTGGAATTGGCTAGTCGGTGAAAGCAGGGCTAGTGGGACGCCCTGCCCGCCGCCTTCCGCGCATCTTTCTTGCGCTTGGTGACCTCGGGGTGGTGCCTGGAAAGGGCGATCACCCCCACGATAGCAAGGGAAGCCGCCGTAGCCATGGCAATCGCCATCACGGCGTGGACGTCAGGGCGCAGCTCACCCAGGATCACGATGCCGATGGCGATTCCGACGATCGGATCAATGACTGTCAGGCCGGCGATGACCAGGTCCGGCGGGCCGCCCGAGTAGGCACTTTGGACAAACCAGGAACCGAGTCCGCCGGCTGCCGCTATGGCCACCACCGAGTACCACTGCACATTGAGCAGGAACAGCCCGTTCGGATCCAGCAGGTGTTTGCCGATGATGCGGGTCAGCACCGCCACAAAGCCGAAGAGAACACCGGCGCCGAGGATGTAGACAAAGGCGCTCATGCGGTGCCGGAACATCACCGCCAGGGTGCCGAACACCCCGACTGCCAGGGCCAGCAGCAACACGATGGTGAGCTCGTCCTCCTGGTTCACATGGTGGTTTTCCTGCGTCACGTTCACGGCCAGGAGGACGAACAGCGCGGAACCGGTCACGCACGCCGCAATGGACACCATGGTGGCCCGGTTGATGGTGATGTCCTGGTCGCGGGCATTCACCACGGTGGTGATGACCAGGGCGATCGCCCCGATCGGCTGCACCACTGTCAGCGGCGCGGACACCAGCGCCACCGCGTTCATGGCCATCCCAAGGCACAGCAGGAGCAGCCCGAACACCCACCGCGGATTGCGGAGCAGGCGCAGGAAGCCGTTGGAACTCAGCGCGAGCCCACCGGTATCGGCCTTGACGGCACTCCCCTGTTTTTGCGCTCCCAGGGCAAGGCAGAACGCCCCAAGCACCGCCAGCAGGACCGCCACCCACACCATCAGGCGCTGCCGCCGTCGTGCTGTGCGCCATCGTGATGTGCGCCGTCGTGTGACTGCATTCTGCCTTTTCGCAGAATGGCCCAGAAATAGTTGTAGGCGGCAATCCAATGCCCGGCGAGGCCGAGTCCCAGCACGATCCAGGCGGCGATGAACAGCGGCCCTTCGAAGGGAGTATCCAGCCGCGACAGGACCAGCAGGGGTGTACCCAGAAGCAGGAGCCCGGTGCGGACCTTGCCTACCCTGCTCACGGGGAGATCAGGATGGCCGCGGAAATAGAAGAGGGTCAGGACCAGGAGCACGGCGTCGGGCACCAGGAGCGCTGCCAGGTAGAGCCAATGGACGACGCCGGCGATCACCAGGGTGACTGCCACCGTGATCAGCGCAAGCCGGTCAGCAAGCGGGTCCATGACCCGGCCGAGCTTGGACGCCTGGTCGAAACGGCGTGCCACGTAGCCGTCGATCCAGTCGGTGCTGGCCATGACCGCCAGGACAACAACGGCGATGCCGTACTCCTTCTGCGCGAGGACCAGCCAGATGAAGAGCGGCACGCCCATAAAGCGCAGCACCGTCAGGGCGTTGGGGATGGTGAAGACGCGGTCGTGGTCGATCTGGGGGCGGCCGGGACGCGCGCCAGCGCCGATGAACCTCACTCCGCTCCCCTCCCTACAGCACAGCCCTTACAGCGTGAACGTGTTCTGTCAGTTATGGATTCCGGAGCAGCCTGCGCAGCAGCACCACGAAGACGGTGGCTGAAGCCGCAAGTGCGGCAAGGGGCTTCCAGCGGAGGCTGGCACCCTCAGTGGAATCGGAGAACGCCGCGAACTTTTGGCCGGCCGCGTTCTTGCCCTGTTCGAGAACGGCCTTGCCTTCGTCGAGCTTTTCCTTGGCCGCGCCCACGAGGAACCTGACCTGGGGTTTGATGTCGAGCTCGGTGTCCAGTTCGTCACGGACTTCGGCGAGGTGCCGCCGACGCTGCTCCAGCCTGCGGTGAAGCTCGGGCTCGGACGCGTGCGGGAACTCCACCTTGTGCGCCTCCTCCTTGGCTGCCTTCTCTGCCTTGGCCTTCGCCGCGGCTTCGTCCTTGGCGGCCTTTGCGGCCTTGGCCTCCGGGCTGGCCGGATCAAGGATGTGCGGCGTTGAAGTCCGAGCCTTCCTTGGCAATCCCGAGATCATGCTTGATCCCGCGGATGGTCTCCTCCGGCAGCAGGGGCATCGCCTTCTTGAATTTGCGGAGACCGATCAGCCCACCGATGAGGGCGATGACCAGGAACACGGCGCAAACGATCAGCGCGGCCAGCCAGGCCGGCATGATGGTGGCCAGGCCCATGATGGCGGCAACAATCAGGCCAACCACCAGGAACGCCACGAACACCAGCGCGACGGCGAAAAATGCTGCCGCCACCCCGACCTGGACACCCTTGCGCTTGAGCTCTACCTTGGCGAAGGCGATTTCGTCGTTGAGTTGGCGGGGTGCCAGGCGAAAGAGTAGTTTCAGCGTTTTGGGCAGTGCGGTGATACGCAATCCCTGGCTGGTCCGCCCGGTGTGACGTCCGCTCATCGGTTCCCGCCTTACTTGTTGCTGGTCTGCTGTTTGGTCGATCCGGCTTGGTGTTCTGCAGGAGCGTGCGCCAGCACGGTCCCGCCCCCAAAGCTATCATTCAGGCTCAGGCCAAACTTCCGTGCTGGCCCTACGGCGCGCCTGCAACGCCGCAAAGAGTGACCTGCCGGGCCTAGGATTGGTCTCCGTGACCACACACACCAATCCGGGCGATTCCCTGAGCCGCCGCCGGAAACTGCTGTACATCCTCCTCCTCGGTGCCCTCACCGCTTTGGGACCCTTCACGATCGATCTGTACCTGCCGGCGTTCCCGGCGCTCGAAGCCAGCCTGGGCGTGTCAGAAGCACAGGTCCAGCTGACCCTGGCGGGTACCACGGTGGGCTTTGCCCTGGGCCAGCTGGTGGTGGGCCCGCTCAGCGACAGGTTTGGCCGGCGCCTGCCGCTGATCCTGGCCACCGCACTGCACATTGCTTCCTCCGCTGGGGGCGGCCCTGTCCACCGATATCGCCACGCTGGGTTTCTTCCGCGTCCTGATGGGCGTGGGCGCTGCCGGCGGCGGCGTGGTGGCCATGGCCATGGTGCGCGACCTGTTCTCCGGCTATGCCATGGTGCGGATGTTCTCACGGATGGCCCTGGTCAACGGCCTCGCACCGATCCTGGCCCCGGTCATCGGATCCCAGCTGCTCCTGGTGATGCCCTGGCCCGGCATCTTTGTGTTCCTGGCCTGCTACGGCACGCTGGTGATCATTGCCGCGCTCTTCCTGGTCCGGGAAACCCTGCCGCCGGAGAAACGCGGCCAATCCGGCATGACCGCCGGCCAGCGATACAAAGTCCTCTTCACGGACCGGATCTTCGTGGGCCTGCTGCTGGTGGGCGGCATGAACTTCGCCGGCCTCTTCACATACCTGTCTGCCTCGCCGTTCCTCTTCCAGGATATTTTCGGCTTCTCTCCGCAGGAGTACGGCCTGCTGTTCGGAATCAACTCCCTGGGCATCGTGGCCGGCGTCCAGATCAGTTCCCGGCTCATCAGGCGCGTCCCGCCGCAGTGGATCCTGGCCTGTTCCACGGCCTGGATGTTCCTGATGGCCCTGCTGATCGTGATTTTCGACCAGGCCGGACTGGGCCTCTGGGGCGTGCTGGTCCCGCTCTGGCTCTACATCATGGGTGCGGGCTTCACGTTCCCGTGTGTCCAGGTCCTGGCACTGTCCAGCCACGGAGCCCAGGCCGGCACGGCCGCCTCCCTGCTGGGGGCCGCAACCTTCATGATGGCCGGGCTCATCTCCCCGGTGGTGGGCTGGCTGGGGATCACCAGCTCCACTCCCATGGGCGCCGTGCAGGCAGCCTGCATCCTGGTGGCGATAGCGGGTCTTTGGCTTATCGTGCGGCCACGCACAGTCCCGCCGATCCAGTGAGCGGTTCAGTCCAGTCAGCAACTCAGGGCAGTGCGCAACGTCCACGCACAGCCCGTAGCCAGCCGAAGGTGACCTGATGAAGCACAAACCGCACCGCAACCCCCGGGGACTGTTCCTCGGGGCGGTGCTCGGCGCCGTCGCCGGCTATTTTGCCGGCCGGATGTTCGGCAGCGCTGCCATGGGGATTATCCTCGGCGCCCTGGTGGGTTCGGCGCTGCTGTACCGGGTGAACCCCGGGCCCTGGAACCGGAAATAGGCGAAGCCGCAGTGCTGGGCGAAGACAGCGCAGGCAGGGCCGCAAGCGGCGGCCCTGGCCGCCTGCCACTGCCGTGACGCACTGCTCCCGCGATAAAATAAATCCGTGCCCAGCTGGCAGCACTCCTCGCCGCTTCCGGCCACCTGGCAACGTTGCGACTCCGGCATCCTGCCACTGTGGTGGGAGCGGCTGTGCGCGCAGACCGGCGAGCAGTCCGCAGCCCTCTATGCCGCCGGCCTCTTCACGGAAGACCGGCGCCGGCCCATCGCCCAGTGGTTCAACCCCGCCTTCAGCGCCGCCCTCCTGGTAGCCCCGGAGACGTCCCCGGAGTGGCCCGTGCAGCGCTTCGGCATCTTCTACGCGCCCCCGGGCGCAGGCTTCGCCCGGGTGCACTCGGCCCCGCATGAGTGGCACCCGCGCGAACCCCGCAAGTCCCCCACCGAGCAGGAGGCCTTCCTCGCCGCCATCGCCGAGGCCGAACGTTTCCTGCAAGTGGAAATGGACTTTGTCTGAAAGCAGGAAATCCCCGCCCTCACACGGAGGACGGGGATTTCTTGGTGTTGGCTCCTCCTGCTGGACTTGAACCAGCAACCCTTCGATTAACAGTCGAATGCTCTGCCAATTGAGCTAAGGAGGAATGAAGCAGGTATGACATTAGCAAAGGTTTCCCGGCAATGTGAAATCGGCGGCCCGGCACGCGCCGGCAATACCCTCCCCGGGTATAAAAAAATCCCCGTTCCGGAGACCCGGAACGGGGATTGTGCGCTCCTCCTGCTGGACTTGAACCAGCAACCCTTCGATTAACAGTCGAATGCTCTGCCAATTGAGCTAAGGAGGAATGAAGCGGGTATTAGCCTAGCAAAGCCCCGGCCGGGAAGTGAAATCGGCAGCGCCGCTAGGCGTCCGAGCGGAGGGCCCGGCGTTCCATTTCCAGCATCATCAGCTCCCGGTTGAGCCGTTGGAAGTCCTCGGGATTGGCCGCCGGGTCCAGCCGCTGCAACTGGCCCATCTTGTCCGCCTTCACCCGGGTGATCTGGAGCTCGAACAGCCGCGACAGGATGTCCTTGCAGTACTTCTGCACGGCTTCGGCGGTGCTGGCCGGCAGCGGCACCACGGCAAGTTCGGACACCAGGGGACGCAGGGGTTCGGGGACCTCGTTCATGACCTGCTCCACCCAGCGCACGGGTTCGCCGATCAATCCGGGACCCGAGGCGCGCATGGCGTCGTGAACGGCCTGGAAGGCGGGTGTCACGAACCGCGCAGCCGAGAAGCGCTCCCAGATGCCGCCGCCCAGGAGCGCGGGCTCCTGCAGCGCCACCTCCAGCGCCTGCCGCTCCATGGACGCCACCGGATCGCGGGGATCGGGGCGGTGGTAGGAAGGAACAGCGCCCGACGCCGGTCCGGCAGCGACGCCGGGTCCGCCCGCCTGGGCGGTCCGCGCCAAGCCGTAGGCACCGGCCGGAGCCTGCGCCCCGGGCGGCTGTGTTCCCGCTGACTGAGTCCCGGCCTGTGGTCCGGCAGCGGCGCGTTTCATGGCGACAGCCACTGCCTGGCTGACCTCTTCAACGGCCATGCCCAGCCAGCCAGCCAGTTCGCGGGCATAGGCAGGCCTGATGGCGGCGTCGCGGATCTGGGCCACCACGGGAGCGGACTCGCGCAGCGCGGCCACACGGCCTTCCACGGTGTCCAGGTTGTGGCGCTTCAACGTGGCCTTGATGGCGAACTCAAACAGGGGACGCCGGCTGTTGATGAGGTCCCGGACGGCGGCGTCGCCCTTGGTCTGGCGCAGGTCGCAGGGATCGGCACCGGTAGGGTCCACGGCCACATAATTCTGGGCCACGAACCGCTGGTCCTCCTCGAAGGCCCGCAGCGCGGCCTTCTGCCCTGCGGCGTCGCCGTCGAAGGTGAAGATGACCTCACCCCCGGTGCCGTCGTCGGACAGGAGGCGCCGGGCGATCTTGATGTGCTCGGCGCCGAACGCAGTTCCGCAGGTGGCAACCGCCGTCGGGATTCCCGCCAGGTGGCAGGCCATCACGTCCGTGTAGCCCTCCACCACCACCAGCTGGCGGTCCTTGGCGACGTGTTTCTTGGCGAGGTCGATCCCGTAGAGCACCTGGGATTTTTTGTAGAGCGTGGTTTCGGGGGTGTTGAGGTACTTGGGCCCCTGATCGTCCTCGTAGAGCTTGCGGGCGCCGAAGCCGATGGTGTCCCCGGCAATGTCGCGGATGGGCCAGATCAGGCGGCCACGGAACCGGTCGTAGATCCCCCGGTTGCCTTCGGAGAACATCCCCGTCAGTTTCAGTTCAGCGTCCGTAAAACCGCGCCCGCGCAGGTGTTTCAGGAGCGCGTCCCAGCCCTGCGGCGCGTAACCCACGCCGAACTGTTCCGAGGCAGCCCTGTCGAACCCGCGGTTGTAGAGGAAGTTCCGGCCTTCTGCGGCGCCGGGCGTCAGCAGCTGGGCACGGAAGAACTCATCGGCGATCTTGTGGGCGTCCAGGAGGCGCTGGCGCTTGCCCACTTCCTCACGGCTGGGGCCGGTCCCGCCGTCCTCATAGCGCAGCTCGTAGCCGATGCGGGCGGCCAGCTTTTCCACTGCCTCGTGGAAGGACGTGTGGTCCTGCTTCTGGACAAAGGCGATGACGTCGCCGTCTTCGCCGCAGCCGAAGCAGTGGTACCGGCCCACCTGCGGGCGGACGGTGAATGACGGTGAGCGCTCGTCGTGGAAAGGGCACAGGCCCTTGTACGTTCCCAGCCCGGCACCCTTGAGCGTGACGTAGCCGTCAACCACTTCCTTGATGTCCGTGCGCTGGCGTACTTCGTCAATATCTTCACGTTTGATCAGGCCAGCCACAAAGCCATCCTAGTCCCGGGGTGCGGTGGCGGCAGGCGCCTGGTGGCGTTCCTCACCAAAGCGACGGCAGGCTGCCCACGAGCCGTTCATACATGGCCAGCGCCGATCCATCGGTCAGCGATGCCACCTGGTCGATGACCACCCTGAGCCGTGCGCCGTCGTCGGGCGCGTCCCGCCAGTCTGCCGCGAACATCGGCTCCAGATGGCGGTCCCCCGTGGCATTCAGGGCGGTGACGAGGGCGTGCAGGACTTCGCGCTGGCGCTCGTAGATGGGCTGGCGGTGTTCGGTGGTCATCACAAAGGTGGTGGCCAGGCCCTTCATCACCGCGATCTCCATCACGGTCTCGTCCGGGACCATCAGCTCGGCGTTGTACCGGGTGAGGTTTTCCGGACCGTAGAGGGCGCGGGTGGTCTCCAGTGCGCTCTGGCAGAACCGGCCGATCAGCTGACTGGTCATGTTCTTGAGCGCGGCCATGGATTTGCGGCTGCCGTCAGCCTCACGGACCCAGACGTCGGTTGCCTCGAGCCGGGCCAACGCCGCGTCGATGGCGGCTGGATCGTTGTGCGGGAGGTACCACTGCTTGGCATAGCCCACCACGCGGGCGCGGTGGTCCGGGTTGTCCATCCAGCGCAACTGGAAGTGGCCGGCCACGATCGCGTCCTCGACGTCGTGCACGGAGTAGGAAATATCATCGGCCAGGTCCATGACCTGGGCCTCGAGGCAGGACCGGCGCGCCGGAGCGCTTTCCCGGATCCAGTTGAAGATGGGCAGGTCGTCCTCGTAGGCGCCGAACTTGCTGGTGCGCTGTCCGTGGATCACCGGCGCGTCCAACGCCGACCAGGGGTATTTCGACGCCGCGTCAAGGCTGGCGCGCGTGAGATTCAGTCCTGCCGGGCGGCCGTCGGTGGCCAGCACCTTGGGTTCGAGGCGCGTCAGCAGGCGGAGCGTCTGGGCGTTCCCTTCGAAGCCGCCGATGGCGTGGGCCACCTCGTTGAGGGCGGACTCGCCGTTGTGGCCGAAGGGCGGGTGGCCCAGGTCATGGCTCAGGCACGCGGTGTCCACCACGTCCGGATCACAGCCCAGGGCACGGCCGAGTTCCCGGCCCACCTGGGCCACTTCGAGGCTGTGGGTCAGGCGGGTCCGGACGAAATCGTCCGTGTCCGGTGCCACCACCTGGGTCTTGGCGCCGAGCCTGCGGAGGGCGGAGGAATGCAGGACCCGGGCACGGTCCCGCTCGAAATCGGAGCGGTAGGTGTTCTTGGGCGGTTCCTCTACCCAGCGGGCAGAATCCTGGGCCTCGTAGCCGGGCAGGGCCGGTGCGGTGGTGCGGGTTTCAGCCACCGGAAACATCCAGCTCCGCGGCGGAGATGTCCTTGGACTGTGCCTCGTTCAGGGCACGGGATTCCAGCCAGTCCTTGGGGAGCGCCGGCCTCTTGGGCGAGCCCGCCCGGCCGCGCGGGCCTTCGGCATCCACACCGGGGTAGGGCGAATCAAGGTCCAGCTGGTCAAGCGTCTCGCGAAGGATCTCCAGGCTCGTCACGAGCGCCAGTTTAGTGCGGAGTTCGCCGCCCACCACATAACCCTTGAAGTACCAGGCGATGTGCTTGCGGATCTCACGCAGGGCCTTGCCCTCGTCGCCGAAGGTTTCCACCATCAGCTCGGCATGCCTGTAGACGCTCTCCGCCACCTTGCGCAGGTCCGGCTTGTGGCGGACGTCGCTTCCCTCGAAGGCAGCCATCAGGTCACCGAACAGCCACGGGCGTCCCTGGCAGCCACGGCCCACCACCACGCCGTCCACCCCGGTTTCGCGGACCATGCGGACAGCGTCCTCTGCAGACCAGATATCGCCGTTGCCCAGGACGGGGATGTCCGGCAACGCTTCGCGGAGGCGGGCGATGGCGGTCCAGTCAGCCTGGCCGGAGTAGAACTGCGCGGCAGTCCGGCCATGGAGTGCGACGGCGGCGACACCGGAATCGCGGGCGATCCGGCCTGCGTCGAGGTACGTCAGATGATCGTCGTCAATGCCCTTGCGCATTTTTATGGTGAGTGGGACGTCGCCTTTGGACGCCTCCCTGACCGCCGTCTGGACGATGGAGGTGAACAGGTCGATCTTCCACGGCAGGGCGGACCCGCCGCCGCGGCGGGTCACCTTGGGGACGGGGCAGCCGAAGTTCAGGTCGATGTGGTCTGCCCGGTCCTCTTCCACCAGCATGCGCACTGCCTGGCCCACGGTGACGGGGTCCACACCGTACAGCTGGACGGAGCGGACTTTTTCGTCGTCGTCGTGCGAGATGATGCGCAGGGATTCGGGGGTTCGCTCCACGAGGGCACGCGAGGTCACCATCTCGGCCACGTACATGCCGCCGCCGTACTCACGGCACAAACGACGAAAGGCAGAGTTGGTGATGCCCGCCATGGGAGCCAGGATCACGGGGGTGTCCACCGTGATGTTGCCCAGCTTCAGGGGCGGGAGTTCCAGCTTGGGGGCAGGAGGCGTTGCGGTAACAGTCACCTGTCCATTGTCGCAAAGGCGGGCAAATCGGCGGGACTGGCTCCGGCGCAGCGTCAGCCGCGGTCCGCGCGGCGGCCTCTGCGGGTTTCGGATGCCCCTGGACCGGCTGCGCTCTCCGCCCCCTCCGGCGGGAAATCCTCCAGCGCCGCACGACGCGACCGGCTGCTCGGCAACTGCGGCTGCGAGCGCACCCGTATCGCCGACGTCGTCGGGGCTTACCCGGACCGCCTCGCCGGCAGCCCCCGGCTGGCCGGCAGTCCGGATGCCGGTGGCCTTAACAACCAGCACTGCGATCAGGGTGGTGACCGGAATGGCGAGTACCAGCCCGATGGAGCCGACGAGTGTGCGGATGACTTCCTCGGACAGCTCGGCGCTGGTCAGGGTGTCCCCCAGCGGACGGTTGTAGAGCATCACAATGATCAGGATGGGCAGGGCTGCGCCCGCGTAGGCGAACGCGATGGTGTACACGGTGGAGGCGATGTGGTCCCGGCCGATCCGCATCGCGGAGCTGAACAGCTTGCGGGCGCTGGTTCCGGGTGCCAGCTCGTAAAGCTCCCAGACGGCGGACGACTGCGTGATGGTGACGTCGTTGAGCACACCCAGCCCCGAGATGATCAGGCCGCACAGGATCACCCCGGAAATGGAGATGTTGGCCGAGGTATTAATCAAGGTGGTGGCATCATGGCTGCCTACCCCGGCGAGGTTGGCGGCGTCCGTGGCCCAGGCAGCCAACAGTGCCGTGATGCCGAGCCCGAACATCGTGCCCAGCAGCGCCGTCGAAGTCCGGGCAGAGAAGCCGTGGGCGAAGTACAGGACCCCGATCATGATCACCGTGGATCCCACCAGCGCCAGCAGCAGCGGAGGCTTCCCCTCCACCAGCGCGGGCAGCATAAAGCCGGCCAGGACGAAGTAGGCGCCCACCAGCCCCAGGAGTGCACGGAGTCCCCGCCAGCGCGCCACGGCAATCACCACCAGGGCGTACAGGAGCGCCAGCATCACGATGGGCAGGGTCCGGACGAAGTCAACGAAAATGTAGGCCGGCGACCCCTGCGACGCCGCGGCGCCCTGCGCATTGGACAGGTTCAGGTACCTGATCTGGTCCCCCGGCCGCACCCCGTGGGATTTTGCCACCTCGGGGTTGATGACCACTTTGACGGGGCTGCCGCCCTGGTCCGGCTGGGTGAAGGCAAACATGCACTCGGACCCCTCGGGGGCGGGCTGGCCGGTGGCGTCGCTGGACGGGCCCGCGGCAGCCGCGCCCTGCATGCAGCTCTCTTCCACCACGCTCTGGATCTTGCCGGTATCAAAGGTGACACCGGGCGCGGCCGAGTACGGGCTGGCGAGGGAGATGCCCTCCTTGGACCCGGACGGCCACAGCATGGCCATTCCGGCCAGGGTCAGAAGCGTCAGCGGCACCAGCACGGCGGCAAGTATCCGGTTCGCCTTCCGGCGTGCGGCAATCGCTTCTGCTGTCGGCTCCGAATGACCTGTGGAAACGTGGGAATGACCGGATCCCATCAGCAGCTAATCCTCATACCTTGAACTCTACGTCCGGCACCTTAGGGTTGATAAATGGTAGGGAGCGGGAGGAACCAGACGTGACGGACCGCAAGACCGAGGAACACCGCAATATCCCTGGCAACGCAGCCGGAAGGAACCCGGCCGGAAGTGCCCCGTCAAGCAGGCAGCAGGCATCGCTCACCGTCCTGGCAGCCAACGGCGCCACCAGGGGCGTGGCGCTGGTGCTGCACGGCGGCAGGGCGCACAGCTATGAGCCGGTGGAGCCCCGGCAGCTTAGTCCCCTGCGGATGATCCCTTTCGCCCGCCACCTGCACCGGGCCGGGAAGGACCACGGACTGGCGGTCTGGTCGTTGCGGAACAGCGTGCGCGGCTGGAACGGGCAGGACATGTCCGCGCTGCACGACGCCCGCTGGGCCCTCCGGAAGATCAACGCCCAGCACCCGGGCGTTCCCGTGTACCTGGTGGGCCACTCCATGGGCGGCCTCACCGCCGTCTGCGCGGCCGATAATCCCCAGGTTGAAGCCGTGGTGGCGCTCGCCCCGTGGCTAAGCCCGGAGACACCGGCGGCGCGGGTTGCCGGGCGCAAGGTCCTGATTGTGCACGGCACCGGAGACCGGATGACCAGCCCGGCCCAGTCCCTGAAGTTTGCCCGCCGTGCCGCAGGACCGGCGGCTTCGATGCAGTACGTTTCGCTCCAGGGCGCCGGGCACTTCATGATTCGGAGGGTCCGCCTGTGGCACTCCCTGGCCACGGGGTTTGTGATGAAGGCCTTCGCCGAGAGCACGGGCTTCACGTATGCGGCGTCCGGCACGCTGGACACACTTCTGCCGCCCTCCGCCACGCAGGTGAACCTGTGAGCCCGTTTCCCTGGCTGGAGTTTGCCGCTTCGCTGCCGTGGACGGCCTTAGCTGTGGTTTTGGTGCTGGCGGTGACTTTTGCGGTGGCCGTCAGGCAGGGCAGGCATTCGGTGATGGACGTCGCCTGGGGGCCCGGTTTCGTAGCGGTGGCCATTGTTTCCTGGTTTCTCTCCGCCGGCTCAGGCGACGACACACGCCGTCTGCTGCTGGTCCTCCTGACTGCTGTCTGGGGCCTTCGGCTGGGAATCCACATCGGCTGGCGGGCCCGTGACGGGCACGAAGACCCGCGCTATACCAACATGCTGCAGGCCGCTCCGGGGTCCCGGAACACCTATGCGCTCCGCCGTGTCTACCTGCCGCAGGGCGTGGTGATGTTCTTTGTGTCCCTGACGTTGCAGGTGGGGATGTTCGCCACCGGCCCCGTGGGCTGGGTGGCCGTCCTGGGCATCCTGCTGTGGGTGACGGGATTCGTGTTCGAGACCGTGGGCGACTGGCAGCTGGCCCGGTTCAAAAAGGACCCGGGCCGCCGCGGCACCGTGCTCAACACCGGTTTATGGCGGTACACCCGGCACCCCAACTACTTCGGCGATGCCGCCCTGTGGACCGGTCTTTTCCTCATTGCCGCAGATTCCTGGCCGGGCGTCCTCACCATCCTGTCGCCGGCCCTGATGATCTGGACGCTCGCGGCCAAGACCGGGAAGCCCCTGGCCGAGAAGGCGATGTCCGGCCGGCCCGGGTACCAGGAATACCTTGAGTCGACGTCGGGGTTTCTGCCGTGGCCGCCCCGGCGCAAGGCGGGCTGAGCCAGCCGCATGGCTAGACTCCTTGAGGTATTAGTCAACTCAATGGAGAGGTATTCCTGTGGCAGACGCAGTCCTGACCAAGAGCGGCCTCGAAGAACGTGGACTCGCCCGAGTAGCCCAGCGGATGGCCGGGTGGACCGAGAAATGGTTTCCGGACGCTTACATCTTCGCCTTGGCCGGCGTTGTCATCATTGCTGTCGCGGCGCTGGCCATCGGCGCTTCGCCCCAGTCCATCGCCGATTCGTTCGGCAACGGCTTCTGGGACCTGACCGCCTTCACCCTGCAGATGGCCATGGTGGTCCTCACCGGCTACGTGGTGGCGACCTCCCCGCCCGTGGCCAGGCTCATCAACCGGCTCGCCCTGATGCCGGCAACAGCCCGCACGGCCGTGAGCTTCGTGGCGCTGATGTCGATGTCCGTTTCTTTCCTCAACTGGGGCCTCAGCCTGATCTTCGGCGGCCTGCTGGCCCGCGCCATTGCCCGGCGCAAGGACCTGACTGTGGACTACCGCGCGCTCGGCGCGGCCGCGTTCATGGGTCTTGGCGCGGTGTGGGCGCTGGGCTTGTCCTCCTCGGCCGCACAGCTGCAGGCAACGGCGGCGTCCCTGCCTCCGGCACTGCTGAAAATCACCGGCGTGCTGGACTTCGGCGCCACCATCTTCACCTGGCAGTCCCTGGTGACACTGGCGATCCTGGTGGCACTCACCACGGTGATCGCGCATTTCTCTGCACCCCGGGGCGGTGCCATCCGCACCGCTGAGGATCTCGGCGTCGACCTCGACGACGAACCCGCGCCGGCGGCGCCGCGCTCCCGCCCGGGCGAATGGCTCGAGTACAGCATGATCCTGCCGATCCTGGCTGGCCTCCTGACCCTGGGCTGGCTGATTTCGCAGTTCGTGACCAAGCCCTTCCTGTCGGTGGTCAGCAGCCTCAACGGCTACCTGCTGGTCTTCCTGATCCTGGGGCTGGTGCTGCATGGGACTCCGCGGAACTTCCTGCAGGCCGTCAATAAGGCCGTTCCCGCGACCGCCGGCATCCTGGTCCAGTTCCCGCTCTACGCCGCCATGGCCGCCATCCTCACCAAGGCCACCGGCCACGGCGGCATGACCCTGTCCTCACACCTGGCCGAGTTCTTCTCGGACATCGGCGGCGGCGGCGCGTTCGCCGTCGTCATCGCCTTGTACACGGCCCTGCTGGGCCTGTTTGTTCCCTCCGGCGGCGGCAAATGGCTCGTGGAGGCGCCCTACGTGATGCAGTCCGCCACCGATGTCCAGATGAACCTCGGCTGGACCGTGCAGATCTACAACATCGCCGAGGCGCTGCCCAACCTGATCAACCCGTTCTTTATGCTGCCGCTCCTGGCAGTGCTGAAGCTGCGTGCCCGCGACCTGGTGGGGTTCACGTTCCTGCAGTTTGTGTTCCACCTGCCGGTGGTCCTGCTGCTGGTGTGGCTGCTCGGGATGACCTTTGAGTTCGTCCCGCCGGTGTTCCCGCCGGGAACCACCGTCCCGTAGGAACCTCCTGAAGCCACTTAACTGAGTAGCGCCATCTGTCGTTTTGAGGGTTCACAACGACAGATGGCGCTACTTACTTGGGGTTCCGGGACCGGTCAGTCGGAGACCACCAGCGTGTCGGTCCCCTGCTGGTGCGCCTTGCCGCTTTCCAGCAAGGGCTCGACGGCGGCGCGCAGCGCTGTCATCGAATCGTCCAGTTCCAGCATGACCGGGTGCTGGTAGGCGAGGAGCGCGAGCAGGTCGCGGACCGCTGCCGCGGCATCGTCGGCGTCCAGTGCGGGTTCGTGGCCCACAAAAACGTCAGTCGCCTGCTTTTCCTGGGCGGGCGCTGCCGCGGCAGGGTCCTGGGCCGGCTCCGCGTAGCTGACGGCGAAGGCCCGGATGCGGCCCTTTTTGCTGGGGGCAACCCCGGCACCAAAAGCGGATGCCGGTTCGGCGCGCAGCACAATGGCACCGTGGGCTCCGGTGAGGTCGTCCAGGAACAGCTTCTGCACCTGGCCTACCGACAGCACGCCGGGCGAATCCCAGCCGTGGATGGACGTGTAGTACCGCCCCACCACGTCGGTCAGCTCAACCGAACCGGTGGCGAGGTCCATGACCACATCGGAACCGGCGTTTTCGTCATTGGCCGGCCGGCCGCCGTCGTCCTTGGCCGGGAACACCGGGAGCTTGAGGGCGCCGGGCTCCACCACCACCAGCCGCGAGCGCTGGATGGGCCTCAGCCCGAACTCCTCCGCGAACGCGGCCCCGGGGCTGCCGGGCTGCACCTTGGCGCGCAGCTTGAAGACGCCCGACGGCGCCTGCTCGACTTCGCGGCGCAGCATGGTCAGGAGCGTGGCACCGATGCCGGCGCGCCGGTGGTCCCGCGCCACTTCGATGTAGGCCCATAGCCGCTCGGGGTGCAGCGATGCCTCGTAGACAACGCCGGCCGCGACGGGGATTCCAACGCCGTCAATGACGTCCTCGGCCACAACGCAGCGGCGCCACGGCGCACCGTCCTTGCCCGATGAAGACACAGCCAGGGCGCCGCGGAACTGCCGGGCCTGTTCGGTTTCCGGGCCGCCCCAGATTTCGAGCAGCGTCAGGTCGTCGCCTTCACGCCATTCGCGGTATTCGATGGCCACGCTCAGGCGCCGATCAGGCGGGCGGCCAGGTAGCCTTCCACCTTGTCCAGGGACACGCGTTCCTGGCTCATGGTGTCCCGCTCGCGGATGGTGACGGCCTGGTCATCGAGGGTGTCGAAGTCCACGGTGATGCAGAACGGGGTGCCGATCTCATCCTGCCGGCGGTAGCGGCGGCCGATCGCGCCGGCGTCGTCGAAGTCGATGTTCCAGTTCTTGCGCAGCTGGGTGCCCAGGGCCTTGGCCTTGGGCGAGAGGTCCTCGTTGCGGCTCAGCGGCAGCACGGCTGCCTTGACGGGGGCCAGGCGCGGGTCGAGGCGCAGGACCGTGCGGACGTCGACGCCGCCCTTGGCGTTGGGTGCCTCGTCTTCGGTGTACGCATCCACCAGGAAGGCCATGAAGGAACGGGTCAGGCCGGCGGCCGGCTCGATCACGTACGGGGTGTAGCGCTCGTTGGTGGCCTGGTTGAAGTAGCTCAGGTCCTGGCCGGAAGCCTTCGAGTGCGTGGAGAGGTCAAAGTCGGTGCGGTTGGCGATGCCCTCAAGCTCGCCCCACTCCGAGCCCTGGAAACCGAAGCGGTATTCGATGTCCGTGGTGCCCTTGGAGTAGTGGCTGAGCTTTTCCAGCGGGTGCTCGAAGAAGCGCAGGTTCTCTTCCCGGATGCCCAGGCCGGTGTACCAGGACATGCGTTCCTTCATCCAGTACTGGTGCCATTCTTCGTCCGTGCCGGGCTCGACGAAGAATTCCATTTCCATCTGCTCGAACTCACGGGTGCGGAAGATGAAGTTGCCCGGGGTGATCTCGTTCCGGAAGGACTTGCCGATCTGGCCGATGCCGAACGGCGGCTTCTTGCGGGAGGTGGTGAGGACGTTGCTGAAGTTCACAAAAATGCCCTGGGCCGTTTCCGGGCGCAGGTAGTGCATGCCTTCCTCGCTGGCCACCGGGCCGAGGAAGGTCTTGAGGAGGCCGGAGAATTCCTGCGGTTCGGTCCATTCGCCACGGGTGCCGCAGTTGGCGCAGGCGATGTCCTTCAGGCCGTTCTCGGCGGGACGGCCCTTCTTTTCCTCGTACTCTTCCTCGAGGTGGTCGGCGCGGTAGCGCTTGTGGCAGGAGAGGCACTCCACCAGCGGGTCGGAGAAAACATCAACGTGGCCGGAGGCCTCCCATACCTGGCGGGGCAGGATGACCGAGGAGTCCAGGCCAACCACGTCTTCGCGGCCGCGGACCATGGACTGCCACCACTGGCGCTTGATGTTTTCCTTCAGCTCGGCACCGAGGGGTCCGTAGTCCCAGGCAGAACGCGAACCACCGTAGATCTCACCGGCCTGGAACACGAACCCCCTCCGCTTGGAGAGGGAAATGACCTGATCGAGGACGGATTTTGGTGCCATGGTGGAACTCCAATTTCTACAGGGCCGCTGGGTGCGGTCCGCGGTTAGCTTGGCCCCGACGCACAAGGGTGCGATCCCGCTGGGTGCGGGCGGGGCAGACGAAGGAAACAAGGTGCAGAGGACTGCGTGTCCTAGCCTACCGGCCACGGCCCCGCGACGGCGCTTCGCGCGCTACCGCCGGAAGGAGCCGCGGGGCCAGGGAAGGGTGGCCACCAGGATCGCGGCGAGGGTCAGGATGGTCCCCAGGACGGTGGGCAGCGCCACCACGGAGCCGGGTGCGGGAACCACGACGTCCAGGATCAGGGAGCCCACCAGCTGACCGGCAATCATGCCCAGCCCCGTGACCAGGACTCCCAGGCCCCGGACCAGCACGGCGGCCAGCCCAATGAAGAGACAGCCCATGGGCCCGCCGAGGTAGTACCACCACTCCCCCGGCAGCGGATTGCCCGCACCCGCGACGGCAACTTTGATGCCCCACACAATCCACAGGAGGACGCCGCCGGCCACGAAATTCACCAGGGTCGCCGCGATGGGCGTGCCGTAGTGGAGGGTTGCGGTCCCGTTCATCGCTTGCTGGAAACTCATCAGGAATCCCGCTGCCAGCGGCAGCATGATGGGCAGCAGCAGCAACCCGATATCGGCGGCGTTGCCAAAGCGCGGGGACACGGCCCAGGCCACGGCAAGGATGGTGAGCACACTGCCGATGACGCGGACTCCCGTGATGCCGCGCTTGCCGCCCGGGCCGATCCCGAGCCGGTCCACCAGGAGGCCGCTGAGGGTCTGCCCGGTGACGGTGGCCACGGTGAACAGGGCAACGCCGAGCAGGCCCACAGTGGTGGACTGGGCAAAGACGAAGAAGGCACCCACGCCGCCGGCGAGGACGTAGTACCGGGGAAAGCTCCGGTTCCGGAGGGCCGGGACAATGCGCACCAGCCCGGCCCGGCCCTTGGGCAGCAGCAGCGCGATGGCCGCGATCAGGATCAGACCCGTACTGAAGCTCACGACGGCTGCGGCGATGCCGTCGTTCAGCCGGACCCCGAGGGCCCCGTTGATGCGCCCCTGGACGGGAATGGCCAGCCCTGCGCCGACTGCCAGCGGAAGGCCGGCAAGCAGTGGCAGCCGTGGGGTGTGGGTCATTGAATTCACCTTACGTCAGGCATTATTGCTTGTATGAGCAACCAGGACATTGAAGAGATCCCCATCCGTGACAGCATGATCCGCCTCGGCCAGCTCCTGAAGCTCGCCAGCCTGGTGGAAGACGGTGTGGAAGCCGCCGAGCTCATCAAGAACGGTCTCGTCAAGGTCAACGGCGAGATCGACGAACGGCGCGGCCGCCAGCTGCACAACGGCGATACCGTCACCGTCAATGGGCAGACCGTGAAAGTCGTCGCCCCGGAAGCCTGATCCAAGGAAGCCTGACCAACGGAAGCCTGGTCAACCGGAGCACGGGCTTGCTGGATGCCCCACGCACCGGATGGCACCGCAACGCGGCCAGCGGCAGCTAAGCCGCTGGCCGCCGTCGTACGTTCCGTTACTTGTTCAGCACCTCGTGGGTCAGGAACTCGGAGACGTGCCCGATCTCCTGCTGGTTGATGCCGTGCCACATGCCCGTGTAGAGCACCTTGGTGAGGTGGACGTGCTTGCGGACCCAGTCCATGGTGTATTCGATCTTGTCCGGCGTGATCACGGGGTCCTGCTGGTCGCGGCCCCAGAACAGCGGCACGGACCCGTCCAGTTCGCCGTCCCGGAAGGCGGGATCGCCGTCGGCGTTGATCACAAAACCGGAAAGCCCGACGACGGCGGCGTAGTCTGCGGGCCGGTACCGGAGCAGCGTGGTGGCCATGGCCATTCCCATGGAGAAGCCGAGCAGCGTCACCGATGGGTGGTCGGCTTTGACGGTGTCGATCCAGTCCTGCACGTAGCTCGCGGCTTCCTTCACGGCGTCGAGGGAGTAATCGACCGACGCCGTCAGCGGGAACCACATAAAACCCGGCCCGGTGGGCAGCGGCGCCCTGAGCGAGGCAACAACGAATTCTTCGGGCAGCATATCCGCCAGGCTCAGGAGGTCCTGTTCGTTGGCGCCATAGCCGTGGAGCAGCACCAGCAGCGGCCGTCCGGAGCGCTGGTCCTCGGGGCGGGACCACATAACAACAGGGGCGGGAAATACTTCGGCGTCAGTCATGGTTTCCATTCTTACAGTTACCCACGGGTAACTACCTACGGTGGCGTAGCTTACGAACGAACAGGCAGGATAGGACCGTGACTGACTCGAAAGCCCTGCATAACCCGGATCTGGCCGCGGAATCCCACCCGTGGAGCCGCTATGTAGCCATGGGAGATTCGTTTACGGAGGGCATCGGGGACCCGGAACCGTCGAGCCCTGGCGGCTACCGTGGCTGGGCGGACCGCGTGGCCGAAGAGCTGGGCCGCGGCCAGGAAGATTTCGCCTATGCCAACCTGGCCGTCCGCGGGCGGCTCCTGCAGCAGATCGTGGACCAGCAGCTCGCCCCGTGCCTGGCACTCAAGCCGGATCTCGTAACACTTTCGGCCGGCGGCAACGACCTCATCAGGCCCGGCGGCGACCCCGATGCCCTCGCTGAAAAACTCGATTCGGTGGTCCAGATCCTGGCGATGGGCGGCGCCACGGTGGTGCTGTTCAACGGTCCGGACACGGGTTCTTCCGTCCTGGGCCGGATCCGCAGCAAGGTGGCCATCTACAACGAGAACCTCCGCACCGTCGCGGCACGCCACGACGCCATCATCGCCGACATGTGGTCACTCAAACAGCTGAATGACCCGCAGATGTGGGACGAGGACCGCCTCCATTTTTCGCCCCTCGGCCACCACACCATCGCCGCCATGGTGCTTGATTCGCTCAACGTGAACCACACGCTGGAGCCGCTGCTGCCCAAGCCCGTGCCGCAGCGCACCTGGCGCGAAGCCCGCTCCGGGGATCTGGTGTGGGCCCGCACCCACTTTGTCCCGTGGGTGGTGCGCCGGCTCCGCAACCGCTCTTCAGGCGACGGCATCACGGCAAAACGCCCGACGCCGGGCCCGGTGTTCGGTCCGGGCGTCCCCCTGGGTTCCGGGGAAGGTCCGCTGGGTACTGCTGACGCGCGCCGCTAGCTGGCCGGACAGTGGATGTTGATGAAGCAGTACCACGCAGGCTGAACGCCCAGTTGCTGCGCGGTCCCGGGGTGCGGTCCCCTGAGGACGCCGTCCGCCACCTCCTGGCCGTCCAGGCCCAGGAATTCCCGTACGCCCGGTGGAGCCTGGCCCAGCGCACCCGCCGGGACGCACCTCGCCATGTGCTTCTTCCAGCGGCGTCCACTGCAGCAGGCACCGCCACGGATCCCGCCTCCGGTCCAGTCACCGCCACCGCCACCGCAGCGGAGGTGGAGCAGGCGGTATCTGACGGTCGCATCCTGCGCACCCACATCCTGAGGCCTACATGGCACTTTGTGCACCGGGACGATCTTCGCTGGCTGATGGCGTTGTCTGCCCCGCGGCTCCAGCGGATCAACGCCGGTACGTACCGGCGCACCGGGATCGACGCAGCCAGGGCGGACCGGAGCGGGCAAGTGCTGGCCAACGCCGTTGACGGCGGAGTCCACCTCACGCGCGACCAGCTGGCGGTGCAGCTGCAGGACGCCGGGTTCGCCGCCTCCGGACTGGAACTTGCCTACCTGATCATGCATGCCGAAATCAGCGGAGTCCTGACCAGCGGTTCGCCCGTGCGGAGCCCCGGCGGCGCCCTCAAGCAGACCTACGCCCGCTTTGACGAGCGCGTCCCGGCAGGTCCGGCTGAGCCGATGACCCGGGAACAGGCCCTCGGCGAGCTGGCCCGGCGCTACTTCACCAGCCGGGGTCCGGCCACCGTCAAGGACTGCGCCGACTGGTCCGGACTCACCATGACCGAGGTCCGTCGCGGTGTGGCGCTCCTGGAAAGCGCACCGGCGGCACTGGAGACCGCGGTGATTGACGGCGTCGTGCACTATTTTTCGGCGGGCACGGGCGGTGGGGGCGATGGCGCAGGTTCAGGTGGTTACGAAGTTTCCGGCACGACTGGTGACACTGCTGTCAGCAGGACAGACGCCGCACCCCGGATCGATCTGGTCCAGTGCTACGACGAATACGTGATGGGCTATTCCGCCACCCGGCACTACTTTGGCGGCAGCGCCCCGGCGTTCCCCCTGGGCGGCGCGCCGATGCATGTGGTGCTGCTGGACGGGCGGATGGCCGGCTCCTGGCGGCACACCCTGTTTCCCGGCCGTTGCGAGCTGGACATCCGGCTGTTCGATGCGCCGAATCCGGGCCCGGCGGAGGGCAATGCTGTGAAGCAGGCCGTGCAGTCTGCCGTGGACCGGTACGGGGCGTTCCTGGGAATCCCGGCCGTCTGGGTGAATTCGGGTTGACATAGGCCGGCCGGGGCTTAAGCTGGAGGGACACATATGAGAGGCGCTACACCGTGAACAGCTTGTTTTTCTGGATCATCATTCTGTCGTTCGTGATACCGATGGCAATGCGGATGTACCGGAAGTCTGTCAACAAACGGAACCAGGGGCAGGGGTTCTCCGGCGGCTACCCCGGGCAGTTCCCCGGCAGCGGTTTCCCCGGGCAGGCCAAAACCCCGGACAGCAGAACCGGCAGCCCCGCGACGGCTACACGCAGCAGGACTACATGAACGGCGGCTTCCGCCGGATCATGGGCCCGCAGCCCCTGCCGCCGAGCCAGCCGCTGCCTCCCATGCATCCCGTTCCGCCCATGGATCAGCAGTACCCCGGCCAGCAGTTCCCCGGCCAGCAGTTCCCGCCGTACGGACAGCCGCAGCAGTACGGACAGCCGCAGCCGGACCAGCGCGCAGAAGCACCCAAGGCTCCCGCTGCCCCGGTAACTCCCCCGCCGCCGTCGGCCCCGCAGGGCTTCCGCGCCCGGAAGCTCGCCGAACTGGATCAGCAGTACAGCAATGGTGAGCTGGCCATGGAGGAATACATGAAGCGCCGCTCCGACATCATGAACGGCTAAGAACCGCCATCATCAGGTGATGCGAAGTGCCCGGAACGTAGAACCGTCCGGAGCGCGTAGAACCCTCCGGCGCCTAGACCAGGAACGTGCTCCGCAGCTGGCTGCCGAGCTGGCCGATTTCGGTCAGGAAGCCGTCATGGCCGATCGGGGCCTCGATGACGTGGACATCCACCTCGCCGGGGAGCGCGTCGGCCAGTTCGCGGGACTGCGAGGGGAAGTACAGCCGGTCGCTGTCCACGGCCGCCACGAAGAACCTGGCGGTGGCACGGCTGAGCGCTTCGGCCAGTGAACCCCGCCCGCGGCTGACATCGTGGCTCATCAAAGCATCGGTGAGGGCAATGTAACTGTTGGCGTCGAAGCGGCTGACGAGCTTTTTGCCCTGGTGGTCCAGGTAGCTTTCCACCTGGTAGCGGCCGCGTTCCCCCAGCGCTGCAGCCCGAAACGGCGATTCCGGGAGCTGCGCCGAGCGCCCGAACCGGCCGTCGAGTTCCTCTGCCGAGCGGTAGGTGATGTGGGCAATGCGCCGGGCCAGCGCGAGGCCATCTTCTGGCAGCGGCCCGCCGTAGTAGTCGCCGTCGTTGAAATTAATGTCCTGGCGGATGGCGAGGGTCTGTGCCTGGGCAAACGCGATCTGCTCCGCAGTGCTCGCCGCCCCAACGGAAATGACGGCGCAGCGCTGCACACGTCCCGGAAAGCTGACCGCCCACTCCAGGGCGCGCGCGCCGCCCATTGAGCCGCCCAGCACGGCGAACCAGCTGTGGATGCCCAGCTGGTCGGCCAGCCGTGCCTCGGCCGCAGTGGTATCGCGCAGCGTCACCAGCGGAAAACGGGAGCCCCACGGCGTTCCGTCGGGGGCTTCCGACGACGGCCCGGTGGAGCCGTAGCAGCCGCCCAGAATGTTGACTGAGACCACAAAGAACCGGTCAGTGTCCACGGGCGCACCGGGCCCCGCCAGCTGCTCCCACCAGCCGGGCTCGTCACTGTCGCCGCGTGTCACATGCGTGCTGCCGGTCAGGGCATGCTCGATCAGGACAGCGTTGGAGCCGTCCGCGTTCAGCGTTCCCCACGTTTCGTACGCCAGGGTGACGTCGGGCAGGTAACCGCCGGCTTCGAGCTGCAGGCTGCCGATGCTGGCGTAGCGGACCACGCCGTTTCCGGGAGCGGCTGTTCGGGAGATGGTGATCGTCATGGAAAGGACCTCTTCTACGCGCTTGCCTGCCGTCAATTGACCGGCAGGCCAGGTCCTCACCCGGGGCACCCCGCCACGGAAGAGGGTTGCCGGCCAGCAAGCCGGGGCTGTCGCTGGCACTCATGACCTGCTTCGAGTGTACGAAACAGCCCCGGCGTATGGCTAAGCGTGTGACCGGTTGTGACTTCGCGCGTTGTTCCTGCTCAGCCTCCTGCTACTGGCCGTCCCCCGCACCCGCCGTGCCCGGCACAGACTCGGCTGCGCCTTTCGCCGCCCGGAACCCGGCTTCGAGGTCGGCGAGGATGTCATCAACATGTTCGATGCCCACCGACAGTCGGACCAGCCCCGGCGTCACACCGGCGATGCCCTGCTGCTCGGCCGAGAGTTGGCTGTGCGTGGTGGACGCCGGGTGGATGACCAGCGAGCGGACGTCCCCGATGTTGGCCACGTGTGAGTGAAGCTCCAGGGCGTCCACGAAGCGCTTGCCTGCCTCCGCCCCGCCGGCAAGGTTGAACGCGACCACCGCGCCGGTGCCCCTGGGGCCGTATTTGCGGCCCCGCTCATACCAAGGGCTGGACGGCAGGCCCGCGTAGGCCACCGATTCGACGTCGTCCCGTGCCTCAAGCCACCGCGCGACCTCCACGGCGTTGGACACGTGCCGCTCCACCCGCAGGCTCAGCGTCTCCAGCCCCTGGGCAATCAGGAAGGCGTTGAACGGGGACACCGCTGAACCGAGGTCACGAAGAAGCTGGACACGCGCCTTCAGGATGTAGGACAGGTTGGCGCCGAGCGCCCCTCCGGCGCCAAGATCCCGGGCGTAGACGAGCCCGTTGTACGTCGGATCCGGGGTGTTGAAGCCGGGGAACCGTTCGGGGGCCTTGCCGAAGTCGAAGTTTCCGGAGTCCACAATCACGCCGGCGATGGCCGAGCCGTGCCCGCCCAGGTACTTGGTAGCCGAATGGACCACAATATCGGCGCCCCATTCGAGCGGGCGGATCAGGTAAGGCGTGGACAGGGTGTTGTCCACAATCAGCGGCACGCCGGCATCGTGGGCGGCCTGCGACACGCCTTCGATGTCCAGCACGTCCTGGCGCGGGTTGGAGACCACCTCGGCGAAGAAGAGCTTGGTGTTGGGCTGCACGGCGTCCCGCCACTGGTCCAGGTTGTCCGGGTCTGCCACAAACGTCACGGAGATGCCGAACTTCTTGAGCGTGTGCGCCAGGAGGTTGTAGGTTCCGCCGTAGAGGCTGGGGCTGGCCACCACATGGTCCCCGGCCTCGGCAATGTTCAGGATGGCAAAAGTTTCCGCCGCCTGCCCGGAACTCAGCAGCAGGGCAGCCAGGCCGCCCTCCAGGCTGGCAATGCGCTGCTCCACGGCATCCTGCGTGGGGTTGCCGATGCGTGTGTAGATCGGCGCGAGTTCCGCGAGGGCAAACCGGTTGGCGGCGCTTTCCGCGCTGGGGAAGACGAACGACGTCGTCTGGTAGATCGGGAGGGCACGGGCGCCTGTGGCGCTGTCCGGCTCCTGGCCAGCGTGGATCTGGCGGGTTTCGAAAGACCATCCGTTCGACATTCAGGGCTCCTTTGACGAGGTGTGGCACTGCGTATGTGCGTTCAGTCTAGGAACGCGCCCGGACCGGACACAGGATTGTGACGAAGGAGGTCAGCGGGCTGTTTTCCGGGGCGTCGTACCTGCGCGACCATGACCCGCCGATACAAGAAACCGGGTAAGGCTACCCTTAGCTGAGAGGCGCATCACAAAGTGCCAAGATGATGGCATGCGCATGGATCACGTCTCTTACGCCTGTGAACAAGATGGCCTCGTTGCCACCACCGAACGTATTTCGTCTGCCCTCGGCGTCGAAGCCGTAAAGGGTGGAGTGCATCCCCGTTTCGGAACCCGGAACATGATCATTCCCCTCGCCGGCCACAAATACCTGGAAGTTGTGGAGGTACTGAACCACCCCGCCTCGGACAAGGCCCCCTTCGGGCAGGCTGTCCGGGCACGGTCCGAAGCCGGCGGCGGCTGGATGGGCTGGTGCGTCGAAGTGGACGACCTCGCCCCGTTCGAAGACCGCCTGGGCCGTGCCGCCGTCAACGGTAACCGCAAGTTCCCGGACGGCCGCGAGCTGATCTGGAAGCAGATCGGCATCCTCGGCCTCATCGCGGACCCCCAGGTTCCCTACATGCTCAAATGGGAAGGCGACCCCGCCCTCCACCCGTCCAATGCTTATGAGAGCAACGTCAAGATGAGCTGCCTGACCATTGCTGGTTCGGCCGCCCGCGTGACGGAATGGCTGGGTGAACCTGTTGAGAAGCCCCTTGAAGACGTTGCTGTTGACTGGGTCGCTCCGCATGGAACGCCGGGCATCCTGTCCGTAACCTTCGAAACTGCCACCGGAGCCGTCACCATCTGACGGTCTCTCCCTGACCGGCTTCCAATCTCCGGGCAATGTCGCCCGGACCATATCTTCGGCCGCCATCAGCGGGTGTCAACGACGCCACCCGCCGACGGCGGCCGAATCACTTTAACCCGGCCCGGCCAGCTCTCCGCCGGCGCAGCTGCGGCAGCTCTTCAGGCAGCGGCAGCTCATCAGCCCGCTGCAGCTCATCAGGCGGCCGGGCCAGCCCACTGCCCCAGCCCGGCCGCGTCCGATTCAGCCGCCTCAGCCCAGGCCCACAGCCCGGCCGAAAAGGCTGAAGCCCACAAAGGCCACGATGTCCAGCAGGGCATGCGCGATCACCAGCGGCATCACCCGCTTCGTCCTGGTGTAGAGCCAGGCGAACACCACCCCCATCACGACGTTGCCGATAAACGGCCCGAAGCCCTGGTACAGGTGATAGGTGCCCCGGAGCAGGGAACTGGTGACAATGGCCAGCGGCACGCTCCAGCCGAACTTGCCGAAGCGGTCCAGGAGGTAGCCCACCACAATCACCTCTTCCACCACGGCATGCCGCACGGCGGAGAGAATCAGGACAGGAATGGTCCACCAGTGGGCGTCGAGCGCGCTCGGAATGATGGCAGTGGTGATCCCCAGTGCCCGGCCTGCGGCGTAGAGGCCCAGCGACGGAATCCCGATCAGTGCCGCGAGGCCAACGCCCTGCAGCAGGTCGCGGCCCGGCCTGGCGAAATTGAACCCCAGCTTCTGGAAGGCCGAACTGCCATGCGTTCCTACGCCCGACTGCCGCTGGTCCGTGAGGAAGTAGATGACCAGGAGCACAGGCACCAAGGCGAAGACAATGTCCAGCAACTGGTACGTGAGGTCGAAGTATTCGCGGGAGCTCCGCGACTGGTTCAACGTGGAGGTTCCCTCCGCCAGGGGGGCCCGCGACATCTTGTCGAGCAATTGAACAACGGAGTACACGGCGGACTGCCCCAGGGACAGCCCCAGCACAATCCAGACTTCGATCCGCAGCCTGCGGCGGGAGGGAACCAACATGGTTCCATCTTGCCTGCTGTGTCTGGTTCTTTGCTGGTTATTGGACTGCCCGGCTCGCCGGGCACACCAAGGTGAGAGAGCGTTCTCCGAAAACCCACATTAAGTGAGAGAGCGTCCGGAGTGGGGACTTATGCTTGGGGCTTATGAGCGCGCCAGGGAAAATCATCATGATCCGGCACGGCCAGTCCGCGGCCAACGTGGATACGTCCATCTACAACAGGGTCCCGGACTACCGGATTCCGCTGACTCCCCTGGGGCTCGTGCAGGCGGCCGCAGCCGGCGAACGGATCCGCCAGGAGCTGGACGGCCGGCAGGTCTGCGTCTACGTTTCCCCGTATCTTCGGGCCTACCAAACCCTGGAGGCGCTCAACCTTGGGGACCTCACGGAGCGCGTGATCGAAGAGCCGCGCCTCCGCGAGCAGGACTGGGCCAATTTCCAGATCAGCGGCGAGATCGAGGACCAGAAGGAGCTCCGCAACGCGTACGGGCATTTCTTCTACCGGTTCCGGGAGGGCGAATCAGGCTCTGACGTCTACGACCGGATTTCATCCTTCATGGAGACGCTCTACCGCCATTGGTCCAAACCGGACTACGCCCCGAACACGCTGCTGGTGACCCACGGACTGACCATGCGGCTGTTCTGCATGCGCTGGTTCCACTGGTCGGTGGAGTACTTCGAATCCCTCAACAACCCGAACAACGCCGAGGTCCGGACCCTGGTGCGCACCGAACTCGACAAGTACGAACTCGACATTCCGTTCACCCAGTGGGTGGAGCGGCGGGTGGACGAGACCGTCCTGGATGCGCCGCCCGTGATCTATTAGCCCTGCTCATGGGGATGTCCTAGTGCGGGGCCACAATCACTTCGGTGCCGTTGGCCTCGAACGCGGCCTTGTCCGCGGCGGAGATGCCGTCGTCGGTAATGAGCCGGGTGAAGGCGTAGCCGTCCATCGTGGCGAAAGCCCGGACCCCCACCTTGGAGGAGTCTGCCAGCACGTAGGACACCCGCGCCCGGCTGGCCAGCAGGGCGTTCACTGACGCTTCGCCCTCCCCGGTATTGGTGGGGCCAACCTCGGGGTCGATGCCGTTGACGCCGATGAAGGCGATGTCCAGGACCACCTTCTGCATGATGATGTCCGTGTAGGGGCCCACCAGTTCGTAGGAGCGCGGGTTGAGGATGCCGCCGGTGACCATGACTTTGATGTTGGGCCGGACAGCCAGCTGCGACGCGATGTTGATGGCGTTGGTGACCACCGTCAGCGTGGGCTGGTTCGCCGGGGCGTTGAGGTCTTCCCGGGTTGCCAGGATCTGCGCCAGGGCGGTGCTGGTGGTGCCGCCGCAGAGGCCGATCACGGCGCCCGGCCTGATCAGTGCCGAAGCAGCCTGGGCGATCTGCTCCTTGGCCTCGGCGTGGTCGTCACGGTTGTAGCGTCCGGGCAGGTCATAGGCCAGGGCCCCGATGGTGGCACCGCCCCTGGTCCGGGTCAGCAGCCGCCGGTTGGCCAGGCTGTCCAGGTCCCGCCGGGCCGTGGCCGGTGAGACGCCCAGCTGTGAGACGATCTCGTCCACCTCCACCTGGCCGGTTCTTGCGAGGATATCCAGGATGGCCGTCAGGCGGTCGGTGCGGGTCATAGGGGCCTCTCAGCGTCAAACAATCACCAAAATGTGACGTTTTATGATCATAACAGAGAATATCGATCACATAACGTCACTTTGGGCTGCGCAAACGTCGCCCGGCCGTCAACGTTGATGGTGCGCCGCTACCGGGCCCGGACCCCTGCCCGCCACACAGCGTAGGTGAGCGGCATGCCCGGACGGTAGGCGAGATGCGTGGCAGACGGGGCGTTCAGCATCTGCAGGTCGGCCCGGTGCCCGACGGCGAGGGATCCCACCGCACGTTCGCCGTCGGCGTCGTTCCCTGCTTCCCGGTGCAGTGCGAGCGCCCCGCCGTACGTGGCGGCACGCACCGCCTCGTGGACACTGAGGCGCATCTGCAGCACCGCGGTGGCCACGCAGAAGGCCATGGAGCTCGTGTAGGACGTGCCCGGGTTGGCGTTGGATGCCAGCGCCACCTGGACGCCGGCGTCCAGCAGTTCCCGCCCCGGGGCCAGCGGCTGCCGCGTGGACAGGTCGCACGCCGGAAGGCAGGTGGCCACCGTCCCCCGCACGCCGGTGCCGGACCCGGGATTCCAGCCGGACCAGCTGTCCGCCAGCGCCGCAACATCGCTGGCCGCCAGATAGTTCGCATGGTCCACACTCGCCGCACCCAGCTCCACCGCCAGCCGAACGCCTGGGCCAGCGCCGAGCTGGTTGCCGTGGACCCGGATCCCCAGTCCCGGCAGCACTGCAGGCCTTCAGGACGCGGCGGGACTGCTCAGCGGTGAAGGCACCTTCCTCGCAGAACACATCAGCCCAGCGGACGTAGGGCCGGACGGCATCCAGCATGGGGCCGCAGACGAGGTCTGTATAGGCGTCCGCGTCAGAGCCGGCGGGGACCAGGTGCGCGCCAAGGTAGGTCACTTCATCGGCCACCGTGGAGGCGATCCTGGCGCTGCGCGCCTCGTGCTCCACATCCAGGCCGTACCCGGTCTTGGTTTCGAGGTAGGTGGTGCCCTGGGAGACGGCCTCCGATACGCGGGCCATGGCCAGTTTGGTGAGGTCGTAGTCGGAGCTGCGCCGGGTGGCGTCCACCGTCACGGCGATGCCGCCGGCCGAGTAGGACTCCCCCGCCATCCGCGCCTCGAACTCCGCGGTGCGGTCCCCGGCGAAGACCAGGTGCGTGTGGGAATCCACCCAGCCGGGCAGCACCGCCCGGCCGCCGGCGTCCACGGCGTCATCGGCCGCCGGAGCATCCGATGCGGCGCCAAGCCAGGCGATCCGCTCACCGCTCGATCACCACGGCGGCGTTTTTCAGGACCCGGTGCTCCAGGTCCTGGGTCATCAACTCGGCGATGTTGGTTATCAGGGTACTCATGCGACCATTCTTCAGCGCCGGATGGACCAGCGCGTGGCGGCCAGCGCCTCCGCTGTCCGGGATTCCGGACGGGCGCTGGAATCTGGCCCTGCTGCGGGCCCTGCGAGGATCTGGGCGGCTGCCAGTTCCGCCATCGCCGCGGACGTCTGGAGCCCGTAACCGCCCTGTCCGGCGAGCCAGTAGAACCCGGCGGCTTCGGCGTCGAACCCTGCCACCGGGACGCCGTCGGCCGCGTGGGTCCGGAGCCCCGTCCACGCGCTCCGGACGTCGCGGATCCCGAGCGTGGTCACCTGGTTCAGCTTCACGATCAGGCGCTCGATATCGCCGGGCCGGGGCCGCGCATCCTCGGGGCCGCTGGGGACCGCCTCCGACGGCGAGATCAGCACCCCGGCGCCCTCCCTGCGGAAGTAGAACGAGTTGTCTGCCGCCGCCACCATGGGGCTGTCCTCAGGCAGGGAATGTTCGACGTCGGCAATCGCCGCGGTGCGCCGGTACGGCTGCAGCCCGAGCTTCTCCACGCCGCTGATCACGGCGAGCTCATCAGCCCAGGCGCCTGCGGCATTGACCATGACCCCGGCCTGGAACGCTTCCTGCCCGGCGCCGATCTCCCAGCCGGAGCCCAGCCGCTGGGCGGAATGTACCCGGGCACCGGTGATGATGTCCACGCCGGCGGCTTCGGCACGCGCCCGGTGGTCGGCCAGCAGCAGCGGGGCATCGCAGCCGAAGGACCCGGTATCCAGGCCGGCGGCTGTGAAGGATTCCGGTACCAGGGCAGGGCATAGTTCCAGGGCCTTGGCATGGGTAAGGGGCTGCATGCTGCCGCTGGCCTCCGCCCGGACGGCTTCCTCCGTGCCGATGAGCATAAAGCTCCGTGGCGACAGGACCGGCGTTGGCAGTTGGGCGTCGCGGGCCGCCATCAGGTCCAGGGTCCGGAGCGTCAGTTCCTGCACCACGGCGGGGCCATGGAGATGAAGCTGGCGGGCGGAGCGGGAGGACGAGTGGTAGGCCAGCTCCTGCTCCGCTTCCACCAGGGCCACACTGCAACTGCCGGCGAGCGCCGACGCCAGGGACAGGCCCGCGATGCCGCCGCCGACGATCAGGACGTCATAATGTGATGCCATGGCTCCATCCTTGCAGAGTTGCCGTGCTGCCGCGCCGGGGCTGGAACTTTAGGCCCGGCCGCATGGCTGGCCGGCGCTGTTTGGCAGGCGCCGTCAGCCCGCTACCGCGGCACGGCTGGCGACGAAGGCACCCACGCAGGCTTCGACGTCGTCCGCTGAGTGTGATGCCGAGAGCTGCACGCGGATTCGCGCGGCACCCCGCGGGACCACCGGGAAGCTGAATGCGGTGACGAATACGCCGTGCTGCAGCATCTGGTCCGCCACCTTGGCGGCCATCACGGCATCGCCGAACATCACCGGGACAATCGCGTGCTCGCCGTCGAGGAGATCGAAGCCTTCTTCGGTCATCCGGCGGCGGAACAGCCCGGCGTTCTCGAACAGCCTGGTCCGCAGTTCCCCGGAATTCTCCACCAGGTCCAGCGCTTTGATCGTGGCGGCGACGATGGCGGGGGCAAGGGAATTGGAGAACAGGTACGGCCGGGCCTTCTGGCGGAGCATGGCCACCACTTCGCTGCGGCCGGACACGTAGCCGCCGGAGGCGCCGCCCAGCGCCTTGCCGAACGTTCCGGTGTAGATGTCCACGCGGTGGGACACCCCGGCGTGCTCGGGGGTTCCGGCACCGGTGGCACCCATGAAGCCAACGGCGTGGGAATCGTCCACCATCACCAGGGCGTCGTGCTTCTCGGCGAGGTCGCAGATGGCTTCCAGCGGGCGCCAGGTAGCCGTCCATGGAGAACACGCCGTCGGTGACGATGATCTTGCGCCGGGCATCTTTGGCTTCCACAAGCTTGGCCTCGAGGTCCGCCATGTCCTGGTTGGCGTAGCGGAACCGCTGGGCCTTGCAGAGCCGGATGCCGTCGATGATGGAGGCGTGGTTCAGGGCGTCGGAGATGATGGCGTCCTCCGGCCCGAAGAGGGATTCGAAGACTCCGCCGTTGGCGTCAAAGCAGCTGGAGAACAGGATGGTGTCCTCGGTGCCGAGGAACCTGGAGACCCGGGCCTCCAGTTCCAGGTGCAGGTCCTGGGTGCCGCAGATGAAACGGACGCTGGCCATGCCGAAGCCGCGGGTGTCCATGGCGTCCTTGGCGGCGGCGATGATGTCCGGGTGGTCGGCCAGGCCCAGGTAGTTGTTGGCGCAGAAGTTCAGGACGGTGGCGCCCGGCTGGCCGATCTGGCCTGCCGTGACGTGGCTGGACTGCGGGGAGTTGATGCTGCGTTCGGTCTTGAAGAGCCCGGCGGTGCGGATTTCGTCCAGCTCGGCCTGCAGCTGGTCTTTGATGGAGGTGTACATGGTGCTCCTTTAGAGTTCGGTCCAGTCGAGGACAACTTTTCCGCCGACGCCGGCGCGTGCAATATCAAAGCCTTTTTCCCACTCGCGGGCGGGGAGCCGGTCCGTCACCACTGCCGAGATGCCGGCGTGCAACACCGGGTTCGAGGAGAGCATGGCGCTCATGGCGTACCAGGTCTCGTACATTTCCCGGCCGTAGATGCCTTTGAGGGTCAGCATGTGCGTGACCACTTTGCCCCAGTCGATGGTGATGTCCTGGCTGGGCAGGCCGAGCATGGCAATGCGGCCGCCGTGGTTCATGTTGTCGATCATCTCAGGCAGCGCGGTGGGGTGTCCGGACATTTCCATGCCGATATCAAAGCCCTCACGCATGCCGAGCTCACGCTGTGCGTCCCGGACACGGGTCTTTGAGACGTCGATGGCGAGGTCCACGCCGAGCTGGCGGGCCAGGTCCAGCCGAGGCTGGGAAACGTCGGTGATGGCGATCTTCCGCGCCCCGGCGTGGCGGGCAACGGCGATGGCCATCAGTCCGATGGGCCCGGCGCCGGTGATGAGGACGTCCTCGCCTACCAACGGGAAACTGAGCGCGGTGTGCACGGCGTTGCCGAACGGATCGAAGATCGCGCCGAGCTCCGGGGTGATGGAGGGATCGTGGTGGACCCAGACGTTGGTCTCGGGGATGACCACGTACTCGGCGAAGGCGCCGTCCCGCTGCACGCCCACGCTGACGGTGTGGATGCACATCTGGCGGCGGCCGGCGCGGCAGTTGCGGCAGATGCCGCAGACCACGTGGCCCTCGCCGGACACCCGGTCCCCCACTTTGACGTCGCGGACACCGTCGCCGATTTCCACCACTTCACCGTAAAACTCGTGGCCGGCGATCAATGGCGCCTCGATCATGCTCTGGGCCCAGGCGTCCCAGGACTGGATATGCAGGTCCGTGCCGCAAATGCCGGTGGTCATGACGCGGATCTTGACGTCGTTTGGACCGGCTTCGGGCTCCGGACGGTCAACCAGTTCGAACCCTGCGTGGGCGCCGGACTTGTAGAGGGCCTTCATTGGCTTCCTGACTCTTGGCGGTCGCCGCGCTTCCTGCGGGGCGGAAATCTTCCCTTCATTAGAGCCATTCCAAAGCGTTAGCACAAGCAGTATTTTCTCAATCGACGATGAAGCTTTGTCTAATGCATAGACTGGTCGGATGGAAATTCATCAGCTGGAAATCCTCCGTGAGCTCGGTGCACTGGGCAGTGTCAAGGCAGTGGCCGAGACACTCATGGTGACGCCGTCCGCCGTGTCCCAGCAACTGTCCCTGCTGCAGCGCAACGTGGAGGTCCCGCTCACCCGGAAGGAGGGGCGGAACCTGGTGCTCACCGAGGCCGGGCAGGTGCTGGCCGATGCCGGGGCCGCCGTCGTCAGTGCCATGGCGGACGCCCGCACCGCGATCGGCGCGTATCACGGCTCGCCGGTGGCCCCGGTGACGGTCAGCGGCTTCCACAGCGCGGGCCAGGCACTGTTTGCCCCGCTCGCACGGCTGCTGGACGGTCCCGGCCAGCCCAGGATCCAGCTCTCCGACGAAGACGTGGCGCAGCAGGACTTCCCGGCGCTGACCGCACGCTACGACCTGGTCCTGGCGCACCGGATGGACCACAGCCCGCGGTGGCCCGAGGAACGCGTGGCCGTGATTCCGCTGGCGCACGAACCGCTGGACGTCGCCCTCCCGGCGGACCACCGCCTTGCCGGCCAGGACACCGTGACAGCGGCCGACGTCGTGGGCGAACCGTGGGTGACCAGCCACACCGGCTACTCCCCCGCCGACGTGCTGTCCGCCGTAGCGGCCGTCTCCAGCAAGGAGCTGAACATCGTCCACCGGATCAACGACTACTCCACCGTCGCAGCCCTGGTGGCGGCAGGTGGCGTTGTGGGCCTGCTGCCGCGGCATACCGCCCGGCCCGTGCTCAATCCGGGCATTGTGCTGCGGCCGCTTGAGGGCATCAGCACCCGGCGCCGGATCGACATCCTTGCCCGGCCGGAGAACCTGAAACGCCGATCGGTGGTGATGGTGTGCGAGGCGCTGCAGGCCATCATGACCGGACTTGTCGAGGACAGCTGACCGGGAGCTCAGTTCATCGGTCCTTGAGCTTACCCAGCACCGTGGCCGTGCCCCTTGCCGTGGCCTTTGCCCAGACCCAGCCCTTTACGCATGCCCATGCCCTTTACCGGGACCGGCTGCGGCGCCTTCGACAATCCGGCGGGCGGTGACGTCGTTGCCGCTCTTCACGCCGGAGATCCTGACGGACTCACCTGTGGCGATTTCCCCGATGGCAACCTCTGCCGGCCTGAGCCGTTTGCCGTCGTCGCCCTTTGCCGGCGAGCCGTCCGCGGCCCGGGCCGGGACCTTGATGATTTTCGTTTCCCCGTTGACCGCGTAGGTCTGCGTAAAGCCGTCCTCGCTTTTCACGGTGACCGAGGTTCCACTGACGGAGTCAACCGTGCCGTGCTGGGAAAGCTGCGTTTCGAAGGTTCCGTCCGCCTTCTTCACCACACTTTCGCTGTGCAGGTGCTGTGGGCGCTGGTTCTTTGCCGGTTTCTCCTGGCCCGGGGCCTTGTCCGCCTTCCCCGGGGCAGACTCCGACGGAGACGGCGAGGGCGAGGTACATCCGTGGCCGACCAGCCGATCGCTGTGCCCGCACCCGTCAGCGCCAGCGCCACTGCGCCGGCCAGCAATGCCTTGCGCAGCCTCCACGGCTCCCGAACTGACATGGCCAGACCTCCCACAGCAAACGCAGGGCACCGGCGCCCTGGACCTTCAGTGTAGGGCGGGGATGCACCGCTGCACACGAGTAGTCTGCATGACCGGAAAAGTGAGTACTTAACGCCAAACTGGGTAGCGCTAACTGTCGTTATGAGGGTTCAAAACGACAGTTAGCGCTACCCAGTTGGGTTAACAGGTGGCTAGCCGAGCTGGCTTAGCCTTCCACGCCGAGCTTCTGCAGGATCAGCTCACGGACGCGGGCGGCGTCGGCCTGGCCGCGGGTGGCCTTCATGACCCCGCCGACGATCGCGCCGATGGCCTGCAGCTTGCCGCCGCGGATCTTCTCCGCGACGTCGGGCTGCGCGGCCAGGGCGGCGTCGATGGCTTCCAGCAGGGGGCCGTCGTCGGAGACCACGGCCAGGCCGCGCTTCTCGACGATCTCCGCCGGGGTGCCCTCGCCGGCGAGCACGCCGTCCAGGACCTCGGTGGCCATCTTGTTGTTGATCTTGCCGTCTTCCACCATCTTGCTCAGCTCAACGATGGTGGCGGGCTGGACGCCCAGCTGGCCGGGATCGACGTCGGCGTTCTTGGCGCGGCCAACGATCTCGCCCATCCACCACTTGCGGGCCACGGACGCCGAGGCGCCGGCGGCGATGGTTTCCTGGATCTCGTCCATAACGCCTGCGTTGACGACGTCGCGGAATTCCAGGTCCGAGTAGCCCCAGTCCGCCTGCAGGCGCTTGCGGCGGGCCGCCGGCGGCTCGGGCAGCGTGGCGCGGAGTTCCTCAACCCACTCACGGGACGCAACAATCGGAACCAGGTCCGGCTCCGGGAAGTAGCGGTAGTCGTCGGCGTCGGACTTGGCCCGGCCCGACGTCGTCGTGCGGGTGTCCTCGTGCCAGTGGCGCGTTTCCTGGATGACCGGCTCGCCGGCGTCCAGGACGGCAGCGTGCCGCTGGATCTCGTAGCGGACGGCGTGTTCGACGGCGCGCAGCGAGTTGACGTTCTTCGTTTCGGAGCGGATGCCGAAGCGTTCGCGGCCGTACGGGCGGAGCGAGACGTTCGCGTCGCAGCGCACGTTGCCGCGTTCCATCTTCGCGTCGGAGACACCAAGGTTCTTGACGATCTCCCGGACGGCAGCGACGTAGGCCTTGGCCAGTTCCGGGGCACGGCTGCCGGCACCCTGGATCGGCTTGGTGACAATCTCCACCAGCGGGACGCCGGAACGGTTGTAGTCCACCAGCGAGAAGTCGGCGCCCTGGATGCGGCCGGCCGCCCCACCCATGTGGGTCAGCTTGCCCGCGTCCTCTTCCATGTGGGCGCGCTCGATTTCCACGCGGAAGATGGTGCCGTCGGAGAGCTCGATGTCCAGGTAGCCGTCGTAGGCGATGGGGTCTTCATACTGTGACGTCTGGAAGTTCTTCGGGGTGTCCGGGTAGAAGTACTGCTTCCGGGCGAACGTGCAGGACTCGGCGATCTTGCAGTTCAGGGCCAGGCCGATCTTGATCGAAGACTCGATCGCGACCCGGTTCACCACCGGCAGCACGCCGGGCATGCCCAGGTCCACTTCGTTGACGTTGGTGTTCGGCTCGTCGCCGAAGACGTTCGGGGCGGAGGAGAACATCTTGGTCTTGGTGTTGAGCTCCACGTGGACCTCGAACCCCAGGACGGGATCGTACTTCTCCATGGCCTCTTCGAAGCTCAGGGTTGCGTCAGTGCTCATTATTTTGCCTCCTGGGTTTCGATCGAAGCGGCCAGCTCCGGGGCCTGGGCCAGCAGCGGGCCGCCCCACTTGGCCTCCAGCAGCGATTCCAGGACAGCGCCAACCCGGTACAGGCGGGCGTCCTGGCGTGCCGGCGCCAGGAGCTGGATGCCGACGGGCAGGCCGTCCTCGTCCGCCAGGCCGCCGGGCAGGGTCAGGCCGGGGACGCCGGCCAGGTTGGCGGGGATGGTGGCGACGTCGTTGAGGTACATCGCCAGCGGGTCGTTGAGCTTCTCCCCCAGCTTGAAGGCCGTGGTGGGCGCCGTGGGCGAGATCAGGACGTCGGCCTGCTCGAACGCGGCGTCGAAGTCGCGCTGGACCAGCGTGCGGACCTTCTGGGCCGAGCCGTAGTAGGCGTCGTAGTAGCCGGCGCTCAGGGCGTACGTGCCCAGGATGATGCGGCGCTTGACTTCGTCGCCGAAGCCGGCGGCGCGGGTGGCTCCCATCACGCGTTCGATGGTCATGGGCCCGTCCTCGGGGAGGACGCGCAGGCCGTAACGGACGCCGTCGAACTTTGCCAGGTTGGAGGAGGCCTCCGACGGCATGATCAGGTAGTAGGCGCCGAGGGCGTACTGGAAGTTGGGGCAGGACACCTCAACGATTTCCGCGCCGGCTTCCTTGAGCAGTTCCAGGGAGTCGTTGAAACGGTTCTCGACGCCGGCCTGGTAGCCCTCGCCGTGGAGTTCCTTGATGATGCCGATCCGCAGGCCCTCGACGTTGCCCACGCGGGCAGCCGCCACAAGGTCCTCCAGGGGATCCGGCAGTGACGTGGAATCGAAGGGATCGTGCCCGCCGATGACCTGGTGCAGGAGCGCCGAGTCCAGCACGGTACGGGAGACCGGGCCGATCTGGTCCAGGGAGGAGGCCATGGCGATGGCGCCGTAGCGGGAGACGCTGCCATAGGTGGGCTTGACGCCCACGGTGCCGGTCACAGCGCCGGGCTGGCGGATGGAACCGCCGGTGTCCGTGCCGAGCGCCAGCGGTGCTTCGAAAGCGGCGACGGCGGCTGCCGAACCGCCGCCGGAACCGCCCGGGATCCGGTCCAGGTCCCAGGGGTTGCGGGTGGGGCCGTAGGCGGAGTGCTCCGTGGAGGACCCCATGGCGAACTCGTCCAGGTTGGTCTTGCCCAGGATGGGCATCTTGGCGGCGCGAAGACGCTTGACCACGGTGGCGTCGTACGGGCTGTGCCAGCCCTCGAGGATCTTGGAGCCTGCCGTGGTGGGCTGGCCGATGGTGACGATGAGGTCCTTGACCGCGATCGGCACGCCGGCGAGTTCGTGGAGTTCCTCGGCTGCGGCGCCGCCGGCGGCGCGGATGGCGTCCACTTCGGCGGCGACGGCGAGCGCCTCTTCCGTGTTGACGTGCAGGAACGCGTTGACGCCGCGTTCGCCGCCGTCGACAGCTGCGATCCGGTCAAGGAACGCCTGGGTGACCTCGACGGAGGTGACCTCGCCGGCACGGAGCTTCTCGGCCAGCTGCGCGGCTGAGGAACGGAGAGTTCCGCGGATGAGTTCGTTGGGGTTCTGTCAGTCATGTTCTATGCCTCATCCAGGATTGCCGGGACCTTGAAACGGTTCTCATCGGAATCCGGAGCTCCCGAGAGTGCCTGCTCCGCGGTGAAGGTGTGGCCCACAACGTCCTCGCGGAACACGTTGGTCAGCGGGATCGGGTGGGAGGTTGCCGGGACGTCATCACCGGCGGCTTCACTCACGGACTTCACTGAATCAACGATGACGGCGAGTTCGCCGGCCATCCTGTCCAGCTCTTCAGCACTCATCTCGATGTGAGCGAGCTGCGCGAGGTGCGCAACATCGTCACGGTTGATCGCAGCCATGGATCTCCCCTGCAAGTTTCAAATTGTTTTCCGACCATGCACGGCTTTCTGCCCGAACAAGTGCGGTTTGTTTTCCGAACCAGTCTAGTGGGGAAACGTCAGTGCCCGTCTGACGACCCCCAGCGGGCGTCAGACGGGCACATCGGTGCCGTGGTCCCGGTCACGAGGACCGGCCACAGGCAGCATAAGACTAACCGATACCGATGGCTCCGGTCAGCATTCCTACCGCCAACATGACGAGGCAAACCACTGCGGCGCGCCACAGGACCTTTTTGTGGTGGTCGCCCAGGTCCACCTTGGCCAAGCGAGACCAGGAGCAGGATGGCCGGAACCAGCGGGCTCTGCATGTGGAACGGCTGTCCGGTGATGGAGGCGCGGGCCATCTCGGCGCTGCTGATGCCGTAGTGCGCGGCCGTCTCGCTCAGGACCGGCAGGACGCCGAAGTAGAAGGCGTCGTTGCTCATGAAGAACGTCATGGGGATGCTGAGTACACCGGTGATGACGGCCATGAGCGGGCCCATGCTGGACGGGATGATCTGTACCAGCCACGCGGACATGGCCTCAACCATGCCGGTTCCGGTGAGGACGCCGGTGAGGACTGCGGCAGCCATGACCATGCTGACTACGGCGACGATGGACGGTGCGTGGGCCACGATCTGTGCGGCCTGGTCCTTGACGTGGGGGAAGTTCACCAGCAGGGCGATGGCGGAGCCCACCATAAAGACGTACGGCAGGGGCACGAGGTCCGCGATGAGCATGGCCATGACTGCCACGGTGAGGCCCAGGTTGAACCACTGCAGCTTGGGGCGGAGGGTCTTGCGGTTGGGGTCCAGGGCGGTGCCTGCCATGCCGGCGTTGTCATCCGCGAGGTCTACTTCGGTACGTTCCAGGGTTGCGATCGAGGAACCGCCGACGGCGGGGCCTCCCGTTGCGGGAACAGGTGCGGACCCGCTGCCGGAACCGAAACTGCCGGAACCACCGCGGCCGAAACCGACTGCCGGAAGTGATGCTGCCGCCTGCCGGCGTGCCGCCGTCGAACGCTTCAGCAGTAAAGGGTTCTGCCGAGGACGGCACGCCCCAGATTTCCGGCGCGGTAGCGCGGAGCCGGTTGCGCTCCTGCAGTCCGAGGACCCAGGCGAAGACCAGGACGACGGCGAGGCCGGCGATGAGTGACGGAATCATGGGGACGAAAACGTCGTTGACGTCGATCTTCAGGGCACTGGCGGCGCGGGCGGTGGGGCCGCCCCACGGCACGATGTTCATGGTGCCGTTGGCCAGGCCTGCCACACAGGTGAGGACCACGGGGCTCATCTTCAGCCGGAGGTAGATCGGCAGCATGGCTGCGGTGGTGAGGATAAAGGTGGTGGAGCCGTCGCCGTCGAGGGACACTGCGGCGGCAAGGAGGGCAGTACCGAGGACCACCTTGGCGGGGTCATTGCCGAGCTTGCGCAGGATGAACCTGACCAGCGGATCAAACAGCCCGACGTCGATCATCAGGCCGAAGTAGATGATGGCGAACATCAGCAGGGCGGCCGTTGAGGTCATGGACTTCATCGAGTCCATCACCATGTCGCCAATGCCCAGTCCGGCGCCTGCGAACAGGCCAAAAACGGTGGGGACGATGATCAGCGCCAACACTGGCGTCAACTTCTTCGTCATGATCAGCACCATGAATACCGCGATCATTGCGAATCCAAGTAATACCAGCACGGCCGGCTCCTTCTTTGTGAACAGCGGCACAGCGGTGTGACGCGTGCTACAGACTGTAGAGTGGCCGCCGTCACGGCCGTGCCTTTGGCTCAATTGATTGGCATACTGCTTATTCGGAGCATTTTGCGCATTGTGCTCACAGCACGCCGCTACGGGAGGAGGACCATGCCACGCGCCAGTCGCACTCCGCCGATGCGGTTCTCCACCCAGACCCTCTTGCTTCAGCTCGGCGTGGTCCTCTTGGTAGTCCTGTTGACCACGGCTGTCCACGCCTGGCTGACGTACGACCGCGTGGGCCGGGAAGCCGAGCACCAGGCCCTGACCCTTGCCCGCGCCGTCGCCGCCGACTCATCCGTTCAGGCCGATGTTCTGGCCATCAGCGAGCGAGAGGGCACTCCCCCGCCGGCCGAACTCCGCGCCGGACCCCTGATGGCCGCCGCGGAGGCAACGCGGCTCCGGACCGGGGCGCTTTTTGTGGTGATCACGGACGAAACCGGCCTGCGCCTGGCCCATCCCGATCCTGAACGGCTGGGTGAAAAGGTCAGCACCGACCCGTCCGAGGCACTCGCCGGCCAGGAGATCACCACCCGGAATACCGGCACGCTGGGCCCGTCGGCCGGCGCCAAGGTGCCCGTCTATGCCCCCGGAACGGAGACCGTTGTGGGTGAGGTCAGTGTGGGCTATTCGATGGAAACCGTGGGCCAGAGCCTGCAGCGTGACATCGGGCCGGTTGCCCTCACTGCCATGGGGGCGCTGCTGGCGGGTGTGCTGGCATCCTTCCTGCTGCGGCGAAGGCTTCAGCGCCTCACCATGGGCCTGGAACCTGAGGAGATCAGCACGCTGGTCCACGACCAGGTGGCAGTCCTGCAGGGCGTGGACGACGGCGTCGTTGGCGTTTCCGCCGACGGCAGGATCAGCGTGTTCAACGCAGCCGCGCAGCGCCTCCTTGACCTGCCGGACCTCGCCGGAACGCCGTGGGCCGATGCGCCAGTTCCCGCTCCAGCTGAAGGCCCTGACCCGGGCGGATGCCGAGGAGGCCGACGCAATCGAGATCGTGGCCGGCGGGCGCGTTTTGGTGGCCAGCGCCCGCAAAGCCCTGCACCGCCGCGAGGACCTTGGCTGGGTGGTGATGCTCCGTGACCGCACCGAACTGCAGCAGCTCACCCGGCAGCTCGACGCTGTGGGCACCATGTCCACGGCCCTGCGCGCCCAGCGCCACGAGTTCGCCAACCAGTTGCACACCATCGCCGGCCTGATGAGCATCGGGCAACACCAACAGGCCCGAGACTACCTGGCCGGACTGGCCGCCACGGGGCCGTTGAAGTTCCCGGTGGACCAGGCCGAGCTGCTCCAGGATCCCTACCTTCAGGCCTTTGTGGGCGCCAAGGGCGTGGAGGCTGACGAGCGCGGTGTCACCCTCCGGATCGGGCCGGAAACCCTGGTCCGTGGCCAGGTCACCGAGCCGCAGGACGTGACCACCGTGCTGGGCAACCTGATCGACAACGCAGTGAAAGCCGCCGTAGCAGGCTCCGCCACGGACCGCTGGGTGGAGGTGGAGATCCTGGACGAACCGCACGACGACGGCGGGACGCTGCACATCGTTGTCGCCGACTCCGGCGACGGGCTGGCCCCCGGGACGGACGCGGAGGCTGTCTTCGCCGAGGGCTTTACGACGGCGACGCCGCCGGCGCAGTTGGATGGAGCTGGTTTCGAAAGTGCTGGCCCAAGAGGTGGCGGCCAAGGCCTGGGCCTGGCGCTGGCCCGGCAACTGGCCAGGCGCCGTGGAGGGGACATCAAGGTCCTGGAAACAGGCTCACCGCGCGGACCCGGAGCAGTGTTTATGGCTTCCCTGCCGCGGACTACGGCCCGAATTGCCCCAGCACCCAGGGACGGTACTCATACCGGGACTGCTGGCCGACCCAACACACCAGGAAAGGACGACGATGACTGAGGATTTCCGGGTGCTGATCGTGGACGACGACTTCCACGTGGCCAAGCTCCACGCCGCCTACGTGGATTCGGTGGCGGGGTTCCTGGCGCTGGCACCGGTTGGTACGGCGTCGCTGGCGCTGCAGACGATCCATAGCCTCCGCCCCGATCTGGTGCTGCTGGACGTGTACCTTCCCGACGCGTCGGGGCTCGACCTGCTGCAGCAGCTGGACGTGGACACCATCATCCTCAGTGCAGCCTCGGACGCCGAGTCGCTTCGCAAAGCGTTCCGTCGCGGCGCCCTGGGATACCTGCTGAAGCCGTTTACGTCCGAGTCGCTCTCGCAGCAGCTGCGCTCCTACGCCCGGTACCGCAGGTTACTGGGCCAGCCCGGCGTTCTGGACCAGGGCTCAGTGGAGCGGGCCAAGCGGGCACTGATTCCCGGCGATGTGACGCCGTCGGCCAAGCCGCGGTCCGCCACAGAGGCGGCGGTGTTGGAATCCCTGGTTGCGGGCGAGCAGTACTCGGCGGCCGAGGTGGCCACGCGGGTAGGGGTTTCCCGGGCCACCGCGCAACGGTACCTGTCATCATTGGCCGACGACGGCGCCGTGGACATCCAGCTCCGGTACGGAACCACAGGGCGGCCGGAACACCGCTACGGGCTGCCTGCGCAGTAGCCATCCCCCACTGCTACCGGCGCTGCTCCCGGCTTCCTCTGCCTATGCCGCCCGGCAGCCAGCTTCGATTCTCCCTTTAGCTGGCGCTCTTCTGGGCGACCAGCTCGATCTCCACCAGCATCTTCGGGTCCAGGAACGGCAGGACGTGCACCAGGGACAGGGTGGGGCGGATGTCGCCGAAGACTTCGCCGTGCGCACGGCCGGCCTCTTCCCATTTGCTGATGTCCGTCAGGTAGAGCTTGGACTGCACCACGTCCTCGAAGCTGAAGCCGGCGTCGGCCAGGACAGTTCCGAGCTTCTGGAGGATGAACTGGGTCTGGGTGTAGAAGTCCTCGCCCACAATGCCGTCTTCGCCGCTGGCGGCAGTGGCCGAAATGTAGAGGGTGTTGTCCACCTGGACGGCCCGGGAGTAGCCGAGGGTCTGTTCCCAGACGGAGCCAGTGCCGAATGTTTTGCGCATGGTGGGCCTTTCAGTGCGGAAATTGAGTCGGCACCACTTTAGGCCGGCTAGACGTCGAGCCGATAAACCAGCAGCTTTATGTCGGTGCCCGGAATCAGCCAGTCGCGTTCCGGGACGCGCCGGAAACCTGTTTTCCGGTACAGGCCATGGGCGCTTTCCCACGTCCCGCCGGTGGTCAGTGCCACTCCGTTGATCCCAGGGAGCGACCTCGCGTGCTCGATGATGGCTTTCACCATCGCCTGCCCCGCTCCGCTGCGCTGGACGGCAGGGTCCACCACGAGCATCCGGAACTCCAGCTCATCCTCAAGTGCGATGTCGGCGTACGGTTCGCCCGCGAGCGCCAGCGTCACGGACCCCACAACCTGCCGGTCACGCTCGGCAACCCAGATGGTGGCCTTCGCCGCGCGCGCCGCGACCTCCTGGATCTGCTGCATGTACGGGTGGTCCGCACTGTCGAAGTATCCGGCGGCGAGGTAGGAGTCCGCGGTGATCCTGGCGATGGCGTCGAAGTCTGCCTCAACGGCGGGTCGGATGGTTATTTGCGATTGCACCTGACAATGCTAGTGCCGCAGCTGGGTCAGAGCGGAAACTTGCCGGCCAGCTCCAGTGTCCCGGCGCAGGTCCAGGCCGCGAGCCTGTCCGCATCGGTGGGACCGCCGTCGAGGGGGCTGTCCAGGCGCGGACGGCGCACCCAGCAGCCTGCTTCCTCAGCGATGAGCGCACCGGCCGAGTAGTCGTGTTCGTTGAGGCCCCGTTCGCCGAAGGCGTCGTGGGTTCCGTCCGCTACCAGGCACAGGTCCAATGCAGCGGAGCCCAGCCGCCTGACGTCGGCGAACCCCTCCATGAGGCCGCCCAGCAGCGCGGCCTGTTCGGCGCGGATGGCGGGATCGTAGCTGAATCCGGTGGCCAGGATCTGGCCGGCGCGTCCCGCCACCGGTCCCTGGAGCCGGGTCAGCCGGCCGCCCTCTTCCAGCCACGCGCCGTGGCCGCGGGAGGCGTAGTAGATGCGGCCCAACGCAGGGGCGTTGACGACGCCGGCCAGCCAGGCGCCGTCGGAATCCGCCACTGCCACGGAGGTGGCGTAGTAGACGATGTTCCGGATGAAGTTGGTGGTGCCGTCCAGCGGGTCGATGGACCAGCGATAGCCGCTGGGAGCAGCGGGCCGCGTGGTCCCGTGTTCCTCGCCCGTGATGGTGTCCTGCGGCCGGGCTGCCGTGATGGCTTCCCGGACCGCATTTTCGGCTGCGACGTCAAAGGCCGTGACCCAGTCACCGGCGTCGCCCTTGTTGCTGACGTCCAGGGCATCGCCATTGACGTGTTGCCAGTACAGCGGCGCCCGCGGCGGCCGCCTGGCGTGCCACCGCCAGGAGCTCCGCTATCAGGTTCGGGCTGGTTCATTCAGTGACCCTTCGGATTCGAGAGCTGCTTCGGAAGCAGCATCTTCGGATTCAACAGCGTTCTTCAGATCCAACGGCTTCTTCAGATCCGACAGCGCCGGCAGCAGCCGCGGCGGGACCGTTCGCCAGGAGCTCCCGGAAGCCGTCCTCGTCCAGCACAGGAATGCCGAGCTGCTCGGCCTTGTCGAGTTTGGTGCCCGCGTTCTCGCCGGCCACCACATAACTGGTGTTCTTGGAGACCGAGCCCGCCGCTTTGCCGCCCCGGATGAGGATCGCTTCCTTCGCCTCGTCCCGGCTGAAGTCGGGCAGGGAGCCGGTGACCACAATGGTCAGTCCTTCCAGTGTCCGCGGCATCGACTCGTCGCGTTCGTCTTTCATCCGGACGCCGGCGGCAGCCCAACGGTCGATGATTTCCAGGTGCCAGTCCTCGGCGAACCATTCCTTGAGCGCCGCAGCGATGGTGGGCCCCACGCCATCCACGTGTGCCAGGTCCTCCTCGGAGGCCTTCCGGATGCCGTCCATGCTGCCAAAGGCCGTGGCCAGGGCCCGTGATGCCCGGGGACCCACGTGCCGGATCGACAATGCCACCAGAACACGCCACAGCGGCTGGGTTTTGGCCTTTTCGAGCTCCTTGAACAGCTTCTCCGTGGTGGCAGTGGGTTTCGACGGGGACTTGGCCGTGCCCTTGCTGTAGAAATACGGGACCAGCTCGAACTCACCGGTGGCCACACCCTTGGAGCGCTTCTCGCGCCGGATCCGGACGTCCGCCAGATCCGCGTGCGTGAGGTCGAACAGGGCCGCCTCAGAGACGAGCGGCGGAACCTCCGGCTCGGCGGGCTGGGTCAGCGCAATGGCCGCCTCCCAGCCGAGGGCCTCGATATCGAATCCGCCGCGGCCGGCCAGGTGGAAGACCCGCTCCCGGAGCTGGGCGGGGCAGGACCGGGCGTTGGGGCAGCGGATATCCACGTCCCCTTCCTTGCCGGGGGCGAGCGGGGTTCCGCAGGAGGGGCATTCGGTGGGCATCACAAAGTCGCGCACCGGCGGTTGCTGCTGGTCGCGCAGGGCCAGCACGGGGCCAACGATCTCCGGGATAACATCGCCGGCCTTGCGCAGCACAACAATGTCGCCGATCTTCACGCCCTTGGCCTTCACGACGTCCTGGTTGTGCAGGGTGGCCATCCCCACCGTGGACCCGGCCACCTTGACAGGCTCCATCACGCCGAACGGGGTCACGCGGCCGGTGCGGCCCACGTTGACGTGCGATGTCCAGCAGTTTGGTGTGGACTTCTTCCGGCGGGTACTTGTACGCCACAGCCCAGCGCGGCACACGCGTGGTGTAGCCGAGGGCGCGCTGGGTGGCGAGGTCGTCAACCTTGACCACAATGCCGTCGATCTCGTGCATCAGGCTGTGCCGTTTGTCGCCGTAGCGCTTGATGAACGCAAGCACTTCGTCGAGGCTGCCGAGAACCTCGAAGTACGGGCTGACGGGCAGGCCCCACTTCTCCAGCAGGGCATACGTCTGGGACTGGCTGAGCGTTTCCAGCCCTTCGCGCGCGCCGATGCCGTGGACGAACATCCGCAGCGGACGCTTGGCCGTCTCTGCGGGGTCCTTCTGCCGGAGCGAACCGGCCGCGGCATTCCTGGGGTTGGCCAGCGGTGCCTTGCCGGCTTCGATCAGCGCTTCATTGAATTCCGCGAAGGCCTTGGACGGGATGAAGACCTCGCCCCGGATTTCCATCTCGGGCGGGAAGCCGCTGCCGGTCAGTTCCTGCGGGATTTCCTTGATGGTCAGCACGTTGTGGGTGATGTCTTCGCCCGTGGTTCCGTCGCCCCGGGTTGCGGCCCGGACCAGTTTGCCGTCCCGGTACAGCAGGTTGACCGCCAGGCCGTCGATCTTGAGTTCCGTGAGCCACGCGGGCCGGGCAGTGTCCCCGAGTTTGGTGACGCCGGCCTCGGCCTTGGTAATCCAGGCCTCCAGCTCCTCCAGGGAAAAGACGTCCTCGAGGCTGTACATCCGCTGCAGGTGTTCGACGGCGGCGAACGCCGCCGAGACTTCGCCGCCCACTTCCTGCGTGGGCGAGTCATTGGCAACGAGTTCCGGGTGCAGCGCCTCGATCTCCTCCAGGCGCCGGAACAGTTCGTCGAATTCGGCGTCCGATACCAGGGGTTCGTCCTCCTGGTAGTACGCGAAACGGTATTTCCTGACCAGGTCCGACGAGGTTCTCGTATTCTTCGCGGACAGATCCGGAAGGGACGGCTTCCGGTTCAGTCAGGGTCTCAGTACTGGCGGCTGTAGCCTCTGCGGGGCCCGGTGCTGTGCTCACAGACCTATCTTGCCTTACGGCCCGGACATTGCGCCCACGCGCGGTATTCCCCGGCACGCCGAACGAACGAAGAGGAGCCGGAAACACGAAGGGCCCGGACACCGTTAAGCCGGAGGGCCCGGACACTTTGTGGTGTCCGGGCCCTCCGTCAGTGTGCTGGCTAGCGTGAAGCCTGGTCCTGCTCGTTGGCGTTCTGGTGGCCTTCGTGCCGGCATCCTTCAGCGCCTGGATGACCTGGTTCAGGGCACTGGTGTGCGTGCCGCTCCATTCGCTGCGGAAGAGCTTCGCGTCCGGGCCTTCCCAGGTGGTGCTGTCCAGCAGGCGGGACAGGTTGATCCGCTGCTGCTCGATCTCCGAAGCACCGGCCTGCAGCTTCGTGCCAAGAGTCCTGAGCTGCTCTACATCTGCGCCCCAAATAGCCATCAGTTTCTCCTCATATGTCATTGGATCCGATCCAGATCGGCATCCCCAGCGGCCCCCGGCTCATCCGGAAGATCCATTACCTAAAACCTATCCCGGCCCCAAAACACTGTCGATGGGCACCGCTGCCCATGCACCACTCCCCATACACGGCTTCCACAAGCCGGGTCAGTGGGAGGAGAGTCGGTTCCGGCTCCACCAGGCGAACGCCAGGCCGGCGATTCCCACCAGCAGCACGCCCGCCATGATGGCCAGCAGCCCCGGACCTCCGAACAGCCCGGAGCCATCGTTCCGGGACAGCGCGGCCGCCTGCGTGGCCTGGGCAGACTTCGTGATGGGTTTGTCCCAGTTCGATTCAGTGGACGGACTCGCGGAAGTCGCCGAAGGTGACACGGAGCTGGTCGTGGCCGCCGGCGTCGGCCTTTTTTGAACTGCAGAAACCGTGGGGTCCGGGGCGATGGTGGAAACCGGCGCGCGGGCCGGTGCCACCGGAACGGCGGGAACTAGTTGGCGCGGGTGTGGCAACCACCGCGGTGGGGCGGGGAGTAACTGCCGGCGGCGACGTGGGCTTCCCCGTGCCGGGAGTGTCCGGCGAGGTCTGCTGGTCCCCGGGCAGAAGCTCACAGACGGTTCCGCAGGACGTGTCAGGATCGCCGTCGTCTGCCTGTGCGGGAACAGCCGCCGACAGGCCCACGGTGAGCGCCAGCACCGCTATGGCCGCCGCGGCGGCGGCCTTGCGGAGCACGGAAGAGGATCGGATCATGGTTACCTTTGGGGAAGGCGCGCGGCACCCTTCCGCGGCGAACGAGTGTTTCCCGTAGTCTCCTACAACGCGCTGCGGGCCCGCAAATCCTTGGATTTACGGGCCCGCAGCGACAACTGGACTCAGTCCCTGTTTTCAGGCGGCAAAGCGATCTGCAGCTTGCGCGCCTTGCCGCGTCCCACGATGTAGCCGCGGCCCGGGATGAACTCCGGGCTGACGCGGCCCAGCGGGGTGCTCAGCAGGCTGTCCCCTTCGATGTCCCCCGGGTTCATCAGGAGCCCGCGGCGGCCTGATTTGAACGGCTGGGAGAGGGACCAGGCAGAGGACCACGTGGATGTCTCGGATTCGCCGATAACCCACTGGTCAGCCTTGATGGAGGCCGTCACGAGCTGCGAAACGCCCGATTCCGCCACCGTATCCGTGAACTCGGTCAGGCCTTCGATGAAGATGGCCACCTTGCCCGGGTTGCCGCTGGAGTGCTCCACCAGGTCTTCCACCACCTCGGACAGGTCGTCCGCTCCGACTACTGATCGGTTCCAGAGCGGCAGTGACGCCACTGCGGACCGGCGCGAGCCGATGTATACCAGCTCCGTGTCCGGGTTGGAACGGCGCAGCGCATAGGCCAGGCTGACCAGCGCCACCGTGCGGCCGGCACCCGGAGGCCCTGCCAGCAGCAGCGGGCCCTGGGCCATGATCTCGGCAGGCTGCAGGGTTTCGTCGTCGACGCCGATGACCGGGAGGTCCGGGCTTCCGGCCGGCAGCAGGTCCAGGTCCACCTGTTCCGGGAGCCGCTGGATCTTTGGTGCCTGGTCCAGTCCCTGCCGCAGCATCGCCTGGCTCAGTTTGTGGACCTCGCGGGCCTGCAGGGCGAGGTTGGAGTTCCCGCCCAGGACTGCCAGCTGCACTTCGAGGCCGCCCAGCAGGCCGCGTCCTGGCGGTGAGGAGGCAGTGAGGACATCCTTGGGGACGTCCATGGACATGTAGTCGTCTTCGGAGGAGAGCCGCAGCACCAGCCGGCGCTGGATGGAGGCCAGCAGGGATGCCGGCACCGAGTTGGGCCGGTCACCGGTGATGACCAGGTGGATGCCCAGGGGACGGCCGTCCGTGGCCAGCTGCAGGAAGATGTCCCACAGCGCGGACAGACGGCTGTATTCGTAGGTCTCGCGGAACGCAGACATGCCATCGAGCAGGACAAAGATGCGCTTCTCATCAGGGCGGTTTGCCAGGGTCCGGTACTCGACGATGGTGGAGGCCCTGACATCGGCGAAGCGGGCGGACCGTTCGTCCGCGATGTCGCGGAGCAGGCGCAGCAGCCGGCCAACGCGTTCCACGTCGTCGCCGTTGATGATCTCGCCGACGTGCGGGAGCTCATCGAGCATCTTCAGCCCGGAGGATCCGCAGTCAATCCCGTAGATGTGGACGGGACCGCCGCGGGGCGTGACGGCGGCGGCGATGGCGATCCCGCGCAGAGCCGCGGACTTGCCGGAGCCGCCGGTGCCGAAGATGGCCATGTTGCCGTCTTTGTCCGGTTCGTAGAACACGGTGGGCTGGTCCTGGCGGGTGGGATCGTCCGCCACTCCCAGCAGCAGCCGCTCGTCGGTCCGCGGGTTGGGCAGCTTGGAGAAGTCGTAGGTTGTGGCGAGCTCGTCCAGCCACGGCTTGCGCGGCGGCCGGATGGCCAGCGACTCTGCTGCACGGACGATGTTGGTGGTCATCCTGGCGATGTCGTTGGGACCGGCAGGGGCTTCCTTGACGGGCTTCTCGGGGGCGGGCGCTTCCCAGCTCTGGCCCTGACCCGAACGCCATTTCCACGATGTCGATCTGCGGGCGCTGTGGCTTTTCCGTAGTCCAGCCGCCGGCGTAGCCGGTCTGGAAACCCTGGATGCGGCCAGGGCCGGTCTTCGCCGCACCACGTCCCGGGATGGAGGGGTCGAAGTACGCGGCGTCGGGGACGCCCAGGATGTCCGTGGCGTCGTCCGCATCAGCCATGCGCAGCGCCACGCGGAGGTTGGTGTTGGCGCGCAGGCTGTCCTTGATGACGCCCGCCGGACGCTGCGTAGCCAGGATCAGGTGCAGGCCAAGGGACCGGCCCCGGGCGGCGACGTCCACCACACCGTCCACAAACTCCGGCACTTCGGTGGCCAGCGCGGCGAATTCGTCAACAATGATGATCAGGTACGGCGGGGCCTCCGGATCGGCTTCGCGCTGGAGCGCCAGCAGGTCCTTGGCCTTCTTCCGGTTCAGCAGGTGCTCCCGGTAGTGCAGCTCCGCCCGGAGGGACGTCAGCGCGCGGCGGACCAGGTGCTGGGAGAGGTCGGTGACCAGGCCCACGGTGTGCGGGAGGTTGAGGCAGTCAGCGAATGCCGCGCCGCCCTTGTAGTCCACAAACAGGAAGCTGACCCTGTCCGGGCTGTAGGCCGCGGCCATGCCCATGACCCAGGACTGCAGGAACTCCGATTTGCCGGCACCGGTGGTGCCGCCCACCAGCGCGTGCGGGCCCTCGTTCTTCAGGTCAAGGTACAGGGGCTCAATGCCCTTCGAACCCACCAGTGCGCGGAGGGTTCCGTTGTCCTTCCGGTTGGCTACCGCGGAAGCATGGACGGAGTTGTTCTCTTCCCAGCGCTCCGCGACGGCCTGCGGGTTGTCCAGGAAGTCCTTGCCGATCAGGGTGGCGTAGGAGACAGCACGCGGCAGGTCCGAATCGTCCGTGACCGGCTTGCCAACATCCACCACCGGCGCGAGCATCCTGGCCAGCTGGGCGGCCAGTTCGGCGTCGAGGCTTTCGCAGCTGACGGGATACGTGTGCCGGCCCAGCCGGACCTGGCCGGTGGTGGTGCCGTTTTCACCGTCCACCACCATAAAGTCGCGGCAGGCGGCGGGCAGGGCCTGGATGTCGGTGGCCACCCACATCACGTGGACGCCGGAGTCCGGCCCGCGTTCCGCGAGGCGGGTCAGCCTGCCGCGGTCAACCGGGGCGTCGTCTTCAACGATGACCAGGACCGCGGGCAGCACCGGGGCGGGAACCTCGTGCTTGGCCGGGTCAATGACTCCCCTGGGTACCTGGGCGGACCGCTTGGCCATGGCCTCCCGGGCATCGAGCAGGTCCTCAAGCCGGGCCAGGAGGGAGGAGCCGCTGGCCGAACCGGCGGCCAGGTGGTCGCCGGCAAGCGGGCTGTGGCCGGAGCCCACGTGGGGCAGCCACTGCAGCCAGTCCCAGCGCTCCCGGGACTGGGCCGAGGTGATGGCTGTGACCACGGCTTCAGCCGGCGAGTGCAGCCCCACGAATTGCAGCACCATGCCGCGGGCCACGTCATCAACGAGGCCGCGCGCCCCGGCCACACCGAAAGCCCCCGACGTGCGCAGCTGGGAGACCACGGGTACGCCTTCGATGTCCCGGAACTGCTTGAGGCAGTCCTGGATCTCGCGCATGTACTCAGCTTCGGTGTCGTTGTTGTTGGGTTCCTCGAACATGATGCGGGACGGATTGGTGCCGAGACCGAACCGCAGCCCCAGGAAGCCGATGTGCTCAGGGCGGTGGGTCCACAGCAGCGGGCCCAGCTTGTAGATGGAATCCACGGTGTCGCTGACGGACGGCGCTTCCTGCAGGCGGACCGCACGTTCCACATGCTGCAGGTCGGTGATGTCCTCCCGGAAGGCGGCCATGGACTCGCGGAACTGCTTGAGCTGTTCCTTCTGCTTCCGCCTGGTCTGCATCTTCTGGTCCACGTAATGGCCCACAATGAACAGCGGCATCATCATCATGAAGATCACGGAGAGCATGTTCCGGGTGACCGCGAACATGATGCCGCCCATCAGGAGCGGCGCCATCAGCATGATGTACGGGAACGGCTGGTGGTCCGGGCGTTTGGGGCCGGCAGGCGGCACCCGTTTGGGCGCGTCGAAGCGTGGAACCACCCGCGGGGAGCGGTTGAAATCGACAAGGGGCGACGTCGGCGCTGCCGCATGGTTATGCCCCAGCGGCACCACCGTCACGGTGGTCTCCCCCAGGGTGACAGTGTCCGAAGAGTTCAGGGTGGCCCGGGTGACGGGAAGGCCGTCCATGAGGAGGCCGTTGGCCGAGTTGGTGTCCACAATCTCGACGCTCTCGCCCACCGTGATGCGTGCGTGGCGTTTGGACGTCAGCGGGTCCGTAAGCCGGATGTCCACGTCCCGGTCCCGGCCGATGTAGCTGGTTCCGGAGGGCAGCGAAAACTCCTGGCCGACGTCGGGCCCTGACAGGATCCGCAGGGTGGCTGCGGCCGGACCGCGGTTGGCACCGGGAGCATTGAAGTGTTCGCTGACCTCGGCCAGCGAAACCACGGACCCCGGGCGCAGCCCCGACTCCAGCAGGTTGTCCGTGCGGGTCAGGACGTTGCCGCGCATGCCGCCGCCCACAAAGGCCTCATCGATGCGCAGGGAAAGGTTCTCCGGCGCGGGTGAGCCCTTCCTGTCGGGGTCGGCGACCCACAACTGGGTGGCGATGTCCGCCACGGTGGCCAGGCCGTCAACTGTGACGGCCAGGTCCTTGGTTTCCGCCGGATCCCGGCGGAGCGTCAGCCGGATCCTCATCCTTCGTCCACGCCCCTCATCTTTTCCAGAAGGTACAAATCTTCGGCGGTCACCAGGTGCGTGGTGACCGCGTGTTCGACCAGCCGGGCACGGCGGTTGGTGGCCAGCTTTCCGCCGCCACCGCGCAGTCCCACAACGCCCACGCGGTCAAGCTTGTCGCAGACGTTGTCCAGCTTCCGGTTGAAACGGGTCAGTGCCCAGCCCAGGGTCTTGGCCGCGGCGGCCGACGACGGGATGGCGCTGAACCCGGTCCCTTCCCGCCGCAGCATCGGCTCGGCGAGCGCCACGATGAGGGCCTTCTGTGAGTCGGTGAAAACGACGGGGCCGATGGTGGTGTCGCCGTTGCTGTCGTCCTCGCGTGACTGCTGCCGGAAGGACGGCGTCTTGAGGTGCACGGCGAACTCGTACGTGGTGGGCCCGGCAGTGAAAATGATGTTCGTGTGGCTGAACACCAGCGGAATCCGTGCGCCCGGCGACAGCCAGGCCTGCATACCGCCGGAACCGTCCGCAACGGTGGCCGACAGCATCCTGCCCACATTGCTGAGCCACCAGATCCCGTCGTAGCGGGCCACCTGCAGGAACTGACGGTGAAGGTACGGGTTGTCGTCCACCTCGAGATCGCCTTCGCGGCCGATGTTGAAGATCTCCTCATCGGACGGTTCGTACCACTCACCACAGAAATCTATTGCTAGATCCCCCATTTTCCGTGCCTCCTCGACGGGCGTTGCCCGCGGTCACTATCGTTTCGGATCTGCTCTGCCGTCACTGGTAGATGCAGGCGATTGAGTCTTCTTCCAGCGGCGAGAACGCGCCGTCGCTCCTGACGATCATCACCTGGATGCAGGTGGGCTCCATCGGATTCAGGGCGACCTGGGCGGTTGGCTCGGTGGTGGACTGGTACTGGCCATGATCACCCAGGGCGTAGACCCGCCACTTGTAGGCGTCACCGGCCTTGGGCTGCGGGTTGGTCCAGGTGAACGTAGCCTTGCCGGCGGGTCCACTGCTCCCGCCAGGTCAGCGACATCGGGGACGGTCCCGTTGTCCAGGGCATCCGCCGGGGGCTTGCTGACCTGGCCGGTCTCGACCACCTTTGGCTGCTCAGGTGCTGAGGACGCCAGCACGATGCCCACGATGATGGCCAGGACCAGCAGCGGTCCCGCCGGCGAGGGCGAGCCACAGGTTCCGTTTGCCGTGGTCCGGGGCAGCTTCCGGTGCCGTTTCCGGCACAGCGGCCGGACGGCTGATTGTCGCGTCGATCTCGGGTTCTGACCGGCGCCGGCAGGGAGCCGGCCTGTTGTGCCGGTGCTGTGCTGTCTGCTGCCCGGTCTGGCCAGGAAGCAGCCCGGGCCGCTGAACAGTTGAATCGGGTGCCGAGCCGTAGTCGGCGGCGGCAGGCGCGCTGCCGCGGAGCATCGTGGCGTGGGCCCAGTCCCCTGCGGGGTTGCCGGCCTGCTGGCCGCCGGCAGGGTTGCCGCCGGGATGGTGTCCGTCCGGCTGACCGGCAAACAGATTGCCCGGAACCTGCGGCCGGGGCACTGGAGCGGGCGCAGCCGGCCGGGGGTGTCGGTCCGGCAGGAAGGCCCGACGGCGGTGAGCCGGCACCGGGGCCCTGCGGCCGGGTGCGTGCCGGGAAAGTGGGGGCGCTGCCGGTCCGCTCCGGATCGATGGCCGCAATGCTCCGGACGCGGGTCTCCTCGAAGCCGTCGTCCGGGTGGCTCTCATCCTGGTGCGACTCTTCGAGCACTTCGAACGGCGTGACCGACAGGTTCAGTTCGGCCTGGATCCGCTGCAGGGCCAGGGCGAAGGCATGGGCCGAGGAGTACCTGGACGCTGCGGGTTTGGCCATGGCCGTGGAAAGTGCACGTTCCAGGGAGTCCGGAACGTCGGCCCGGCCCAGGCGCGGCAGCGGCGCGCTGGTGATGCGGGAGATCAGTTCGCGCTGTGAATTGTCGGTCCCGGGCATCACGAACGGCGACCTGCCGGCGAGCAGGGTGTACAGCGTGGCGCCGAGCGCCCAGACATCCACCATCACGCCGTCGACGGGGCCGTCGGTGAACTGTTCCGGCGGCGACCACGGGATGGACATCCCGGCGTCCTCATCGGCGTCACCGCCCAGCGTGCCCGAGATCCCGAAGTCCGTCAGGGCGGGCCGGTTGTAGTCGGTCACCAGGATGTTGGCGGGCTTGATGTCCCGGTGGGCGATGCCGGCGCGGTGGGCGGTTTCGACGGCGGAGGCCACCTGGATGCCGACGGCAAGGACCTCGTCAACGCTGAAGCGCTGGCGGCGGTAGCGGACGTCCAGGCTCGGCCTGGAGCAGTACTCCATGGCCAGGTAGGAGTGCCCGGCCTCGGTCACCTCGGCCTCAAAAATCGTCACAATGTACGGGTGCGACGAGAGCTGGGCCATCAGGTTGGCCTCGGACTCGAACCTGCGCCGGGCGCCCTCGGTCTTCAGGTCTGACAGGAGGACCTTGACGGCCACCTTCCGCCGCGGGCGGTCCTGTTCATAGAGGTAGACGTCGGAGAACCCGCCGGAGCCGAGCAGGCTGATGTAGGTAAACCCCGGGATAGGGGGCGGCGGCGCAACAGGCCGTTTGGAACTCAAAGAATCTCCTCAAAACGCAATGAGATGTCGTCACCCAGTTCCGCGATATCGCCGTCGAGCAGGATGGCCATCTCGTTCTGGGCCAGGCGGCGGGGCTGCTGGCCCTCGCGGACCAGGACCGTCCCGTTCGTGGCCTTCAGGTCGCACAGCATCACGTGCCAACCCTCAAGCCGGACTTCGACGTGCGAGCGCGAAATGTCCCCGCTGGGGCTGGGCACCTGGACGAGCCGCGGCATAACGCCGCCCTGCACCCGGGACACAGATGGCTGGCGCCCGATCACCAGGGACTGGTCAAGGTCAACCAGTTCACCGGAGGAAACCCGCATGCGGCCGAGCCGCGGCCGGGCCACCTGGACGGCGTCGGACGGAAGCGGCAGGCTGCAGGCAGCGCACTGGGCATGGGTGGGCGGGTTGGCGTGGCCGCGGTCGCAGACCCTGGCCAGCACCAGCGGACCGGCGCCGGTACCGGCGTCAGGATCCGGTACTGGTGCCGGGTGCGCTGCCATGCCGGCGAGGTCGCTTTTCATGATGGTGTGGCCGTCGTGGTCACCGTCAAACCCCGCGGGATCTGCTGCGGCATCCAGCGCAGGAGCCTGCGCGGGTGGCAGGACGGACGACGGCGTCTCGACAGCCGGTGTGCTGCTCGTACCGGTCCGCCACGGGACCGAGTCGATGAGGCCGCCACCGGGGCCGGTGGCGGTGATTGGTGCCTGCACCGGTGCGGGCGAGTGCGAGGTGCGGGCAGTGCAGGTGCGGGCGGCGCAGGGTTGAGGACCTCAGGCAACCCTGACGTTCCTGCTGTGGCGTCAGCAGCGGTTGTGTCCGCCTGAGGTGAGGCACCGGCGTCGGCTTCGTCCGGCTCGTCGCGAACGGCAGCATCCTCGATGCGGCGGACCACGGTCTTCTCCCACAGGTGGTCGTAGGTGCCGGTCAGTTCGTGGGCGGGCACCTGGTCGGCGTGCGACGCGGGCTCGCTATCCGCTGGATGCCCTGTGTCCGCTGAAGGTCCCGGCCCGGCTTCCCGGTCTGGTTCAGGTGACGCCGCAGGATAGTGGGAGTCATCGTCCAGGAGCCCCATCACCGTCTCGGCCGAGACTTCACGTTCGCTGTCCGTTGTGCCGCTGCCAGCGGGGTTGGCCTCTGGTTCCTGCGCAGGTCCTGCGGCGGGGTTGGTCTCCGGCGCGGGGCCGGCGTCCGGTTCGGCCTCCCGTTCCGGGACAGCAAAATCCGCCGCCGCGAGGTGTGCTGGGACCAGCTCTGCTTCCTGGTCCGTGTCCGTTGCCGGCTCCGGTTCAGCGCCCGGCGCAACGGCCGCCGCCACCACTCCGGGGTTGACTACAGCGGGCGCAGCCGGTTCCGCGGTCAGCGGGACGGTCAACGACTGCAGCAGGACCACGCCCTCGGTGAGCGGAAGGACCGGCCCTGCCTGGGAGTCGCCAGCGACAGCCAGGCGGTACCACTCGGGCAGGTCGAGGCGCCGCTCCGTCCAGGTGGTGACGTCCCGCCCGTTCAGTTCGACCGGGCCTGCGGCCAGCTGTACGGTCAGGTCCATGTCACCGCGGAGGAAGACCCGGAGCCCGTCACGGGAGTCCACGATGCCAAAGGACGGAATCTGCGCCAGGGAAACGCCGAAGCTGCTTGTGACGGCGTGCAGCACCTCGTGCACTTCCGGAGCATCCTCGAGCAGCTCCCAGATCGACTGGACGAGGGCCGGCGGCGTGTCGGGTCCCAGGAAGACCGCGGTACGGGAGCGGAGGAGGCCCAGCCAGCTGCCGGTGGTGTAGTTGGCGGTGGCCATCTCAGTGCTCCCCTGTTTCGTTTTCTTCTGCGACCGGCCGGCTGGCGTCAACAATCTGTGCCCTGGGCAGCGTGACCTCTTCTTCCGCGTCGGCGGAGGGGCGGGGAGCTGTTGTGGCCATGCCGGCGTCGTTCATCAGGTTCTTTGCGTCAACCACAATGACGGTGACGTTGTCCCGCCCACCGTTGCGGAGTGCCGCCTGGATCAGGGCGTCCACGGCGTCCTGGGGGTGGCCCACGGTGCTGAGGATGCGGTGGATGTGCTCGTCCGTCAGCTCGGCGTTGAGGCCGTCGGAGCAGACCAGGATCCGGTCGCCTTCCTCAACGGGCAGCAGCCAGTAGTCCGCTTCCGTCTCATCGCCGGTTCCCAGCGCACGGGTGACCACGTGCCGGCGCGGGTGGACGGTGGCCTGCTCAGGGGTGATCTCACCGGCGTCCACGAGTTCCTGGACTTCCGAGTGGTCCACGCTGACCTGGGCGAAATTTCCCTGGCTCAGCCGGTAGGTCCGGGAATCGCCGATGTTCATGACCAGCCAGTACGGCATGCCCATCTGCTCCACCACCACGGCGCCCGTCAGGGTGGTCCCGGCCCGGGCACCGGTCACTTCCCTGATGGAGCTGTCGGCGCGGAGCAGGTACTGCTGGAGCACAGCCGCCGTGACGCTGCGCTCCCCGCTGGCAAGCTGCGGCATCGCGGCCAGGGCACGGACGCACATGCCGCTGGCGATCTCCCCGGCTTCGTGTCCGCCCATGCCGTCCGCCACGGCGAAGACGGGGTCCGAGGCGATGAAGGAGTCCTCGTTGAGCTCCCGGCGCAGTCCGCGGTCCGTGCCATAGCCGTAACTCAGGCTGAGGCCGGATCCGTGTACTGCGTCGGGGGAATCAGTGGCGGGCTGAGAGTTCATGCCTGTCCTAGGTGGAAGGAACGGTCACCAAAGTGGACAGTGGATCCCGGGCTGACAAATGCCGGTACGCCCGGCTGCAGGGCGGTGCGGCGGCCATCCGGCGTGGTGACGGCACTGCCGTTGGTGGAGTTCCGGTCGGTCACCCAGATGCCTGCACCGTCGGTCAGTACGTGAAGGTGGGTCTTGGAAATCGAACGGCCGGGGTCTGTGACCGCCAGGAGCTGGGCCTGCTGCTCCCCTGTCTGGCCAACCGGGTTCCGGCCCACCAGGACGCTGCGGTCGAGCTGGAAGTCCCGGCCGTCGTCGAGCTTGATCCGCAACACCGCGACGGGCGCCGCATAGGCCGCACCGCCGCGCATCTGCGTGCGGTCGAAATCATCGTCGGGATGTGCGGCACCTGCGGCGGGAACCGGCAGGGGTGCCGCGTGATTTTCCGGCACGTTGAACGGGTTGGCGGCCGGCGGGGAGAACGACGGCGGCGCGTAGCTCTGCGGCGCGGCATAGGGCTGAGTGGGGGCGGGCTGTGCGGGGGCTGGCTGTGCGGCATATGGCTGTGCGGCATAAGGCTGGACAGGAGCAGCGTGCTGCTTTGGGCCCTGTTGGGCAGCTGCCTGAGCGGGAGCGGCCTGCGGGGGTGCTGCCTGGGCGGGAGCCTGCGGCTGCCATTGGAAGGGCTGAACCGGCGCTGCGTTCACAGGCTGGTTCACCGGCTGCGGCGTACCTGCTGCGGGGGCCACCGGCTGGTCCGGCTGATGGTTCCCCGGCTGCAGCTTCACAACCCGCTGCGGCAGGGCTGCGCCGGCTACGGGTGAAGCGACCGGCTGGACGGGCGGCAGGTCCAGGGGCGCGAAACTGTACGGGCCCTGGATTCCGCCGGACGTGATGGGGTTGCGGCCGGCGTTGACGTCGAACACCAGGGTCTTGGCCGCGGCATCGTGCCAGCCGCGGAGTTTCCCATTGGCGTCCCAGGTGTTGGAAACCACCACCAGGACAGCCCACACGGCGCCCACCAGAACCAGCGGGCCGAGGATGAACAGCGCGATGTCGAACCATTTGAAGATGACCACGGCCAGGGCAGCCACAGCGGCCAGGATGATGCCAGCACCTGTGACGAGGCCGCGCAGGAACACGCCTCCGGCGCCGGGAGCGTAGCCGTCCTGGTCAGCACTGCGGATCCCCATGACCCGGTTCCCGATGGTCGTACCGGAGCGGCCTTCCATGCCCAGCAGGACCACCAGATAGACGAGCGTCAGCCCCAGGCCGATGCTGCCGAACAGCACCAGGGAGGCGGTGTCGTAGATGATGAATCCGCCACTGAGGGTACGGGTTATTCCCGCGAAGCCGATGGCGAAGGTCACCACCAGGACGGCGACAGGTGCCAGCCAGTCCAGTACTGCGGCGCCGAGCCTTTTACCGGCCGTCGCCGGAACCAGCTCAAGATTGGCTGCCATTCCCGTTCCTCCCCCTGGAGCCGTTTGTACTACCGGGATAGTACCGGGAATCTGTGCGGCATGCGCCGCAGCGCTTTCCATCATGGCCCGCTGTGCGTGGTCCACGTTGCGTCCGCTGCGCGCCGACCTGTTGGGCAGCGGAGCACCGCACGCCGTGCAGAACGTGGCGCCGCCGCGGATCAGTTGCTGGCACCGCTGGCAGCGCTCGGGCTCGTTCATCATGATTCAGTGTGGTTCTTCCTGCCAGGGTTCCTTAGAACGGTGGTCTCATCAGCCTCGGAGGCGGCCGCCGTCGTACCCGGGCCACCGCCCTGCACCGCAGGGCCTGTGCGTCCGGCAACGTCCGGGCCGGTCTCCACCCTACCGGTGGCAGGCGGCCGTCCCGCCGAACCCGTGCCGGCCGGACGCGAAGGCGGCAGGAAACCCAGCCGGGCACTGCGCACTTTGAGCGCCGCACGGCCGTCGGCCAGAAGCGACCGGGGCGAGAACCTGGCCCGCTGGCGGCGCCAGAATCCCACCGTCCCGGTGATCTCCTTCAACGAGCCGTCCACGATGGTCCAGTACTCCCGGACTTCTTCCTCGGTCGGCTGGCCGGCCCCGAAGATCGACGCATCCGCCCGGTGCGCCAGCATGGTGGTGGTTTGCCCCGTGGCAGGGAACGCCTCGGCGAGAACGGTGGCGCTTTCGCGCCGGGTTGACCGGTTATCGATGCCGGCACCCATGTCCGTGGCAAGGCTCAGGACCTCATTCCAGCCCCCGCCCACACGCTGGGCCGGGTGCCCCTCGGTGAAACGGGCCTTCCGGCGTCGCGATTTGAGCAGCGCGATGAGCAGCAGCGGCAGCGCGAGGATGGCCAGCGGGATGAGGGCAACGCCCAGGGCCCCCAGCAGGGCACCCCAGAACAGCCACGGGTTGTCCTTCTTGTCGTCCGCGTCAAGCGCGTCCGGAGAGGAATCCGTGGGCAGGTCTACCGGTTCCTGCGGCGGGGGCGGCGGCTGCAGCACCTGCGGCTTGGGCTTGGACTTGTTCTCGGGGTCCGGCGGGATGGGGACGTTGTCCTTCGGCGGTGTGGGGTCGAAACTGACCCAGCCCACCCGGTCGAACGCCACTTCCACCCAGGCGTGAACGTCCTTGCCCGTGATCCTGACTTCGCCGGCCCCGTTTTCCGGGCTGGTCGGATCAGGGTAGAAACCCATCACGACGCGGGACGGGATGCCCAGGTGCCGGAGCATCAATGACATGGACACGGCATACTGCTCGTCGTCGCCCAGCATCTGCTTGGCGGTCAGCAGGTTCCTGACGCGCGACGAGCTGTGGCCGGACACGCTGGGCAGCTGGCCCTCAGTGACCAGCCCGTTGCTGAAGGCACCGGTCTTCTGGAAATGCGCCTCGATCTGCCGCACCCGGTCAATCGGGGTGGGCGCATCGGCGGAGAGGTCATTGGCCTGGGAGCCAACCACCGGCGGGACCTCAAGGGCGTCCGGGAGGGCGATTTTCGCGAAGTCGTACTGGGTCAGCTGGCCGTGCTCGAGCTTGACCGGATCGGATACCTGGACGCTGTAGGAATCGCCCTTGGCCAGGCCCTGGGTGGTGACGGCGGTGTCCGTGCCTGCGTTGAAGTAAAGGCCCGATGCCGCAGCGGAAGCACTCTGGTCAAAGCTCAGGCCGGTGGTCTTCCGGCCGCCCGGGACGAAGTATCCCTGGTAGTCCTCAATGGTGATATCCATCGAGTAGTCGTTGGTGGGCACCACGCCGGAGGTGTCGGCCAGGGTGTTGATGGACTCGGTGTCACCCACCTTGCTGAAGCTGCCGGAGCCGTTGGGGTCCATGTTGTAATTGGTGCCGTTGAAGGCATCCAGGGCGCCCAGCCGGACCCTGCCGTCCCGGGGAAGTCCCTTGACCACGAACAAAGTGTCGTCCTTCTGGTCTTTGACGAACGTGCGGAAGCTTGCCAGGGGCGTGATGTAGTCCTTGGGATCAAAGGGCGGGACCACCACGTTGCGCAGGACCTTGCGGTCGCTGCCGGCGCTGACCAGCGGCGCGGCCACGGCCGTGATGGCCACGCAGGCGGCGATGACGGCCGCTGCCGTGCCAAGCCGGCGCAGCCTGGCCCGCTGGGCAGTGGCAGTGTCCGTCTGCGGACGGTTGACCGAGACTTTTCGGGTATCGCTGCGGCGCAGCGCGTCCCGGCGGAAGGTCGCCCAGGCGATCGCGACGACGGTCAGTCCAATGCCGCGTTCAACGGTGAGGAAGGCGGCATTGGTGCTGAAGGCGATGCCGGTGACGAACAGGACCAGCACCGGAAGCAGCGGCCAGTACGGGCTCTTCAGGCGCCAGATGAGCAGGCCGGCAACGAGGGAAGTGAGCAGCGAACTCAGGAACGGGACAATGAGGACGCCGCCCGCGGAGCCCACGGGAACGCCCACTGTGAGCATGTCCTTCCAGGCGAACACGACGCCCAGGAGCAGGGTACGCAATGAGTCGAGGCTGGGAACGAAGCCAACAATCGCGGCATCCGGCACAGCGAGGAACGTCCCGAACACCAGGTAGGCGCCCAGGGTGAGGGCAGCGGTGATCAGCAGGCCCAGGCGCAGGTGGGCGTTGGCGGCTGCTATGCCGAGCCCCAGGATGACGCCGCCGAATCCGGAGAGCAGGTAGTAGGGGTCGCCGCCGAAACTGAGGCTGAAGCCCAGGATACCCAGCCCCAGCAGCACGGTGAGGGCACCGGCGTCGAGCATAAAATGCCAGGACGGCTGGCCGTCGGCGAAGGCCGACTGGTCCTGCCGCCGCGAGGCCGCCCGGGGCCGGAGGTCGGATGCGGAGCTCATGCGGCCGCCTTTCTGAGGACGATGGCCAGATCGGCGAGGTCGCCGAGCGTCAGGACTGTCAGGTCGGCGATGTTGGCGCGGCCGGGGGCTGCCCCGATCTGGAGGCGGACAGCCAGGCTCCGCACTCCCGGCGGCACGGACGCCGCGGCGGAGCGGAGCTGGGTGGGCGTCACGTTGCTGCCCACCACAAAAAAGACCACCGACGCATTCGGTACGGTGTCGGCCAGTGTCCGGGCGAGGTCGACGGCGGTGCGGCGCATGGGTGCCCCGGCGATCCGGGTCATGTCATCGAGCAGGTTCCGTCCGGTTTCACAGCGCAGCGGCCCCTTCTGGGTGAGGACATCGAGCTCGCGCTGTTCGCGGATGGCCTGCCGCCCGATCGAAGCGGCCGCCGAGATGGCCATCTCGAATTCCTGCTCTGACGCGTATTCGTCCGTGTTGATGGAGAGCGAGATGGCCAGGTGGGCGCGCCGGGTCTCTTCGAACTGGCGCACCATCAGCTTGTTGGTCCGTGCCGTGGTTTTCCAGTGGATATGCCGCCGGTCATCGCCCGGGACGTAGTCGCGCAGGGCGTGGAAGGAGACGTCGGCGCTGGAAAGATCGGTGGTGGGCATACCTTCAAGGTCGCGGATGAAGCCTGCTGCGGAACCGGCCAGGGCCACCGTGCGGGGGTGGACGAAGAGGTCCTCCGGCTCGGTCCACATCACCTGGCGGCGGAGCAGGTGCAGCGGGTCTGCCCGGACGGAGCGGACCGGGCCCACCACGATGACGGCGCGCCGGGCCGTGGGGATGGTGAAAAGGTCCTCGTGCACCTGCTGGGGCTTCATCCTGGGGAGGTGGAAGACGGCGGTTGCGGTACCAACCGGCAGTTCCAGGGCGGCCGGCAGCAGGGGGCGCGTGGAGGTATTGGAGACCGCGATGCTTCCCACCGCGCTGTCCCCCACTGCCACTCGGGTCCGGGCGAGGTCCAGGATCACGCCGTACGAGGACCGGCCCAGGATGAACCCGATGGCGATCAGGAACAGGACAAAGGCGGCGATGGCCGCGGCTTTGGCCTCTTGCCAGCCGAAGGCCTGGCCCGCGGTCCACAGCAGGATGGACGCGGCCAGGACGGACCAGCCCAGGATGCTGACCACCGAGAGGACGGGCCACGCGTATCGCAGCCACAGGCCGCGGACCTTTTCCCAGGCCGGAGTAAGGGCGAGGGCGGCGGTGCCGGTGGCCTCTGCCCAGACGGACGACGGATGCAGCCTGGTGGGTTTGCCGTTCCGGTGGAAGGGTTGCCGGAGGCGTTCAGCAAGCCGGGTCAACGGAGTGCTGCTGGACATAGAGGTACCTTTGTTCGCGCTGGAGGATGGTGGTCTTGGGCTCCGGGGAGCGTCAGACGGCGGCGCGCTGCTGCGGTGCCGCGACGTCGGACAGCACCCGGGCCAGGACAGCCTCGGCCGTGGCTCCGGAGAACTCCGCTTCCGGGTCCATCACAAAGCGGTGGGTCCAGACCACGGGAGCCAGGTCCTTGACGTCGTCAGGGAGGACGAAGTTCCGTCCCTGCCCAGCGGCCCAGACCTTCGCTGCCCGGACCATGGCAATGGCGCCACGCACGGAGACGCCCAGCCGGGTCTCGGGCGCGTTGCGGGTCTCTTCGCAGAGCCGGGAGATGTACTCCAGGACAGCCGTGTCCACATGCACCGTGGCTGCGAGGTCGGCCATGTCCGCCACTGCCTGGGTGGTAATGACGGCGGTGATGTCCGCGGAACGGTCCTTGAGGTTGGAGCCCCCCAGCAGCCTGACCGTGGAAGCGTGGTCCGGGTAGCCGATGGAGGTCTTGATCAGGAAGCGGTCCAGCTGCGCCTCCGGCAGGCGGTACGTACCGGCCTGTTCGATGGGGTTCTGGGTGGCCATGACCATGAACGGGCGGCCGGCCTCGTAGGTCACGCCGTCCACCGTGACCCGGGATTCCTCCATGACTTCCAGCAGCGCCGACTGCGTCTTCGGCGAGGCACGGTTGATTTCATCGGCCAGGACGATGTTGTTGAAGATCGGGCCCTTGTGGAACTCGAACTTCTGCGTCTTCTGGTCGTAGATGGTCACACCCGTGACGTCCGAGGGCAGGAGGTCCGGGGTGAACTGGATGCGGTTGTTCGAGCCCTGGACGGTAGCGGCCAAGGCCCGGGCCAGGGAGGTCTTGCCCGTTCCGGGGGCATCCTCGAACAGCACGTGTCCCTCGGCCAGCATCGCGGTGAAGGTCAGCCGGATGACATGTTCCTTGCCCAGCACCGCCTTGCCCACGTTGGCGACGAGCGTCTCGAAAGTGCCTGCAAACCATTCGGCCTGCTCGGTGGTCATTGTCATGAATGAGGTCCTTTTCTCATGGAGTTGGATGGTGGGCCGGAACCCGTGGCGGCGGTTGGGCGGCCGCGGGTCATCGTTTGCGGTCTACCTGTTCGGCATGCCGTTCGGCGGGTTGCAGCCGTAGTTTGTTGTGTCGCAGCGGACCCAGTTACCTGCCGCCATACCGGAGGTCAGGTGGTACCAGATACCCGAGGGGTTGTTGGACGTTTGGTACCAGACTTGGTATCGGTCCGACTCCCCGGAGGCGCCGGCGTTGAGCCACTTACCCTCACCTACGCACGACGACGGATTGCCGGCGCGGAAGCTGTCGGTGCCCTTTCGCGGTTCGGTGCAACTGCGGACCGGGGTCGCCGTGACCGTCCACGATGTAGGAACTGGCGGCGGCGGCTCCGCACCGCTACGTGACGTATCCTGGCCGATTCGGCCTTGCTGGCCTCCGCTAATGGCCCTGACACGCAACTCGACCGTCTGGCTGTAGCCGACGCTCTTCGAGAATGACCGCTGGTTGGTGTTCTGCCAACCTCCGCCATCCACGCTGTACTGATAGCCCGTCACGGCGCGGCCGTTGCCGTTGGGCTCGTTCCAGTTCCAGGAAACGGTCCTGTCCCCGACGCCGCTGCTCTTGCTGCCGTTCACAGTGGGAGCGAAGGCGAGCCCGTACGGGTTAACACTGTTCGAGGCAGGACTGGCGTCCCCGGCCGCGGAACTGCGCGAAGAAACGGCCCACACCACAACGGCCGTGTCGGTGCCGTTGGCTGCTGGCCACGACTCCGCCGCCGGCAGGGATGCTGCCGCTTCCGCCGCCTGAGGTCAGCCGGTACTGGTAGCTGATCTCGGTGCGGGCGGAACCGTTTCGCTGGGCGTCGGTCAGTTGCGTGAACCGCACGTCTATCCGGCCGCCGTCGCCATTGGTGCCCACAAGGGTGGCCGACGGCGTTCCCACCATGGCGGGCTTGCCCACCGCACGCACGGCCGCGGATTGCGCGCTCGTCCCGGACGTGCCCGCCTTGTTGGTGGCGGACACGGTGAAGGTATAGCCCGATTCGGAGTTGTCCACCGTGACGTTCTGCGAGGTGCCGGAGGTCACGGGTTGCGTGGCCACCGCAGCCCCGCCGCGCAGGATGGTGAGCGTGTAGGAGGAGACCGCATCGCCGTTGTTGTCCGGCGCCGTCCAGGACACATTGAGCTGGCTCTGGGTACCTACCGAGGGGGCCGCCGTCGCTGATGGCGCGGAGGGAGTGGCCGGCACGCCGGCAGGGACCTCGGCCGCCGAGTACGCACTCCACTCCGACGGTTCCTTGGCGTCGTTACGGGCCAGGACACGCACCTTGTACGACACCCCGTTCTCGAGGCCCTTCCAGACGTAGCTGACAGCCGTCAGGTTCTGGATCTGCGCGTTCTGGCCTGCAGGAGGCGGCGAAATTTCCAGGTCGTAGGATTTGACCGGCGATCCCTTGCTGGCCGGGGCCACCCAGTTCACCGCAAGCTGCCCGTCGCCGAACTTCAGGGCAGGCGCCAAAGGGGTGTCCGGTTTGACGTCGGGCCTGACCTCCGCCGAGGCCGGGGAGCGGTCAGACTCGCCGAACTCGTTGGTGGCAGTTACTTCGAACGTGTACTTGGTGTTGTTGACCAGCCCTGTCAGTGTGCAGGTGTTGGCCGGGCAGTCCTGCCTGAAGCCGGCGCCGTACACCGTGTATTTGGTGATGGGTGCCCCGCGGTCGGCGGGCGCGCTCCAGGACAGCAGTGCCGTCTGGTTTCCGACGCTCTGCGCCTGTGGCGTGCTCGGCGCCAGCGGCTTGTCCTTGACTGTGAGCCGGACCCGGGCGGTGGCCTGCCGTGAGGCTTCCCCGGTTTTGTCCGCAACCGTATATGTGACCACCATGGACCCGCTGAACCCGGGCGCGGGCGTCACAGTAACGGAGCCGCCGGAGACGTCCACGTTGCCGCTGCCGGTTTCGGTGGCGGCCGCGATGATCTTCAGTGGCGTTTCAGGGAACGGATTGGAGTCGTTGGCCAGGACATCGACGGTCAGCGGCTTGCCGGCTGCCGCGTTGGGCTCGAGGTCGTCGTTGGCCACCGGCTTGGGCCGGTTGGAGGCGATGACGGACAGCTGGTACGTGGCAGTCGCCTCCAGGCCACGCGGATCCGTGGCCTTGACCTGCACCGCACCCGCGGTGCCCGTGGCGGTCGCCCCGTCCACGGAGGTCTTGAGGATCTTTCCGTCGATGCGGGCGTTGAAGCTGGCAGGGCTGCCGCCCACCAGTTCGTATTTCATGTTGTCCACGTCGTCACGGTCCGGATCAGAGGTCAGCCGGCCCAGGTCCGTATCGGCGGACTCACCCTTCGGAACCTCAACGCTGGCCCCGAGGAGCTCGGGCGGGTTGTTGCGGTTTGGATCGGGCAGCACCTTGGTGCGGATGCTGAGGGTGGACTTCAGGCCGGCCGGATCATCAACAGCCGTGCCGTCAGTCACTTCGAAGCTCAGCGAGCCCGGGCCCACGTAGTCGGTCCCGGCGGTGTACTTCAGGGCGGTGCCGTTTCCGGAGACAGGGTTGCTGCCGTCCGCGCCAATGAGTTTGATCCGGTCTGTCTGGGTCAGGCGGGGAGACCGGCCTTCACGGACCTTCACCCATTCCTTCAGGTCCACGTCCACGGACTGGCCGGAGATGACCTCAATGACCTCGTCCTTGGCCAGCGTGGGAACCTGTTGGCCCAGCCCCGGAACCCAGATGATCGCCGTGGATTTCTGCCCGTCCACGTCTTCGACGGTAGTACGGGATCAGCTGCGGCTGTTCGGTGAGCTCCACGATCATGTTGCCTTCAGTCCCGGGGCGTGCGGTGAGGGCCTCGGTGGTGATCTTGAGGTTCTCACCCACGCCGTCCGGGTCTTCGTCGTTCTTGAGGACGGGCACGTCAACGGCTGTCTTGCCCATGGCCTGGGCGGAGGTCACGCGGTCGTCGCGGGCAATGGGGGCCTTGAGCGGAACGTCGTTGTCGACCACCACGCTGATGGCGGCCTGGGCAGTTGCCCCGCGGTCGTCGGCGATGGTGTAGCGGACGTTGACCGTACCGGCAGCGTTGGGGGCCAGCAGGATGATGCGCCCGCTGGTCTTGCTGACGGTGGCCTGAAGGGCGGCGTCAGCCTCGATGCCGTCCGTGAGGATGCGGATGAGGTCGCCGTCTGGGTCGGTGTCGTTGCCGGTGGCGTCGACGGCGATCTGCCGGCCCGGGCGGACCTTCACCTCGTCATCGACGGGTGTGGGTTTCTGGTTGGTTTCGCCCCGGGGCGCGATGCCGACGGTCACGGTTCCGGTGTTGACGGCGCCCTGGCGGTCCACCACCTTGTAGCGGAAGGTGTCCGTTCCTGCGCCGTCGCCCGCGGCGGTGAAGTCAATGAAGTTGCTGCCCACCGTTGCGGTGCCCATGGCCGGGGTGCTGTCGATGCCGGTGAGCTGGACGGAGTCGCCGTCGGGATCAATCCCGTCCAGCGGGACGGGGATCCGTACGGTGCCGGAGGCCACCACGCGGGCGGTGAGGTTCCTCGGTTGCGGCCGGGAGTTCTCCGCGCCTTCGAGGGGAAGGATGTGGATGGTCACTGCGGCCGCGCTCTTCTGCCCCTGGGGATCCACCGCGTTGTAGATGGCGCGCACCGTCTTCGGCTGGGCACCGGCGATGAAGCGCACCGTGTTTTCGGAGACGAAGCTCTTGCCGTCCACTTCGGCCACGGCCTGCGGCAGGACCGGGTCAACGCTCAGTTCCTGGCCTTGGGGGTGGGTGTCGTTCTCCAGCACCGGGATGGTGACGACGTCGTTGACGCGGACGTTCACTTCGTCCGGTTTGGGCTGGGGTGCTTCGACGACGGCGGGAGCCGGGACCGGGACCACTGAGACGCTGCCGGTGGCTGACTTTTTGCCGTTGGACATGGTGTATCCGAAGCGGAAGGGTTCCTTGGTGCCCAGGACATCGGTGATGCGCAGGACGCCGTGGTCGATCACGCTGACTGAAGCGGTGTTGTTCTCCGGGAGCTGCACGGACTGCAGCACCAGCACCCCGCCCGACGGGTCCGAGTCATTTGCCAGCGGGTCCAGGAGGACACTGCCGCCCGTTGGCATGAGTGCAACATCGTGCACCGCAACGGGATCGCCGGAGTCGTTGCCGGACTCAACGTCAACCCGGATGAGTCCCTGGCTGCTTTGCGGTCCGTTGCTGGCGATGTAGGTCAGGTAGACCGGACCGGGGGTGGTGCTGCGGAACGTGAAGGTTCCGCCGTCGGTGACGGGACCCAGCTCGGCCGGGCCGTTCGCCTCCACCTGTGCCAGGCGAAGGGCACCGCCGTTCGGATCGACGTCGTTCTTCAGGGGCGCGATCACCAGGTCCTGGCCCACCACCGCCGTGACGTGGTCCGCATTGACGACGGGCGCCAGGGCACCTGGCGGCTGGACGTTGATCACAACTTTTCCGGTGACTGTGGCGCGGCCATCCCAGATGGTGACTTCCACATTCTTCTTTCCGGCCGTGGCACCGGAATCCTGGAAGGTCAGCAGGCCGTCGCGGCGGACTTTGACCTGGTCCTGGTCGTTGTCCGCCTTGGCGTCCATCAGGACGAGGTCGTCGCCGTCGGGATCGGTCCAGTCCGTGAGGATGTTCTGGCTGACGGTTTTGCCCTGTTCCACCAGAATGGTGGTGGCGTCTCCGCCGCGTTTGAAGGCCGGCGGCCGGTTTTCCTCGTCGCCCACGATGTTCAGTGTGACCTGGCCGCCGGCGGAAAGTCCCCGGCCGTCGGCAGCGTTGTAGTTGAACGTTTCGGTGCCTGGCCTGGCATCTGCCGGAACGGTGATCTGGAATGCGGTGCCGCCGTAGATGCTTTGGAGTGTTCCGGTCTTAGGTCCGGATTCGCCGACGGCAGCGGTCAGGACGTCGCCGTCGGGATCGGAGTCGTTATCCAGGACGCTGAGGATGGTGGTGCGGCCGGGACGGACGCCAACAGTGTCCGGTTTGGTTTCCGGCGGACGGTTGGGTTTGGTGCGGTCCGGCAGGACGTTGATGGTGTTGTTGTCTGCCGATTCCTGGTCCTGCTCATCGGATTCGTTTTTGGGCGGTACAACGTCGTCCCAGTTGTTCACCAGCTGCATGTTCTGGTTCACCAGCCACACGTTCCCCGAGTTCACATCGTTGAGGACCACCAGGTCCCGGTTCACCCGGAAAACATACGACGGCGACGCACTCGCCTTGGGCACCTCAACGTTTTTGTCATCAGCATCGTTGATGCAGTCCCGGACGTACTTGTTCGCGCCCGACCACGCCGCATGCACACACCCGCCCAACTGGACGGGCGCAGCCGGCACACCCTCGCCATCGAACGTCACCGTCTTGGCCGTCGAACCGTCCAGCGGCTGCTTCAGCAGCGCCTTCTGAGTGGAGATGGCCACAAAATCACTGACCGGACCGCCCTGCTGCAACTTCGCATCCCGCGCATCAGCCAACTGCAAACGCTTCCCACCCGGCAAAAACAGGTTCCCCGCCGCAGCATCCAACACCACCGGCTTATCCCCCACCACCGTGATCTGCAGATCCCCCGCACCCTTCAACTCATCCCAGGTGCTGGTATCCGAGGTGACCACAGCACCGTTAACGTCCACGGTGGTCACAGTCACCACCCCGGACTTCGGATCCGCCGAGTACACCCGGTCATCAGCGCCTACTGCGGAAACCAGGCCCTCGGAACCCACCATCAGCGGTTCGGAGGATTCCTGGTCAAACCCGTTCACGGTGGACGGCGAGAGCGCCCAGACCTTCCCGGCGGCCGGATCCGTCACCGAAATCACCTCGGCGCCAAAACTCACCTCCGCCGAACCGGGCAACTGCTTATCCCCGCCCAGGCGCATGTTCGCCGGCGAAACCTGGTTCAGCGTCGAACCCGTCTCATCATCAACAAACACATCCCCCGCACTCTGGAGAATATCGAACGTCGTACTCGCCGGCGTCACCGCACCATCCAGCACACGCGACGGATAATTCAACCGGCCCACAGCGTTATTGGACTTACTGACCACCCACACCCCGCCGTCGTTCAACTCCACCTCAGTGGTCCTGAACCCCGGATACAACACCGCACCGGTAACCAAAACCACCACCACGGCACCAAAAGCAGTACCCGAAAGCAGTTTGTTGTGCCGCTTCTTGAGACCAAGCTTCCCCAGCAGAGTTGTCACAGCTTTACTATTCCCCTGAAATCACCGCCGCCAAAAGGCAGCTACGTCGCCCGCGATAAACACCACAGACCGATTCCGCCACTCCCCCAAAGGGACACCGGAACAATCCTGACAAATTCCTGACCACCCACACCCACGCAGGCCGAAACAAGCACAACAGCGCTTCCTTACGGCGTCAGCCTACCCAGACCAACACCCACCCGCGATGGGGAGCACTCCCCCAGCACCAACGCACCGGACCGCCACCACGACCGACTATAGCGCGATACACCATCAACTGGATAAACCCGCAGGTCAAGTCGGGCGGGGCTCCGGGCTTCAGCACATCGGCACTCCGTTGCTGCCTGGAACGCCAAGCGTTGTGTGACCTGCGTAGACATAACGCCCTACGTTTCGGCCGGAACCCTCCTCCACACGGTAGTGGGGCTGGTCCGGTGCGCCTGACCAGTTATCGTTCTGAACGATGTAGCACCTGACCACAATCAGATCCTGTGAGACCACGTAGAACCAGGGCGGAACGTTGCCGCCTTTTCCATCGCACGTGTTGTTGGCGGGATTGTAGTTGGCTCCACCGAAGGTGAAAGTGCAGGACCGCTGCAGACCAGTGCCGGTGACCAGCCTTGTCTGCCATTCGCCCTGGGCGCCAGATCTTGCCGTCGCCGTAACCACAGCGCTCTCTGTACCCAGGGAGTTGACAGTCTTCACCGCGATGGAATGCTGCTCGCTGAAGCCTGCGGTGTTGATGGGCCGGCTTCCTGACGGAGCCACACCTTCCCAGCCTCCGCCGTCAATGCTGATCAGGGTCCGGGCAACGTCATTGGTGGACGTCGACGGGGAAGCCCAGTTCAACACCAGGGATTTCTGGTTCATGCCGCCGTCCTGGCCTGATGCCGACGGCGTGCCCGGCGATCCGTATGGCGTGGCGGTTGCTGGGGCGCTGGCGTTGGAGCTGGGCGCCACTGCCGAGTTGGCGACGACGGTGATGCTCACCTGGGTGCCGTTGGTGAAGCCGCCGATCGATTGCCCGGGAGTGATGGGACCGCTGGCTCCATTGCTGGCGTTGTAGCTGTAGGAGACTTCATGCTCAGCAGAACCGTTGCGTTCAGCCGCTGTGAGCCGCCGGAAGTCGACTCTCACCTGCCCGCCCGCACCGCCGGTGTCGGCCGGGTTTGCGCTGACCCCTGAGACCTGGCCCAGTTTCCCGGTGGCCCGACGGGGTGCCGAAGACGGGCTGACAGCCCCCGTGCCTGCTTTGTTTTCTGCCTGGACGGTGAAGCTGTACTCGGCTTCGGAGTTGTTTGCCGTGAAGTTGGCCGTGCGCACCGTGCCCGCGATGGTCTGGGTCTGCGGCGCACCGCCGCCACCGCTCATGGTGACGTAGTAGTTCTTGATCGCGTCGCCGTTGGTATCGGGTTCGGTCCAGTTCACGCGCAACTGGTTGGTGGTTCCCACCGAGGACGCCACGGAGGATGTCGGTGCCGCAGGTGCAGCCGGCACGCCGGCAGGGTTGTCTTCGGAAGAGTAAATGCCCCAGTCGGACGGCCCCAGCTCGTTGACAGCCTGGGCGCGGACCTTGTAACGGACCCCGTTGGTCAGGCCGGGCCAGGTGTAGGTCAGGCCCGTCACACCGTTTTTCACGGCGATGCCGCTGGCCGGTGGCGGCGAGATTTCCAGGTTGTAGCTCTTGACCGCCGAGCCCTCGGTCTTGGCAGGCACCCAATCGATAACCATGTTCTTGTCGCCCGCTTTGACGCTCGGCGCTTCCGGCGGGGACGGCTTTTCATCCGGCCGGATTTCGTTGGACTGCGCAGACGCCTGGGAGTCGCCCACCTCGTTGGTGGCGGTCACGGTGAAGACGTACTTCACATCATTCGTCAGCCCGCTCAGGGTGCACGTGGTGGTGGCACACTTTTGCTCGAAGCCGTTGTTGGACCGCACTGTGTAGCCGGTGATCGTGGCTCCGTTGTCCGACGGCGGCGCCCACTTGAGCACTGCAGTCCGGCTGCGCACGTCTGTGGCGGTGGGGGACGACGGTGCGTCCGGCTTATCCCGGACTGTGATGCGGACCCGGCCAATCGCTTGGCGGGAGGGGTCGCCGGTTTTGTCCGAAATGGCGTAGCGGAGCACCATGACGCCCTTGAAGCCCTCCGCAGGCGTCACCGTGAGCGAATCCCCGGCGATGACCGGCTGTCCTGTGGCGGATCCTGTTTCCACAGCGACTGAGACGATCTTCAGAGGTGTGTCGCTGAACGGATTGAAGTCATTGGCGAGAACGTTGATGGTCTCGGTCCGGCCGGCATTGGCCTTCTCAATGACGTCCTCACTGGCGGTGGGGAGCGGCCGGTTGGAGGCAACGACGGTGGCTGTTATCGAGGCTTTGACGGGTCCCGAGCGGCCATCGGTGACCTTCAGCGGGATGCTTCCCTTGCGCCCGGCGGACAAGCCCGTTGCTGAGCTGACTTTGAGCGTCTGCCCCTCAATGGTGGCTGTAAAGCCTTCAGGCGTGGGTCCGTCAAACTCGAATTTGAGCTTTTCCTGGTCCCCGGCGTCCACATCCCTGGCCAGGTTGCCCAGCTCCAGGCTGGCAGTTTCAGCCTTCGGCACCTCGAGGTCGGTTCCACTGAACGTGGGCTCATGGTTCGCGGCCGGATCTGGAATGACACGGGTGATGATGGTCAGCGTGGATTTCAGGCCCTGCGGATCTTCCGGACCGGACCCATCCGTCACTTCGAACGTCACTGAGCCCGGGCCCACATAGTCTTCGAGCGCCGCATAGCGCAGGGCGTTGCCGCTTCCGGCGATGACGTTCTGGGTGTCAGCACCCTGGACCCGGACCTTGTCTGCCTGGGTAATCCGAGCTGCGCGTCCCTCCCGGACGCGGACATACTCGCTGAGGTTGAGGGTTATTTCCTTGCCGGCCATCACTTCCACAACGTCAGTGCGGGCCAGGGTTGGGTGCTGTTCACCTTGGCCGGGCACCCAGATCACAGCGGTGGCGCTTTGGCCGTCCACGTCTGTGACGGTGTACGGGACCAACTGGTCCCCGGGCGAAAGGCTCACCACCACGTTGCCGTCACCGCCAACGCGTGCGTTCGGGTTGCCGTCCGGCAGGCTGATCTTGAGTTCGGCGGCTACTCCGTCGGGGTCCGAATCGTTTTTCAGGACGGGCACGTCTACGGCGGATTTGCCCAGCGTCTCTTCGGGAGTGATGACATCGTCTTTGGCCAGCGGAGCCTTGAGCTTGGCGTTAGGGCTGATTCTGACGCGGATCACCGCACTGCCCTGGGCCTTCTTGTCGTCCTGGATCCTGTAGCTGACGCTCTCGTTGCCGGCGGTGCCGGGCGCGGTGAGCAGAACCTTGCCGTCAGAGGTCTCGACACCCAGTTCCGGCCGGGCTTCAAACGCGTTTGCAACGAGCCCGATCGGGTCCCCGTCGGGGTCCGAATCGTTGCTGAGTGCGTCCACGGCGATCTGGCGGCCGGGGCGGACCTCCACGGAATCATCTACGGCGATGGGCTTCTGGTTGTTGGCTTCGGGCGGCGCGATGCCAACAATCACGGTGCCGGTGTTCTCGGCGCCGATCCGGTCCCGGACGCGGTAGGTAAAGGTGTCGGTCCCCGCAGCCGTTCCGGTAGCCGTAAATTCGAGGTAGCCGTCCTTGGCCACAGCAGTTCCCATGGCGGGGGCCTTGTCCACGCCAATCAACTGCACAGAGTCACCGTCAGAATCGATGCCGTCCAACGGCACCGGAATCCGGACCACCATTCCGGAGACCACGCGGGCGGTGAGGTTCCTCGGTTCCGGACGGGTGTTCCGCTCGTCGTCGCGGGCGCGGATGCGGATGGTGACCTGCTGGGAGTCCGACTGACCGGATTCATTGGTGACCTTGTAAATTGCGTAGACGGTCTTGGGGACGTCTCCGGCGATGAAGCGCAGTGAAGCACCGGCATGGAAAATCCTTCCATCGGCGTCAGCGGGCTTCTGCGCCAGTTCCGGCTCAAGCGTCAGTTTGCCTCCGTTGGGGTCGGAGTCGTTGTCCAGGACCGGGATGGTCACCACATCGCCCACCCGGACGGACACTTCGTCCGGCTTGGCCTGCGGCGGCTGAAGCTTGGCCGGGGCGGGCACCACCAGGACCGATATGTCTCCGCTGGCGGAGGACCGGCCGTTCGAAATCGTGTACTTGACGTTGAGTTGGCCCTGCGCGCGGATGTCGGTGATCCGGACCACAGAGTGGTCCAGCACCGAGACGCTGACGGGCAATCCGTCGGCAGCCGTGACGGACTGGACCACCAGCACGCCTCCGGAAGGGTCCGAGTCGTTGCCCAGGACGTCCACCAGTCACGGTTCCACCGCTGGGCAGCAGGGCCATGTCCCGGACAGCTACCGGCGCGCCATCTCCTGCGCCGGAGACCACATCGACCCGGACCAGCTGCTGGGCACTGGCGGGTCCGTTGGTTACGAGGTAGGCCACATAGTGCGAACCTTCCGCTGCGGAGTTGAAGGTGAATGTCTGCTGGTCCGCGCCCAGCGTGGCTGTGGAGTTGCCGTCCGGGGTGACCTGGGCGAGGCGTAAGGCGCCACCCTGCGGGTCTGAGTCGTTCTTCAACGGTGCTATCACCGTGTCCACGCCGGCAACGGCCACCACGTGGTCCGCGTTGGCGATTGGCGGCAGGGCACCCGCAGCGCGGACGTCCACCGTGACTTTGCCTTCGGCGGTTGACTGGCCGTCGGAAACAGTCAGAGTGACTATTTTGCGGCCGGGCTCCGTGCCGGCGTCCTGGAAGGTGAGCAGTCCGTCGGGCCGGACCTTGACCTGGTCACGGGGGTCGCTGCCGGTGGCGCTGACCACGTACAGGTCGTCGCCGTCGGGGTCGATCCAGTCGGTGAGGATGTTCTGGCTGACACTCTTGCCGGCCTGAACCACGAGTGTGGTGTTCCGGTTCGGCTTCTGCCGCGGGGCAGAGTTCTCCCCGGGCGGAATGATGTTGAGCGTGACGTCGGAGGAAGCGGTGAGGCCGCGGCCGTCGTCCACTGTGTATTTGAAAGTCTCCGAACCGGTCTTGTCCGCAGGGACGCTGACCTGGAAACCGGTGGAACCGTAGATCGGGGCAAGGGTCCCGGACCTGATGGCGCCTGGGGAACGGACAGTGAGGATGTCCCCGTCGGGATCGGTGTCGTTGTCCAAAACGGGCAGGATCACAGTCCTGCCCGCCCGTACCCCGAAGGTGTCCGGCTTGGCCACCGGCGCGGTGTTGGGTTTGGTGCGGTCCGGCAACACGGTCTGCTGGACTTCATCGGCGGAGTCTTTGTCCGCATCATCCGAAGTTTCCTTCGGCGGGATGACATCTTCCCAGTTGTTGACGAGCTGCATGTTCTGGTTCACCAGCCACACGTTCCCCGAGTTCACATCGTTGAGGACCACCAGGTCCCGGTTCACCCGGAAAACATACGACGGCGACGCACTCGCCTTAGGCACCTCAACGTTTTTGTCATCAGCATCGTTGATGCAGTCCCGGACGTACTTGTTCGCGCCCGACCACGCCGCATGCACACACCCGCCCAACTGGACGGGGGCAGCCGGCACACCCTCGCCATCAAACGTCACCGTCTTCGCCGTCGAACCGTCCAGCGGCTGCTTCAGCAGCGCCTTCTGAGTGGAGATGGCCACAAAATCACTGACCGGACCGCCCTGCTGCAACTTCGCATCCCGCGCATCAGCCAACTGCAAACGCTTCCCACCCGGCAAAAACAGGTTCCCCGCCGCAGCATCCAACACCACCGGCTTATCCCCCACCACCGTGATCTGCAGATCCCCCGCACCCTTAAGCTCATCCCAGGTGCTGGACTCGGTGGACGTCGCTTCGCCATCGGCGTTGGCGGTGGTGACAGTCACCACGCCAGCCTCCGGATCGGCACTGTAAATCCGGTTATCGGCCCCCACCGCGGAGACCGTGCCCTGCGACGCCGCCAGCACCGGTTCAGTGGCTTCCTCATCGAAGCCGTTCACCGTAGACGGAGACAGCGCCCAAACCTTGCCCTTCGCAGGGTCTGTCACGGAAATGACAGTTGTACCAAAACTCACATCGGCCGAACCGGGCAACTGCTTATCCCCGCCCAGGCGCATGTTCGCCGGCGAAACCTGGTTCAACGTCGAACCCGTCTCATCATCAACAAACACATCCCCCGCACTCTGGAGAATATCGAACGTCGTACTCGCCGGCGTCACCGCACCATCCAGCACACGCGACGGATAATTCAACCGGCCCACAGCGTTATTGGACTTACTGACCACCCACACCCCGCCGTCGTTCAACTCCACCTCAGTGGTCCTGAACCCCGGATAAACGACCGCGCCGGTAACCAAAACCACCACCACGGCACCAAAAGCAGTACCCGAAAGCAGTTTGTTGTGCCGCTTCTTGAGACCAAGCTTCCCCAGCAGACTTGTCACAGCTTTACTATTCCCCTGAAATCACCGCCGCCAAAAGGCAGCTACGTCGCCCGCGATAAACACCACAGACCGATTCCGCCACTCCCCCAAAGGGACACCGGAACAATCCTGACAAATTCCTGACCACCCACACCCACGCAGGCCGAAACAAGCACAACAGCGCTTCCTTACGGCGTCAGCCTACCCAGACCAACACCCACCCGCGATGGGGAGCACTCCCCCAGCACCAACGCACCGGACCGCCACCACGACCGACTATAGCGCGATACACCATCAACTGGATAAACCCGCACGCCGGCGGAACGCAGGCCAATGCTCAGTGGCTGCGGCGCCCTGCACGGCAGCATGGCCGAAGTAAATCCCTAGTCGAGAACCAGGCCCTTGCCCTCGCCGCGCTCCAGCCGCACCGGGTGGATTTCGCCGAAGCCGCGCACGTTTTCGGCGGGCTGCGCAACCAGGACGAAACGTTCGTCCCGGTCCAGCGCGGACGCCGTCATGGAGTCAATCAGGACCGTGCCCGGGTCAGCCAGGGTGGTGAGCCGCGCTGCGAGGTTGACCGTGGGGCCGTAGATGTCGCCAAGCCGTGACAGGATCCGTCCCCAGACCATCGCCACGCGCGCTTCCGGGAGGATCTCATCCTCGGTGAAGGCCTGCGCCAGGGCGAGCGATATTTCGGCACCGGCGGCTGGCGTCTCCGCGATGTACAGGACTTCATCGCCTACGGTCTTGACCAGCCGGCCGCCGCCCACGGAGATGATCTCGGCACACTTGTTCTCAAAGCGCTGGACCAGCCGGGCGAGCGTCTTTTCATTCATCCGGCGGGACAGGCTGGTATAGGAAACCAGGTCAGCGAAGCCCACCGCGCGAGCCAGGGGCAGCGGAGCGTCATCCTCGTCGCCTTCGCGGCCTTCCTCGCTGGCCTGCAGGCCAGCCTCAGCGCGGACGGCCAGCCGCTGGACGCCGGCGTTGAGCTGCCGCCGCCACGAGTAGACCAGCATGTGCTCAAGCGCGTCCAGCAGTGCCGGCAGTTCCTGGACCAGGCGCTTGCGGGCCACGGCATCGGTGACACCCTGTTCGTGGACCATGTCTTCCACCAGGGCTTCGATCTGCCAGACCACCATCCGGTCGGTCATCTGCCCGATGGAGCGCGTCACCGAGATGGCGGCTTCCTCGGTCAGGACCCCGGAGCGAACAAGGTCCACCACGGTGGAAAGCGCTGCCTGGTCACGTTCGGTGAAGGCCACGTCATCGTCGCCGAAGTTCGGGAAGCCGAGGGCACGCCACAGCTTCCGCGCAGAGAGCAGGGACAGCCCGGCCCCCGCGGCCACCTCACGGCGCCGCAGCTTACGCTCGCCGCCAAGGAGTTGGGTCTCGAGCGCCTTAGCCGCCAACCGCTCGACGGACAGCGTGCCTGTTGGAGGGTGGGCAGTGTCAGCTATGGGGTCTGGCAGGGCCGGCTGGCCCTGTTGGTCCTCATCGTTCATCGTGTCCACCTTCTCTCAACTCCCATGGCAATAAGTCATCGGCGTAATCCGACATTTCGTCAGTCTCTGGGTTCCTGCCCACTGGGAGCTCAGCAACCGCATCCAGGATAAAGTCCCGGAACCGTGCGGCTTCCGGGACGTCCTGGATGGTCACCACACTTTGGTACCCGGTTTCCAAGGATATATTCCCGGAACGCAATATGCGCTGCACCACCGATTGGTGGACAGTCACGTTGCGGACCGAGGCAAGATTGACCTGCTCGTCGCGGCGCCGCACCATGCCGTAGCGGGCCACAATCCGGCGGCTCGTCAGGATGTACCGGGTTCCCTGCCACCGAAGCAGCCGGGGAAGGCAATATGTCAACCATATCCACGCGGCCGCCAGCAGGCAGGCGAGCACAATCCACGGACTCCAGTCCGCGGAAACCGCCGGCACCAACCGGGTGGCCTCCCCCCGCAGGGTCCAGGCGCTGGCGAAAGCAGCTGCGGCCGGCGCGGCAATGAAGGCAGCGGCGGGTCCTGCCAGTTTCCTCGGTTGCGGACGCGTGATGGTGATGACCTGTTCGCCCGGCACGAGGCCTTTACGCATAACCGCCTTCGGTACCCTGGCCCGGAGGGGTCCACGGACGCAGGTGCACCACATCGCCGGCGGTCACCACATGTTCCCGGGCGTCCTTATCCACAACGAGCAGCGATCCGTACTCGTCCAGCCTGGTTGCATGGCCGATGATCTCGTGGTCCCCCGGCAACTGAGCGCGCACCTGGCTGCCCAGCGTGACCATCACGGACTCCACGCGCTTATGGAGCGAAGGGCCACCGGCCATCCCGGCGGTGGGGTCGCCGTCGGCATTGCAGAAACTGCGGTACAGCACGGCGAAGTGCGCCAGGTAGCTCTTGAGCAGCTGGGTCCGGTCGACCGTCAGCGGCTGCTCCAGTGCCACGGATGTTGCGGTGGGCACCGGCAGTTCCGCGGAAGTCAGCGTCACATTCAGGCCAGTCCCCAGGATGACCGCCGGCACGGAACCGTCGCCCATGGGGCCCATCTGGGCCAGGATCCCGGCGATCTTGCGGCCGCGGACCAGGACATCGTTGGGCCATTTGAGCTCAGCCGGAATGCCGGCAGTTTCCAGCAGCGTCTGCCGCAGCGCCAGCGCGCCCAACAAGGACAGCCACGAATAGGTATGGGTGGGCAAGGGCCTGCCCTCCGCGTTGACCGGCCGCAGGACCAAGGAAACGGAGACGGAGCTCAGCGGCGGCGCTTCCCAGCTCCGGTCCAGCCGCCCCCTCGCCGCGGTCTGGTACTCAGCCGTCAGCACGGACAGGTCAGGCCACTCTTTTGGCTCAACTGTTACTGCGCGCAGGAGATCCGCGTTGGTGGACCCGGTGGAGTCCACCACAACCACTTTCGCGATGCCGGTGGCGGCCAGGAAATCCTGGTCGGCCAGGGCTCCGCGGTTCAACGGACTTCCTGGGGTGTGTGAGTCAGCCATGGTTGAATCCTATCGACTCAGGCGCCGCCGGCGGCTCCCCGACGGCCACATGACTGGAACGCGCCTCAGAGGAAAATGTCTGGAACGAGCTGCTCCTCGGCGGCGCCAAGACTGTAGGGCCGGAAGTCGGTGACCCCCGCCGCCGCGAGCACCTGCTCGTCCGTGTAAAAGTTGCCGCTGGCCGAACCCATGCCCGCAAGCGGGGTGCCGGCCCGATTGCTGCCGGTCAGGATGGCATGGGCCGCGTCGGCCATGATCTGGGGCCCGCGGGCTGCCTGCACGATCGCCTCGCCGCCGGGCATGTTACGGATGGCGGCGGTATCGATGAGCGTGCAGGGCCACAGCGAGTTGACCTTAATTTCATCGCTCCTGAGCTCCTCGGCCAGGCCCAGGGTGGTCAGGCTCATGCCGTATTTAGCCATGGTGTAGGCAAGGTGCTTGCCGGCCCATTTGGGGTCCAGGTTGAGGGGCGGCGAGAGCGTAAGGATGTGGCCGTTGTCCGACTTCCGCAATGCCGGCAGCGAGAGCTTGGACAGCAGGAACGTCCCGCGGACGTTGATGTCCTGCATGAGGTCGTAGCGCTTCATCTCGACCTGGTCCGTAGTGGACAGATCAATGGCGGAGGCGTTATTGATGACCACGTCGATCCCGCCGAAGCGCTCGACGGCGGCGGCCACGGCACCGGCGACGTCCTCGTCGTTTCGGACATCGCCCACAATAGCCAGCGCCTGCCCGCCGGAGGCCTCGATCTGCTCGGCGGCGCTGTGGACAGTGCCTGCGAGCGTGGCGTGCGGCTGGCCGGTCTTGGCCAACAGGACAATGTTGGCGCCGTCCTGCGCGGCCCGGGTGGCAATGGCCAACCCGATGCCGCGGCTGCCGCCGGACATCAGAATGGTGCGTCCCCGCAGGGAACCGGCGGCCTGGTACGGAGTTGCGGCGGCAGCCCGGTACGGAGTTGCGGAATCGTTGCTGGAAGTCATGGCCTCCACTGTAGCCGAGATATGTTACTGGCGAGTAACATGCGTCTTGACCGTCGGATGCGGCGGAAAATTGTAGGTTTTCTACAGCCGTGCCGCGCAGATGCGTCATTAGACTAGCCAGCAGGGTTCGTTTTTTGTGTGGAAGCGACTTAAATCCGCACATGACCTGCCAGCCACCACCGCACGCAGCCCCCATATTTGTTACAGCACCAATCTGCTACAGAGCCGGAGACACTTGATGAGCCACGATCTGACCACGACAGCGGGAAAAATCGCCGACTTCCGCGACCGCCAGGCCCGTGCAGAGCAGCCATCCGGTCCCGAAGCCATCGAAAAGCAGCACGCGCGCGGCAAGAACACGGCCCGCGAGCGCGTTGACCTCCTGCTGGACGAAGGCTCCTTTGTGGAGCTGGACGCGCTGGCAGTTCACCGTTCCACAGCCTTCGGCATGGAGAAGAAGAAGCCGCTGGGTGACGGCCTGGTCTCCGGCTACGGCACGGTGGACGGGCGTCCGGTGGCGGTGTACAGCCAGGACTTCTCCGTCTACGGCGGGTCGCTGAGCCAGGTCAACGGCGAGAAGATCGTCAAGGTCCAGGAATTCGCCCTGCGCAACGGCTGCCCGGTGGTGGGTATCCTCGACGGCGGCGGCGCCCGCATCCAGGAAGGCGTTGCCTCGCTGGCCATGTTTGCGGACATCTTCCGCAACAACGTCCATGCCTCCGGCGTGGTCCCGCAGATCTCCCTCATCATGGGGCCCTCCGCCGGCGGCGCGGCCTACTCCCCCGCGCTCACGGACTATGTGGTGATGGTGGACAAGACCTCGCACATGTTCATCACCGGCCCGGACGTCATCAAGACCGTCACCGGCGAAGACGTGGACATGGAGACCCTGGGCGGCGCCCGGCAGCACAACGCCACCACAGGCACGTCCACCTACCTTGCCTCCGACGAAACCGACGCGATCGGCTTCGTCCGCGAACTGCTGGACTTCCTGCCGTCCAACAACCTCTCCGAGGCCCCGGTGCAGGAGCACCAGCAGGAGCTGGAGGTCGACGACGACGACCTCGCCCTCGATGCCCTGGTCCCCGACTCGGCCAACCAGCCCTACGACATGCGCACCGTCATCGAACAAATCGTCGATGACGCGCACTTCCTGGAAATGCAGTCCCTGTACGCCCCCAACGTGATGATCGGCTACGGCCGGGTGGAGGGGCACACCGTAGGGATCGTGGCCAACCAGCCCCTGCAGTTCGCCGGAACCCTGGACATTGCCGCCTCCGAGAAGGCCGCCCGCTTCGTCCGGAACTGCGACGCGTTCAACATCCCCATCATCACGCTGGTGGACGTTCCGGGCTTCCTGCCCGGCAAGGACCAGGAGTTCCAGGGCATCATCCGCCGCGGCGCCAAGCTGCTGTACGCCTACGCCGAGGCCACCGTCCCCAAACTGACCGTCATCACCCGCAAGGCCTACGGCGGGGCGTACATCGTGATGGGTTCCAAGAAACTCGGCGCCGACCTGAACCTGGCCTGGCCCACAGCGCAGATCGGTGTGATGGGTGCCCAGGGCGCGGTCAACATCCTGTACCGCCGCGACCTGGCGGCTGTTGCCGAAGCCGGCGGGGACGTTGAGGCCCGCCGTGCCGAGGTCATCCGGCAGTACGAAGAAGAGTTGCTGAACCCTTACCAGGCAGCCGAACTGGGCTACGTGGACGCGGTCATCGCCCCGTCCGAGACCAGGGCCCAGATCATCAGGGGGCTGCGGGCACTCCGCGACAAGCGGGCCAGCCTGCCCACCAAGAAGCACGGGAACATCCCGCTGTGATCCCCAACCGCCCCCTAACCTCGCAAGCTCGGCCAGGGAACCCTACGGCCGTGGGCCCTGCAGACGAAGGTGAGCCCGTCGAAACCCCTGCACCGGCTGCCCCACTGCTGTCCGTGGTCAAAGGCGAACCGTCGGCCGAGGAACTCGCGGCACTGACCGCCGTCGTGCTTTCCCTCGGCGGCACGGACGCCGAGGAGACCACGAAGCCCAGCGTCCGGCACTGGGTGCGCCGGCAGCAACTTCGGCTCGCGCCGACGCCGGGTCCCGGCGCCTGGAAGCGAAGCCGGGGTTAGGCTCGTGGGGTGACTACCGAAACCCCATCTGCCGTCCGCCCGCCCTCCGCCATCGATGCCGTGGCGGACGACTATACCGACACGCTCATCCGGTTGAATCCGTCCTTCGCCACCACCTGGGGCTGCCCGGCCACGAGACCGAGTACCCGGATTACTCCCCTGCCGGCATCGCCGAGTTCGCGGCGGAAGCCCGAAAGGCCCTGGCGGCCCTGGACGGCCTGGCACCGCAGGATGACGTGGACGCCGTCACACTGGACGCCATGCGCGAGCGCCTGGGTCTGCAGATTGAGATCCATGAGTCCGGCTGGGACGAAGCGGACCTGAACAACATCGCTTCCCCGGCGCAGGACATCCGGGCCATTTTTGACCTGATGCCCACGGACACCGCCGAGCACTGGGCGCACATCGCCGGCCGCGCCCTGAACGTTCCCGGCGCCATCGCCGGCTACATCGAGTCCCTGCGCCAGGCACGGGACCAGGGCAGGGTATCGGCGGCCCGCCAGGTCTCCATCGTCATCGAGCAGACCACCAAATACGCCGCCGAAGACGGCTTCTTCGCCAAGCTCGCCGCCGGGGCGCGGACCGCTGACGGCCCCCTCGACCCCGCTGTGCAGGAAAAGCTCGACGCCGGTGCTGACGCTGCGCGGAGCGCCTACCGCGAACTTGCGGAGTTCCTCCGCACGGAACTGCTGCCGGCTGCCCCGGCGAAGGACGCCGTCGGCCGCGAACGGTACGCGCTGGCCTCGCGCTCTTTCCTGGGCGCCGCCGTCGACCTGGAAGAGACGTACGCGTGGGGCGTCCAGGAACTGGACCGGCTCATCGCGGAGCAGGAAGAGGTGGCCGCCACCATCAAGCCCGGGGCCACCATCGCCGAGGCGAAGGAGGTGCTCAACAACGACCCCGCACGCCAGCTCAAGGGCACGGACGCCCTCAAGGCATGGATGCAGGAACTCTCCGACAAGGCCGTGGCCGACCTCGCCGGCGTGCACTTCGAGATCCCCGACGTGATGAAGAAACTCGAATGCCTGATTGCCCCCACCGATGAGGGCGGCATCTACTACACCGGCCCCTCCGATGACTTCAGCCGGCCCGGCCGGATGTGGTGGTCCGTTCCCGCCGGCGAAGACACCTTCACCACCTGGGCCGAAACCACCACGGTCTTCCACGAAGGCGTACCCGGCCACCACCTCCAGGTGGCCACCGCAACGTACCGGCGGGAGCTGCTGAACAAGTGGCGGCGCAACGTCTGCTGGACGTCAGGCCACGGCGAGGGCTGGGCCCTGTACGCCGAAAAGCTGATGCAGGAACTCGGCTACCTCTCCGATCCGGGCGACCACATGGGCATGCTGGACATGCAGCGGATGCGCGCAGCCCGCGTGGTGTTCGACATCGGCGTCCACCTCGAACTCGAGATCCCCGAACGCTGGGGCAGCGGAACCTGGACGCCGGACAAAGGCTACGCCTTCCTCAAGGACAACCTGCCCATCAGCGAAGGCCAGCTCAACTTCGAATTCACCCGCTACCTCGGCTGGCCGGGCCAGGCCCCGTCCTACAAGGTAGGGCAGCGCCTCTGGGAACAGATCCGCACCGACCTCGAATCCCGGCCCGGCTTCGACCTCAAGGCCTTCCACACCAAGGCCCTCAACGTCGGGTCAGTAGGCCTCGATACCCTCAGGCGGGCGCTCCTCGGGTAGCCGCGGGGGAAAGCCATCCTCGGCGTGCTCGCTCGTCCCTCGCATGGGCCCACGCCAGCAGGGTTCCCTGGCCGAGCTTGCGAGGTTAGGGTGCTGGTGGGGAGCACGCTGCCGGATGCCTGTCCCCCGCTCCCTTCAGCGTGGCGCCGTGGGCGTCTTCCGAAAGCGTGCGTCAGAGCGACGAAGGAGCAGCACGCGTGGAAGGCGGCCATGTCGCCGCGCGCAACGCGAGATCTTTGCCACATCCGGGGCGGGAATAACTTCACAATTGCCTTGTATGACGGCGGATTTGCGGGGGTTTCCGGGCTTCGACGGCGCGGGCGTCGCGTAACATTTCTCAACATCTGTTCGCCGTGATAAGAGCACCGGCCCTAGCGTGTTCTGGTGAGCACTCAAACCCGCACCCCCGAATCCGCAGGAAAGACCGGCTTCCAGCTGCCCAAGTGGGCTGGCTCGTTCGGTTTCCAGATCATCGCCGCCCTCATTGTGGGCCTGGGCCTCGGCCTGCTGGCCAAGTACACCGGCAGCACCAAGGAAGCGCCCAACGGTCTCGGCGCCACGCTGCAGACCATCGGCTCGAGCTACATCTCGCTGCTGCAGACCGCCGTTGTCCCGTTGATCTTCACGGCCGTGGTCAGTTCCATCTCGAACCTGCGCCAGGTGTCCAACGCCGCCAAGCTGGCCTGGAACACGCTGCTGTGGTTCGCCATCACGTCCCTGATCGCGGTCCTGATCGGCATCGGGCTTGGAGTGCTCCTGCAGCCCGGCGCGAACACTGGCATCACCGGTGAGGGCGAAGCCCCCAGCAAGGTGGGCAATTGGTGGGCCTTCCTGACCGGACTGTTCCCCAAGAACTTCCTGGGCCTCGGTGCCAGCTCCACGGTGGCTGAATCCGGCGCCGTCACCACCGCAGTCAGCTTCAACGTGCTCCAGATCCTGGTCATCGCCATCGCAGTTGGCGTCGCCGCCCTCAAGGTGGGCAAGGCCGCTGAGCCGTTCCTGAACCTCAACGCTTCCGCACTGGCCGTCATCCAGAAGGTCCTGTGGTGGATCATCCGGATTGCTCCCCTCGGCACCGTGGGCCTGATCGGAAACGCCGTGGCAGTGTACGGCTGGGACACCATCGGGGCTCTCGGCAAGTTCACGTTCGCCATCTACGTTGGCCTCGCCCTGGTGATGTTTGTTGTCTACCCGGTCCTGGTCCGCAGCCACGGGCTGTCCGTCAAGCAGTACTTCTCCGGCGTCTGGCCGGCCGTGCAGCTGGCCTTTGTGTCCCGCTCGTCCATCGGAACGCTGCCGCTGACCCAGCGGGTCACCGAACGCAACCTGGGCGTTCCCCGTGCGTACGCCTCCTTCGCCGTGCCCCTGGGCGCCACCACCAAGATGGACGGCTGCGCCGCGATCTACCCGGCCATCTCCGCCATCTTTGTGGCCCAGTTCTTCGGCATCCAGCTCGACTTCAGCCAGTACCTGCTCATCGCACTGGTTTCCGTCCTCGGTTCCGCCGCGACGGCAGGCACCACCGGCGCCGTGGTGATGCTCACCCTGACGCTCTCCACGCTGGGACTGCCGCTGGCCGGCGTCGGCCTCCTGCTGGCCGTCGACCCCATCCTGGACATGGGCCGCACCGCCCTCAACGTGGCCGGCCAGGCGCTTGTCCCGGCCATCGTGTCCAAGCGCCAGGGCATCCTGGACGAGGCGCTGTACAACGCGCCCCGCAACGGCAACCCGTTCGCGGACGACGACGATTCCGCCACCGCGGATCCCTCCGCCGCCGCACGGGGTACTGACTCGACCGAAGCCGGGCGCGAACTGGCCGACGCGAAGGCCTGACGCCAGCCTGTAAGTGCATTCAAGGGAAGTCCCCGGGAAACTGTAACTGTTCCCCGGGGACTTCCTTTGCGTGGCCTCTTTTTGTGCCTCGCCCGCAAGTCAGCGGCCGCCGATCACCCCGTTCTCCACTGCCTTGGTGACAGCGTCCGCCTCGGCCTGGGTCAGCTTGCCGTCGGTGACCGCCTTGTCCAGCCGGGTCTTCAAGGCCGCGGCCCGCTCTGCCTGCTCAGCGGTCCGCAGCTCCGCCAGCGCCGACGTCACCTTGGCCTCGTCGATGCCGAGGGCCGCCGCGAGGGACTTGGCGAGCTCAGCCTGCCTTGCCGCCGGGTCCGGCTTTGTTCCTTCAGCGGGCTTGGTAGCGGGCTTGTTGGCTTCGCGGAACGCCTTCAGCGCCTCCGTCACCTTGGCCTCGTCCACACCAAGCTTGGTGGCAAGTTCCGCGGCATCTGTACCACCGAAGCCTCCGAAACCGCCATGACCGTGCCCGCCGCGGCCACCTTTGCCATCGCCGGGTGCTGTGCTGGTGCTGCCATCCGACGGCGTCGTCGAACTGGCGCTCGGGCTGGGCGTCGGCGTTGTGGTTGCCGAAGCCACACCGGCTATGCCGATCCCGGCACCGACGGCCAGGGCGGCGGCCGTCAGGCCGACGGTAATTCTTTTCTTCCGTACCATTTCTGTCTCCTGGATCTGCCGTCCGGTGACGGCTGGTCGTGTGTCCTGATGGGGACTCTTCCAGTCTCCGGCGGCAGCATCAGGGGAAGCTGTCGGGAACCTTTCACCTTCCTGTGAATTTATTTGCCCGATGTGCAAACTTGCACGTAGTGTAACTTCATGCCCGAACTCCTCTCGCGCCGTGAGCTCAACAAGGCCGCCACCCACCAGGCCATCACCGACGCCGCTTTGACGCTCCTGCGCGGCAAGGGCCCGGGAAACTTCACCGTGGAAGACATTGCCGAGCTGGCAGGGATCTCGCGGCGGACCTTCTTCAACTACTTCAGCAGCATCGAAGCCGCGCTGGCCGCGGTGACGCACGGATTCCTGGACAGCGCCCTGCAGCAGTTCCGGCAGCGCCCCGCCGACGAACCCATCCTTGAATCCGCGCGCGCCGCCCTGATGCAGCTGGCGGATCCCATGACGGTGGCGCCGCTGGCCGAGCTGTTTACCCTGACCCAGGAGAACGCCCTCCTGTCCCGCTCCGAACTTGAAGCCTGGGACCACTGCACCGAGCAAATCATCAGCGCGGCCCGGGAACGATTCGCCGGAACCCCGGCCACCGCCGTCGACGAGCTCTACCTGCGTGCCCTTGCCGGTTCCGTCATCTCCTGCGGCCGGGCCGCCATGGACGTGTGGTTCGCCCAATGCGGCGCCGACCTCTCCCCCGCCTCGCTCGCCGTCCTGCGCCAACTGCTGATTGACGCCATGGGCCACCTCGGCTCCGGCTTCGGCAGCCCCGTCCCGGCAGCCGGCCCCGCCGCTGCGCCCACAACCGCACCCACCACCCACCTCAAAGAACGGCTCTGACATGGCCCTGCTGCTCTACCGCCTCGGCAAGTTCTCCTACCGTCACCGCTGGCTGGTCATCTCGCTCTGGCTTGCCGTCCTGGTGGCGGTGGGCGGTTCCGCCGCTGCCTTCCACGGCACGCTTTCCAACAACTTCCAGATTCCCGGCACCGAGACCCAGCGCATCGCGGACAAGCTGAAGCAGGAACTCCCGTCGGCTTCGGGCGGCTCCGCCAGCATCGTGTTCGAAGCCCCCGCGGGCGGTTTCACCAACGGGAGCAAGGCAGCTGTCACGGCCGCCCTTGACGAACTCAAGGAGCTGCCGGACGTCAAGGCCACAACTGATCCGTTCGCCACCCAGGCCCAGCTGGACCAGGCCGGGCAGGCCATCACCGACGGTGAGCAGCAGCTCGCCGCCGGCCAGGCCCGCCTCGACGCCTCCAAGGCAGAGCTCGACGCCGGTGCAGCGCAGCTGAGTGCCGCGGAGCAGCAGCTCACCGCGGCCGGCGCTCCCGCCGCCGCGATCGAGTCCCAGCTGGGACAGCAGAAGGCCGCCCTGGCGCAAGGCCAGGCGCAGCTTGCAGCCGGCACGCAGGAACTCGAAGCAGCCAAGGCCAAGCTGGAAGCTCGGCAAGCGGCAGGCTGAGGCCTCCGCCGGGATCCGGTTCGTCTCGGCGGACAACCAGGCCGCTGTGGCCCAGGTGCAGTTCAACACCTCCATCAACGCCCTGACGCCGGCAGTGCGCCAGCAGGTCCAGGACATCGCGCATAAAACCTCGGCCGCCGGCGTCACCGCACTGGCCAGCAAGGAGATCACCGAGGACATCTCGGAGCTCTTCGGCACCGCCGAAATCATCGGCATCGCCGTGGCGGCCCTGGTCCTCATCCTGATGCTCGGCACCCTGATCGCCGCCGGGCTGCCCCTGCTCATGGCCGTGATCGGCGTTGGGGTTGGCGTGGGCATCACCTTCGCCCTGTCCGGAGCGTTCGAGATGAGCTCCATCTCCCCCATGCTCGCCCTGATGCTTGGCCTGGCCGTGGGCATCGACTACTCCCTCTTCATCGTCAACCGGCACCGGACCCAGCTCCTCGCGGGCATGGAGCCGGAGGAATCCGTGGCCCGTGCCACCGGAACGTCAGGCAACGCCGTGCTGTTTGCGGGCCTGACCGTCATCATTGCCCTGGCCGCCTTGGTGGTACCGGGACTGCCGTTCCTGAGCGTGATGGGCCTGGCGGCGGCCGGCACCGTGGCGGTGGCCGTCCTGGTGGCGCTCTCGCTGACGCCGGCCATGCTGTCCCTGATCGGGCGGCGCATCATTTCGAGGCGAGCCTGGGCCAAAGCTGACGCCCACAACGCCGAGGCCGGCCACGAGGCGGCCGACCAGGCCAAGGACGAGGCCAAGAGCACCCGCGGCTGGGGCGGCCTGGTGACAAGGCACCCCATCGTGGCACTCGCCGCCGGCGTCCTCCTCCTGGGCACCCTGGCCCTGCCAGCCGCGCAGCTTCAGCTCGCACTGCCCGACGGCGGCTCCGAACCGGTCGATTCCGAGGCCTACCAGGCTTACGACGTTACGGCCCGCAGCTTCGGCGAAGGCGTCACCGGCCCCATCGTGGTGGTGGGCGAATTCCCGGCCGGCCTGGACGAAACCCGGGCCCAGGAACTGCAGTACGACGTCGCGGACCTGATCCGGGGCGTGGACAACGTGGTGGCCGCGGTTCCCGTGGCATTGAGCGAAGACCGCAGCACCGCCGTTTTCCAGGTCATCCCGGAAGAAGGTCCGGCCAAGGCAGGCACGGTGCAGGTGGTGAGCGAACTCCGCGAACGCGGCGCGCAGATCCAGGCCGAAACGGGGGTCACCATCGGGCTGACCGGCCAGACAGCCGGCAACATCGATGTCTCCACGAAACTCGGCGACGCCCTGCCGCCCTACCTGGCGATCGTCGTCGGGCTTTCCCTGATCCTCCTGCTCCTGGTGTTCCGCTCCATCGTGGTTCCGCTGCTGGCAACCGGCGGCTTCCTGCTGTCACTGGCCGCCGCCTTCGGCCTCGTGGTGGCGGTCTACCAGTGGGGCTGGCTCGGGGCCGTATTCGACGTCGCGAATCCCGGCGCCGTGCTGAGCTTCCTGCCGATCATCCTGATCGGCGTGCTGTTCGGCCTGGCCATGGACTACCAGGTGTTCATCGCCTCCGGCATGCGTGAGTCCTACATGCACGGCGCCCCGGCCAAAAAGGCCGTGCGGATCGGCTTCAGCCATGCCGGTGCCGTAGTGACCGCCGCCGCCATCATCATGGTCAGCGTGTTCGCGGGCTTTATCTTCAGCCACCTGACCATGGTCCGGCCACTGGGCTTCGCCATGGCCTTCGGTGTGCTGCTGGATGCCTTTGTGGTCCGGATGACCATCGTGCCGGCCGTGATGTACCTGCTCGGCGAAAAGACCTGGTGGCTGCCGAAGTGGCTGGACCGGATCCTGCCGGACGTGGACGTTGAGGGCGCCAGGCTGGAACGCCTGGACAACACGCCGCAGAAGCTCGCCCAGCCGGTCCACTAGGCTGAATCCGTGACCCGACTGATCCTTGCATCCCAGTCCCCCGCCCGTACCAAACTCCTGGCTGACGCCGGCATCCAGCACTCGGTGCTGGTCTCCGACGTGGATGAGGAGGCCGTCCAGGCCCGTTATGGGGTCACGGACGCGCACGATACCGCCCTGTTGTTGGCCCGCGCCAAAGCCGAGGCCGTGGCCGCGCTGCCGGAAGCGGAGGGCGCACTGGTGATCGGCTGCGACTCGGTGTTTGAGTTCGACGGCGAGGCGCACGGCAAACCGTACACCGCCGACGTCGCCCGCGAACGGATGCTCCGGATGAGCGGCAACAGCGGGGTGCTGCATACCGGGCATTGGCTGGTTGACTGCCGCGCGACGGCGGCGGACGAAACGTCCGGCGGCGAGGAGTCCGACGACGACGGGGCACCTGCGCCAGGGTCCGGCGCCACACTGGGGGCGGTCACCTCCGCAGAGGTCCATTTCACCGACATGGACCCGGAGGAAATCGACGCGTACATTGCCACCGGCGAGCCGCTGCATTGTGCAGGCTCGTTCACGATCGACGGCTTCGGCGGGGCGTTCATCCGGAAGGTGGACGGGGACCCGCACACCGTCGTCGGGCTTTCCATTTCGACGCTGCGGGCGCTCCTGGGCCAGGCAAACGTGCGCATCACGGAGCTTTGGCCTGCGCAATAATCGGCTCGATTCGGCAGGGCTTTGTAGGTTCCCTACAAAGCCCTGCCCGTTTACACGCGGAATCCGCAAGTAATATCGGCGGAACCCTCAAAATCGCGCTAGGCTCCCTGAAGGAAAGAAGGAGACGCCTTGTCAGCAAATTTGGAGCAGTCCGCAAGTCCCGTGCAGTCGAACCTCACCAAGGTGCTGATCGCCAACCGCGGTGAAATCGCAGTGCGGATCATCCGCGCGGCACGTGATGAAGGCATCGCCTCCGTGGCTGTCTACGCCGATCCGGACCGTGACGCGCTGCACGTCCGGCTCGCAGACGAGGCCTACTCCCTGGGTGGCAACACCGCTGCCGAGTCCTACCTGGTGATGGACAAGATCATCGACGCTGCCCGGCAGTCCGGCGCCGACGCCATCCACCCCGGTTATGGATTCCTGGCTGAAAACGCCCAGTTCGCAGCCAAGGTCATCGAAGCCGGCATCACCTGGATCGGCCCGTCCCCCGACGCCATCTCCGCCCTCGGCGACAAGGTCCAGGCACGCCACATCGCCGAAAAGGTGGGCGCACCCCAGGTCCCCGGCACCGCCGACCCCGTGCAGTCGGCCGAAGAGATCCTCGACTTCGTGGACAAGTTCGGCCTGCCGGTGGCCATCAAGGCTGCCTTCGGCGGCGGTGGCCGCGGCATCAAGGTGGCCCGCACCCGCGAGGAAATCCCCGAACTGTTTGACTCCGCCGTCCGTGAAGCAACGGCCGCATTCGGCCGGGGCGAGTGCTTCATCGAGCGCTTCCTGGACGCCCCGCGCCACGTCGAGACCCAGTGCCTCGCGGACGCCCACGGCAACGTGGTGGTGGTCTCCACCCGCGACTGCTCCCTGCAGCGCCGCAACCAGAAACTGGTGGAAGAGGCCCCCGCCCCGTTCCTCACCGAAGAACAGAACCGCCGCCTGTACGAGTCCTCCAAGGCGATCCTGAAGGAAGCCGGCTACCTCGGCGCAGGCACCTGCGAATTCCTGGTGGGCCAGGACGGCACCATCTCCTTCCTCGAGGTCAACACCCGTCTCCAGGTGGAGCACTGCGTCTCCGAAGAAGTCACCGGCATCGACCTGGTCCGCGAGCAGTTCCGGCTGGCCCGCGGCGAGGAACTGGGCTACGGCGATCCCGAGGTCCGCGGCCACTCGATCGAATTCCGCATCACCGGCGAGGACCCGGGACGCAACTTCATGCCTGCCCCGGGAACCATCACAACCCTGAAGAACCCCACCGGCCCCGGCATCCGGATTGACTCCGGCGTGGAGCAGGGCGATGTCATCAGCGGCAACTTCGACTCGATGCTCTCCAAGCTGATCGTCACCGGCGCCACCCGCGCCCAGGCCCTGCAGCGCTCCCGCCGGGCCCTGGAGGAAATGGTGGTGGAAGGCATCCCCACCGTCATCCCGTTCGACCTGGCCGTGGTCAGCAACCCCGACTTCGCCCCTGCCGAGGGCCCGTTCAAGGTCCACACCCGCTGGATCGAAACCGAGTTCGTCAACAACCTTCCAGCCTGGACGCCGGACGGAGCGGGCGCTTCCGCTGACGACGCCGGTGAACGCCAGCGCGTGGTGGTTGAAGTTGGCGGCAAACGCCTCGAAGTGGTCCTGCCGGCATCCCTGGGCTCCATCAGCACCGGTTCCGGCGGCGGCGCAAAGGCCGGTAAGTCCAAAAAGCGACTCCGCTCGGGCGGCGCTGCAGCGGCCGCCACCGGCGATTCGCTGACGTCCCCCATGCAGGGCACCATCGTCAAGGTCGCCGTGGCCAACGGCGACGTTGTGGCCGAAGGCGACCTGGTGGTGGTGCTGGAAGCCATGAAGATGGAACAGCCCCTGACCGCACACCGTTCCGGGACAATTACCGGACTCGGCGCAGTGGCCGGTGAGACGGTTTCGGCCGGCGCCGTCATCGCCACGATCGAAGACTAGACCCGCCGGAGGCACCCCATGCTCGCACCCAGTTTCGAAGAAGAAGTGGACCGCTACCACCTTGCGGTTCCGGAGATCACCCGCGGCAATCCCGGCCCGGTCAAGGACCTCTATTCCAGGCTTGACGACGTCACGCTGGCCAATCCATTCGGCGGCATTGCCCGCGGCTGGGCCCAGGTGGAGGCACGCCTGGACCAGGCGGGCCGGCAGTTCCAGGACGGCGAGATGCTCGGGTTCGAGACCATCACGTCCTACACCGCCCGTGACACCGCCTACCTGGTGGAAACCGAACACTTCCGGGCCCGCCTGGAAGGTGCCTCGCTCACCGAGGAGTTCGCCCTCCGGGTGACCAGCGTCTTCCGCCGCGAAGAGGGCTATTGGAAGCTGGTCCACCGGCACGCCGATCCCGCCGCCCGGCCGCAGTCACGGCGGTCCCTGGCACAGCCTGCCGGCGAACCAGCCGGACACTGAGGCAGCGGACACCAGTCACCAGCGTAGTGTCAGCCCGGATACTGAGTCCGGGCTGACGCTCTGGCGCTGCCTTACTGGCGCTGGGCTGGGGCCCCGGGCACACTTAGCGTGTGAAGCCTTTCCTGCTTTTGGCCTCCCGGGCCGAAGATGCCGCCGCTGAGGACGAGTATGCCGCTTACCTCAGGTACGGCGGACTGGCACCGGAACAGCTCCACCGCATCCGGCTGGAGGCCGCTCCCCTGCCGGACCTGGACCTGGCCGGGTACGCCGGTGTGATCGTGGGCGGCAGTCCCTTCACCTCAAGCGACCCTGCGGACCACAAAAGCGCCACCCAGCACCGCGTGGAGCGGGAACTTGCCGCGCTGCTGGACCGGATCGTGGACCAGGACTTTCCGTTTCTCGGCGCCTGCTACGGCGTGGGAACGCTGGGAACCCACCAGGGCGCCGTGATTGACAGGACGTTCGGCGAGCCCCTGGGTGGCGTGGAGATCGAGCTGACGGAGGCTGGTATCGCGGACCCTGTCCTGCGCGGGATGCCACGCCGCTTTACCGCCTTCACCGGCCACAAGGAAGCCTGCACCTCGCTGCCATCGCATGCGGTGCTGCTGGCGTCCTCCCAGGCCTGCCCGGTCCAGATGTTCAGGATCAAGCAGAACCTGTACGCCACGCAGTTCCACCCCGAACTGGATGCCGAAGGCCTGGTCACCCGGATCGACATCTACCGCCACGCCGGGTACTTCCCGCCGGAGTCTGCGGAGGAGCTCATGGCGGCGGCCCGCCGGTTCACGGTCACCGAGCCCATGACCATCCTGAAGAACTTCGTGGCCCGTTACACAAGCTGAGCCCCCGGACGCACGGCTGGGCACCGCCGTCGTGCGTTCCCGCCCGGTTGCCTGGCCCGGGACGCAGAAATGCCCGGCGCGCTCCCCGAAAATCAGGGAACACGCCGGGCATTTCCGGCAGTAAGTGGGCTGGAGCGTCAGGCTACGTTGTTCTCGTAGTCCGTGTCCTTGGTTTCCTTGCTCACGAACAGCGCGAACAGCGTCAGGACTGACATCGTGGTGAGGTAGACACCCACCAGCACGGGGCTGCCCTTGGCCATTTCCCACAGCCAGACGGCGATGAACGGGGCCACCGCTGCGCCCAGGATGCTGGAGAAGTTGTAGCTGATGGCCGAACCGGTGTACCGGACGTTGGTGGGGAAGAGCTCCGGCAGGACCGCGCCCATGGGTCCGAACGTGAGTCCCATCAGCGAGAAGCCGATGATCAGCAGGGCCATGGTGCCCACAAAGCCGCCGCTGAAGAGCGGGACGAACAGCAAGCCGAAGACAAAGATGCCGGCGGTCACGGCCAGCAGCGTCTTGCGGCGGCCGTACTTCTCGGCGAGCGGCCCGGAGACCAGGGTGAAGATGCCGAAGAACACGACGCCGGCAATCAGCATCCAGAGGAAGTCGTTCCGGGTGAAGCCCAACCCGGGAACGAACGCAGCGGCCGCGGCTTCGGTCATGGGCTTGCCGGCCTTCTCCGCCGCTGCCTTGGCGGCATCCAGGCTCGAGGCGCGGGTGCCGTAGGTCAGCGTGAACGTGGTCATCAGGTAGAAGAGCACGTACGTGGCGAGCATGATGAACGTGCCCAGGATCAGCTGGCGCCAGCTGGTCTTGAAGACGCGGGCCAGGGGAAGCTTGGCAACCTCTTTGGATTCGAGGACCTTGGTGAAGGCAGGCGTTTCGATCAGCTTGAGGCGGACGTACAGCCCGATGATGACCATCACGGCGCTGATCAGGAACGGCACACGCCAGCCCCAGGCCAGGAAGTCGGCCGGTGACAGCGCGTAGCTGGCAACGAGGAAGATGACGTTGGCGATGATGAAGCCAATGGGTGCGCCGAGCTGCGGGAACGTGCCGTAGATGGCGCGTTTGTTGGCGGGGGCGTTCTCCGTGGCCAGCAGGGCCGCGCCGCTCCACTCGCCGCCGAGGGCCAGGCCCTGGGCGAAACGCATCACCACGAGGAGGGCCGGAGCCCAGAACTGCCAGCCCGGAACGAGGGCGGTGGGCAGGCAGCCAATCAGGAAGGTCGCAATGCCCATGGTCAGCAGCGAGGCCACCAGGGTGCCCTTGCGTCCGAACTTGTCACCGAAGTGGCCAAAAACGATGGACCCCAGCGGGCGGGCGACGAAGGCCACGCCGAACACAGCGAAGGAACTCAGCAGCTGCGTGGTCTCGTTCTGGTTGGGGAAGAACAGTGCCGGGAAGACCAGCACAGCCGCGGTCGCGTAGACGTAGAAGTCGTAGAACTCAACGGTGGTGCCGATCAGGCTGGCCACAATCACGCGGCCGCGCGTGTTCACCGCCTTGGGCGATCCTGGCTCCGCGGTGGTTTGTGTGGATGACATATGAACACTTTCATGAGGACCGGTCCGGGCAAGGAGGACGCCCGGCGCGCGTTAGTTAGAGTTCAATATTAGTTCCCGGCGTCCAGTCAATGGACAAAAGGTCCAGAATGTGGACTTGTGGGCTTCGTCTCATTTCTGGCCACTCTACGCCGCCTCACACCGTCGCGGGACCCCCGATAGGCAAATGTCACAGCGCGTTAACAAACGGCGACCGTCCGCGAAACGCACCGTCTCTACCTTGGAAGGACAACATCCCCCAAGAGGAGGTACACCGTGACTGTTGATCGCAGCGCAGATGCCGGCACCGGCAATTCCGTAGATATAGACACCGACCCGTTGCACGAAGGCGTGTCTTCATCCGCCAGCGCACAGCCCGGCTCCATCCGTACAACCGATGCCCCCGCCCTGGAATTCCGCCCCGGCCGCTGGATCGCCAACTGGAACGCCGAGAACAAAGAGCAGTGGGAGTCCGCCGGCCGCGCGATCGCCCGCCGCAACCTGAACTGGTCCATCTTCGCCGAGTTCCTCGGTTTCGTGGTCTGGCAGCTGTGGTCCATCGTGGTGGTCCAGCTCCCCGCTGCAGGCTTCACGTTCACCACATCGGAAATCTTCTGGCTGATCTCGATGCCCAGCCTGGTAGGCGCCACGCTCCGCATCCCCTATACCTTTATGGTTCCCCGCTTCGGCGGCCGGAACTGGACCATTGTCTCCGCGCTCCTGCTCCTGATCCCCGCCATCGGCCTGGGACTCTGTGTCTCCAACCCCGAAACCCCCTTCGGCGTCATGCTGTTCGTGGCAGCCCTGGCCGGCTTCGGCGGCGGCAACTTCGCCAGCTCCATGGCCAACATCACCTTCTTCTACCCCGCCCGCGAAAAGGGCTGGGCCCTCGGCCTGAACGCCGCCGGCGGCAACATGGGTGCCGCCGTGGCACAGCTCGCCGTCCCGATCGTCATCACCCTGCTCGCCGTGGGCAGCGTCAACCTGCCGATGGCCGGCTGGATGTGGGTTCCGTTCATCCTGATCGCCGCCTTCGGCGCCTGGAAGTACATGGACAACCTCACCAGCGCCAAGGGTGACGTGGCCGGTTCGGTCGCCGCACTGAAGGAACCGCACCTCTGGATCATGGCGCTGCTGTACATCGGCACGTTCGGTTCGTTCATCGGCTTCGCCGGCGTCTTCCCGAAGCTCATCAAGGACTACTTCCCGGCGTTCTCCTCCATCGGAGTCGGCACCGTGGCACTCTCACTGGCCTTCCTCGGCCCGCTGGTCGGTTCACTGGCCCGCCCTTACGGCGGACGCATGGCTGACCGCATGGGCGGCGCCCGGATGACCGTGGCTGCTTTCGCCTCCATGGCCGTCATCACGCTGACCATGATCTGGACCCTGCCGCTGAAGAACTTCTGGCTGTTCCTGGTTCTCTTCCTGATGCTCTTCACCGCCAGCGGCTTCGGCAACGGCGCAACCTACCGGATGATCCCCATCATCTTCGCCACGAACAGCAGGGCCGCCCGGAAGGGTGCCGACTCCGTGGCCACCCAGCGGCTCGCTTCCTCCGCCCTCGGCCTCATCTCGGCCATCGGCGCCTACGGCGGGTTTGTCATCCCGCAGGTCCTGAACGCCTCCAACACGGCCAGCGGCTCCTACACACCGGCCTTCTACGGATTCGTCGGGGCCTATGTCCTGATGCTGGTGGTCTGCTGGTTCTTCTACATCCGCAACGCCAACCGAAATGCGATGGGACACGTCTAACATGACCAAAAGCGCCGACACGCACTGCCCTTACTGCGCCCTGCAGTGCGCCATGACGCTCACGTCTCCAGCGGAACTGACCCCGGCTTCCGAGCCGGGGTCAGTCCCCGTGCCCGCCGAAGCTGCTGTGCCGGGCACCTTCGAGGCCCCGCTCCTCGACGTCCAAGGACGCGATTTCCCCACCAACCGCGGGGGCCTGTGCCGGAAGGGCTGGACCTCAGCCACGCTCCTGAACCACGCCGGACGCGTTACCGAACCGCTCCTGAAGGGCGCAGACGGCATCCACCGCCCCATCGGCTGGGACCAGGCCCTGGCACTGGTCACCACAGCGGTCAAGGACACCCAGGCACGCTACGGAAAGGACGCCGTCGGCGTCTTCGGCGGCGGCGGCCTCACCAACGAGAAGGCCTACATGCTGGGCAAGTTCGCCCGGCTTGCCCTCGGCACCTCGCGCATCGACTACAACGGCCGGTTCTGCATGTCCTCCGCGGCCGCCGCCGGGATGCGGGCCTTCGGCGTTGACCGCGGCCTGCCGTTCCCGCTCACGGACCTGGACACCGCCAGCACCATCCTGATGCTGGGCTCCAACGTCGCCGAAACCATGCCGCCGTTTGTGCAGCACCTCCAGGGCGCCCGCGACGCCGGCGGGCTGATCGTGGTGGATCCCCGCCGTTCCGCCACGGCAAAGTTCACGGCCGACGGCGGCGGACTTCACCTGCAGCCCCTGCCGGGCACCGACCTCACCCTCCTGCTGGGCCTCTCGCACGTGATCATCCACGAAGGCCTGGCGGACGAAGACTTCATCGCGGCACGCACCACCGGCTACGAGGCCGTGGTCCGCAGCGTCAACGCCTTCTGGCCCGAGCGCGTCCAGTCCATCACCGGCGTGCCCGCGGAGCTCATCCGCGAAACCGCCCGCAGGCTTGCCGACGGCGCACGCAAGGGCGGCAGCTACATCCTCACCGGCCGCGGCGTGGAACAGCACGTCGACGGCACCGACACCGCCACCGCCGCGATCAACCTCAGCCTCCTCCTCGGCCTGCCCGGTTCACGGCCGCAGCGGCTACGGCACGCTCACCGGCCAGGGCAACGGCCAGGGCGGGCGGGAACACGGCCAGAAGGCCGACCAGCTCCCCGGCTACCGCAAGATCACCGATCCCGCCGCCCGCGCCCACATGGCCGGCGTCTGGGGCGTCCCGGAGGAAACCATTCCCGGCCCCGGCCTCCCCGCCGTCCAGCTGCTGAAGTCACTGGGACAGCCCGACGGCGTGCGGTGCCTTCTTGTGCACGCCTCCAATATCGCGGTGGCCTCCCCCGACGCGAACGCCGTCATCGCCGGGCTCCGCAGCCTGGACTTCCTGGTGGTCTGCGACTTCTTTATGTCCGAGACCGCCGCCGAGGCCGACCTCATCCTGCCGGTCCTGCAGTGGGCCGAGGAAGAAGGCACACTGACCAACCTCGAGGGGCGTGTCCTGCGCCGCCGCCGGGCCATCCGGCCTCCCGCCGGCGCCCGCAGCGAGCTGTGGATCATGGCCCGGCTGGCCGAGGCCCTCGAGGCGCCCTCCACGCTACAGCGAGGACCCGGAAACGGTGTTCGAGGAGCTGCGCCTCGCCTCTGCCGGCGGACTGGCCGACTACTCCGGCATCGACTACGCCATGCTGGACCGCGGCGAGGCGGCCTACTGGCCCTACCCCGCAGGCAGCACCGGCACGCCGCGGCTCTTCCTGGACACCTTTGCGCACCCCGACGGAAAGGCGGTCATGACCGCGGTGACGCCGCGCCGCCGTCGTACGCCTGCCGCCAATCCCAATCCCGGCCGCCAAAACCATGACCCTCATCACCGGCCGCCTCCTGGAGCACTACCAGTCCGGCGCCCAGACCCGGCGCGTGTCCGAGTTGCTGGCCACCCAGCCCGAGGCGAAAGTGCAGATGCACCCGGCCGCCGCAGCCGCCATGGGCATCACCGAAGGCGCCTTCGTTTCGGTGGCCAACGAACGCGGCGAGGTGGTCTGCCGCGCCGAACTCAGCACCGCCATCCGGCCGGAGACGGTGTTCCTGCCCTTCCACTTCCCGGAACTCGAAAGCGCCAACCGCCTCACGGAAGCCGCCACCGACCCCATCTCCGGGATGCCCGAATTCAAGTTCAACAAGGTTTGGGTCCGGGCCGCGGCTCCTGGCGAGCCTCAGCCCAACGGACTTCAGCACAGCGTTCTTCAAACGACGGAGGCCTCATGAGTGAGCAGATTGTCATTGTCGGATTCGGCCCGGTGGCAGCCCGCCTGATCGATGAACTGCTGCCTGCGGTCCGCGACGGGCACGTCCGCCTGACGGTGGTGGGCGAAGAAGCAGAGGCCGCCTACAACCGCGTCCTGGTCGCCGACCTGGGCGTGGGCCGCACCACGGCCGATGCCCTGGCGCTTTCTGACGCGGCCGCCCTGATCGCCGACGGCGTGGACGTCCGCCTTGGCGTGCGGGTCCGCCGCGTGGACCGGGCCCGCCAGCAGGTGTTGCTCACTGACGGCACGTCGGCCCACTACGAGCGGCTGGTCTTCGCCACGGGTTCGCGGCCCGTCATCCCCAACCTCACCGGCATCAACCCGGACCCGGCCTCCCCCGTCCTTCCGGCCGGCGTCACGGCGCTCCGGGACCTGCGCGACGCGTCGGTTCTGCGGGCAGCGGTCGACGGCGGCAAACGCGTGGTGGTGCTCGGCGGCGGTGTCCTGGGCCTGGAGACAGCCCTCGCCGCGGCCGAGGAAGGTGCCACCGTCACCGTGGTCCACAACGGCCCGCACCCGCTGGGCCGCAACATCGACCGCGGCGGCGGCGCGGTCCTCGCCGCCAGCCTGCGCCGGTGCGGTGTCCGGATGGCCGGCAACGCCCGCTCCACCGGGGTGGAGCACAACGCGCCCGACGGCGGCTTCTCGGCATTGCTGCTCGATGACGGTTCCGCGATCGACGGGGACCTCCTGGTCCTTTCGTGCGGCGTCCGGCCGCGGACCGAGCTCGCGGAGGGCTGCGGCCTGTCCACCGGCACGGGAATCCTGGTGGACCACCGGCTCCGTGCGCACCACGAGCCGCACATCTTCGCCATCGGTGACTGCGCCGAGGTGCGCTGCCCGGACCCCGCCTGCAATGAATGCCGCACCGCCAAGGGCCCGTCCGGGCTGGTGGGACCGGGCTGGCGGCAGGCCGAATGGCTGGCCGAATACCTGACCCTGCTGGCCACCGCCACGCAGGAGGAAGCCGATGCGCTGGAGGAACTGCCCCAGGAGCAGGCCGGCGTTATTGTCCTCAAGGCCCGCGGCATGAACATGGCCGTGGCCGGGGACAACGCGGCCGATCCGTGGGACGAGGAAGCCTTGACGGCCGGCGCCGTCAACGGCCGCCCGCGCCTGCAGATCGCCCAGTGGGCCGACCCCGAACACGGCCGCTACGTCAAGATGACCACCCGCGGCGGAGTGCTGGAGGGCCTGGTGGCAGTGGGCATGCCGCGGACGGCCGCCGAGCTGGTGGGTCTGTTCGAGCGTGGTGCGGAACTGCCCGCAGACAGGTCCCTGCTGCTGCGGCTGGACGGACCGGACCAGCTGGCTGCCTCCGGCCCGGCCGATCCCGCAGGTACCGTGTGCCGTTGCGCCGGAGTCAGCGGGGCCAAGATCCAGGGCGCCGTTGAGGACGGCTGCTCCACCGTGGCCGAAGTATCCAAGGCAACCCGCGCCGGCACCGGCTGCGGCGGCTGCCACGACGACATCAAGGGGCTCATCGAAAAACACTTCCAGGCGGCTCCCGCCGCCTGATGGGGTGAATTAGGGGCTTGCCCTACGAGTGAAGGCGCAAGTCAAAAGCGATTGGCTCGGTGTTCCATTCCGGATCCAATGACTTCGCTTTAGGATCCTCCAGGAAGCCGTTCAGCGCCGCCTCGATCGACCCAACGTCGTGGACGAACTGTGAAGGAATGAAGCCCTTCATCCGGCCCATCGGAACTTCCACCGACTCATCCGAAGTGTCTCCGGTCCGGGAAAAAACCGCCCAGGAAGCGTCGCTGTCGGCATCGGGATTCCGGTGGCATACCAGTCTCGATGGCAATGACCCGGCCACCTCGAAGCGTGCCGAGCCGTGCTCGACGACGACACGCTCATGCTTGTTGCCGTCGAGTAAGAGCAGCTCTTCCTTGGACGCCTTTCGGGCCTCAGCCAATGCGTCGATGCGACGCCCGTTGACGGTCCACGCTGACTTTACCGGTGGCTTTACCGCCGAGAGTCGCCAAGCGACCCCAAATTGCGACCCTGCAATGCATCCGCCCATCCATATGATTCCTGGCTGCCCCAACAGTGGGCCTACGACAAGGAATGATGCAAGGATCAGGAAGCTAAGCCACCGCCAAGGCGTGCCGAAGCGGAACAGCAGATGCTCCTGCCTCCCCCATACGGGCCGGCACCAACGAGAGGCTATTCCCGCTGCGCGGCCGATCCCTCTCACGGCGCGTAACGCAAATCTGGCCATGGACGGATGGCAGGTAGCATCGGGGCCATGAATGCCGACGAAGAAGACGACATCACCGACGAACTGCTGGCTGACGCGGGGAAACTGACCGGACTGAGCCTGGAACTTCTGGGCCTTGATCCGCACCCGGACGACATGACACCGGAGCAGCGGCTCCAGTTCGACCCGGACGACCTGGCCGAAATGGCGGCCGTCCCGGCCGAAGAGCGGCAAAAGGCTGTGAGCCAGACGCGCCTGTTGGCAGGCCTCCTCTGGAACTCGTCCGGCGTTCTGATCGATCAGCTCTTCCGCGACCTCGAGACGCTCCGCGGGCTGGATGCCGTGTACCCCGTCAGACATCGCCGGGTCCTCGGTGCTGTCCTCGCTGCCGCCCCAGTTCGCAGCCAGCTACGACGCGAAGTTCACCCAGAAGTTCATCGTGGTCGCCTCCGACGTCACGGCATCCCTGGGCCGCGGCTGGACCGCCCCCGGGTGCCTGGCAGCCGAGCTGGCCGTCCGCTGCCTGCTCGACCAGGCGGAAATCACCGAGGACATCTATGAACTTGACCTGCCGGACGGCTGGCGGGCACAGGTTGAGGAAGTCCTGTTGGAGGATGCGGACAGCCAGGCGCTGTACACCGAGCCGGACCCGGACGGCCCCGACGTTCCCGCAGACGACGCCGGCGACCTGGGCTTCGAGCAGTGGTTCAAGCCCCTGGCTCCCGGTGACGTGGTCCCGGCCTACGCCCGTACCTGACGGGCATGCGCAGGCGGAGGTTTATGCCGGGGCCTTCGGGATCATGATCCACAGCGCGATGTAGACGATCTCGCCGATCCCCACCAGGCCAAAGATCACAAAGCCGAGCCTGACCAGGAACTTCGGCAGTCCAAAGCGGGCTGCCAGCGCGGCGCACACGCCGCCGATGATTTTTCCGCGGCGTGGCCGCTCCAGTGCTGTACTCATGCGGCCACGCTACCGCAACCCCGTTACATGTGGACGTGCAGGCGCCGTGCAGCTTCCGAGATGGAACCGCTCAGTGACGGGTACACCGTGAACGTGCTCGCGACGTCGTCCACGTGGAGCTTCTGCTTCACTGCGATGGAGATGGCGAAGATCAGCTCGGAGGCGTTCGGCCCCACCACCACACCGCCGATGACGGTGCCGGAGCCCTTGCGGGCGAAGATCTTGACGAAGCCGTCCTTGGTGTTGCGCATCTTGGCGCGGGCATTGCTCTTGAGCGAGAGCTTGACGACGTCGCCCTGGTACTTGCCTGATTCGATCTCGGCCTCGGAGACCCCCACATTGGCGATTTCCGGCGAGGTGAAGATGTTGGACGCCACCTGGTGCAGCTTGATGGGCGTCACGGCGTCACCCAGGAAGTGGGCGATCGCGATCCTGCCCTGCATGGCGGCCACCGACGCGAGCGCCAGGACACCGGTGCAGTCGCCTGCGGCGTAAATGTTCGGCGCAGTGGTGCGGGAGACGCCGTCCACCTTGATGTGGCCGCTCTCGGAGAGCTCCACGCCTGCTTCTTCAAGACCGATCCCGGCGGTGTTGGGGATGGAGCCCACGCAGACCAGGCAGTGGCTGCCGGTGACCTTGGACCCGTCGCCGAGGGTGACCACCACGCCGTCGTCCGTTCGTTCCACGGTCTCGGCGCGGGCACGGGACAGGACCCGCACGCCGCGGCGCTCGAAGACTTCCTCCAGCACCTCCGCGGCGTCGGTATCTGAACCCGGCAGCACACGGTCGCGGCTGGAAATCAGGGTGACCTTGGAGCCCAGGCCGTTGTAGGCGGAGGCAAATTCGGCGCCGGTGACGCCCGAACCCACCACGATGAGTTCCTCGGGAAGTTCGTCGAGGTTGTAGATCTGGGCCCAGTTCAGGATGCGTTCGCCGTCGGGCCGGGCCGTTGGCAGTTCCCGCGGATGCGCACCCACGGTCAGCAGGATGGTGTCCGCTTCCACCGTCTCGGTGCCTTCTGCGGTCAGGACTTCGATGGTGTGGTTGTCCACGAGCCTGCCGGAACCGATCAGGATGCGGACGTTCTGGTGTTCGAGTCCGGCGGTGATGTCCCGGGACTGCTGCCGGGCCAGGCCCAGCAGCCGGTCGTTGATGTGTTTGAGATCGGCGCGCATCACAGGCACAAAGTCGCCGCCGTCGACGTCGAACTTCACTCCCAGCTCCCCCGCCTCCCCGACGCGGGTCATCAGATCCGCCGTCGCGATCAGGGTCTTGGAAGGCACGACGTCGGTGAGCACCGCCGAGCCGCCCATGCCCGCACGTTCGATGATGGTGACCTGCGCCCCCAGGGAGGCCGCGACCATGGCGGCTTCGTATCCGCCGGGGCCACCTCCCAGGATTGCGATCCGGGGTGAGCTGAAATCAGGATGCGTAGTCACAATCAACCATTCTCTCCCCTTCTGCGCCGGGACACCAACAAAAAGGTCCGCTTCATGGGGCGGGTCACCGGCTCCTGTGACCCTGTGCACAACGCCTGCGGCACGATAGTTTGTACCCGTGAGTAATACAGACTTCCTGAACCTGGACCCTTTCGACGCCGCGCGCGCCGCCGCTGACTACATTGCAGAAAAGACCGGAGTAGCTACGCATGACGTCGCCCTGGTCCTGGGATCGGGCTGGGCCGAAGCCGCCGACCTCATCGGCGAGACCACCGCCACCCTGCCCGCGGACGAGGTCCCCGGGTTCCATGCCCCGGCCGTGGTGGGTCATGTGGGCACCATCCGCTCGGTACTGACCAAGGAAGGCAAACGAGCGCTGGTCCTGGGCGCCCGGACGCACTACTACGAAGGCAAGGGCGTCCGTGCCGTAGTCCACGGCATCCGCACAGCAGCCGCCGCCGGCTGCAAGATCCTGGTCCTCACCAACGGCTGCGGCGGCATGAACGAAAGCTGGGTGCCGGGCACGCCTGTCCTCATCAAAGATCACATAAACCTCACCGGCGCCTCCCCGCTGGAGGGCGCCACGTTCGTGGACCTGACAGATCTCTACAGTTCACGCATCCGGGAGCTCGCCCGTGAAGTGGATGCCTCGCTGGACGAGGGTGTGTATGTCCAGTTCTCCGGACCGCACTATGAGACCCCTGCCGAGGTGCAGTACGCCAAGCGGATCGGAGCCGACCTGGTGGGCATGTCCACGGCCCTGGAAGCGATCGCGGGCCGTCATGCCGGCATGGAGGTGTTCGGCATTTCACTGGTGACCAACCTCGCGGCCGGCATCAGCCCCATGCCGCTCAGCCACCAGGAAGTCCTCGAATCAGGCCAGGCCGCCGGGCCGCGCATCTCCAAACTGCTGGCCGGGATCATCGCCAAGCTTTAGGCCAACGCGGGGTCACTTCAGGCCCATCCGAGGCCGTCCCATGGGCGTTAAGTGACCCCGCGTTGCTTGAGGAATGATCAGGACCTGGCCCCTACGAGCTGCTTGACCGTCTCCGCCCTGGCCTCGGGAAACCTGCGTTCAATGGACTGGGCGATCCCGGCGATGCTCTGCCGGGAGAGCTCTGTCCGCCACGTGACCTCGGCATGGCGCATGGTCTGCGAAATAAGGCAGGTCCGCGCGTAGTCGGCGTCCATGTCGCCGCCGGGGGCGTCCTTGAGAATGCCGTCGCAGCGGAAGGAATCGTCGTTCCCCTCGATGGCCAGGACCACGTCCAGGACGGAAATCCGGTCCGCGCGCCTGGCCAGCGAGAAGCCGCCCCGCGGCCCGGAGACTGAGGCCAGGATCCCGGCCCGCACCATGGCCTGCAGTTGCTTGTTCAGGTATGCCGCTGGAAGTTTGTAGAACTCGGCCAGACGGGCACTGCTCACGGGTTCCCCCGGAGGCGTCCAGGACATATTGACGCAGCTGTGCAGCCCCCATTCCACTCCCTGCCCCATTCTCATATTCGCGACATTACGTGTCCAGAAAACGGGCTGTCAAGGATTCGGTTGTTTCCGCCGTCACCAGCGAGTGTTCAGGACCGTTCCGGGGGCAATGACGATAGCGTGGACCCCATGACGTCCTCCGATGCCGCTTCCTTGTTCAGCCACGCCCGCGAATGGGCTGCCAAAGATCCGGATTCCGCCACAGCCGCCGCCCTCACGGAGCTGCTGCAGCTCGCCGGGGACGGTTCCCCCGCCGCCATGCAGGAACTCGCCGACAGCTTCAGCGGCACCCTGCAGTTCGGCACCGCCGGCCTCCGCGCCGCCCTGGGCCCCGGACCAAACCGGATGAACCGCGTGGTGGTACGCCGGGCCGCCGCCGGGTTCGCCGCCTTCCTGACTGACGCCGTTGGTGAGGCTGCGCCCGGAACCCGGCCACGCGCCGTCGTCGGCTATGACGCCCGCCACAACTCGGACATCTTCGCCGCGGAGTCGGCAGCCATCCTCACCGCCGCCGGGATTGACACCTTCCTGATGCCTGCCGCGTTGCCCACTCCCCTGCTGGCTTTCGCCGTGCGGGCCCTGGATTGCGACGGCGGCGTCATGGTCACAGCCAGCCACAACCCGCCGCAGGACAACGGCTACAAGGTGTACCTTGGCCGCCACGCCGTGGAGGAAAGCGGCCGCGGAGCCCAGATCGTGGCGCCGTACGATGCACGCATCGCCGCGCGGATCGAGGCCGTGGGAGCGTCGGAATCCATCGCCCTCGCCGCGGACGGCTGGACCGTGCTGGATCAGTCGGTTGCGGCTGACTATCAACGCGCGACGGCGGCACTCGCCGATCCTGCCCGTTTCCCCCACCGCGACCTGCGAATTGTCCTGACCCCCATGCACGGCGTCGGTGGGGAAACCGCCATGGCGGTGCTGAATGCGGCCGGCTTTGCCGAGGTCACCCTTGTTGCAGAGCAGGCCGAACCGGATCCGGACTTTCCCACGGTGAGCTTCCCCAATCCGGAGGAGCCTGGCGCCCTGGACCTGGCGCTGGAGACGGCCGCCCGCCTGGATGCCGATATTGTCCTGGCCAACGATCCCGACGCCGACCGTGCTGCGGTGGCTGCAAAGGATCCCGACACCGGTGCCTGGCGGATGCTGCGCGGGGATGAGGTCGGGGCGCTGCTCGGGGCACACATCGTGGCACGGCTCGCGGCCGGCGGGGCCGAAACGCCTGACGCCGGAGACGGCGCCGACGGGGCAACCGGGGACAGGGCCCCCGGTGCCGGAAGTGCCGGCGTGTTCGCCAATTCCATCGTGTCCTCCCGGCTGCTCGCCCGGATTGCCGCGGCGGCAGGCTACGCGCATGAGGAGACACTGACAGGATTCAAGTGGATTTCCCGGGTGCCGGGACTGCTGTACGGCTACGAGGAAGCCCTGGGGTACTGCGTTGCGCCGGACCTGGTCCGGGACAAGGACGGGATCTCGGCCGCTGTCCTCATCGCGGAGATGGCCGCCGCAGCCAAGGCCGAGGGGAAAACCATCTTCGACACGCTGGATGAGCTCTACCTCCAGCACGGGCTGCACGCCAGTGACCAGCTGAGCATCCGGGTGGCGGACCTGGGCCTGCTGGACGCCATGATGAACCGGCTGCGGGTCAGCCCGCCCGAGGCTTTCGGCTCTTCAGCAGTTGAGACATTTGTGGACCTGGCGGAAGGGAGCGAGCAGTTGCCGCCCACCGACGGGCTGCTGTATCTGACCCGGGACCAGACCCGCGTGATCATCCGGCCCAGCGGCACGGAACCGAAGCTCAAGTGCTACCTCGAGGTGCTCCAGCCCGTGGAATCAGCCGCCGGGCTGCCGGAAGCCCGGCAGGCGGCCCGCCTCGCCCTCGATGCCGTGATCGGCGATGTCCGCGAGGCCCTGGGGCTGTAGCGGCCCCAGCTAGACCGCTACCTCGATGAAACCATCGGCAATGCGGGTGCGGAACGTTTCCAGGCGCACGGCCGCGGTTCCGAAGCATTCGCCGGTTTCCAGGTCGTAGACCTCTTTGTGCAGCGGCGAGGCGATGGTGGGCCGGGTGCCGCGGGATCCCAGGATGCCGCGGGCCATCACGTGGGCGCCGGTCGCCGGGTCCTCGTGTGCCACGGCAAAGACCTCGCTGGGGCCGGTCCGGAACAGCGCCACCTGGCGGCCCGCGATGAGCGCCGCTTCGCCCCAGGCGAGCTCGAGTTCCGCCACGGCGCAAACCCTGTGCCAGCCGGCAGCGGTTTCGATGGTGTCGGCGGCGAGTGCGCCAATTTCCAGTGTTGCCGTCATGTCCGGTTCAACTCCCCGTGCTTGTCTGTCTTGGTGTTGGGCCACCTTTATGGCCGTACTAACAACATAGGCAGCAGGTGTTTCAACGGCATGCAGTGAATGTGTCCGGCGGGTAAAAGAGACCTCACCCGCCCGGAAATGTGTTCGTGATGCAGAAGTTAAGCCCACGAAACAATTGGGAAACTGAAGCGAAACTGCGTCTCCGTAGTCTGAATGGACACCTCGTCAGAGAAGGTCGCAGAATACCGTCTGCGGCCCATGCGAAAGGCCCACAGTGACCGAACAGACTTCAAGCACAGAGAACACGCGCCGCATCGTCGTCGCCGGTGGCGGCCCCGCCGCCCACCGCTTCGCCGATGCCATGCATTCCCGTGGCCTCGAAGGCTGGCATGTCACGGTCCTCACCGAGGAAGCCCACCTGCCCTATGACCGCGTGGCGCTCTCCAAGGCCCTCACGGACACCGACGTCGACCTGACGCTGGGATCGGCTTCCATGTGGGACCACGCTTCCCTGGACCTGAAGACCGGCGAGCGCGTGGTGAAGATCAATGCCGAAGCCAAGACCGTGGAAACCGCAGCCGGCAGCACCTTCGCATACGACGACCTGGTGGTCGCGACCGGCTCGAATGCCGCCCGCCTCCCCATCCCCGGCAACGAGCTCACGCACGTCTACCGCACGCTTGAAGACGTCTGGGCCATTAACAAGACCATCACCGAGCTCACGGAAAAGCTGGGCCGCAAGGTCAACGCCGTCACCATCGGTGGCGGCCTCCTCGGGCTCGAATCGGCCGCCGGCACGGAGCAGCTCGGTGCCACGCCGATCGTCATCGACGGCTCGCAGTGGCTGATGGCCACGCAGCTCGATGAAGGAGCAGGCCAGGCAATGGGCCGGCTCATCAAGGCCAAGGGCTTTGAAGTCCACGGCGGCGTCTTCCCCTCGGAAGTCCTGTCCGACGACGAGGGCCAGGTCACGGGTGTCCTCATGGCCGACGGCCGCATCATCGATGCAGACATGGTGATCGTGGCCATCGGCGTCCGGCCCCGCGACGAACTCTTCCGCGCCGCCGAGGGCGACGAACAGGTGTTCAGCCTGGGCCAGCGTGGCGGTGTGGTCATCAACGACTACTGCGCCACTGAGGTGGACGGCATCTGGGCCATCGGTGAAGTGGCCAACTTCGAAGGCATGTGCCTGGGCCTCGTTGCCCCCGCCAACACCATGGCCGAGATCGTCGCCGACCGCCTGCACGGCGGCGAGGCCACCTTCCCCGGCTTCGACACCGCCACCAAGCTCAAGCTCTCGGGCGTGGACGTGGCCAGCTTCGGTGACGGGTTCGCCAGGACCGAGCACTCACTCGAGATCGTCTACGCCGACCCCGCCCGCGGCGTCTACCAGAAGATCGTCACCACCGATGATGCCAAGACCCTCCTGGGCGGCATCTTCGTGGGCGACGCCACCCCCTACACCAGCCTGCGCCCGCTCCTGGGCCGCGAACTCAGCGCCGAGCCCGGCGCATACCTCTCGGCAGCGGGCGGCGGTGACGCGCCGGACACCGAACTCCCGGACGACGCCATCCTGTGCTCCTGCAACAACGTGTCCGCCGGAACCATCCGCGACACCGTCAACGGCTGCGGCGCCTGCGACGGCAATGCCCCGGTCCAGGAACTCGGCGAACTCAAGGGCTGCACCCGCGCCGGCACCAGCTGTGGCTCCTGCGTCCCCATGCTCAAGAAGCTGCTGGAAACCGAACTGACCAAGTCCGGCGTCGAGGTCTCCAAGGCCCTCTGCGAGCACATCGAGCTGTCCCGCCAGGAACTCTTCGACGCCATCCGCGTCCTGGAGCTGACCTCCTTCGAAGAGATCATGGCCAAGTACGGCACCGGCGCCGGCTGCGATATCTGCAAGCCGACCATCGCCAACATCCTCGCCAGCCAGAACAGCGCCTACGTCCTGGACGCCGGCCGCGGCACCCTGCAGGACACCAACGACCGCGCCCTCGCCAACATGCAGAAGGACGGCACCTACTCGGTGGTCCCCCGCATCGCCGGCGGCGAGATCACCCCGAAGAAGCTCGGCGTCATCGCCGCCGTGGCCGAGAAGTACAACCTGTACACCAAGATCACCGGCGGCCAGCGCATCGACATGTTCGGTGCCCGGCTGGAAGAACTCCCGGAAATCTGGAAGGAACTGGTGGACGCCGGCTTCGAATCCGGCCAGGCATACGGCAAGAGCCTGCGCACGGTGAAGTCCTGCGTGGGTTCCACCTGGTGCCGCTTCGGCGTGCAGGACTCGGTGGCCATGGCCATCCAGCTCGAGCTGCGCTACCGCGGCCTCCGCAGCCCGCACAAGCTCAAGATGGGCGTCTCCGGCTGTGCCCGCGAATGCGCCGAAGCCCGTGGCAAGGATGTTGGCGTGATCGCCACCGCCGACGGCTGGAACCTGTACGTCGGCGGCAACGGCGGCGCCACCCCGGCCCACGCCCAGCTGCTCGCCAAGGACCTGGACGACGAGACGCTGATCAAGTACATCGACCGGTACTTCATGTACTACATCCGCACCGCCGACCGCCTGCAGCGCACCGCGCGCTGGCAGGAAGAGCTCGACGGCGGCATCAAGCACGTCGAGGATGTGGTGGTCAAGGACACCCTGGGCATCGCCGAGGAACTCGAAGCCGCCATGTCCAAGCACGTTGACACGTACGTGGACGAGTGGGCGGACACCCTGAAGGATCCCGAGCGCCTGCGCCGGTTCCGCTCCTTCGTCAACGCCCCCGACCAGAAGGACGACTCCATCACCTTCGTCTCCGACGAACGCGGCCAGATGCGCCCGGCAACGCTCGAAGAAAAAGGGAAGGTCCTGATCGGCGCTTCCATCCCCATGAGGCCCCGCGACGAGAACGAGGTATAGGCATGCAGCTCAGCATTGATCTCACCGGCCGCGAAGTCCTGGTCACCGGCTCCGACCACGCCGCACGCCAGGCGGTCCGCCGCTACGAAGCCGCGGGCGCCGTCGTCTACCGCCTCAGCACGCCGCAGGGTGCCGCGCATGACGGCCCGCTTCCCGAGCGCCCGTTCCTGGTCGCCGCGGTCGACGACGGCCAGCCGGGCTGGGAGTCCCTGCTGGAGCGGTGCCGCGCAACCGGCATCCCGGTAGCGGCCGAACCGGCCGCCGGCCCCGTCGGCCATGTCACCCTGGTGGGTGGCGGCCCCGGCACCACCGAACTGCTGACCGTCGCCGCCGTCAACGCCCTCCGCGATGCGGACGTGGTGTTCTACGACCGGCTGGCTCCGTGCCAGGACCTGCCAATCCTGACCTCGGCCGAACTGGTGGATGTGGGCAAGAAGCCCGGCCACCACAAGGTCAGCCAGGCGGACATCGAAAAGCTGATGGTCGCGTCCGCCCTGGAAGGCAACAACGTGGTCCGGCTGAAGGGCGGCGATCCCTACGTCTTCGGCCGCGGCGGCGAGGAAGTTGCCTCCTGCGTCGCGGCCGGCGTGCCCGTCCGCGTCATCTCCGGCGTCACCAGCGCGATCTCCGTCCCGGCAGCCGCAGGCATCCCGGTCACGCACCGCGAGGTCAGCCACATGTTCACCGTGGTCTCCGGCCACGCCCCGCTCACCGAAAAGGAACACACGCACCTGGCCGGCCTGGGCGGCACCATCGTGGTCCTGATGGGCATCGGCACCCTGCACCAGCTCGCAGCCGGGCTGCGCAAAGCCGGCATGCGCCCCGACATGCCCATGGCCGTCGTCGAACGCGGTTACCGTCCCGGCCAGCGCACCACCATCGCTGACCTGGGCACCATCACCTCCGCCGCCGCCGGGTGCAGCAACCCCGCTGTGCTGGTCATTGGCGAGGTGGTCCGGGTGGCTGAAGCCAACCGTGGGCATGCCGAGGCCGCCGCCGACCTGGACAGGCTGGCGGCCTCGCTGCTGGGTTCGTGAAAGGATTGACCCCCATGAACGCACTGGCACCAGCTGAGCCCGAGGTAGACGAAGCATCGGACACCGGAAGCAACCCCTTGGAGGGCTTCCGCATCGGTGTGACCTCGCACCGGCGCTCCCGGGACCTCATCGAGGCCCTGGAACGCCGCGGCGCGGAGGTGCTGCACGCGCCGGCACTGAAGATCGCGCCGGTGCAGGAAGACATCCGCCTCATTGAGGACACCAAGGCCATCATCGCGGCCCGCCCGGACCTCTGCATCGCCACCACCGCGTATGGCATGCGCCGTTGGTGCGAAGCGGCCGATTCCTTCGGAATTGGTGAGGAACTTCTGGAAACGCTTGGCGCCTGCCGGATGTTTGTCCGCGGCCCCAAGGCCCGCGGCGCCGTCCGCGCGGCCGGTCTCGCCGACGTCGGAATCAGCAGCGACGAAACCACCGCAACGCTGGTGGACATGCTGCTCGCCGAAGGCGTGCGCGGCAAGACCGTGGCCGTGCAGCTGCACGGCTACACGGACGTCCGTCAGCTGGAACGCCTGCGCATGTCCGGGGCCACCGTCCTCACCGTGACCCCTTACCGCTGGGTGAAGCCCGACGGCGAAGACCGGCTTCCGCGCCTCATCGAGGCCGCGTGCAGCGGCAACCTGGATGTCCTCACCTTCACGAGTGCGCCCGCCGTTGACGCCATGTGGAGCACCGCGCACGAGATGGGCGTCTACAAGGAGCTGATCCACAGCCTCAAGACCAACGTCACCACGGCCGTGGTTGGCCCCGTGACAGCCCAGCCGCTGCTTGACGCGGGTGTCACCCCGCTCATTCCGGAGCGCTTCCGGATGGGTGCCCTGATCCGGCTGGTGTGCGAGCACCTCGCCCTGAATCACGTACGGCGCCTGGACACAGGCTCCGGCAACATCGAGCTCCGCGGCCGCAGCCTGCGGATCGACGGTCAGCCCGTTGAGCTGGCGCCCGCGCCATTGCTGCTGCTGCGTGCGCTGCTGGGGGCCGGCGGGGCGGTCCTCTCCCGGGAGGCGCTCTCGGACCTGCTGGAACTGCGGGGTTCCGTTCACGCCCTCGACATGACGGTCAGCCGGCTCCGGTCCTCGCTGCCCGATGGGCGCCTGGTGGAGACGGTGGTCAAGCGGGGGTACCGGATCCGGGTCTGAGCGCTCCCACCGGAGTTTTTGTCCAGATAATGTGGCCAAGGCCACACGGTAAGCACATCATCTGGACAAAAACTCCCGCTCCCGTAATTGGGGCGAAACACGCTGGAAAAACGGGCCGCCTACGCTGGGGAGCATCACGAACTTCCCGGCCGGAACCACCTTGCGGCCGCCAGCGAAAGGGCCAGCACATGTCCGCACCGGCCCCCTCCATCTCCGCAAACTCCCGCACCGCTCCGCGCATCGTCATTGCCGGTGCCGGGCCCGCCGCGCAGGCCCTTGTCAGCCAGCTGGACCGCGCCCGTTTCGCCGGGACCATCACCATGCTGAGCAACCGTGACGACGTCTCTGAGGAACTCCTGGAGCTGGCATCCCTGCCGCAGGTATCGCTTCGGTTCGGCCAGCCTGCCAGCTTCATTGAGGCCGGAACGCGCACCGTGACTACGGCTGATGGAATGGAATTCAGCTACGACCAGCTGGTGATCGCAACCGGTTCCGCGCCGGAGGAAGCCCCAGTTGAGGGTTCGGGCCACTGCCTGAGCTACTCCACCATCGACGACGCCGCCCGGATCGGCGAGGCCGTAAAGGACCTGACCAGTGAGTTAGGCAGGCGGCCGCTGGGAATCCTGGTGGGTACCGGCGCCGCGGCGGGACAGGCGGAGGCGGTCCTGCGTGCCCGCGGCGTCCGCCCGGTCCGCACGACGGTGCGCCCTGCCGTGGTGAAGCCGCGGAAGCCCGGCCCGGAACTGAACACCGCCGGGATCGTCTTCGCCGACGGCAGCAGCATGAACGGCGACATCGTGGTCCTGGCGGAGGAACGGGTGTCCCGGGACGGACTCGCGGCCAGCGCGGGGCTCCGCACGGCTCCCGGCGGCGGGATTGCCATCAGCCAGGATTTCCGGACCTCCGTGCCCGGGATCTGGGCCATCGGTGACGCAGCAACGTTCGACGGCGTCCGGCTGGGACTGCTGGTGGCCGCGGCCTCTGCGGCCGGCGCCTGCGCCGCGCAGCTGATGACGGCGATGGCTGTGGCAGGGCAGCAGGATGCGGCAGAGGGCGTGCCCGGAGCGCTTGCCGGTGGCCGCATGAGCTGGCTCCTCCTATGACAAGATGGTCACCAGAACGGCCACGCACACCGTGGCTCCGACGGCCCACAAAGCCACGAGGAAGGGACCATCATGAGCAACGAAGCCACTTCTGCCAACCAGCGCGAAGCCGGTCCGGACTCATCGCCGGGAAACATCGCATCCTACATCGACCACACCTTGCTGAAGCCGGAGGCCAGCGAAGCGGACATCCTCAAGGTGTGTGCCGAGGCCGCCGAATACCATTTCAAGTCAGTCTGCGTGAACCCCCTGTGGGTCAAGACGGTCAAGACTGCCCTCAAGGGTTCAGGGGTGCTGACGTGCTCGGTGATCGGTTTTCCCCTGGGGGCGACTCCCACCGACGTGAAGACCTTTGAAGCCCGCGGCGCGGTGCTGGACGGCGCCGACGAAATCGACATGGTCATCAACATCGCCGCTGCGCGGGCCGGGGACAAGGGCGCCCTGGTGGAGGACATCTCCGCCGTCGCCGAAGCCGTCCACGCGAGCGGGGCCATCCTGAAGGTCATCATCGAAACGGTCTTCCTGGACGACGCCCAGAAAGTCCTCGCCTGCGAGGCCGCCGTGGAGGCCGGCGCCGACTTCGTGAAGACGTCCACCGGCTTCAGCGGCGGCGGCGCCACTGCAGAGGACATCGCCCTCATGCGCCGGACCGTGGGCCCGGATCTCGGCGTCAAGGCCTCCGGCGGAGTACGCTCCCTGGCCGACGCGCAGGCTATGATTGCTGCTGGTGCAACACGTATAGGTGCCAGCTCCGGAATTGCGATCGTCAAGGGTGAACAGGGTTCAGCCGGCTACTGACCCGGTTCCGGCAGCCGCCACAATTTTGAGCCCCGCGGGGCCGAGGAGGAATGAATGTCCAGCAAGACCACAGCGTCCGGCGTCACCAAAGTCCAGACCCCGGAGAACGAGAACAACCTCGTCACGAGCATTGGCCTCTTTGCGGTCATGATCGCCTTGTTCCTGGGCGCCGTCTACTCGCTGTCCTTCCTCACCCTGGACAACCCGTGGCCGATGGCCGTCTGCCTGGGCCTCTTCTTCCTGGCGTACTGGATTCCGCAGACCGTCCTGGGCCGCTCCGATTCAGCCGGCGAGAAGTAAGTAGCCGCTTTCAACAGCAACGCGGGGTCACATAATGCCCATCCGGAAGGATTTATTGGGCATTATGTGACCCCGCGTTGGTTGTTTAACCCCACGCTGGTCGTTAGGGGCGGATGACGTTGCCCAGCGCCGTGAGGACCGCTGGCCATTGCTGCTTCGCCACCGCCCAGGCCGCCACGCACATGCCCACCATGGCGTAAGCACTCACCGGGATCAGCACCAGCCACTCCCGCCGGGACCCTGCACGGCCCAGCAGCGGCAGGGAAAACGCGCCGTTGGCCTTCCAGACGTCGTTGAGCACCGGCAGCTTCCGCAGGAACTTCGGCGGCTTGATGACGATCGGCCAGAGCAGCGGTACGCCGCCGGTGGTGATCATGTCCCCCACAATGTGGACCACCACACCGGTCAGCATCGACACCGGCAGCCAGGTCCACTGCTCCGGGGCGAACCACGTCACCAGGCCGGCCATGGTCAGGGCGAAGATCCAGTTGCTGATGAACCCCGACTTGGGGAACAGCTTCAGCGCCTTGGCCGCGATGTTGATCATGAACATGCACAGCAGCCCGGCACCGACGGACAGCAGGCCCCAGTCGGTGTGCACCTGGATCTGCCCGGCCATCATGGCCAGCACCACGAAGAAGGCCGCCCCCAGGATGGAGTGCGTGCCCTGCCGGTGCCCGCCGCTGGCGTTTTCAATTCCCACCGCAATCACGTTGGAGAGCGGCGGCAGCGAGTTCGCCACCGTGCTGTGGCGGTGGTCCCAGTCGCACACCAGGGCTGTGCCCGCCGTCGCCATGCCGCCGATCAGGATGCCGGTGGCATCCAGCGGATACCAGCCCAGCGTGTACGGCCCGGTCGAGGCAATAGCTACCCACGCCGCGGCTCCCGACGCGGCGTGATGTCCTCCCATCAACGGTCAACCCACCGCTCAGCGGGGCGTCGGAGAAGATGTTGCGGATGACGCCGTTGGCCCATTCCAGGATTTCGGCGTCCTGCAGGTCCCGGCCGCCGATCCTGGCGGTCTTGGGCTTCGGAATCAGCACGGCGTCCAGGGCAGGCTTGGACTGGGAACCCGGGTACATCCGGGTCAGCCGCATCTGCTTGGATTCCGGCAGCTGGGCAGGCGAGAACTTGATGAAGTTCCCCTGGAGTGCGACGTCGGACAGGCCGGCTTCGCGGGCCCCCACCCGGAAGCGGGCCACAGCAATCAGGTTCTGGACCGGCAGCGGCGGTTCGCCGTAGCGGTCCACCAGCTCGGCCAGGACCTCTTCGATGGCTTCGTTGGTCAGCGCTGAGGCCAGCTTGCGGTAGGCCTCCAGGCGGAGCCGCTCCCCCGGCACATAGTCGTGCGGCAGGTGGGCGTTCACCGGCAGCTCGATCTTCATTTCGGCGGCCTTTTCCTCAGCGTCGCCGCGGTAGTCTGCCACAGCTTCGCCCACCAGGCGGATGTACAGGTCAAAGCCGACGCCCTGGATATGGCCGGACTGCTCACCGCCCAGCAGGTTGCCGGCGCCGCGGATCTCGAGGTCCTTCATGGCCAGCTGCATGCCGGCGCCGAGCTCGTTGTGCGTGGCCACGGCCTTGAGCCGTTCGAGCGCCACTTCGCCCAGAGGCTTCTCGGACGGGTACAGGAAGTAGGCGTAGGCGCGTTCGCGGCCACGGCCCACACGGCCGCGGAGCTGGTGCAGCTGGGACAGGCCGTACTTGTCCGCGCCGTCCACAATCAGGGTGTTGGCGTTGGAGATGTCCAGGCCGGTTTCGATGATGGTGGTGCACACCAGCACGTCAAAGCGCTTCTCCCAGAAGTCCACGATGATCTGCTCCAGCCGGCTCTCGGACATCTGCCCGTGCGCCACCTCCACGCGGGCCTCCGGAACCAGCTCCCGGACCTTTGCCGCCGTCCGCTCGATGGTGGACACGCGGTTGTGGACCAGGAACACCTGGCCTTCGCGCATCAGCTCACGCCGGATGGCGGCCGAGGTCTGCTTGTCCGTGTACGGGCCCACGTAGGTCAGCACGGGGTGGCGTTCCTCAGGCGGCGTGGCAAGCGTGGACGTTTCCCGGATGCCCGTCAGGGACATCTCCAGGGTGCGGGGAATGGGCGTGGCGCTCATGGCCAGGACGTCCACGTTGGTGCGCATCTTCTTCAGCGCCTCCTTGTGCTCCACACCGAAGCGCTGCTCCTCGTCCACAATCACCAGGCCAAGGTCCTTGAACGCAAAGTCCTTGGACAGCAGCCGGTGCGTGCCGATCACCACGTCCACGGAGCCGCTCTTGACGCCCTCCACGGTTTCCTTGGATTCCTTGGCGTTCTGGAAGCGTGAGAGTGCCTTGACCCGCAGCGGGAACCCGGAGAAACGCTCCGTGAACGTCTCGTAGTGCTGCTGGGCGAGCAGGGTGGTGGGCACCAGCACGGCCACCTGCTTCCCGTCCTGGACGGCCTTGAAGGCGGCGCGGACGGCGATCTCGGTCTTGCCGTAGCCCACGTCGCCGGAGACCAGGCGGTCCATGGGGATCTCGCGCTCCATGTCCGCTTTGACCTCGTTGATGGTGGTCAGCTGGTCCGGCGTTTCCACGTAGGGGAAGGCTTCCTCCAGCTCGCGCTGCCAGGGTGTGTCCGGCCCGAAGGCGTGGCCGCGGGACGCCATCCGTGCGGAGTACAGCCGGATGAGTTCGCCGGCGATCTCCTTGACCGCCTTGCGCGCCTTGGATTTGGTGCTGGCCCAGTCCGAGCCGCCCATCTTGCTGAGCACCGGCGTATCGCCGCCCACGTACCGGGTCACCTGGTCCAGCTGGTCGGTGGGGACAAAGAGCCGGTCCCCCGGGGCGCCGCGCTTGGACGGCGCATATTCCAGGACCAGGTATTCGCGGACGCCGTCTCCCCCACCCGCGACCTTGCGCTGGATGAGTTCGACGAACCGGCCAATGCCGTGCTGTTCGTGCACCACGTGGTCGCCGCTACCAGCTGCAGCGGGTCCACCGCGTTCCGCCGCTTGGACGGCATGCGCCGCATGTCCTTGGTGGATCCCGCGGACGTCCGTCCCGAGCAGGTCCGCTTCAGTGAGCAGCCCCAGCTTGAGGGTGTCCAGGACAAAACCGCGTCCGACGGCGGCTGTGGTCACCTCGATGATGCCCGCCTGCGGTTCCTTCTCCAGGGTGTCCACCCTGGCACAGGGGATGTCGGCGTCGTGGAACAGTTCGGCCAGGCGTTGGGCCGGGCCTGGGCCCTCGGTGACGACGACGATCCGCCACTGGTCGCGGACATGGGAGCCGATGAAGTCCATCATTTCGGCCACGTCGCCCTGGTAGCCGCGGGGTTCCCGGGCATGCAGGTTCAGGACGTCGATCTCCGGCAGCAGCTCCTCATCCGTGGCCAGCGAGGTGATGGACCACCAGGACACAGCGTGCTCCAGCGAGAAACTGCGGGTCTCGGCGAGGGACCGGAAGCTGGCGGAGTGCAGGGCAGCGGAGGCCTGCGAGCTGAGGTCCAGCGGTGCCGTGCCCCCGTCAGAAGCCGTGGACCAGGCAGCTTCAAGGAACTCTTCGTTGGTTGCCGCGAGGTCGTGCGCGCGGGTGCGGACCTTTTCCGGTTCGATGACCACGGAGATCGACCCGGCGGGCAGCTGCTCCACAAAGGGAACCATGGCGTCCACCAGCACGGGCGCCAGGGATTCCATGCCTTCCACGGCGATGCCGCCGGCGATCTTCTCCAGCATGTCCGCGGCGGCCGGGAGCTGGGTCTTCAGGGTCGCGGCCCGTGACATCACCGACGGCGTGATGAGGATTTCGCGGCACGGCGGGGCGTGGAGTTCGGTGGGGTGGTGCACGCCCGGGGCTGACAGCGAGCGCTGGTCAGCGACGGCGAACCAGCGCATCTGGTCCACCTCGTCGCCGAAGAACTCCACCCGGATGGGGTGGTCCTCGGTGGGCGGGAACACGTCGATGATGCCGCCGCGCACGGCGAACTCCCCGCGGTGGGTGACCATGTCCACGCGTGCGTAGGCGGCGTCGGCGAGCCTTCTCACCACGTCGGTGAACGGCATGTCCTGGCCAACCTTCAGGGTCACGGGAACCAGTTCCCCCAGGCCCTCGACGATCGGCTGGACCACCGCCCGTACCGGAGCCACAACCACCCGCAGCGGACCCGCCGTCGAGCTTTCCGGGTGCGCGAGCCGGCGCAGGACGGACAGCCGCCGGCCCACGGTGTCCGAGCGGGGTGAGAGCCGCTCGTGCGGAAGGGTTTCCCAGCTGGGGAACTCTGCCACGGCATCGGCCGGCAAATAGGCCCGCAGGGCTGCGGTCAGGTCTTCTGCCTCGCGTCCCGTAGCGGTGACGGCGAGGACCACTGCCGGGATCCCGCCGTCGGGCGTTCCCGCTGCGGCATCTGCGGCCCCGGCGGCGGCCAGCCCATCGGCCATTTCGGCCAGCAGGACGGCGCGGAGTCCGGCCGGTGCGCTGATCTGGTAGTCCTGGCCGCGGACGTCGAACCCCCGCGCCGCCTCAGCCTTGACCCGGGCGAAGGTGTGGTCCTCGGCCAGGACGCTGCGCAGTCCGGCAAGCGACGGACCGGGATGGGATGGGCCGGTGGGGCTCATGGCAGAAACTCCTGTGGGGTTCATGGGAAGCGCAGGCAACACGAAAGCCCGAAATTCACTTCGAATCCCGGGTCATCCCAGCCTACTCCTGCCCCGGCGCCCACCCGGAACGCGTTGCTACGCTTGCTGAGGAACCGCATCGCCAGATGCGGCCGTCCGCCAGGCCTGAGGAGCTTTCCAGTGAGCGATACGAACAGTCCGAGCGACACCCCAACCCCCGCCGCTGCCCGGCATCACCGCACCGTCCTCGTGACCGGCGCCACCGGCTATATCGGCGGCCGCCTGGTCCCGCGGCTGCTGGAGGCCGGGCACACCGTAAAGTCCTGGTCCGGACGCCGGCCAAGATCGCCGGCGTGCCCTGGCTGGATGATGTTGTGGTGGTCGAAAGCAGCCTCGACGACGGCGGGGCCCTCCGCGACGCGCTGGCCGGCGTCGACGTGCTGTACTACCTGGTCCATTCCATGGCCGCCGGGTCCGGCTTCGAGGCCAAGGAAAAAGCGATGGCGGAGACCGCCGCGAAGGCGGCAGCCGATGCCGGCGTGGAGAGGATCGTCTACCTGGGCGGCCTGCACCCGGCCAACGTGGAACTGTCCACGCACATGCGGTCCCGGGAGGCAGTGGGCAAGGTGTTCCTGGACAGCCCGGTGGACGCGGTGGTCTTCCAGGCCGGGGTGGTGATCGGGTCCGGGTCTGCGTCGTTCGAGATGATCCGGCACCTGTCCGAAACCCTTCCGCTGATGCCGGCCCCGAGCTGGGTGCGGAACAGGATTGAGGCCATCGCCGTCCGGGACGTGCTGCACTACCTCGTGGGCGCGGCGTCCCTTACCGGCCCCATCAACCGCACCTTCGACATCGGCTGCCGCCAGGTCCTGAGCTACGCGGGCATGATGAAGGAGTACGCCGCCGAGGCCGGGCTGCCGCACCGGGTGGTGCTCGCGCTGCCCATTCCCGCGCCCAAACTCGCAGGACTGTGGGTGGCCCTCACCACGCCGATCCCCCTGTCCATGTCGCTTCCGCTGGTCCAGTCGCTGCAGCACGACGCCGTGTCCCGGGAACACGACATTGATGCCGTCATCCCCGTGCCTGAAGGCGGCCTGACTCCCTACCGCCGCGCCGTTGCCCTGGCACTGGGCAAGGAACGTGACGGGCAGGTGGAGACCACGTGGGCCAACGCGGGCGCCGATGCCGATCCCCTGCCCAGCGATCCGGACTGGTCAGGGCACAAGGTCTTCGTCGATGAGCGGACGTTCCACGGCGACGTGGATCCGGCCCACGTGTGGACGATCATCGAGGGAATCGGTGGCCGGAACGGCTGGTATTCCCTGCCCCTGGCCTGGCGGGTCCGTGGCTGGCTGGACAAGCTCACCGGCGGTGCAGGGCTCCTGCGGGGACGCCGGCACCCCGGCAATCTCGTTTCGGGCGAGGTGGTGGACTGGTGGCGCGTGGAGCGGATCGACCGCGGAAAACTCCTCCGCCTGCGGGCAGAGATGCGCGCGCCCGGACGCGCCTGGCTTGAACTGTCCGTAGAGCCCGACGGCGGCGGGAGCCGCTACCGGCAGCGCGCCATTTTCTTCCCCAAGGGCCTCAGCGGCAGGCTCTACTGGCTGGCCGTACTGCCCTTCCACAGCCTCATCTTTCCGGCGATGGCGCGGAACATCACCACAGCGGCGAAGAAGCTCGTCGAAGCCGAGCGCGCGGAGGCCGGTTCTGAGAACACGCCGGGCTCCCCGTAGGATGTGGGGAGCAAAAAGCGTACTGACCCCGTATCACTGGAGGATCCATGGCACTGAGTGCAACCACCACCCTTCCGCACGCCGTCGACAGCGTCGCTGCTGTTTTCATCAACGAGGACTTCCAGCGGCACACGAGCGAATACGTCGGCGGCACGCTGGAGTCCTTCGCGGTGGACGGCGATATTGCCGGCGCCTTCAGCACCACCTCGGTCCGGACCCTGCCCACCACCCGCCTGCCGGAGATCGCCCGTAAGTTCGTGGGCGAGAACCTCACGGTGACGCAGGTGGAAAACTGGGACGCCCCGGCCGCTGACGGCTCCCGCCAGAGCAACATCACGCTGAAGATTGCCGGCGCTCCCCTCGACGTGACCGCGGTCCAGCGGCTCGTTGCCGAGGGCGGCAGCACCCGGGTTGAGCTTGAAGGCAACGTGACCTCGTCCGTGCCGTTCCTGGGCAGCAAGATCGCCGAGGCGGCCGAGCCCATGGTGGCCAAGGCCCTGAACATCCAGTCGCAGCAGGCCCAGGCCTGGCTCGAAAGCCACTGAGTCCGTGCAGCTTCCCCTCTTTGCTGCCTGGCTGCTGATCATCGCCGGTGTCTGGTCGCTGGTGGTCTGGCCGCAGTTCCTGCGCCGGGTCATGAAGGATCCCCGGGCGCGCGACGCCACCGGCAAGGCCACGAAGTTCCTCACGGTCCACGTGGTGCTCGTCAGCATCTCCATGGTGCTGGGGGCTGCCACCGCCGTCATCGGCGTCATGGGCCTGTTCGGCTGACAGCGGGTTAAGCGGGCGCCGTGCCGGGCAGGAATCCTGCCGGGCACGGCGCCCGCTTCGTCTGCCCATGGCAGTCTGGCCCGCCGCATCGAAGGTCGGGTGGCCTGGCCGCTGGTCCTGGTTCGCCCAGGTACGGCGCTGCCCGGATCAGGCCGTCTGCCTAGGCTGCCTGGTTGAGCGCGTCCTCGGCTGCTACCCAGGAAATCATGGCGCATTTCACGCGTGCCGCGTAGCGGGCCACGCCTTCGAATGCGGCCGCGTCACCAAGGATCTCGGGATCCGCGTGGACCTTCCCGCGGGAGCGCAGGACTTCCCGGAAATTGCCGATGATCGAGTGGAGTTCATCCACGGTCAGTCCCTCACCGAGTTCGCTGAGGACCGAGGCCGAGGCCATCGAGATGGAACACCCGGCGCCGTCCCAGGAAATCTGCGCCACCCTGCCATCTTCCACCGCTACCCGGAGGGTGACTTCGTCCCCGCAGACGGGGTTCAGCTGGTGTGACTGGCCGGTGGTACGCCCCTGCGGGCGCGTCGATGCCGGCCAGCCCGCTGCCGTGCCGGGTCTTGGAATGGTCAAGGATGATCTGCTGGTACAGCTGGTCAAGGCTCATGGTGTATACCTTCGGGTCCGCGTCAGACGCGGAAGTAGGAGCGGACGCCGGCGACGGATTCCAGGAAGGCGTCGACGTCGTCGGTGGTGTTGTACAGGTAGGCGCTGGCCCTGGTCGTGGCGGTCAGTCCCAGGCGGCGGTGCAGCGGCTGGGCGCAATGGTGCCCCACCCGGACAGCGATGCCGCGGGAATCCAGGAACTGGCCGACGTCGTGCGCGTGCACACCGTCGACGTCGAACGCGGCCAGGCCAATCCTCTCCTGGCCGGCGGCGGGCCCCAGAACCCGGATTCCGGGAATGGCCTCCAGCCCGGCCACCATGCGCTGGCCAAGCTCCGATTCCCACCGGTGCACACGGTCCAGGCCGGTTTCCGTCAGGTAACTCGCCGCCGCGGCCAGGGCCACGGCCTGGGAGATGCGTTGGGTGCCTGCCTCGAAGCGCTGCGGCGAGGGCAGGTACTCTGCCCGCTCCATCGTCACGGTGGTGATCATGGACCCGCCGGTGAGAAACGGCGGCAGCGCATCCAGGAGGTCCTGCTTGCCGTACAGCACGCCGATTCCGGTGGGCGCCAGCATCTTGTGGCCGGAGAACACGGCGAAGTCGACGTCGAGTTCCTTGACGTTCAGGGGCAGGTGGGGCGCGGACTGGCAGGCGTCCAGCACTACCAGCGCTCCGGCCGCCCGGCCAAGGGCCACCAGTTCGTTCACGGGGTTGATGGTGCCCAGGACATTGGACGCATGCGTGAAGGCGAGCACCTTGGTCCGGTTTCCCAGGATCTCAGCGGCGACGTCCAGCCGCAGTGCTCCGGCGTCGTCGATGGGGATGTAGCGCAGGGTGGCGCCAGTGCGGAAGGCCAGTTCCTGCCAAGGGATCAGGTTGGCGTGGTGCTCCATCTCGGTGACCACAATCTGGTCCCCGGGTCCGACGGCGAGTTCCTTCAGCCGGGCGTCGCCGCGCCCCTGGGCAGCCCACAGGCCGGCGTTGGACAGCGCATAGCTGACGAGGTTCAGGCCTTCAGTGGCGTTGGACGTCCACACGGTCTCTTCGTAGTCCGCGCCGATGAAGTCCGCAATGGTCTGGCGGGCATCTTCGAAAACCTCGGTGGCCTCAACGGCAAGGTGGTGGGCCCCGCGGTGCACGGCAGCGTTGCGCTGTTCGTAGAACTCCTGCTCGGCCTCGATGACGCTGAGGGGGTTCTGCGATGTGGCGCCCGAATCCAGATACACCAGCGGCTGGCCGTTCACCAGCTGGTTAAGCACCGGGAAGTCATTCCTGATTCTGAGTACCTCGGCGTTATCCATGGCAGGAACGGCATGTTCCAGCGTGGCTGGCGTTGAAACTAAGGCCAAAGTGAACTCCTTGAGATGCCAATGGATTGACATTCAATTGTCCCACAACACCACTGTGGCGGCCGCCGGGGGCGACCGCCACTGTGGCTCCGGGCTTCACCCGCGGATAGGAGGGCCGGCGACGGCTGGGGGGAGAGCCTCGGTCTCAGAAGACTCTGACGTCGCCGGCCCAGTCTCAGTCCGGCCCGCGGGCCGGAAAGTCAGTATCGAGACAAGACCTGGAAAGTCTGTTTGGCGGGACTTTCGGTGGTTGTGGCCACCTCTGCCTGCCTCTCCAAGTTAATCGCATGGGAACACCCGGGGCACGAGTAGGCAGTACTCTACTTCGACGGCGCCGCTACGGGGTACGCTTGGCTGATACGCGTATTTCAGTCACCGCCACTCGGCGTTGCCGCACCGGCCCGCACCACGGCTGGCCAGTAGCCGGTTCAGGGCACACTGAACATGAGCCGGCGCGGGGACACCGGCCCGGAGCCGGGGCAGGAGACAGTCCAGGAATGGCCCGCAGTCCAGCCAACGCAGTGGAGTCATTACAGTGGCGTCAGCGCACAGGAAGAGCTGCGGCCTGCCTAGTGGGCGAGCGCGGTGGACAGTTCGTCGCGGCTCCGCACCCCGAGTTTCACGTAGGTGCGGTACAAGTGGCCTTCCACTGTCCGCACGGACACCATCAGCCGCTGGGCAATATCCCTGTCGGTGAGGCCCTGGACAGCCAGCTCCACGATGTCCTGTTCCCGTCGGGTCAGGCGAACCGTGGGTGCCGCCGCGATGAACTGGCCCTCCCGGAACCGCTCGCCCAGTTCGTGGTCGCATTTCTCCCGAAGGGCAACCGCCTGGCGGGAACGCCGGCGTTCACCCGCAGCTTCCAGAACGGAGCTTGCCCGGGCGTAGGCTTCCCGTGCAACGTTGACGAACCCTTCGGTTTCAAGCCTGGCCGCCGTCTCCATGAGGGAATCAGCGTCCGCGGACTCCCAATGGTCGGCAAGGGTGAACATTGCCGCGGCCCATCGGCCTTCGACGTTTCCTGCCAAGGCATGCACGAGGGGAATGACGGAATGGTCGCCCAGGTCCCAACAGAGTGCCAAGAGTTCCAGGAGTGTTCCTGACCGGGCGGATACTTCCGGGATAGTAGCCAGGGTGTGGAGGGCTGCCAGCCCTTTCCCGTCCCGGGCGACGTACTCCGAACCCGCGGCGGCGTATGCCGTGGCCAGGAGCTCCTGGCCTGCCGAACCTTGCGAGGAATCCTTGTAGTCCAGCTCCAGGCGGCTGGACTGGGCGGCGTCGCCAAGCCTCGAGGCAACATAAAACGCCAGCGAGGAACCGAACCGGAAAAGTTGCAGGGGATCGTTAAGCCTCAGTGTCTCCACCGCGGGCAGCAGAGTCTGGTAGGCGCGTTCAATCCGCCCCTGCCGCAGCAGTGAGTAGCCGCGGAGAACCTGGAGGCTGCCGCCAAAGGCAGCTGCGGCCCGCGGCTCCGCGGCCGCGTAGTCCACCAGTTCCCGTTCGGCTGCGTCCCAGTCCCCCATGGCCAGGTAATCGGCAACCAGGCGGCCCAGCACAAATTCGTTGAAGAAGAAAATTCCATCTTCCAGGGCGGGAAGTTCCGAAGCCGCGAGCAGCGCGGCATCCAGGCCCTGGACGGAGCGTCCGGAGGCAGCGAGGGCCTGGCCCAGCAGGGCGGCTGCCACCGCACGCAGGGCACCGTCTGTAGGGGTTCCGGGGTTGCGGCTCCGGAGATCCTGCACCTCTTTGTCCAGTGCCTCGAAGCCACCGGCGTCACCGAGTTCCAGAAGGCGCAGCAACTGCTCCTGCCAGGCCGTGACCGGACCGGTTTCTTCACCGGCGTCAGCTTTTTCGTCAGCTTCATTCCGAGTGCCGGCACCAGCTTCAGCCCGGGGCTGCCGAGCGCTTCCCTGGACTCGGCAGCGAACATCGCCAGCGGAGTTCCCAAAGCTTGGTGGGTCAGTGCCCTGAGCATCAGGGCGGGTGCGGCCGAAGCGCCGCTTCCCAGTTGCAGCCAGCATCCGTCCAGGAGCTTTGCCGCGCCGGCGTAGTCGCCTTCGTTGTAGAGGGCCCTCGCCTGGATGGCCTGCGCCTGTGGCACGAGGGCAGGGTCCATTACCTTGGCGGCCATGGTCCAGCTGCTCCGGTTCCTGAAGTGGTCCAGCGCGGTGCCGGCCGCCTCCAGGAGTTCGGGCTCGGCTGTCTTCAGTCCGCATTCGAGGGCCCATTCCACGGCCCTCAACCGGCTCTCGGACCCGGCGGGCGTTGTTCCCAGGAGTCCTTGAATCTTTTCCAGCAGCTGCAGGCTCCGCGAGACCGAAATGGTTTCCCGGAGGGCCTGGCCAAACATGGCGTTCCAGATCCGAAGATCTGCGGGGGTACCCTGGCTTTCAATCACCATCTGTTGGTCCAGCAGGGAGCGCACCACTTCTGCGCCGCTGATATCCTCGATCACCTTGCGGCTCACGGGCCCGGCCAGGGCAATCAGCTTCAGGGCTTCCTGTTCTTCCTGCGTGCGGCGAAGCATGTCTTTCACCACAACATTGGTGAGTCTGGGTCCGTCGGCCGGAAAAGGACCCAGCAGCATCCAGATCCCGTTCCGCTTTGCGAGTTGGCCGCCCTCGGCGGCGTCGTGGAGCAGAGCATCGAGGACCCGTGGGTTACCGCCGGAGGCGCTCCAGATCGTGTCAACAGTTCCGGCCGGGATGGTGCCGTCCAGGGCATGGGTGAGGACTTCCTCGATCTGTTCCCGGTTCAGGGGACGGAGATCCACGCGATCGGCCAGGCCGTCGTACCAGAGCTGCGCCAGTGGCTGCGGCAGCCCGGGCCGGGGCCTACCCGCCGCCACGACACTGGCCCAGCCTGCGGAAATCATGTCGGCCACGATGCTGGCCGTCGCCTCATCCAGGTGATGGGCGTCATCCATCATGAGCAGCAAAGGAGTGTCTTTGCCGGCTTTGAGCTTCTCAAAGTAGCTCCAGACGGACCTCAGCACGGCCACCGGCGACACGGAATCCTCAGCCGTCAGCTCCGCCGTGTAGGGCGCCAGAATGCCAAAAGGAACGCGCGAGAGCGACGAGCTTCCATGGATCTGGACAATGATCATCTCGGCGGCAAGCCGTTCAGTGATGGCCTCGGTCAACGCGGTTTTACCGATGCCCGGGCCCGCCATGAGGAACACCGCCTGGCTGGTGCGGGTCCGGATGATGTTGCAGATCCGATCCAGCGGCTGCCGCCGTCCCGTGAGCGGGCGGTGCGCGGTTCCCGGGTGTGGTGTGTGGCCGTTAGACGAGTCCAGTCAGATCACCCCTGGACGTTACTCCCAGTTTCGTGAAGACCTGGTAAAGGTGGCCTTCCACGGTGCGGACGGAAACGCCCATATCCAGCGCGATATCGCGGTTGGATGCGCCCCGGCCGGCAAGCCGCGCGATCTGCCGCTCCCTGCTGGTCAGGAGGGGGCTGCCACTGCTCGGCACGATGGGCAGGCTTGCCATGGTTGTTGCCAGGACGTCCAGCCGTGCTTGGGCGGTCCGGGCTGAGGCCGGGTCACCTGCCTGGCGGGCGTAGTCAACGGCCAGCGCCATGCACCGGGCTTCGACGGCGTCCAACTCCAGGGTGGCGGCAAGTTCCGCGCCAGCGAGTAAAGTCTTGGCGTCGTGGGTCCTGCTGCCCACGGCGATCAGCCGCGAGATTTCCGCCAAAGGGCCTTGGCGGTGGCCGGCCACCTCTTCGAGCAGGCGGAAGTCCGCCTCTGTACCGTGGACAGTGGCTCCGAGCAGGCTGATCCCCGCCAGGGTGTACCTTCCTGCCGCGATATCGCGCCGGGCAGATTCCTTCAGGCGTGTGGCGGCGTCAGCGTCGCCCAGCCACCGGCCAGCCATATCAGCGCAGAATTCAGTGATGCTGCGCGTGGCATGGTCGGCCGAGCCCGCGGTCCGCTGCAGCTTGTCCAGATACTTCCGTGACTGCCCGGCATTGCCGATCTGTGCATACGCGAAGGCGACCGCGGCGTAGGCTGCGCGGCGAATGCCCTGCGCCGGCCGCAACTCCAGCTGGGCTGCCGCTGACAGCAGCGAATCAAGGGCTACCGCGCCCCTCCCCGCGTACACATAGGCGATGCCGGCTGCCAGCTCCGCTGCGGCGCTACGGTAGGGAAGCTGGTGGATGTCGCGCGCTGCGGGCGGGTTGAGGAGGTCGATGCAGCGGCGCCATTGCCCAGCGGTCAGCAGGACGTTGTAGGCCCGTCCGGTGAACTTCTCACGCAGGCCCACGATCTCGCCGGCGTCGGAAATTTGCCCGCCCAGCCGCCGCATCAGGCTCAGGGCGTCCATTTCACGACCGGTCATCGAAAGGGCGCTCATCAGTATCAGCGATGATGTCATCCGGAACCATGTGTCCGAGTTCAATTCGGGATCGGCCGCGGCTTCCAAGGCCGGGATAGCGGCGGCGTAATCGCCCACGAATGCCTGGTACTCGAATTCGGAAAGGCTGATCCTGTTGGCTGCTGCAGCAACCGGATCCGGCCAGCCCTTCGCGATGCCTGGCTCCGCTCCGAGCCGCTCGCGGGCGGTCTGAAGCAAGGCCGGCACCCTGTCGGCATGTTCCGGGAGCCAGACCATCACCCGTGACTTGGCTGCGATGACCTGGGCGTATTCCTCAACATCAAGGTTGTCCAGCTGCGGCTGTGAAATGTCGTCAAGAGCCGCCATGGCCTGGATGGGGAGATCCAGGAGCAGATATGCGGCGGCCTTCTGTCGCTGGCCGGGCACCCATTCCGGATCATTCCTCCTCAGCGCCTCGGCATACTTGAGGGCAAAGTGGGGGTCAAAGACCTGGACGGCGGCCTCGGCCGCGGCCAGCGCCATGGGCGGGCTCAGCTCGGCTTCGCACTCGTGGGTCCAGGCGGCGAACGCCATCAGCTCGTCCATGGTCATGGTGGAAGGGTTCGGCTCCTGGCCGTCCAGCAGCAGGCTCCGCAGTTCCCGGCGCCGGGTGATGCTCAGCCAGGATCGGACGACGTCGCCGAGGTACATTTCGCGCAGCGAAACCCAGCGGCTTTCCGACGCATCGATCTCCAGCAGGCCCGCATCTTCCATGTCCGCCACGATTCCGGAACCGTAGACGGCAGTCAGCCTGGACAGCTCCACGCTCCGGGCGCAGGACAGCATTTCGATGACTTCCTGTTCCTGGGGAGATTGCCGGGACCAACGTGACCGAACAATGTCCTCAAGGCTCGCCGCGCCATCAAGCACCACCTTGTCCCGCAGAGTCCAGACCGAGTCCGACAGGACGAGGTTCCCGGACTGCTGCTGCTCGGTCACCAGTGCCTTGAGCAGGAGCGGGTTTCCCCCCACCATCGTGTGGAAGGTGCTGACCAGGGAGGCGGAGACCCGGTGGCCCAGCAGGGAAAGCAGCACCTGGCGGGTCTGCAGCTCGTTGAGGTTGTCCAGCCTCACCTCAGTCAGCCGGCGGTCGGTGAGGAGCCAATGGAAGTCGGCCGGCAGATCGCTGATGGTGGGCGCCACGGCGACGATGCGGGCAGTCCCGGTCAGCAGGATGTTGAGCAGGACACCGGCGCTCATGTCATCTATTTTGCCGGTGGTGTCCAGGGTGATCACACACTCGCGCCCGGCGGCGTCGCTCCTGATCAAAGACGTTATGCCACGGAGGATGGCTGTAGGTGAACCCATGTAGGCCTGGGGAAGGCGCGCGAGCAGAAACGCCAGGCAGCCGTAAGGGGTATCGCCTGCGGTGGTCCCGCAGCGCAACTGCAGCGTCCAAACATCGGGGCCAAGCTCGGACACGGCTGTCCTGGCCAAGGATGATTTGCCTACCCCGCGTCCGCCCGTGACAACGACGCCCAGAGAGTCGGGGCTGGTCAGGGCGGTGCGGACGGCTTCGAGGTTGGCGCTGCGTGCGGGCACAGACCATCGCGATGGCTCTGATGCTCCGGCAGGTTCCGTGCGTCGCTCAGGGTCGTTGAGCGGTGACCCACGTCCCCAGCTGAGTGGCTCGATTGACATGAACTTATCCCCTACATCCCACTAAAGCGGGAACAAGCTCCATCGCTCCCCCGCTTAGGAAGAAGACTACCCCTTGGCAGCGAAAGGTGAACAGGGACTCGGCATTTTTAGTCCAATTGCTACACGTCGGTTTTCGCCGGATGGAACTTCTGCTGGGCCGCTGTTAAGCCTTCCCTGACCAGCATCTCCACGGCATCAGCGGCCTCATCCAACAGAAAGGGAACCTCTTTGCGCTCCGTGGTGCCAAAGTCGCGCAGCACATAATCTGCGGTGTCCATCCGGCCTGGTGGCCGGCCCACACCCACCCGGACCCGCAGGTAGTCCTTGGTGCCGAGCGCCTTGGAGATGTCCCTGAGCCCGTTGTGGCCGCCCTCGCCGCCGCCGACTTTCAGCTTCACCGTGTTAAAGGGGATGTCGATCTCATCGTGCACCGCCACCACGTGGTCCGGCCCGATGCCGTAAAAGTTTGCCAGGCCCGCCACCGGTCCGCCGGAAACATTCATGTACGTCATGGGCTTGGAAAGCACCACGCGCGGGCCGCCGATCCCCAGGCGTCCCTCCAGGACCTGCGCCCGTGATTTGTGCGTTTTGAATTTCCCGCCCAGCCGGCCGGCGAGTTCGTCCAGAACCATCTGGCCGACGTTGTGCCTGTTGCCTTGGTATTCGGCCCCGGGGTTTCCGAGGCCTACGATCAGCCAGGTGTCAGTCATCGTTCAATCCTAAGGTGGTCCGGACATGGCTGTGGCCGGACCCCGACAAGGGTCCGGCCACAGCTGTAAGCAGAGGAGTTGTTACTCGGCTGCGGCTTCGGTGGAAGCCTGGGCCTCTTCGTCGCTGACCTCAGTGGCCTCGGAGATGTTGATCACCAGTGCGTCGGCGTCGGCCAGCAGGGTGGCGCCCTTCGGCAGGACGAGGTCGGAAGCGTGGATGTGCTGTCCGGCGGAGCGGCCTTCGATGTCGACCTCGACGGCGGTGGGCAGGTGGGTTGCCTCAGCCTCGAGGGAGATGACGGTCAGTTCCTGGTTGAAGACATTGCCCGGAGCCAGTTCGCCAACAACGTGAACGGGGATGTCCACGGTGACCTTCTCGCCCTTGATGACGGTCAGCAGGTCGATGTGCTCGATGATCTGCTTGATGGGGTCGCGCTGGACGTCCTTGACCAGGGCCAGGTGCTCTTCGCCGTTAACGTCCAGGGACAGCAGGGCGTTGGCGGTGCGGACTGCCAGCGTGGTGGCCTTGGCCGGAAGGGTGATGTGGATCGGCTCGGCGCCGTGGCCGTAGATGACGGCAGGGATCAGGTTGGCCATGCGCGCGCGGCGGGCGAAGCCCTTGCCGAATTCGGTGCGTACTTCTGCTGCGAGCTTCTGCTCAGACATGTGTTTCTCCTCGGAAGACTAAATGGTGTTTAGCAAGGGCGGAGGTCTGTTACGACCTTCAACGCCGGGCGGCCAAGTGTGGCGCCCTTCCAGAAGGGAGATGCAGACCCAGTCGATAACGGAGACCGCTCTCCCTCGCCAAGGTAATCGTGAAAAGCTTACCAGCGCCGGACCCGATTACTGAAAACGGGCGCCGGCGCCGGCCGGCAGGAACGCCGAAATGTCAGGCGTTGCCGTCGAACAGGCTGGTGACCGAGCCGTCGTCGAACACTTCACGGATGGCCCGGGCAATCAGCGGCGCAATGGACAGCACCGTCAGCTGCGGGAACTGCTGGTGGGCGCCGAGAGGCAGCGTGTTGGTGACCACCACTTCGCGGGCTCCGGATTCGGCCAGCCGCTGGGCGGCGGGGTCGGAGAACACGGCGTGCGTCGCGGCGATGATGACGTCCTTCGCCCCGGCGTTCTTCAGGACCTGGACGGCACCGGAAATGGTGCCGCCGGTATCGATCATGTCATCGATCAGAACGCAGGTGCGGCCTTCAATCTGGCCCACCACTGTCTTGGAGACGGCCTGGTTCGGAACAGTGAGGTCGCGGCTCTTGTGGACAAACGCCAGCGGCGCGCCGCCAAGGCGCTCGGCCCACTGCTCGGCGACGCGGACCCGGCCGGTGTCCGGGGACACCACGGTGACGTTATCCGCGGCGACGCGGGTGCGGATGTAGTCGGCCAAAAGGGGGATCGCCATCAGGTGGTCAACGGGACCGTCGAAGAAGCCCTGGATCTGGGACGTGTGCAGGTCAACACTCATGATGCGGTCGGCGCCGGCGGTCTTGTACAGGTCCGCCACGAGCCGGGCGGAAATGGGCTCGCGGCCGCGGCCCTTCTTGTCCTGGCGTGCGTAGGGGTAGAACGGGGATACCACCGTGATCCGCTTGGCGGAGGCCCGCTTCAGCGAATCGATCATGATCAGCTGTTCCATCAGGTGGTTGTTCAGCGGTGCCGGGTGGGCCTGGATGACAAACGCGTCGGTGCCCCGGACGCTCTCGCCGGCGCGGACATAGATCTCCCCGTTAGCGAAGTCGTAAGCGTCAACGGGCAGCAGCTCGGTCCCCAGCTCCTTAGCGATTTCCCGCGCCAGTTCGGGGTGTGCCCGCCCGGCGGCAAGCACCAGCTTCTTCTCGCCGTGTGCGGTAATTTCGCTCATTATTACTTGCCCTCTTCTGTTGATGCTGGGGTATTTGAGGAGTCTGACGCGGCCGCCTGCGCGAGTTCTGCCGAGCGTGAGCCCGGGCGGTTGGCAATAACCCAGCCCTCGGCGTTGCGCTGGGCAGCGACAGACAGGACGAGCGCCCCGGCCGGGACGTCCTTGCGGATCACCGCGCCGGCGCCGCTGTAGGCACCGTCCCCCACGGTGACCGGTGCAACAAACACTGTGTTGGAACCTGTGCGGACGCCCGAGCCGATCACCGTGCGGTGCTTCTTCTCGCCGTCGTAATTTGCTGTGATGTTGCCGCAGCCGATATTGGTGTCCTCGCCGATTTCGGCGTCGCCGGCGTAGCCGAGGTGGGACAGTTTTGAGCCGCGGCCGATCGTCACGTTCTTGGTCTCGTAGAACGCGCCGATTTTTCCTGTGTCGCCGAGAACAGTGCCCGGACGCAGGTAGGTGAAGGGGCCGACGGCGGATCGCGCGCCGATCACTGCCCCGGAACCGTGGGTGCGGGTCACGGTGGCGCCCTCGCCGATGCGGACATCAGTCAGGGTGGAGTCGGGGCCGACGACGGCGTCCCTGGCCACGGTGGTGGCACCGTGCAGCTGCGTGTTGGGGAGGATGCGGACGTCCTCGTCCAGGGTGACGGTGGAATCGATCCAGGTTGTGGCCGGGTCAACAACGGTGACTCCGGCCCGCATCCAGGCCTCAACGGTCCGGCGGTTGAGTTCGGCGCCGAGGGCAGCGAGCTGCACGCGGTCATTGGCGCCCTCCACCTGCCAGCGGTCTTCGGTGACGACGGCGGCAACCCGGCCGCCTGACTGCTGGGCGAGGCCCAGCACGTCGGTGAGGTATTTTTCGCCCTGCGAGTTGTCCGTGGTGACGTGGACCAGCGCGTCGCGCAGGACTGCGGCGTCAAAGGCATAGATGCCGGAGTTGACCTCGCGGATCAGGCGTTCGGCTTCCGTGGCGTCCTTGTGCTCACGGATGCCGGTGACGGAGCCGTCGTCGCCGCGCAGGATCCGGCCATAGCCCGTGGCGTCGTCGAGCAGGGCGGTGAGCACCGTGACGGCGTTGGCCTCCCGCTCGTGCGTGGCCACCAGGTCAGCCAAAAGGCCCCCGGTAAGCAGGGGAACATCGCCGTAGGTCACCACAACGGTGCCCGAAAGTTTGTCCTGGGCGTCCAAAGCGGCGAGTGCCACCTCGACGGCGCGGCCGGTGCCGGGGATGTCGTCCTGGTCCACGATGACGGCGTCAGGGTCCAGCTCGTTCAGGTGGCCGGCAACCAGGTCACGCTCATGGCGGACCACCAGGGCCAACCGGCCGGGGTTGATGCTGCGGGCGGCGAGGAGAGCGTGGGCCACCATGGAGCGGCCACCGATCTCATGCAGGATCTTGGGGGTACGGGATTTCATCCGCGTACCGGCGCCTGCTGCCAGAACTATGACGGCGGCTGGGCCGGTATTCTCGGGGATCACGTACGGGTTCTCCTTGCTTCGTTGCGCGTGGCGCTGGGCGCGGTGCCTGTCCGGCCAGAAGCCTGGCGGGGCACCGAGTTCATACTACTGGACGCTCTCGGCACAGCAGTTCCGCCCATAGGATTCGAACCTATACTCCACGGCTCCAAAGGCCGGGGTGCTGCCATTACACCAGGGCGGACCATGCCAGTGGCGCAAGGCCAAGACACAAGTAGTTATTTTGCCATGGGTTCAGGGCAGCCCGCGACACGAGCACGAATCGCCGCGTCCTGGCTACTGCCCCGGGGCCCGTTCCGGCCGTTTCAACAGCGCTGGCCACGGGCGCTGGGGCATGATGGAAATGTGAGCAACAACCCACCCCGGACCCGGATGACAGGCGTGCAGCGGCGCAGCCAGCTGATCGACGTCGGCCGTGGCCTGTTCGCTGCGCGCGGACTCGACGGCACCACTATCGAAGAGATCGCCGCCTGCGCAGGCGTGTCCAAGCCCGTGATCTACGAGCACTTCGGCTCCAAAGAGGGCATGTACACGCAGGTGGTGGACTTCGAATTCCGGATCCTGCTGGACTCGATCACGGCAGCCCTGACCGAGGAAGCCAAGCCGCGTGTCCTCGTGGAGCGCGCCGCACTGGCCCTGCTCACCTACATCGAGGACCACACCGAAGGCTTCCGGATCCTGATGCGGGACGCTCCCCCGTCCCAGCCCGAAGGCGCGTTCTCAACCCTGCTCTCCCACGTCACCGCCCGCGTGGAACACATCCTCTCCGACGAATTCGACCGCCGCGGTTTCAGCGCCGAAGACGGGGCCATGTACGCCCAGATGCTCGTAGGCATGGTGGCCATGACCGGCCAGTGGTGGCAGGACAGCCCGCCAGCCCGACAAGCAAACCGTAGCCGCCCACCTGGTCAACCTCGCCTGGAACGGCCTGACCGGCCTCAAAAAGGACCCCGAGCTGATGTCCGAGGGTTAGCGTTCGGGCGCCGTTTTCACGCGTCTGTGGTTTGCATTCGCGGCGTAGGGGCCCTTCGCAAGCCTCTGTTGTCACCTTCGCGGCGCAGTGGCCCTTCGCCGTCGCTTAGACACAGCGCAAAGGTGACGCTACGGTCGCTGGGCGACCTCCACGCCACGATGCGCCGCGATGCGCGACTACGCGAAGGCCCCCCGCGCCACGTGTGCTCAAACTTCCATTCGGGGAACTCCGACGAAACGCTATTGCCAATCATTCCGTTCGCCACGTGACCGCGCCGCTACAGCCAGCGCCCTCGTTCGGGCGCCCGTCACGAGTACCCCCTGCCGAACGTTCCGCGCGGGTACTGTTCCACGACCGGCGGTGAGGTTCGTTGTCGGGAGGCGATCCTTTGGGAAGGTGACTTCCGCTCGCCGGAGGCGGTCCTTCGGAAAGGAGCGCATCGCGGCACATCGGAGCGCGGAGGTCGCCCAGCGACCGGAATGCCCCCTTTGCGTCGAAGCGTCGTCCCGAGGGCCCCGACGCGAGCTTGCGAGTGTTGGGAAGGGACCTACGCGCTAAGCGACGCCGAAGGGCCGCCTGCGGCACCCAAGCCACACGAACGCGGGAGGACCGGCACCCAAACCAGCACCGGCCACCCGACGGAGGGCTACTCGCCGAGGACTTCCAGGGCTTCGAGCCATTCGAGTTCCAGGGCTTCGCGCTCCCCGGCGAGGTCCTTGAGCTTCTTGTTTTGCACGGCCAGGGCGTCGAAGTCCGAGTCGGCCGTGCTCTTGACCATCTGGTCGTGGACCTTCTTCTCCGCCTGTTCCAGCTTGCCCATCTGGCGTTCGATGCGGTTTTTGGCCTTGCGGGCGTCGCGCTTCTCAGCTTCGGAGGCTCCGGTGGCCGCCGGAGTGCTGCTGCCGCTCGCGCCTGTCACGGGGTTGCCGCCGCCGGTGATGGTGGAGCCGGCGAGGGCCGATTCGCGGAGTTCCAGGTACTGGTCGACGCCGCGCGGCAGGGCGCGGATCTTCCCGTCGCCCAGGAGCGCCATCTGGTGGTCAGTGACGCGCTCCAGCAGGTAGCGGTCGTGGCTGACCACCACCAGGGTGCCGGGCCAGCCGTCCAGCACATCTTCGACGGCAGCGAGCGTGTCGGTGTCGAGGTCGTTGGTGGGCTCATCGAGCATCAGCACGTTGGGTTCGCCCACGAGCAGGCGCAGCAGCTGGAGGCGGCGGCGTTCACCGCCGGAGAGGTCCTTGACCGGGGTCCATTGCTTCTCGTTGGTGAAGCCAAGCTGCTCCACCAGCTGGCCGGCGGTGAATTCCTTGCCGCCCACGTTGAAGGACCGCTTCTCGCGCTCGATGACCTCGATGACGCGCAGGTCGGAGACGTCGTCGAGCTCTTTGACTTCCTGCGTCAGCACGGCGGTGACCACCGTCTTGCCGCGCTTGACCTTGCCGGAGCTCGGCTGGATTTCGCCGTTGAGGAGCTTCAGCAGGGTGGTCTTGCCGGCGCCGTTGACGCCCACCAGGCCGAGCCGCTCCCCCGGGGCAAGCCGCAGGGTGATGTTGTCGAAGAGCTTCTGGCCGGCGTCGCCGCCGAGGAAGTCCAGCGAGACGTTCTCGAGGTCCAGGACGTCCTTGCCGAGCCGGGCGGTGGCCATCTTGCTCAGGGCCGTCGAGTCGCGGGGCTCGGGGACGTCGGCGATCAGGGCGTTGGCGGCCTCGATCCGGAATTTGGGTTTGGCCGTGCGGGCCGGTGCGCCGCGGCGCAGCCACGCGAGCTCCTTCTTGACGAGTTGCTGGCGCTTGCTTTCCATCACGTTCGCCGCGCGGTCCCGTTCGGCGCGTGCCAGCACGTACGCGGCGTAGCCGCCGTCGAACGGGTCCATGATGCCGTCGTGGATTTCCCAGGTCTTGGTGCAGACTTCGTCGAGGAACCAGCGGTCGTGGGTGACCACGAGGAACGCGCCCTGGTTGGCCCGCCAGCGGGTCTTCAGGTGCCGGGACAGCCACGCGACGCCTTCGACGTCGAGGTGGTTGGTGGGCTCATCGAGCATGATCACGTCATGGTCCTCGATCAGGAGCTTGGCCAGCGCCACACGCCGCTTCTGCCCGCCGGAAAGGGCGTGGACGTTGGCGTGCCAGTCGACGTCGGAAACCAGGCCGCCCATCACTTCGCGGATCTGCGGGTTGCGGGCCCATTCATAGTCGGCCTGGTCCCCGACGATCGCGGCACCGACAGTGAGGTCGCCGTCGAGCACGTCGCTTTGGTCGAGGTAGCCGATGTTGACCTCACTGCGCTTGGTCACCCGGCCGGAGTCCGGGGTGGACCGCATGGCCAGCAGGCGCATCAGCGTGGACTTGCCGTCACCGTTCCGGCCCACCATGCCGATCCGGTCACCCTCCTCGAGTCCAAGGGTGATGCCGTCCAGGACGGTGCGCGTTGCGTACGAAACCGAGAGGTTTTCGCCGCCAAGAAGGTGTGCCAAAGGGAACTGCTTTCTGCTGCCGGGTGAGGTAGTGGTGCTCTAAAGGAGGGTATCGGAGATGATGCGGGCGCCATGCACGGGCCCGTGGACAGGGAATGCCGTCAGCCCGTAGTGCCGAAGGTCCTCGGCCAGGCTTTCGGCGGCGCCGGGGTTGTGTGTCAACAGCGCCACGGTGGGTCCGGAACCGGAGACGATTCCGGCCAGGGCGCCGAGCGCTTCGCCACGTCCCAGCGTAGCGCGTAGCCCCGGGGCCAGTTCAATGGATGCCCGCTGAAGATCGTTGACCATAACCCGGCTCAGGGCGTCGGCGTCCCCGTTCCGCAAGGCCTGCAGGATCTTCGGATCCACGGCAGTTGGCTCAGCCGCATCGAGGCCTTCGGCTTCCCGGAGCCGGTCCAGGGTGCGGAAGACCTCCGGGGTGGGCAGCCCGTAGTCTGCGGCCACCAGGACCCAGTCCGTCTGGGCCTTGACGAGCGCCGGCGAGAGTTCATCCCCCACACCCAGTCCGACGGCGGTTCCGCCGAGGAGCGAAAACGGGACGTCGGCGCCCAGCTCAGAGGCCACCTGGGCCAGCTCATCCCGGGAGAGGCCGCTGTTCCACAGGGCGTCGCACGCCAGCAGGGTGGCTGCGGCATCGGCCGAGCCGCCGCCCATGCCGCCGGCCACCGGGACACGCTTGGTGATCTCCAGGTGGACGCCGGTGGCGTGCTCCGACACATCGGCCATCATGGCCGCAGCCTTGTATGCCAGGTTGTTCCCGTCCAGCGGGATGTCGACGCCATCGAGGTCCAACGTGCTGTCCGGGCTGATGCTGACAGTTATCCCCGGCGTCTGCGTGCTGGTAGCCGCAACCTCCTCGTAGAGGGACACCGCGAGGTAGACGCTGGCCACCGAGTGGTATCCATCGGCCCGCAGCGGTCCCACGTCCAGGGAAACGTTGACTTTGCCGGGAGCCTTCACTCTGACCGTCCGTGCGGCAAACCGCCCGGCAGACCCTTTCATGCCCTGGCCTCGCGGGCTTCGGCAATCCGGGAAAATGCCTGGATATCGATCACTTCTCCCCGGGCCGTGGGATCCACGCCTGCGGCAACGAGGCAGCGTTCGGCCTCAGGCGCTCCGCCGGCCCAGCCTGCCAGGGCGGCCCGCAGCGTCTTGCGCCGCTGGGCGAAGGCGGCGTCAATCACAGCGAACACCTGCTCGCGGGTGGCTGTTGTGACGGGCGCTTCCCGGCGGGTGAAGGCCACGAGGCCGGAGTGGATCTTCGGTGCGGGCCAAAAGACGTTCATGCCGATGACACCGGCTTTGCGCATGCTGCTGTACCACGCGGCTTTGACTGACGGCACTCCGTAGGTCTTTGATCCGGGCCCGGCGGCGAGCCTGTCCGCCACCTCGTCCTGGACCATCACCAGTCCGTGCTGCAGGCTCGGGAAGTGCTGGAGCAGGTGCAGGACCACCGGAACGGCCACGTTGTAGGGAAGGTTTGCCACGAGCGCGGTAGGTTCCACGGGGAGGGAAGTCACCTTCATGGCGTCGGCCTGGACGAGGTGGAAAGAGTCCGCGGCTTCCGGCCGCCATGCCCGCACGGTTTCCGGCAGCTTCGCCGCCAGGACCGGATCAATTTCGACGGCGACCACCGTCTTCGCGGCGTCCAGCAGCCCCAGCGTGAGCGACCCGAGGCCGGGTCCGACTTCCAGCACCGTCTCTTCCGGCCTGATGGCAGCCACGGAGACGATCCGGCGGATGGTATTGCCGTCAATGACGAAGTTCTGGCCAAGTGTCTTGGTGGGCCGGATGCCTATTTCCTCCGCCAGCCGGCGTATGTCGGAAGCACCAAAGAGGGGTGCGGGCGCGGCGGCAGTCGGTTCAGTCACTTAGGTATCCTATCCCGGCGGCCATGACGCACCCCCGTTTGGTGACCTGCACTCCACCGTCAGGGAGTTGGCCGATCCGGGTTAACAGCAGTGGCCGGCCCCGGAAGATCCGGGGCCGGCCACTGCTGTTAACCATCGGGCGGCTGTGGTCAGCTGCCGCCGTTACAGGTGCTGCTGGGGTGCCTAGCTCGTAGCGGCCCAGCCACAGCCCCACGGCTGAAGGCCACGCTGTGCGTAAACGCGGTTGGCGATGTCAATCTGCTGGGCCTTGGTGGCAAGGCTGGCGTTCGGGGCGTACGCGCCGCCGCCGGAGCCGATCCAGGTCTGGACGTCGAACTGGAGGCCACCGTAGTATCCGTTGCCCGAGTTGATGGACCAGTTTCCGCCGGACTCGCACTGGGCGATCTTGTCCCACATGGCTTGGTTCATCATGGCCGGAGCCGCGGCGCCGGTGTTGGTGCCCGCGGCGGGTGCCGGCGCGGCAGGCTTCGCTTTGGTACCGACCGTGACCTGCTCAGTCACGGGCTGCACGGAAACCTTTTCAGAGACGAGGGTCCGCGAGGCTTCACGGCCGTCCACCAGAACCAGCTTGAAGGTCTTCTTCACCTTCCCGGCAGTGCCGGCCTGGGTGATCTCTTTCTCGCCCTTGAACAGCTCAGCGCTTTCCGTGGTGAGGCTGTCGAAGGCGATCTTTTCCGTGGTTGTGGCGGTCTTGCTGGTATCGACGCGGGAGACCTTGACCACCATGTTGTTCACGACGTGCGCGTTGCCTGGCTGGGACGTCCGGTCGTTGACGCCGAGCGTGACGCCGGCGTCTTCGAGTACCTCGGAAACCGTTCCGGCCGTCGTGGTGGCCTTGGAGACCTTGCCGTCGGCAACAATACTGACGTTCTTGGGCGTGGAAATGGAGACGAAGGAGCCCGCCACTGCGAGCTGGGCGTCCTTGGGGACGGAAACCGAGGAGGCGCTGGCTACGCCGAGTTCAGTAACAAGCCCTTCAACGTTCGGTGCCGTGGTGCTCACGGTCTTCTCCGCACCGTCCAGGCTGACCTTCACGGCCTTGGCCATGTTGACGTTGATGACCGTGCCGTTCTCCACTTTGACGTCCGCTGAGGGCGAGACGCGGTCGGCCGGCTTCAGTTCAACGTTTGCGCTCTTGACCACCTGGCCAACAGTGCCGCCGAAGGACTGGACCGAAGTCACTTTTCCGTCGACGTTCAGGGTAACGGTTTTGTTATTTCCGACGAAGGCGACGAGGCCTAGCACGAGTGCGCAGAGCACCACGAGTTGGGTACCGATCTTGATAAAACTGAACTTACCGTCCGTTGTGAAGAACTTGACCACGATTGCCCGTAACTTTAGGTCCATCCGGGCACGGGGAAAAACACAGTGAAATAGCCGGCGCATAGCCCTGAAGGACAGCTCCGGGCATCAATGCGCCGCCACACTCCCCTCCGCGGACAGGGGGCATGAATGCCCTGCCATGTCCTGCTACCAGTGAAGTGAAATTATCCGAAGGCCTTCCCCGACCCCGGCTAATAATTACCCACTGTAACCGTAGCGTTATAAAGCGGCCAAGAAATTTACATACGAAGTATGGTGAAAAGGCTCCCCTGGCGGGTCGTCCTCAGTCCCACGATCCGTACGCCCGCACGGTATTTTCGCTGATCCTGGCGCAGAGTTCCGCGAGGTCCGTTCCTGTCAATTCGGCCATGGCCCGCACGGTGTACGGCACCATATAACTGGCGTTCGGACGGCCGCGGTGGGGATGCGGAGTGAGGAAAGGAGCATCGGTTTCAACCAGCACAAGCTCCGGGTCCGCCGCTGCGAGCGCAGCCCGGAGGTTCGCCGCATTTTTGAAGGTCAGCGTTCCGGCAAAGGACATGTTCCAGCCCGCGGCGTTGCAGATCCTGGCGAGCTCCTCATCTCCGGAGAAGCAATGGAACACCACCCGCTCAGGAGCCCCCTCTTCACGCAGGACCTGCACCACGTCGTCGTGCGCGTCGCGGTCGTGGATCTGGAGCGTAAGGTCCAGGCGCTTGGCGATGTCGATGTGCCGGCGGAAGGAATGGCGCTGGTGGGCCAGGCCCTCGCCTTCGGTCCGAAAAAAGTCAAGACCCGTCTCTCCGATGGCACGGATCCGGGGATGGGCGGCCAGCCGCTCAATCTCCGCCAGCGCCTCTTCCAGCTCCCCGCGCTTCGCGTAGTCCGGAGCATCGTTCGGGTGGAGCGCCACCGCCCCCAGCAGCCTGCTGTCCAGGTCTACGGCGTGAACCGTGAACCGCGATGATTCAAGGTCGGTACCCACCTGGACGGCGCCCTGCACGCCGACAGCCTGGGCGGCGTCCAACGCCGCTGCAATCGCGACCGGGCTGTCGCCGTTGGGGAAATCAAAATGCGTATGGTTGTCCATCACCGGGACCGGCAAGGGTTCCGGTGCCGGCGGATAGCCCGGCCGCTTCTGCTGGCCGGAACCTGCCAGGGCCTCGGCGCCGGCGGCTTTGTAGGCAGCGGGAATCAGCGAATTGCACATCCTTCAAGCCTAGTGGCCGCAGATGCCGCCCATTTCCAGGAACTCTCTGTCAGCTCGGGCAGTTGTGTTAGTAGTCTGGTATGAACAGATGCGAACGCCCATTGCCGGGCGAAGGCAGGCCGGCTGTCCCGTCCCAGGTGATCCCCGGGCTGAAAGGTTGCACATGGACCCCCACCGCCGCACCGCCGTTAACGAGGTAACCCCAGCCGGCCGGAGCTTCACCGCCGTCTCGGAGCACGTGGGCCAGCTCAACGGACACCGGGCAGCCGCCATGGACGCCGGGTCATTCCACGCCGCCAGCCGCAGGATCCTGGACTCGATCAACACCGTCATCGACGGAAAGTCCGAGGCCGCCAGGCTGGCCCTGACGGTTCTGCTCGCCCAAGGCCACCTTCTGCTGGAAGACGTGCCCGGCGTCGGTAAGACGCTGCTGGCAAAGAGCCTCGCCCGGACCATTGACTGCACAGTCAGCCGGATCCAGTTCACCCCTGACCTGCTGCCCTCGGACGTGACGGGCGTGTCCATCTACAACCAGTCTTCGCGCCTCTTCGAGTTCCGTCCGGGCGCCGTCTTCGCCAACATCGTCATCGGCGACGAAATCAACCGCGCCTCCGCCAAGACCCAGTCGGCGCTCCTGGAGTGCATGGAGGAACACCAGGTCACTGTTGATGGGGATTCGTACAAGCTCGACGAGCCGTTTATGGTGGTGGCCACCCAGAACCCCATCGAAATGGAGGGCACATACCCCCTGCCCGAGGCCCAGCGCGACCGCTTCATGGCACGGATTTCCATGGGCTATCCGGACAAGGAGTCCGAGATCGAAATGCTGGAGACGCATCAGGCAACCTCGCCGCTGGCCAAGGTGTCCGCAGTGGTCACCGCGGCGGACGTTGCCTCGATGATCGCCACCGTCCAGCAGGTCTACGTGTCCCAGGCAGTGAAGGAATACACCGTTTCCGTGGGCAGGGCCACGCGCGAAAGCCCCCTGCTCCGGCTGGGCGCCAGTCCGCGCTCCATGCTCCAGCTGCTCCGTGCCGCCAAAGCCACGGCGGCCCTTGACGGCCGGGACTTCGTCCTCCCGGACGACGTCGTGGGTGTGGCGGAATCCGTGCTGGCCCACCGGATTATCCTGGACCGCAAGGCTGCCGGCGCCGGTGAGACCCCGCACAGCGTCATCCGGGGGATCCTGTCCCGGCTCCCCGTGAGCCAGGAACCGGTGAACAGTCCGGCACGGCCCTCGGCCCCGCCGGCCGGGTTGCGGCGGAACCACTAGGCAGGGCCGTCCTGTGCCGCTCCTTGACCGATTCCCCCGGCACCTCTTCAGCCAGCGTGGTTGGGGGCTTCTGGCTGCAGGTGCGGTTTCCCTGTTGGCCGCGCAGGTCATGGGACGGCGGGACCTCCTGAGCCTCAGTGTCCTGCTGATCGTCCTTCCCCTGGTTGCCTTGGCCGGGATCAGGCTCGTGAAGCCCCGCTTCCAGGTGTACCGCGAGTTCAATCCTTCCCCCGTGGAGACCAACGCCGCCACTGTCGTACGGCTGGCCGTGGCACGCAGCGGCGTGGGAGGCGGGCGGGCCATCATGGAGGAGAAGCTGCCCGCACGGTTTGGCGAGTCCCCCGCCTTCCGCTTTCCGGCACGCTCCGCCACGGGCGGGACCAGCAGGTACGAATACCACCTGCGTTCCAGCAGAAGGGGGCAGTACCTCATCGGCCCGGTGACGGCCGAATTCACCGATCCGTTCGGCCTGTCGCTGCACCGCCAGGCCATCGACGACGGCGACATTATCACTGTCACACCTGCCGCCGTCGAGCTTCCCGTCACGGGGCTCGCCGGGGCCCGCGGCAACGACGGCATCACCGCAACACGGATCCGCGCCAACCCCAGCGACGATGACGTCATGACCCGCGAATACCGCCCCGGCGATCCCATGCGGAGGGTCCACTGGGCGGCCACCGCCCGGCACGGCGCCCTGATGGTGCGGCAGGAGGAATCCGTGACAACGCCCGAAGCCACCGTGATCCTGGACCAGCGGTTCGCGGCGTTCCCGGGCAGCGCCGGCTCCGGTTTCGGCGGAACATCGGCCGCGGACAGCCACGAGATGCCCAGCAGCAGCACATTTGAGTGGGCTGTGGTGGCTGCGATCTCCATCTGTACGCACCTCGCGGAGCGGAACTATTCCCTGCGCCTCCTGGATGCCCGCGGCGAACCGGCTTTCCTCCGTTCCCCGTCCGCGCCGGAGCCGGAGGCGGAAGAGTTCACGGGTGCGTCCGGACTCCAGTCCATCGCAGAGAGCCTGGCCGCCATCCACCTGTCCGGGCCGCACCACAGCGTCCGGGAAAGGCATGGTGCCCGGGACCACGGCGGCCAGGATGCCGGTCCGGACGTTTTCGATGACCAGCTGATGGACAAGCTCTCAGCCCACCGGATGCGCGGGCCCATCATCGCGGTGCTTGGCAGGATCTCGACGGCCGAAGCCAAGGCTTTGGCGCCCGGCGCCGGGTACGGAGCGAATGCCTTCGCCATCGTTGTTTCCGACAAGCCCGCGGATTCCGAAGAAGCCCTGGAAATCCTCCGCCGGGGCGGCTGGCGGGCCGTTGCCGTGCCGGCAACCCTTCCCGTCCCGGCAGCCTGGAGCCACTTTGACCAGGGCGGAGCTGCGCCGGCCGCAGCTGCAGCGGACGTTCGCCGCGGTGCGGGGGTGGGACGGTGACGCTGGCACCGGAACGCCGCGCACCGCGCGAACCTCAATCCACGGGCCCAGCCGTGGCGCCCACGGGCCGTGCTCCAGGCCGGCCCCGCGTAGGAGCGTACCCCTGGGCGATGGCGGGGGCAGTCGCCCTGTCCGTGGCCGGGGCGGCTTTGTCCCTCAACGGTGTCCTGCGTGGTTGGGCCTGGTACCTGCCGGTCCTGACCACCGTAGTGGTGGTCTGCCTGACGCTCGCCGCGCTTCGCGCCCTGCGGGCCCAGCCCCTGCTGGTGGCGGCCGGCGGTTTCGCAGCCCTGATCGCGGTGCTCACGCTGACGTTCTTCCGGAGCACGGGCATAGCCGGTTTCATTCCCTCCGGGGCAACCATGGCTGACTTGGACAGGTTCATCCGCCGGGCCAGTGAGACCGTACTGGCCGAGAGCGCTCCGGTGGCTCCGAACGCCGGGATCGTTATGGTCACCTGCGCGGTCCTGGGCCTGAGCGTCATCCTCATTGATGCCCTGGCCGTGCCTCTGGGGATGCCGGCCACAACCGGCCTCGGTCTGCTGGCCATCCTGGTGGTCCCCGCCATGGTGAAGCCGCAGAGTGTGGGGGTGTGGGGCTTCGGCGCCGCTGTGGCCGGATACCTGCTGATCCTTGCCTGCAGCCAGTGGTTTGCCCCAGATCCCCGAACGTCGGCTGACAGCGGCCGGACACCGGGCCATCTCCGTCGGGCCGTGTTGACGGGAACGGTGGCTTTGGTAGCCACCCTGGCCGTACCGCTGGCCATCCCCGGGTTCGACCACGGGACGTTTCCCCAAGGCTCGCGGCTGAACCCCTGGGGCGGCGGCGCCGGCCTGAATCCCATGATCACCCTGGGAAACAGCCTGCGCACCCCTGCCGGGACGGGTCGGATCACGTATGCCACCAACGCGTCTGCCCCGCTCTATCTGCGGTCCGTGACAGTAGACAATTTCGACGGCGAAACCTGGGGACCCGATGACCGGGACGCGGACCGCCGGCCTGTGGCGGGGCCGATCGACTCCGGCTACGAAATCACTGCGGACGAACAGCTCCGCCAGGTGACGGCGGTGGACACCGGCTCGTTCACCAGCCCCTACCTGCCGTTGCCCTACGCGCCGGAATCAATCCGTGGGCTCAACGGGTCCTGGACGTGGGACCCCGCAACGCTCGCCGTGAAGGGAACCAACACCAATTCGCGCGGCCAGGAATACATTGTGACGTCCTCAGTGCCGAAGCTCACGGCCACCATGCTTCGGCAGTCATCACAGGACGTTCAGGGAATTTCGGAGGAATTCACCAGGATCCCCGGCGGCGTTCCGGACATTGTCCGCAGCACGGCTGACCAGGTGACCGGCTCCAGCGACAATGCCTACGCCAAGGCAATGGCCATTCAGAAGTACCTTCGTTCAGGGGAGTTCACCTACTCCCTGCAGTCCCCCGTCCAGGGCGGCTACGACGGAAACGGGCTGTCGGTGCTGGCCGACTTCCTCGCCCAGAAGAGTGGCTACTGCATCCACTACTCATCCGCCATGGCCGTGATGGCCCGGCTCGAGGGAATCCCCAGCCGCATCGCCGTGGGCTACGCCCCGGGCCGGTCCACCGGCGACACCGTATCGCTCGCCGGGCAGGGTGCGCTGACTGAGTACGAGGTAGACGCCCGCGACGCCCACGCCTGGCCCGAGCTCTACTTCCAGGGATTGGGCTGGGTGCCGTTCGAGCCCACCCCATCACGCGGCGTAGTCCCCGATTACGCCAGCGAAACGGTGAGCCCCGGCTCCCCTGACCTCATTGAAAATGACGACGAACTGCTTCCCGACCCGACGGTTCCTGACCCGAGTCCAGGTGCGACGCCGGCACCCCTGCCAGGTGCCGGCGGCGGCAACGACATAGGGCAACTGCTCATGCCGTGGCTGACCGGGTCAGCCGGGGTTCTGGTTCTGCTGCTCTTCGTGGCGTCTCCGCGGCTGGTCCGGGTGGGGATCCGTGCCCGGCGGCTCCAAGGCCCGAATCCGGGCAGGGACGTTCCGGGCACGGACGATCATCGGGGCACCGAGGATCGGGTTCCGCTCGCCTGGGCTGAACTCCGTGACCTGGGAACCGACTACGGCCTGCCCCCGGCGTCCAGCGAGACGCCCCGCGCGTACTCCGCACGGCTCCGGCGTTCGTCACTCCTCGGCGGGACGGGCGGCGGGGACAACGCCGCGCAGGAGGCGGTGCTGACGCTGACTGCCGACTTCGAGCGCCGGCACTACGGCCCGCCGGGCAACTTCCCCGCCGGCGCCCGGAAACCTGAGCAGGTGGCGCCGCGCATCGGGGCCGTGCAGCAGTCGATGCGGAACAACGCCACGCTCGTTTGGCGGCTACGCGCCGACTGGCTCCCGGCGTCGGTCCTGGGACGGTGGGCCCGCTTCCTGGCAGCGCCCTTCCAGGGGTTCAGCAGGCTGGCACGCCATACGGCAAAAGCCGCCGCGCGCTCCTGGTCGAGAGTGCGCAACGGCCTGATCCGTCCGCGGCAAAGCCGATGACCGGCCGCCCAAGCAGGGCAGCCGGTCAGCCGGCTAAGTTACCCGGCGTAGGGGTCGGCGATGCCGATGTACTGGGTGTAGAGGTATTCCTCGATGCCTTCGAGGCCGCCTTCGCGTCCCAGGCCGGACTGCTTGACGCCGCCGAAGGGTGCGGCGGCGTTGGAGATGACTCCGGCGTTCAGGCCCAGCATGCCGGTTTCGAGCCGTTCGCCCATCCGGATGCCGCGGTTCAGGTCTTTGGTGAAGACGTAGGCCACGAGCCCGTATTCGGTGTTGTTGGCCAGGCGGACCGCTTCCTCTTCGGTGCCGAAGGTGATGATCGGGGCCACGGGGCCGAAGATTTCCTCGGACAGGATCCGGGTGCCTTCGGTGACGCCGGTGAGGATGGTGGGCTGGTAGAAGTAGCCCGGGCCCTCCCCCGCGGAGCCGCCCAGGATTGCCGTCGCGCCGGAGGCTACGGCGTCCGTGACCAGTTCGTGGACCTTGTCCCGGCTCTTGGCATCGATCAGCGGACCCACCTTGGACTCGGGCTCCGTGCCCCGCGCAGTGGTCATCTCACGCATTTTCGCCGCGAACTTCTCGGCGAACTCGTCGGCAACCGCTTCGTGCACGATGAACCGGTTGGCTGCCGTGCAGGCCTCGCCCATGTTCCGCAGCTTGGCCAGCATGGCACCGGCGACGGCAGCATCAATGTCTGCGTCCTCGAACACCACGAACGGGGCGTTCCCGCCGAGCTCCATCGAGGTCCGCAGCACGGTCTCGGAGGCATCGGACAGGAGGCGGCGGCCCACCTCGGTGGAACCGGTGAAGGACAGTTTGCGCAGCCGCTGGTCTTTGATCAGCGGGCCCGTGGTGGCACCTGCCGTGGACGTGGGAATGACGTTCAGGACACCGGCCGGCAGCCCGGCTTCCATCATCACGGCAGCGAAGAGCTGCGATGTCAGGGGCGTCAGGTTCGCAGACTTCAGCACCATGGTGCAGCCGGCCGCGACGGCGGGTGCGATCTTGCGGGTGGCCATGGCCAGCGGGAAGTTCCAGGGCGTGATCAGCAGGCAGGGCCCCACCGGCTTCTTGGTCACCAGCAGCCGGGACTTCCCGTCGGGCGATACGGAATACCGGCCGAACGCGCGTACGGCTTCCTCGGAGAACCAGCGCAGGAACTCCGAGCCGTAGGTGACTTCGCCCCGGGCCTCCGCCAGCGGCTTGCCCATCTCCAGGGTCATCAGCAGCGCAAAATCCTCGGCCCGCTCAGTCACCAGGTCAAAGGCCCGGCGCAGGATTTCACCGCGCTCACGGGCAGGGACCTTTGCCCAGGACTCCTGGGCTGCGGCGGCGGCATCCAAAGCCGCCATGCCATCCTCCGGACCGGCATCGGCGATGCTCACCAGCACTTTCCCGGTGGCGGGATCCTCGACGTCGAAGGTCTTTCCCGAGGCGGCGGGACGCCATTCGCCGTTGATCAGCAGGCCTGTGGGAACAGAAGCCAGCAGCTCGCTTTCGCGTTCCGCAGTAACAGCGCTTTGTGCAGTGACGGTCACGATGACTCCCTCGTCAGTAAGTGTGGTTCCAGTTGCAAAGAGGGCCGGTTTGGCCCGCCTTCTGGCTGATTCCCTTTCACAGTACTGCTGTGCCTGACCGGGGGTCTACGCCTGGATGCACCACCCGATTGGCGCCGGGTTGTGCAGCTGCACAACCCGTTCTGCCATCGAGTCAGCCCTCCATTCGGCGTGCTCGAATCAGCGCGCTGCGAGCACCGCCGAGTAGAGCTCGCGCTTGCTCACGCGCACGTCCTCGGCAACGGCGGCTACAGCCTCCTTGAGCCGAATGCCCTGGGCCATCAGTTCGTTCACGGCGGCCACGTGGTCTTCCGGGGCGCCCGGGGCCCGCTCCGGGGCACCGCCCAGCACCACCGCGATCTCGCCGCGGACCTCGTTGTTTTCCGCCCAGAGCAGCAGCTCCCCCACCGTCCCGCGGATGACTTCCTCATAGGTCTTGGTCAGTTCGCGGCAGACAGCGATCCGCCGCTCTGCACCGAAGCGCTCCCGGAGCGCCCGCAGCATCGACTCCAGGCGGTGCGGGGCCTCGAAAAACACCATGGTGCGGCGCTCGGCGGCGAGGTCCGCAAGCCGGGACGCACGTTCGCCCGCCTTCCGGGGAAGGAAACCCTCAAAGCAGAAGCGGTCGGTGGGGAGGCCGGACAGTGCCAAGGCCGTCAGCACGGCCGAGGGCCCCGGAACCGCGGTCACGGTCAGTCCGGCCGTCACGGCCCCTTCCACCAGCCGGAAGCCCGGGTCCGACACGGACGGCATGCCGGCGTCGGTGACCATGACGAGGGTTTTGCCCGCTCGCACCTGTTCCAGCAGCTCTGCTGTCTTGGTGGCCTCATTGTGCTCGTGGTAGCTGATGACCCGGCCTGCCACGGTGACCCCGAGACTCTGGACCAGGCGGTGCAGGCGCCTGGTGTCCTCGGCCGCCACAATGTCTGCCGTGCCCAGCAGTTCGATCAGGCGGGCCGAGGCGTCGCCGGTATTTCCAATGGGCGTTGCCGCCAGGACGATCCGGCCCGGCCCTGCCGCGGCCGGGCCGAGCGGTGGCCGGACCTGCCTCAGCCACAAGCGAAGGGTCGGCAGGGCTGGAATCGGCGAAGGTGCTGGGGTTAGGGTCCACTCCACCAGCCTACTGCTGGCAGGCGGCGCAAGCGGCAAAAGGTAGCATGGGGCACGTGACGCTGACCTCGATGCGGCCTGCCGAGGCCAGAGAACACAATCCCCCGACCGGACGCCCCTGGATCACCCGGCCGGCCGAAGCGTTCACCGCGGCAGCCCTCCGCGAGCGCCTGATTGGCAACGTCCGCAGCTGGCGCGATTACCCGCCGTCGTTGCGCGTCTGGTTCTGGCTGGTCCCTGCCCTGACGTCCCTGGTGGGCGGCATCCTGCGCTTTGTGCGCCTGGATAACCCCCACAGCCTGGTCTTCGACGAAACGTACTACGTGAAGGACGCCTACTCCTACCTGGTCAGCGGGTACGAACGCAGGTGGCCGGACAAGGCCAACGATTCCTTCAATGCCGGCAACCCTGCCATCCTGCTGGACAGTCCCGAGTACGTGGTGCATCCGCCGGTGGGCAAATGGATGATCGCGGGGGGCATGTGGCTGTTCGGGTCGGATAACCCGTTTGGCTGGCGGTTCGGCGCTGCGCTGACCGGCACACTGTCCGTTCTGCTTCTGACGCTGATTGCCCTGAAGCTGTTCCGCTCCCTGCCGTTGGCTGCCGCGGCAGGCCTCCTGCTCGCCGTCGACGGCCACCACCTGGTGATGTCGCGGACCTCCCTGCTGGACATCTTCCTGATGTTCTGGGTCCTGGCCGCCTTTGGGGCCTTGCTGCTGGACCGCGACGACGGGCGGCGGCGCCTCGCCGCCAGGCTCGCACGGCGGGCTGCGGCATCGACGACGGGCCGTCCGTCCGGCGCGCCAGCTCCTGGCTGGACCGTGGCTGGGTATCCGATGGTGGCGGCTCGCCGCCGGCGTGGCCATGGGGCTCGCCGTGGGGACCAAGTGGTCGGGCCTGTTCTTCCTTGCCGGCTTCGGTGTCCTGACGGTGCTGTGGGACCTGAATGCCCGCCGGGTGGCAGGCATCCGGGGCTGGATCAGCGGGGGAATCATCAAAGACGGCCTGCCGGCATTTGCCAGCATGGTACCGGTGGCTGTCCTGGTCTACACCGCAACGTGGACCGGCTGGTTCCGTTCCGAAGACGCCTACTTCCGCCGCTGGGCAGCAGGCCAACCCCTCAGCGGGATGGGGGTGGCTGCCGGACCCGCTGCGTTCACTGGCGCACTACCATCTGGAGGCCTACAAGTTCCACCAGGGCCTGGGCTCGGAACACCCGTACGAGGCAAGCGCCTGGAGCTGGCTGGTGATGGGCCGTCCCACGTCGTTCTTCTACCAGCAGCCGGGCCCGGAGACCTCAGAATGCGATGTGGCCCGCTGCGCCTCGGCCATCCTCTCCGTGGGCAACCCGCTGATCTGGTGGACTGCGGCGATCTCGCTGGTGGTCCTGCTCTTCTGGTGGGCCGGACGCCGGGACTGGCGCGCCGGGGCGATCCTTGCCGGCGTGGGTGCCGGGTACCTGCCGTGGTTCCTGTACCCGGAACGCACCATGTTCTTCTTTTACGCCGTCTCTTTTGAGCCCTTCCTGGTACTCGCCCTGGTGTATTGCCTGGGCCTGCTCCTGGGCCGGAAAGCCGACCCGCTCTGGCGCCGGCGCTCGGGCCTTTACCTGGTTGCGATCTTCATCGCAGCGGCAGTCCTGCTGTCCGCATACTTCTATCCGTTGTGGACGGCGGAGACCATGCCGTACCAGGAATGGCGCTACAGAATGTGGATGCCGTCCTGGATCTAAGGCAGGATGGCATCAGACCATTGAGAGCCGCGCGCCGCGGTAAGGCAGCGGAACGGAGACGCCCCCGTGCGAGAAGCAAGCACAGAACTCCTGGTAGAGCTAGAGCCGGACAGCAATGTCACAGATCTCCTGCTACAGCAGGAAGCTGCCAACACTGCCCACCCGCTCTATGCCCGAAAGGGCCCCAACGGCTGGACCGACGTGCCGGCGCACAAATTCCTCCAGGACGTCTGTGCCCTTGCCAAGGGGCTGATTGCCGGCGGCCTGGAGCCGGGAGCCACCGTGGCGGTGATGTCAGCAACCCGCTATGAATGGACGCTGGTGGACTTCGCCGTCTGGTTCGCCGGCGGCGTGACGGTTCCCATCTATGAAACCTCGCCGCCCAGCCAGGTGGAGTGGATCCTGCACGACGCCGGTGCCCGCCACGTGTTCGCCGAGGACCGGGACAAGGTGGCCATGATCGCCCGGCTCCTGGAGTCCTCCACGCTGCTGCGGGACCGGCTGGTCAGCGTCGTCAGGATGGATTACGACGGCGAGGCCCCGGACCTCGCCAGCCTCTCGGCCGCCGGCACGGGCGTCACGGACGCCGAATTGGAACGCCACCGCTCGGCCGCCGGCCTGGATGACGTCGCTTCCCTGGTCTATACCTCGGGCACCACCGGCCGCCCCAAAGGGTGCGAGATCACCCACGGCAATTTTGCGCTGGTGGCCGTCAACGTGGTGGCCTTCCTGCCGGAGATCCTGAAGAAGCCCAATGCCCGCACCCTGATGTTCCTGCCGCTGGCCCATGTGCTGGCCCGCGCTGTCCAGGTGGCGTGCCTGCATGCCGGCGCCACGCTGGGCCATGTCAACAGTTCCGCGGCGTTGCTTGAGGCCCTGGGCACGTTCAAGCCAACCTTCCTCCTGGCGGTGCCCAGGATTTTCGAAAAGGTCCGCGCAGGCGCCGCGCACAAGGCTTCCGTGGCCGGCAAATCCAGGATCTTCGGAGCGGCAACCGCTGCCGCCATCCGCTATTCCACCGAGCAGGACAACGCCGCCCGCGGCCAAGGAAACGGGCCGGGCTTCACGTCGCGGCTGCAGCACAACCTCTTCGACCGGCTGGTGTATTCCAGGATCCGCCAGCTCTTCGGCGGCCGGGTGGGCCACATGGTGTCGGGGGCGAGCCCGCTGGCCCGCGACGACGCGCATTTCTTCCGCGGTGCGGGAATCCCGGTCCTTGAGGGCTACGGGCTGACCGAGACCACAGCGCCGTGTACGGCCAACACGGCCAGCCGCACCCGGGTGGGAAGCGTGGGCATCCCCCTGCCGGGTACCACCATCCGCGTCGCGGAGGACGGTGAAGTCCTGGTCAAGGGCATCGGCGTGTTCAAGGGGTACCACGCCAACGAGGCAGCCAACGCGGAAGCCTTCGTGGACGGGTTCTTCCGCACCGGGGACCTGGGCGAACTGGATCCTGAGGGCTTCCTGACCATCACCGGCCGCAAAAAGGACATGCTGGTGACCGCCGGCGGGAAGAACGTGGCTCCCGGGCCGCTGGAGGAAAAAATCCGCGCCCACCAACTGGTGGACCACGCCGTGGTGGTGGGCGACGGGAAACCCTTCGTTGCCGCCCTGGTCAGCCTGGATCCTGCCGGGCTCGAAAACTGGTGCCAGGAAAACGGCGTTCCGCTACTGTCCCTGCCCGAAGCTGCCCGGGACCCGCGTGTCCGCGCGGCCATCCAGACAGCCGTGGACCAGGCCAATACGCTGGTGTCCAGAGCGGAGGCCGTCCGCAGATTCACCGTCCTGGCGGCCCCGCTCACGGAAGGATCCGGTCATCTGACGCCCTCCCTCAAACTCAAGCGGGCCGCCGTCGTCAGTGATTTTGAAACGGAGATCACCGGGCTGTACAGCAGTTAGGCCTTAGCTTCAGTGGCCTTTTCATCCTTGACAATGCCGCGGCGGCGGCGCGTGGGCCAGGTGAGGATCAGTGTCACCACAGCAGCCAGGAACACCAGCCCGGCGATGACGATGCCGGCATCAATCCAGAACTGGCCCGGGAACAGGCGGATCAGGGTGTCTTCCAGGGCGAAGGTCCACGAACCGCTCGCGAAGAAGATCCGGTGGAACTCGGTGAAGAACTGCTGCCAGCCCAGCACGGCCAGGGCTCCGAGGCCCAGGATGATGGCCAGCGAAACGATCGATCCTGCGAACAGGCCCCGCCGCACTCCCCCGGTGCTTCGACGGCGCAGGTAGGCAATGGCCACGATGCTGAGCACAATCAGGAGTGCCCCCGCGCCAAAGGCGGACAGGATAACCAGCTTCACGTCCGCCATGTGGCTGACTTCGCCATCCTTGAACAGGCTGTCGCCGCTGCGGTTGACCAGGTCACCGAGGTAGCGCGGCCCCGCCCAGTTGCTGAGGTAATCGACGGTGTAGGAGCCGTACGTCATTCGGTCGTCAGTGCTGAAGCCGTACCCGTCGCCGGGAAAACCGGGCCTGTTGTACTCCACCCAGAGAAACAGCGGGCTGGTGACCGCACGGACGGCGAGTACCAGCAGGATCACGGGGTAGAAAAGGGCCAGGAGGACCTGCCAGATACGCGGGGCCACGGGCTTGGCGTTGGCCGCGCTTTCACGCTCCGCGTTGCGGCGCTCCACTTCCTCCTGCGGCGGGCGGACCTGGAGCGCGGAAGTGGGCAGGGGTTCGCTGAAGGGGGCAGACTGATGACGGGCCGCGCCAGTGAGGGGCCCTTCCTGCCTGCTCCTCTCTACGGAGGGCGCGACGGCGGCGCGCCCGGTTCCAGCGCGACCGGCGGCGGGCGGCGCGGCAGCAGGAGGAACAGCCACCGAAGGATCTGCGGCGGGAGTCTCAGCCCCGGACGGTTCTGCGGTGGAAGGCTCCACCCCCGATGGCTCCACCACGGAAGGTTCAACGGCGGCCTCTGCGGCTTTGCGGTCCGCGCGGCTTTCCGGTTGCCCGGTCATCCAGGCAAAGGCCGGCTCATCCGAGTCCGACGAAGTATCAAGGACCGGATCCGGCTGCGGCTCCGAGCGTTTGGCAGGGGTCGGCGAATTGTCGTTCACAGCAGCGTCACTTCCGTTGGGGTCCGCGCCGCCGGCTCTGGTCCGGGCAGCGCCATGTGTCTGGTCTCGAGCCTACCGGCCTAGTTGTCATACTCGGCCCAAGGGATGTTCCAGTCCCCGTAGCCGTCGTCGAGGGCGGCGTAGTCGCCCTCTGTGTTGATGATCTGCACAACATCGCCCGTGGTCATGTTGTCGAAGACCCAGGCGGCACCGTCGGGGGCGAATCCGATGCAGCCGTGGGAGACGTTCGTGTTCCCGATGAACGGGAAGGCGGACTCCAGTGCCTGGTGGATGTAGGCCCCGCTGAGCGTCAGGCGAATGGCGTACTCCACATCCACGTTGCCGTAGTAGGCGGGGTCGCCGGGCTTGAGTCCGATACTGGCGGCCCGGAAGTGGTCATGGCGGTTCTTTTCCATCAGCACGGCGTAACCCCTGGCTGACGGGAAGCGTTTGTCCCCCATGCTGACCGGGAGGGTTTTGACTACCTTGTCATTGACGCTGAGGGTAAACGTGTGGGCGGCGGCGTCAGCGATGGCCACTTTCTTGTCGCCGAAGTGGATGTTCACCTTCTTGTTGAAGTTGGCGATCTGGCCCTTGCCCAGGTCAACGCCAAAGAGCTGCATGTCCATGGTGACGGTGGAGTTGGCCGCCCAGAAGGACTTCGGGGCGGTAGCGGACCATGGTGTCGCTGAACCAGTGGAAGGCCCCGGCCTGGCCGGCACTGGAGGTGATCTTGATGGCCTTCTCCACGGCCTTCCGGTTGGCTACCGGCTCGCTGAAGACGACCTGCAGGGGCTGGCCCACACCCACCTTCATGCCGTCCAGGGGGTAGATCGCGGCGTCGGCCTCGTGGCTGCTGGACACGGTATTGAATGACTGCGTGGCGGTGGTTTCGCGCCCGCCTCGTCGGTGACCACATACGTGTAGCTGTATTCAGTGTTGAACTTCAGCGGGGCGGTGGCAGACCAACTGCTGCCATCGGCCGCGAAGGTCCCCTTCGACCGTTTCACCGGTGGTGCTGGTGAGGGTGACGCTTTCGATCCTGCCATTGCCCACCTTGACTGAAACCGGGCGTTGCCGGGTTCACCTGTTTGGCGGCGTCGGCCGGCGTGATGTCCACTTTGACCGGAGCCACCACGGGCGAGGCCAGGCCCGGCGCCGAACGGACGGCGGAGGCTGATTCGGACTCAAGGGCCCCCCGGGCGAAGCCCGGCGCGACGGCGGCGAAGACACCGCCTGCGGCGGCGAGGACGCAGACGGCTGCCACAACGAGAATCTTCTTGGCGGTCGACATGCGGCGTGGCTTTACTTCAGGCTCCATAGTCCGATCTTATTGGTTGAAGGTCACAACCCCGGGCGCGGTCCGCGCCCGGGGAGTCACACCTCAGTAACGATAATGTTCGGGCTTGTACGGGCCGGCGACGTCGAGGTCCAGGTATTCGGCCTGTTCCTTGGACAGTTCCGTGAGCTCGACATCGAGTGCGTCCAGGTGGAGCCTGGCAACTTTTTCGTCGAGGATCTTGGGCAGGACGTACACCTGGTTGCCGTATTCCCGTTCGCCTTCGGGCTGGTCCCGCTTGGTCCACAGCTCGATCTGGGCGATCGTCTGGTTGGCGAACGAGTTGCTCATCACGAAGGAGGGGTGGCCGGTGGCGTTGCCGAGGTTGAGCAGGCGCCCCTCGGACAGGACGATGATGGAGCGGCTGTCCTGGCCCGTGGCCGGGTCCGCGGCAAAGACCCATTCATGCACCTGGGGCTTGATCTCCACCTTACGGATCCCGGGGATCCTGGCGAGGCCGGCCATGTCGATTTCGTTGTCGAAGTGGCCAATGTTGCCCACGATCGCCTTGTCACGCATGCCGGCCATGTGCTCGGCCATGATGACGTCCTTGTTGCCGGTGGTGGTGATGAAGATGTGGCCTTCGCCCAGCACGGATTCGAGCTTGGCCACCTGGTAGCCGTCCATGGCTGCCTGGAGGGCGCAGATGGGGTCGATCTCGGTGACGATGACCCGCGAACCCTGGCCGCGGAAAGCCTCGGCGGCTCCCTTGCCGACGTCACCGTAGCCACAGACAACTGCGACCTTGCCGCCCATCAGGACGTCGGTGGCGCGATTGATGCCGTCCGGCAGTGAGTGGCGGATGCCGTACTTGTTGTCGAACTTGCTCTTGGTGACGGAGTCGTTGACGTTGATGGCGGGGAACAGCAGCTTGCCCTGTTCTGCCAACTGGTAGAGGCGGTGCACACCGGTGGTGGTTTCCTCGGTGACGCCGCGCAGGCGGGAACCGATCCGGGTCCACCGCTGCGGGTCTTCCTGCAGGGACGCGCGGAGCACGTCCAGGAAGATCCGGCCTTCTTCGGACTCGTCGTCGGCTGCTGCCGGTACGGTGCCGGCTGCCTCGAATTCAACACCCTTGTGGACCAGCATGGTGGCGTCGCCGCCGTCGTCCAGGATCATGTTCGGGCCGAGCTCCGGGTCAGCATCAGCGCCGGGCCAGGTGAGGATCTGCTGGGCCGTCCACCAGTACTCTTCGAGGGTTTCGCCCTTCCAGGCGAACACCGGAACACCCTGCGGGTCCTCAACAGTGCCGCTGCCCACCACAACGGCGGCGGCGGCTTCGTCCTGGGTGGAGAAGATGTTGCAGGAGGCCCAGCGGACCTCGGCGCCGAGCGCGGTGAGGGTCTCGATCAGGACGGCGGTCTGCACCGTCATGTGGAGGGAACCGGCGATCCGGGCGCCCTTCAGCGGCTGGCTGGAGCCAAACTCCTGCGGAGGGACATCAGCCCGGGCATCTCGTGTTCGGCAAGGCGGATCTGGTGGCGGCCGGCTTCGGCCAGCGAAATGTCGGCAACCTTGTAGTCAAATGTCATGGGATTCCTTTGCTCTGTCCGATGGCGGCGACGGCGTTGAAGCGTCTGCGTGAAAGTCGTATGGATGGAAGTCGTCTGTGTGGTTGTGCCGGGACCCGGAAATGCCCGGCGGTACCGTCCGGGCTCTGGTACCTGGCCGGGCTCCTGCGGCTGTCAGCCTGGGCTTAGGCGGGCCGGGCTCTTGCCGTCGGCCAGGGGAGCAACGGAATCGTGCTGGTCGGAGCCGGCCGCGTTGGCGGCCTGCAGCAGTTCCGGCGGCAGCAGCAGCGGGATCCCGTCCTGGATCGGCATAGCGGAGCTTGACGCCGGAATCTCCCGCCGCCGTCGATACAAGCTCTTCGCCTTCCTGGACCAGCGGCGAGCCGGTCACGGGACAGCGCAGGACGGACAACAGGTCAGGACTGATCTTTGCCATGGTTGATGCTCCCGAAAAGGCGCGCGTTCGCGCCGTTGGCTGACTGATTAGCAGGTTCCAGCCTACCGCCAGATCAGGATCAGGAAGGTTCGCGGAGGACACGCAGGTGACCCCGGCGGGTGCCTTCTGCAGCGGCAGGCGCCTCCAGCGCTGAATGCGAAGCGCGCTGGGCCTGCGTTGTCTGGAGCTTGGCCGGCAGCGCAGCCGCCTCCCTGACCGCGTTGGCCAATGCCAGGAGGTCGTCGGGGCCAGGCTGCTGCGGGCTGGTGGGCATCGCCAGGCGAAGTACTTCCCAGCCTCGGGGAACCGTCAGCGAGCCGGCATGCTGCTCGCACAAATCGTAACAATGCGGCTCGGCGTAGGTGGCAAGCGGACCCAGGACGGCGGTGGAGTCAGCATAGACGTACGTCAAAGTAGCCACCGCTGATTGACGGCAGGCTGATCTTGAACATTCACGGATAGCTCCCACGACATCACAGACTACTCCGTCTGACGGTCTTTTCCGGGTATTTACCGCCCCTGTCGCGGCGCCCTGTCGCGTTTCCCTGGCTGGTGTCGCGTAAATCTGCGGCCGGGTTTACAGTCAATGTATGCAGTCATCGAACCATGATTCAGCTTTTTCGGTCCGTTTGGCTGACCCGGACGCCCGCAGCGGAGAAACGGGACCGGATTCGTCGGGCCGAAGCTTCGCGACGCGCCGCAGGAACCGCCATGGCCGTGGCCTGCGAGGCGAACTTGTGCTGCCCACACATCCCGGGTACCGGACACGGTCCGACCGGTTTGATGACATGGTGCTGGACTCCGCGCAGCGGCTGCATGACATCTGGGGCAAGACGCTGGACGGCGTACGTTTTGCGGTCGACGAAATACCCCCGGAACTGGAGCAGCTGGTGGCCAACGCCGCTCCCCCGCCCATGGGTGCGTACACTCCCGCTACTGAGGAGGAAGGCCCGGTCATCACCCTCTACCGCCGGGTGGTCGAGCAGGGCTGCGGCAGCCGGGAGGAACTCCAGGACCTGGTCCACGACGTTGTGGTGGAACACACTGCCGAAATGCTCGGAGTGGCGCCCGAAACGCTCGATCCGGTGTACCGCCGCCGGTACTGAGGCCCCCGGACCACCCAGTCAGTAGCCCAGGGTGACGGCTACCTTTTCCTGCCCGGACGCGGCCGGCATAAAGGCCAACGTTGAGACGTCTTCCCGGCCTTCCTGCTGGAGGAGAAGCGCGCCGTAGGCGGCGTCACCGGATGCCGAGACCACATAGGCCACCACGTCTGACGCGCCGACCTTTGCGGGAAGCTTGATGGAGGTTGTGGTGCCGCCGGCGACGTCGGCAGTTGCCGCTGCCCGAATCCTTCCGTCAGCTGTGACGGGAGCGTACGAAATCGTGGCCCGGTTTTCGAGCACACCGAAGACGAGGACCCGGTCGCCGCCCTGCGGCACCGGCACCACATGCTGGCTTCCCAGCCTGACGCCTGAGGCCGCCCACGCAACATCAGATGCCTGTCCGCTGTTGACGCCGCGGGTGAGGCGTGCCGAGGCAACAAACGACACATCCGAGCTGGTGGATACCGTGTAGTGGCCGGCCGGAACGCCTGCCAGCGAAACCTCGGTCACGGCCCCGCCCTTGGCCGTGACAACACCGCCCTTGGGCAGGGCCTTCTGCCCATCCCGGCCAAAGAGTTTGATCTCCACTACGGCGTCCGAAGGACCTGGGACGGTGATGGTCAGAGCCGGGCCGGCGTCGTCGAAGCCGCCCTTTCCCGTGACAGCGGCAATTCCGCCAGCGCTCTGGATGTCCAGTCCTGTCATGACCTGCCGGGCGGCAGGAGCAGCGCCGGGCACAATGAAGTCCACACCGCCAGGCGTCAGTCCCCTCAGGACGCTCTGCTGGATGGCGGCGGTCACCGGGCCTCCGGCGCTGCGGACGTGGACGCTCAGCTGCGCCTCCCCCGGAGCCAGGCCCGCGAGGACAATTGAGCGCGTGGATCCCGGTGCGACGAGGAGCCCCCGGCTGCCGGGGGCCTGAATCTGCCCCTTGCTGCCAAAAAGCTCCAGGCTGACGGTGGCGGGCGTGCTGGAGGCATTGCTGAGGATCAGCACAGACGTGCGGCCCACAGTGGTGCTGGCACCGGCGAGCCAGAGATCGTTGGCAGGCGGCTGGCAATTGGCTGCCGCAGAACCTTGAAGGTCACCATCCGTGGCCGCGTATTTCACCACACCGGCTGCTGACGGCTTCTGCCCCGCCAGGGCCTCGGCACTCAGGACGCTGGCGCTGGTCACTTTGTGTCCGTTGAGCACACCGGCCTTCAGATCCTGGGGTCCGGACTCCTTGCCGGGCTTGCCACCACCCTTGGCGATCTCGACTGCAGGCTTCCCGTTGAGTGCCGTCAGAAGGCTGCCGGGCAGGACACCGCCCGGGGCGCTCAGGACGGCGCCGCTGAGAACAGTCGTGGCTGTCGCTGATTCCGGGCTGAACTGGGGATCGGTACCTGCCTCCGTTCCTTCGAGCAGGCGGGCCGGTCCAGGACATATCCCGACGCTTGCACCGGCCGGAACGGAAGCCAGCGTCGCAGGGATGCTGCGGCTGCTGGCCGGTTGGGGCGCGAGGGACGCGGCAGCCACTATGCCGCCTGCCGCCGCAACGATCGCCACCGCCGAAACCAGCCCGGCCAGCATCTCCTTGGACGCAGCCCTGCGGATGCGGACCTGTCGCGGTCGTGTGTGCAGGAGCCGTTTCCGGCCCGGCCTTTCCGGCCCGGCCTGTTGGGAGTTCGTGTCCTTATGCATTCTGGTGTTCCTTACGCAAAGATCCCTCGTCCCGTGACAGGCCCGTGTTGGGCCGGCGTGCGGGCATGGGAATGGCGAGCATCACCGTGAGTCCGAACACCGTGGCCTGCGCGATTCCGGACCACAGCGCCCACGGGGCGTCGTAGCGGATGGTCAACTGGCCCGCCGAGGCGGGCAAAGTGAAAGCCTGGGCCGAGCCTGACGTGGTGGCGGTGAGTTTCCGGCCATCGAACCAGGCGCTCCATCCCGGATCTGCCCGTTCGGCAAGCACCACGAGCCTGCCCTCCGGCCCTTCGGCAACGGTGGTGTCGACGTCGTCGTACCTGGAGGGCACCAGTGCCACCGTGGCGCCGGCGGGGTCCACAATCCGCACGCGGTGGGCTACGTCAGCCGGCTGGAGCGCAGGCTGGTTCAGCGGGGTGATCCGCCAAAGCCAGCCAACGTCCGTCTGGCCTACGGCGACGAGGCCGGGCACGGCATCCATCCTGCTGGCCGTGAGCTGGGCGGCGGTGTCGGCCGAGCGCAGCACCACGAATCCGACACCCAGACGTTCGAGCTCAGGCCTGGGGTCCACGCCCTGGCCGGCCACGAGGGTGGCCACCACACTGCGGATGGAGGCCGTGACGTCGTCGTCGTCCCGGACTGTCTCCTGGCCTGGTGCGCCCATGATGTTCCGGGCGGCGGCGATGGTGGAAAGGCTGTCCAGGGTGGTCCCGGCACCGCGCATCAGGGCCGCGTCAAAGGTGCCATTCTCCTTGGTGCTGATCAGCAGCGTGCGCGTTTGCTCAGGCCCGGTGCCGCGGTCGATTGCCGTGGCGGGAAGGGTCCGGGCATTGCCGGCCTCCACGAGCCGGGGCGTGCCGAGCGCCGGCCCGGCCGAACCGTCCGGCCGGTTGTGCCGCAGCAGCCGGGCGGAGGACGTTCTGCGCCGACCACACGGCCATGCCGGCCAGAGGGCCGGCCAGCAGTACCACCATGCCAATGGCTGTGGCGGAACGAAGCACCACCGTGCGCCTGACGCTGCGATGAGGTGGAACGGTCTGCGGCATCCAGCAGGCGCTCGGCGCCGATAAGCGCTGCCGCCAGGAGGGAGAACCCGGCAGCCGAGACAGCCGGGCCGGTGAACGGCGTGACCAGGGTGTCGGCAATGGCTCCCGTGGTGACATGTCCGGCCAGCCAGCCACCCACCAGGATGACCAGCGCCGCCACCCACAGTGCCCGCGCCGTCCGGCTTCGTTTGCCGGGAAGGAACAGTGCCGCCACAGCAAGCGCCAGCACCGGGACAGCCACCAGCAGCGCAAGCACAAGCGCCCACGGAATGACCTGTCCGCTGAAGAATGGAAGGCCCGGACAGGCCACCCCCGGGCGCGAACAGCAGGGGCTGCCCGAGGAGTTGCTGCCATAGCGGGGCGGCCTCGAATCCCAGCGGCAACGCCGGGATCTGCAAGGAGTGCCCGTGGCCTGTCGATGACGGACAGTCCAAAGGGAAGGAAGAGCGCAGCGCTGGGCAGCAGAGCCCACCACACAGTGCGGCCGCGACGTCCCAGCATCAGCCCGCAGAGCACGATGAGCACGCACAGCGGGGGCCAGCAGCGAGGGCGCAGCTGCGGCACACAACAGCCAGGGCCAGTCCCGCGGCGGCAGCCGCCGTCCAGGACGGCGTGCCGTTGATGCCTGGCCGCACGGGCGGCTTTTCGGTGAACCGACGCTCGGCCGGGGAGGGGACGATAAACCGCCCATGGCCAACGGCGGAGCCCGTGGCGCGCAAGAGTGCCAGGACCACGAGGGGAATCATGATGTGGGCAACCAATGCCCCGGCGCGGCCTTGGTTGAGGGCAACCTGCAGGGCCGGAGCGGCCGCCCAGAACAGGGCCGCAACAAAGCGGAACCGGCGCCGGGTGGTCACGCCGCCGGCTGCAAACCACGCCGTGAGTCCGGACAAGGGAGCAGCCAAGCAGGAGCAGCCAGGACATGGCCGCGTTGGCATCGCCGCCACCGAACAAGCCAAGGACCCACAGCACGTAGCCGAAGGGGTCTCCCTTGCCGGGGAGCCCTGCCCCCAGGCTGATCCACCAGCTGGAGGCGTGATGCCAAATTTCCCCAAGGCTGGCGGACACCGGGATCAGGCCGCCGCCGGAAACGGCCTCGGCCCGGAACAACCCGCTGAGGGCGGTCAGGGAAGCAGCCGCCGCGATGATGACGGCAGCGAGTGCACCGGCACCTACCCAGCCCCGTTCGGTGGTGGTCAGCGCCGCAAAGTCATCGGAGGAGTCGCCGGTGGGCTGGTCCGCCAAGGGATCGTGCAGGAGGCCATCGGCTGTGGACTTGTCCGCACCGAGAGCCTCCATCAGGGAACGGCGGTGGTTCCAGACGTCACGCCGGGGCGTCTGCAGCTTCTTGATCACCGAACGCCTGATCCGGCGGGTGCTGGCCGCCGTCCGCCGGGATTTGGCCACAGCAGCCGGCCGGGCCAGGGCAGCGAACGTCGCCGCCAGCTGCGAGAAGCCGTGCCCCGGGTCCTTGACCGCAATGCTGAGCACGAGTTTGAAAATACTGCCCAGCAGGGCGCCCACGGCGTGGATGGGCACTTTCCAGAGCGGCGCGTGCTTGAGCCGGAGGTGGACCTGCGCCTTGCGGGCCGCGGAGGGGTTGCCTTGGGCGTGGGGCCGGTGGGCCACATGGAACATCCGCGCTGTGGGAACCACAACTACACGGTGCCCCGCAAGGCGGTTGCGCCAGCAGAAGTCGACGTCATCGCCGGTGCCCGGGAGGGCGGGGTCGAAGCCCTTCAACTGTTCCCAGATGTCACGGCGGACCAGCATGCCGGCCGAGTTCACCGCGAAGGTGTCCGTTCGGCCGTTGTACTGGCCCTGGTCGAGTTCGTCGGCATCGATCATGGTGAGTCGTTCGGCCCACCGGCTGGTGGAGAGGCCGACGTCGATCAGGCGGCGTCCGGAGTGCCAGTCCAGTTGCTTGCAGCCGGCCACTGTCACCGATGGTGCACGTTCCACTGCACCCAGGAGTTCCGCCAGCGCCTCCGGCGCGGGGGCGGCGTCGTCATGAAGGAGCCAGACCCACTCGGTGGCGGCGCGGCCGGACTGGCCATCCCACGGTGAGCGCGCGTTGAGTCCGTCGCGGACGGCGCCGCCCATTCCGGTTCTGCCGTTCGGAAGGCTGATGACGTTCTCCGCGCCCAAGGCCCGCTCCAGCTGGATTGCCGAGTCATCGCGCGAGCCGGTATCCACCCCGATGACGGAGTCGGCAGGCCGGGTCTGGTCCGCGAGGGCGGCCAGGGTTCTGGGCAGATAGGCACTGCCGTTGTGGGACACCACAACGGCAGTGACATGTACTTCCTGAAGAATTAGATTGCTCGCTTCCTTAGCCGCCGGCGCTCACGCTCGGAAAGGCCTCCCCAAATGCCAAACCGTTCGTCATTCGCCAGCGCGTATTCCAGGCACTGTGAGCGCACATTGCATGCACCGCACACCTTCTTGGCGTCGCGCGTGGATCCGCCCTTTTCCGGGAAGAAGGCTTCCGGATCGGTCTGCGCGCACAAGGCATCAGTCTGCCAGCCGAGTTCACCTTCGTCGTCAAAGTCCTGCCTGAACGGCAACCCGATCCACACCGGCTGGGTAGTTTCCGCCCCTGAAGTCCGCAGCTCCATGGGGGGATCCAGGTCGTCATCGTCCTGGTCATGCCCGCCGTCAAGAAGCGCTTCGTGCGCCGCCAGGAAGGCCGTGGCCTGGTCCTGGAGGGGGTCTTTCGTGTTCCGGTTGTAACGGTCCGCGGCGTCAGGATCGGCAGGATCCACATACCAGTCGCTCGGTACGCCCCGTGCGCGGTACTTAGCCGTTGCCTGGCCGGCGACGACGGCATCTTCATGGATACGCTCTGCTTGCCCCACGGCGACCCTCCTGAAAGTTTGCAGCCACTGCCTGATTCCTTTGACACTCGGTTGTGTGCCGGTATTTATGCAGTCGCTTTCTATATCTAATTACACGTGTGTAACTAGCAGCGAGTCAAGCCGTCGACGGGATAATAATCAACATTCCCAGCGAAACGCCGTCACGCCACGCCCGGGAATTTTCCGAAGGTGCGGCGCGCCGAGCGAAGGGATGCGTCGATGCAGCGCCGGAAGCCCCCGCTTCCCATGAATTCCGGCCAAAACTACAGGTGCCGCCCCAATAAGACAAATGAGATGACAAACCAGTGTGAGTAACATCACAACACAATCGACGGTAGCGAGCGGCACTCCGCTGACGGCAGATGCCTCCTGCAGAACCAGGATGCTCCCGGAGGCGCCGTGGCAAGATAGTGCCATGAGCATCCCGGCGATCGAACTGATGACTACCCTGCGTTCCGGCCACTCCACATCGCCCCGCCTTACCTGGTACGGCCCTGACTCCGAGCGGGTGGAACTCTCCGGACGCGTCCTGGATAACTGGGTGGCAAAAACCGGCAATCTGCTGCAGGACGAACTCGATGCCGAGCCGGAGATGCGGCTGCGCCTTGACCTCCCCGCGCACTGGAAATCACTGATCTGGGCCCTGGCCGCCTGGCAGCTTGGCATGGAGACTGTCCTGGACGGGAGCGAGGCAGACTTCCTTGTCACGGACAAGCCCGGAAGCGTGACAGGAAAGTACGACGCCGTGATCGCCGTCGCGCTGCCGGCGCTTGCCATGCGGTGGCCGGGGGACCTCCCTGCCGGAGTCATCGACTACGCCGCCGAGGTGCGTTCCCATGGGGACGTCTTCATGGCGCATTCCGATCCTTCGGCGTCCGGCTGCGCCATCGCGGGCAGCGACGGCCAGCGCCACCTCCACGAAGGCCTGCTGACCGGTTTCTCAGCCGCGCACGATGATGGCGTGCGGCTCCTGGTCACGGCAGAGGATGGCTTGGAAGCCGCCCTGGCCAACTCGCTCGGCGCCTGGCACAACGGCGGCTCCGTGGTGCTGGCCCACCCGGACGTGCAGCTGACAGACCAGCTCCTCGCCGCAGAACGCATCCACGGAAAGTAGCCGCTGCCGGCCAGCCGAGGCCGGCTGTTAGGGCTGCCGGGGGCTGCCGGGCACTTCCTGGTCCGGGCGTTCCGCACCCTGGGCCGCAGCCGCCGCGGCCTTCTCGTGATGGTGCAGTTCGATGAGCTCGTGGTCGTGGGAGAACTCCGGCTCCTGGTCCAGTTCCTCGTTGAAGACCCAGAACCGGTAGGCGAAGAACCTGAAGATCGTGCCCAGGACCAGCCCCACAACACTGCCTGCAATAAAGAGGGACGGCTTGTCGTTCAGCTCGAGGATGTACTTCGCGAACCAGACACAGCCGGAGGCGATCAGGAGTCCCACCAGGTTCATCACAGCGAACAACGCCGCTTCGCGGACCACGTTGGCCTGTTTGCGGTGGCGGAACGTCCAGAAGCGGTTGGCAACCCAGGAGAAGATACTCGCCACGATGGTGGCCACAGCCTTGGCCCACACTTCGCTGCCGTGCATAGGGCCGGTGAACAGCCAGATGAAGACTGCCGAGTCAATGACGAATGCCACACCGCCAACTGCTCCGAATTTGGCTACCTCGCGCCAAAACAGCGAGGCAAGCCCCCGGATACGATCTGCGAGTGAGTTAATCATGACCCTCCATGGCCGTCCGTTCTGTGGGCCACACGGCCAGAGGCCTATTTTAGCCCCCAAATCTGGGAACCGCCCCGCGTTCCACGTCACGCGGCGGCCGGATTACCTGGTTTCCTGGCCTCGTGGCGCCCGAAAGCCGGGAACCGGCGAGCTTTTCTGTAGGCTGGCACATGTGACTTTTCCAGTAATCGGCGTGGTTGGCGGCGGCCAGCTCGCGCGCATGATGGCCCCAGCCGCCACCGCCCTTGGTTTTGAACTCCGTGTGCTGGCTGAAGCCGAGGATGTTTCAGCCGTTTCAGCTGTCTCCACTTCACCGGTGGGTGACTACAAAGACCTCCAGACCCTCCTCGACTTCGCGGACGGCCTGGATGTGATGACGTTCGACCATGAGCATGTCCCCACGGACCACCTCCGCGCGCTTCTGGCCGCCGGCGTGAACGTCCAGCCCGGCCCGGACGCACTGGTCAACGCGCAGGACAAACTCGTGATGCGGGCCGCCATCGACAGGCTCGGGCTCCCGAATCCCGCGTGGGCCGCGGTCGCCGACGTCGCCGCGCTGGTGACCTTCGGCGATCGAGATCGGCTGGCCGGTGGTCCTCAAAATGCCCCGCGGCGGATACGACGGCAAGGGCGTGCGGATCATCGACTCCGCCGAGGACGCGGCCGGGGCCGCCCCGTGGTTTGAGGCCATGAGCCCGCTGCTCGCCGAAGCCAAGGTTGAGTTCAGCCGTGAGCTGTCCGCGCTGGTGGCGCGGACCCCCGGCGGCGAGGCCAGGGCCTGGCCTGTGGTGCACACCATCCAGGTGGACGGTGTCTGCGATGAAGTCATTGCGCCCGCGCTGGGCATCCCCCTGGAGGTGGCCGCGGCTGCCGAAGACGCGGCCCTGCGGATCGCCCACGAACTGGGCGTGACCGGCGTGATGGCGGCGGAGCTTTTTGAAACGCCCGGGACCGGAGCCGGCTTCCTGATCAACGAACTCGCCATGCGGCCCCACAACACCGGCCACTGGACCCAGGACGGGTCAGTCACCAGCCAGTTCGAGCAGCACCTGCGGGCAGTCCTGAACCTCCCGCTGGGCGCCACCGACGTTCTGGGCCCGGTAGTGGTGATGAAGAACTTCCTGGGCGGCGACAACCAGGACCTGTTCTCCGCCTACCCGGCCGCCCTCGCGAGCGAGCCGGCGGCCAAGGTCCACTGCTACGGCAAGTCCGTGCGTCCGGGGCGCAAGATTGGCCACGTCAACCTGGTCGGCGACTCCACCGATGACGTGGACTCGGTCCGGCAACGCGCCACCCGGGTGGCAGCCATCATTCGCGACGGCCGGGTTCCGGCCGAAGAACCAGCACGGATTTCCGAGGAGAACGCATGAGCACCGAAACCACACCCGGCACCGGCGTCACCGGGGCCGGCCCCATCGTCGGGCTGGTCATGGGCTCAGATTCGGATTGGCCGGTCATGGAGGCCGCAGCCGATGCGCTGGCCGAGTTCGGCATACCTTTTGAAGCAGATGTGGTCTCCGCGCACCGGATGCCCACGGAAATGATCCGGTACGGGCAAACCGCCCATGAACGCGGACTGCGCGTGATCATCGCCGGCGCCGGCGGCGCCGCCCACCTTCCCGGCATGCTCGCGAGCGTGACTCCCCTGCCTGTTATTGGTGTCCCGGTGCCCTTGAAGACCCTCGATGGCATGGATTCCCTCCTGTCCATCGTGCAGATGCCGGCCGGCGTTCCCGTGGCCACAGTGTCCATCGCCGGTGCCCGCAATGCAGGCCTCCTGGCTGTCCGGATCCTGGCCTCCGGCACGGACGAACTGGCAGCTTCGCTCCGTGCGGACCTGGTGGACTTCGCCCAGGAACTCAACGACGCCGCCACGCGCAAGGGAGCCAACCTCAGGCAGAAAGTCGAGCGAAGTCTTCGCTGACGGCAATGGCGTTCTCCGGGGCAGCCGCTAGGGTACCGGAATATGTCCAGGAGCGAAGTACAGCACCCTGCCACGGGGCCGGTCATGACCGACCCCGTACGGTATCCGTCCGGCGCCTCGTCCCCCGTCCGGACCAAGCGGGCCTTTGTCCTGCTGCTGATGACCCTTCTGGTGCCGGGCAGCGCTCAGATTGTGGCCGGCGACCGCAAACTCGGCCGCAACGCCCTGCGCGTGACCCTGGGCGTCTGGGCGGTGCTGGTGGCCACCGTGCTGCTGCTGGTCGTCAACCGGACGCTCCTGATCAACGTCATCACCAATCCCTTCGCCTCGCTGGTCATCATCGTGGTCCTGGTGGCCCTGGCGCTGGGCTGGGCGTTCCTCTTTATCAACACCCTGCGGCTCATCCGCCCGGTCCTGCTGGCACCGGGGGCGCGTCCCGCCGTCGTTATTTCCCTGGTCCTTGCACTCGGTCCTGAGCAGCGGCACACTGGGTTACGCCGCCTACCTGCTGAACGTGGGGCGCAACGCCATTGGCAGTATCTTCTCCTCCGGACCGTCGATCGATCCGGTGGAAGGCCGCTACAACTTCCTGATGATGGGCGGTGACGCCGGCGACGACCGCACCGGCAGGCGCCCGGACAGCCTGTCCGTACTCAGCGTGGACGCCAAGACCGGCCAGACCGCCATCATCTCCGTGCCCCGCAACCTGCAGAACGCCCAGTTCAGCGAAGGCTCCCCCATGCGGGAGATCTACCCGGACGGCTACGACTGCGGCGACGAGTGCCTGATCAACGCCATCAACACCGAAGTGACGAACGAGCTACGCCGACCTCTACCCCGGCGTAGCCGACCCCGGCGCGCAGGCAACCCTTGAAGCGGTCTCCGGGAACGCTGGGCATCACCGTCCAGGCCTACGTCCTGGTGGACATGGAGGGCTTCGCCAAACTCATTGACGCCATGGGCGGCATCAGGATCAAGGCCGGCGGCTGGGTTCCCATGAGCGGCTTCTTCGACGAAGTTACCCGCACCCACGGCATGCCCCTGGGCTGGATTCCCGCCGGTGAACAAACGCTCGACGGCGAGCACGCCCTCTGGTACGGACGGTCCCGCGAATACGTCGACGACTACGCCCGGATCCAGCGCCAGCAGTGCGTCCAGCAGGCCATGCTGAAGCAGCTGGACCCGGCCACGCTGCTGTCCAAATTCGAGGACATCGCCAGCGCAGGCACCAAGGTGGTGGATTCCAACATCTCCGTCATCCCAGCTGGGCAGCTTTGTGGATCTCGCCATGAAGGCCAAGGGGCAGGAGGTCAAGCGGCTCACCATCGGGCCGCCCGACTTCGACGCGTCCTTCTCCACGGTGCCTGACTTCGACATCATCCACGCCAAGGTGGACCAGCTCCTGGCATCAGCCTCCGGCCCCGCAGGCGGCGGCCGCACCCGTTGACGGCATGGTGCAGGCGTCCGCTGTCGGCGGACCGCCTGCAGGCGTCCGGGCCGCTGCGGCCTGCTGCAGGCCTGCCGCCGGTGGGCTCGCGCAGCAAACCCCGCCGCCGTCGTCGGACTTCACCCCGGTGACTACAACGCCCGACGGCGAACCGATCACCGAGGAGCTGCTGAACCAGCTCAAGCGCGAGGGCAACGAGGAGGCGATCCGTGAACTCGTGGCCACCAACGGCCAATGCGCGCCCCTGTAGGCGTGCTGCTCCACTCTGCACCGCATAGACACCACCTGAACCTGAATACTAAGGAATGGACCCCGGCTGTGTACGAACTTGAAAACGCCCTTCGCGACTATGCCTGGGGATCCAGGACAGCCATCGCCGGGCTGCTGGGACGCCCGGAGTCCGGCGGCCCGGAAGCCGAACTGTGGATCGGCGCCCACCCCGGCGCCCCGTCAATGGCCCGCCGGCCTGACGGCTCGGAAACACCACTGGACGCGTTGATCGCCTCCGACCCGGAGCATTTCCTGGGCAGCGAATCCGTGGCGGAGTTTGGGCCGCGGCTGCCGTTCCTGGCAAAGATCCTTGCCGCCGCCCAGCCCTTGTCGCTTCAGGTTCATCCCAGCATTGAGCAGGCGAAGGCGGGCTTCGCGCGGGAAAATGCTGACGGCATCGCCCCGGATGCGGCCAACCGGAATTACCGTGATGACAACCACAAGCCGGAGATGATCTTTGCGCTGACGCCGTTTGAATCGCTGTGCGGATTCCGGGATCCGGCCGCCACGCGGAAGATCCTGCTGCACGTTGGCCGCTTGTTTCGACCTGGTGGAAGACCGAGGTGCCGGCCCTGCTGACCGAGCTGCTGGACGACCTGGAGCATCCGGACGAAGGCGCCGGCCTGCGGAACGCCTTCGAACGGCTGATCAAGGGCGGCGAAGAAGTCTCGGACGCCACGGCGATGGTGGCGGCTGCCCTGGTCTCCGGCGCTCCGCTGGCACCGTACCAAACGGAACTGTCCACGGTCGTCAGCCTCAACGAGCAGTACCCGGGTGATCCTGGCGTCCTGATCTCGCTGCTGCTCAACCGCATCTCGCTGGCCCCTGGTGAGGCCGTCTACCTGCCCGAGGGCAAAGTCCATGCCTACCTCTCCGGCCTGGGCGTGGAGGTCATGGCCTCCTCCGACAACGTGCTCCGGGGCGGGCTGACGCCCAAGTTCATTGACGTTCCCGAACTCCTGCGCACCGTCGACTTCACGTCGGTGGCAGTCCCGATGCTCAACCCGGAAATTTCCGCGCTGGGCCAGGAACTCTACCGGCCGCCGTTCCGGGAATTCCAGCTTCAGCGGATCGAACTGGCCCCCGGCGCGCGCCGGTCCCGCTCGCCCAGTCAGGGGCCGCCGTGGTGATTGTGGTGGAAGGCGCCGTGTACCTGGACTCGCCCAAGGGCGATCTGCAGCTGGCCCGCGGCGGCAGCGCATTCCTGGCCGCCGCGGAGGCTCCGGTGAACGTCCACGCTGTGGCTGGCGCTTCGGCAGACAGCCGTTGCTTTCGCCGTCACCACGGCCGGCGCTTCAGCGCTGCGTGACCCGTTCAGGCGCCGCGTCCGGCAGACCTTCCGGGCGGCGGCCCTTCGAGCCGCCTGCAGCCGTCCGTGCTGCCTGCAGACCCTTGCGGGCAGCCGGCATGGCCCGGGCGTAGACCGGGTAAAGCGGTGACAGTGGCTTCTCCCAGGTCCCCATCAGCAGGTTCTCGTGCTTGGCGAACTGCTTCTTGAAATCGGAGATGCCGTCGTTGAGCAGGCCGTTGAAGTCGTAGCGCCCGCAGCCGTCCTCGCGCATGGCGAGCAGGGCGGCCCACTTCACGCCGTAGTTCACCCGCTGCTTCTGGCCCTCGGCCGAGACACCGCCGTAGAGCTCGAACGCCGTTGCCCCGCTCCGGGACAGCCAGACGAAGGCAAGCAACTGCCCGCCGTCGAAGGCTCCGATGATGGGTGAGCCCTCCCCCAGGTTGGCGAAGATGTCGCGGTAGTACTGGTCCTCGTGGATCCCGAACCCGGCACGGTCCGCCGTCTCGTGGTAGATGCCCAGTACCTGCTCAAGCTCCGCCGCGGTCTGCACCTTCCGGAAGTCCACGTCGCTGCGCATCGCCTTGCGGATGTTGGCGCGTGTGGACTTGGACATGTCAGCCATGAGCTCATCGTCGCTCTTGGCCAGGTCCAGGATGAGTGTCCGCGGGATCAGCACGGTGTTGGCGGACGGCCTGAAGCCGGCGGCGGCCACCGCCGGAGCGAAGGGGGACTCGGCGTCCCAGTCAGGCTCGATGCTCAAGCGCCACGCCCGTGGTGGCGGGAGGAAGCATACCCGGCCAGCTGATCCAGGACGGCGGTGGTGTTCTCGGCGGAGCACATCGGGCCGCGCGGCACGTACACCAGCGCCCGGAACGGGAACGGCAGCTTCCGGACCAGCAACTGGGCGCAGCCGAGGATGTTCTCATCGTCCGTGACCAGGACCCGGTCCACGGACCAGCCGTGCATCCCCTTGGTCTCACCCCAGCCCCACAGTTGCTGCGGATGCCCTGGAACCGGTCAACATATCCGTCCCAGACGGCGCGGTCAGTACAGGGCACAACGGCAAGACTCATGAATTCAACCCTATACCAACGCCTTGGCACGGCCGGCCCGCTGCCGTCAGCCTGCAGGCACGGAATGCAGGCACGACTGCCGCGGCACGAAAAAGCGCCACACCGCAGCAGCGGTGTGGCGCTTGTCGCACTAAGCCCTGGACTAGTTCTTGCGGGCGTAGCCTTCCCACTTGCTGGCCTGGTGCTCGCCGTCGACGAAGCGGATGGTGCCGGACTTGGAGCGCATCACGATGGACTGGGTCAGGACCTTGTCCTTGGAGTAGCGGACGCCCTTGAGGAGGTCGCCGTCGGTGATGCCGGTGGCCGCGAAGTAGCAGTTGTCGCTGGAGACGAGGTCGTTGGTGGACAGCACGCGGTCCAGGTCGTGGCCGGCGTCGATGGCCTTCTGCTTCTCGTCGTCGCTCGTGGGCCACAGCCGGCCCTGGATGACGCCGCCGAGGGACTTGATGGCGCAGGCGGCGACGATGCCTTCCGGGGTGCCGCCGATGCCCATGAGGGCGTCAACGCCGGTGCCGGAGCGGGCCGCGGCAATGGCGCCGGCAACGTCGCCGTCCATGATGAACTTGGTGCGCGCGCCGGCTTCGCGGATCTCCTCGACCAGCGGGCGGTGGCGGTCGCGGTCCAGGATCATGACGTTGAGCTGGTTGACCTTCACGCCCTTCGCCTTGGCGATCAGGTGCAGGTTCTGCTTGACCGGGAGGCGCAGGTCAACCATGTCGGCCGCTTCCGGGCCGGTGACGAGCTTCTCCATGTAGAACACGGCGGAGGGGTCGAACATGGAACCGCGTTCGGCCACGGCCAGGACGGCGAGGGCGTTGTTGATGCCGAGTGCGGTCAGCCGGGTGCCGTCGATCGGGTCGACGGCGACGTCGCACTCGGGGCCGGTGCCGTCGCCAACGTGCTCGCCGTTGAACAGCATGGGGGCTTCGTCTTTTTCGCCTTCGCCGATGACCACAACGCCGTTGAAGTGGACCGTGTGGAGGAAGGAGCGCATGGCGTCGACGGCGGCGCCGTCGGCCTTGTTCTTGTCGCCGAAACCAACCCAGTGGCCGCCGGCGATGGCCGCGGCTTCGGTGACGCGGACGAGCTCAAGGGCAAGGTTGCGGTCCGGCTCGTCGATACCCACAGCCAGTGAGGGGGAAATCGTGGAGTACTGCTGGGTCATAGGCGCTGGTGACACGTGAACCTCTTCTTCGAGTGGCGATCATTGGACCCGCTCAGCCGGGTTCAGCCGGACGCGGTGATTCCTCTGCTACTGATCATAGTCGCGGCGCCAGTCCCCGGCGCTGGCATGACGTCCCGACGCAATATGGACCAGCGGCCCGGACCTCAACCCCGAATGTGAGTTGGGCCCGTGCATGGGCGACTATAGAGGGGTGAGTGAAATGCAGGAAAAGACCAGCCCCGGGCAAGATCCCTCGGATTCCGGACCCACCGGACAGGACGCGCCGAACGGTGGACCAGCACTCCCGTGAAGCCCGTAATTCCGGCCGCAGCCGCCAAGCGCGCCAACGCGTCAGTGATCGGCATGATCATTGCCCTGCTGGTCAGCATTGCCGCCTTCCTGCCCATCGTCCTGATGAACCCGCTCCCCAAGAGCGACGGATTCCGCCCGGACATCGACGTCAGCGCCGTGGCCCGGAACGCTGCGGATGTGGCGGGATTCACACCCGCCGCGCCGGACACCGCCAACGACTTTCAGGTCCAATTACGCGCGCTGGGAGTCCGGGCAGCGGCAGCGGCGTGCCCACCTGGGAGGTGGGCTACATCACCCCGAAGGACTCCTTCATCGGACTGGTCCAGACCCGGCAGTCCAATCCCACCTGGCTTCTGCAGCAGACCAAAAGCGCCCCCGTCACCGGAACCCGCGACGCCGGCGGCCAGGCCTGGGAACTCCGTGATGCAGGCAAGGGCGAGAAGAGCATGATCCTGGACTACCGCGGAACCACCGTTGTCCTCACCGGCACCGCGCAACTGGACGAGTTCGCCGTCCTGGCGGACGCCGTCGTGAAATCCATGGACAGCAATCCTGCCGTAACGGTTTCACCCTCAGCCAGTCCCGCGCCGTAAAGTAGGCCCGTGGCTACCTACCTGACTCCTGCCCTTGCCTGGCGCCGCATGCGCGAAGGCAACGAACGCTTCGTTGCCGGCGAATCGTCGCACCCGAACCAGGACGCGTCCCGCCGTTCTTCGCTGGTGGAGAACCAGCACCCGTTTGCCGTGATCTTCGGCTGCTCCGACTCCCGGCTCGCCGCGGAAATCATCTTCGACCTGGGGCTCGGTGACGCCTTCGTGGTGCGCACCGCCGGCCAGGTGATTGACGACGCCGTCCTCGGCTCCCTCGAGTACAGCGTCAGCGTGCTGGGGGTACCGCTGATCGCCATCCTCGGGCACGACAGCTGCGGCGCCGTGAGCGCCACCAAGACCGCCGTCGAAACCGGGCAGATGCCGGCGGGCTTCATCCGGGACCTCGTTGAACGCATCACCCCCTCAGTCCTGACGTCCCTGCGCAATGACGAGCATGAGGTCAACGACATGGTGGTGGAGCACGTCAAGCAGACGTCCCAGCGCCTCGTGGACAGCTCACGTGTGATTTCCGCCGCAATCGAGGAAGGCCGCGCCGCAGTAATCGGCTTGTCCTACAGCCTCGCCGAGGGCCGGGCGAACGTGGTTTCCGGGATCGGCGAGATCTAAACGGGGCCTTGGCCCGGCGCCCGTAGCAATGCGGTTCACGGTTTTAGCCCCGGGCGCACATCGTCCTAAGCTAGCCCCATGACTTCCACTGAAGAATTCCGCATTGAACACGACACGATGGGCGAAGTCCGCGTCCCCGTGAACGCCCTGTACCGTGCACAGACGCAGCGTGCAGTTGAAAACTTCCCCATCTCCGGCAAAACCCTGGAACGCGCGCACATCGAGGCCCTCGCCCGGGTCAAGAAGGCAGCCGCCCAGGCCAACGCAGAACTTGGGGTGCTCGACGGCGAGCTGGCCAAGGCAATTGCAGAGGCCGCCGATGAGGTAGCAGCAGGCAAGTACGACGGCGACTTCCCCATCGACGTTTTCCAGACCGGCTCCGGCACGTCCTCGAACATGAACACCAACGAGGTCCTCGCCGAACTCGCCTCCCGCGCCCTCAAGGCCGCCGGCAGCGACAAGGTGGTCCACCCGAACGACCACGTCAACGCCTCGCAGTCCTCCAACGACGTCTTCCCGACGTCGGTCCACGTCGCCGCCACCTCGGCCCTGATCAACGACCTCATCCCGGCCCTCGGCTACCTGGCCGAGTCGCTGGAGCGCAAGGCCGTGGAGTTCAAGGACGTCGTCAAGTCCGGCCGCACCCACCTGATGGACGCCACCCCGGTGACGCTCGGCCAGGAATTCGGCGGCTACGCCGCGCAGGTCCGCTACGGCATCGAGCGCATCAACGCCTCCCTCCCCCGCGTTGCCGAAGTTCCGCTCGGCGGCACGGCTGTGGGCACCGGCATCAACACCCCGGCCGGCTTCCCGGAGCGCGTCATCGAACTGCTCGCCACCGACACCGGCCTGCCGCTGACCGAAGCCCGCGACCACTTCGAGGCGCAGGCCAACCGCGACGGCCTCATCGAAGCCTCCAGCCAGCTGCGGAACATCGCGATCTCCTTCATGAAGATCAACAACGACCTCCGCTGGATGGGCTCCGGCCCCAACACCGGCCTCGGCGAAATCGCCATCCCGGACCTGCAGCCGGGCTCCTCGATCATGCCCGGCAAGGTCAACCCCGTCATCTGCGAGGCGTCCATCATGGTCTGCGCCCAGGTCATCGGCAACGACACCGCCATCGCCTGGTCCGGCACCAACGGCGCCTTCGAGCTCAACGTCGGCATCCCCGTCATGGCCGCCAACCTGCTCGAGTCCATCCGCCTGCTGGCCAACACCAGCCGCGTCATGGCGGACAAGATGATCGACGGCATCACCGCGAACGTGGAGCGCGCCCGCTTCCTCGCCGAGGCCTCCCCGTCCATCGTCACCCCGCTGAACAAGTACATCGGCTACGAAAACGCCGCGAAGATCGCCAAGAAGGCCGTGGCCGAGGGCCTCACCATCCGTGAGACCGTCATCGCCATGGGCTTCCTGGAGCGCGGCGAGGTCACCGAAGAGCAGCTGGACACGGCACTGGACGTTATGTCCATGACGCGCCCGCCGCACAAGGCCTAGGTCCCCACCGCCTCCCTTAATTACGACGGCGGCCGCTCACCTTCATCGCGAAGGCGGGCGGCCGCCGTCGGACTGTTCACAAGCGCTGAGCAGCGTCCCCGCTAAAGTTTGCACTATTTTTGAATTAGTGCAAAAATTTACTTTGTGAATGATAGTGCAGAAATTGAAGGCGGTCTCCGTGAGCGCAAGCGCGCCGCCACCCGCGCCGCCATCACCGCCGTCGCCCGGAGCCCTGACGGCGGAGCGCGGCCTGAACGGCTACACCGTGGAGGAAGTCTGCGAACTGGCAGAGATCTCCCGCCGCACGTTCTTCAATTACTTCCCCACTAAGGAAGACGCCATCCTGGGCCACGTGGACGACGAAATCCCCCAGGACGTCATCGAGGACTTCATCGCCGGCGGCGCGTCGTCCGCATCCGGGGAGATCTCCCCCACCCTGTTCCAGGACCTGATCGGGCTCTCGCTGAAACTCTCCGAAAACATGGCGGCCTCGGAAGAGGAAACCCGTCAGCTGATCGGAGTGATCAAAAAGGAACCGCAGCTGATGCTCCGCATCATCGGTGCCACCGAGGAACGGGAAGCGCAGTTCGCCCGTGACGTGGCGCGCCGTGAGGGCGTGTCCCCTGACCACCCTGTTGTGCAGATGGCCGTTGCCTTGCTGGGCACCATCGCCCGGAAGAGCAGCATGGCCTACTTCTCCGACGGCAACAACCGCCCCTACGCCGAGCTGCTGCTCGAAAACATCTCCGCCGCCAGCCAACTCTTCTCCCAGCATTTTGAAAAACCAGCACCCTCAGAAGGACGCCCATGAGCACCACCGCCAGTTCCAAAGCAGCGGCCGGACCGCTGCTGCTGACCCAGAAACGCATCTGGATCATCTTCTCGGCGCTGATCGCCGGCATGCTGCTCTCCAGCCTTGACCAGACCATCGTCTCCACCGCCATGCCCACCATCGTGGGCAAGCTCGGCGGCGTGGAGCACCAGGCCTGGATCACCACCGCCTACCTTTTGGCCACCACGATCGTGATGCCTATCTACGGCAAGTTCGGCGACGTCCTGGGCAGGCGGAATCTCTTCCTCGTCGCCATCGCGCTCTTCACCCTCGCATCCGTGGGCTGCGCCCTGGCCACCGATTTCTGGGGCTTCGTCGTTTTCCGCGCCATCCAGGGCCTGGGCGGCGGCGGCCTGATGATCCTGTCGCAGGCCATCATCGCCGACATCGTTCCCGCCAAGGACCGCGGCAAGTACATGGGCCCGCTGGGAGCCATCTTCGGCCTCTCCGCCGTGGCCGGCCCGCTGCTCGGCGGCTTCTTTGTGGACCACATGACCTGGGAATGGGCGTTCTACATCAACATCCCCATCGGCATCGCCGCGTTTGCCATCGCCTGGTTCACGCTGACGCTGCCGAATAAGAAGGCTGAGAAGCGGATCGACATCCTGGGCGTTGTGCTCCTGTCCGCCGCCACAACCTGCCTGATCTTCTTCACCGACTTCGGCGGCAAGAAGGACGAGGGCTGGGATTCACCGCTCACCTGGGCGTTCGGCGCCGGCCTGATGGTCACCGCCGCAGCCTTCGTCATGGTGGAACGGCGGGCCGAGGATCCCATCATTCCCCTGAGCCTTTTCAGGAACCGGATCTTCGTCAATGCCACGGCCATCGGCTTCACGTTGGGCCTGGGCATGTTCTCCGCCATCGCCTTTGTGCCCACGTTCCTGCAGATGTCGTCCGGCACGTCCGCCGCGGAGTCCGGGCTGCTGATGCTGCCCATGATGGTGGGCCTGATGGGCACGTCCATCTACTCGGGAATCCGGATCTCCAAGACCGGCAAGTACAAGATGTTCCCCATCCTCGGTGCGGCCTTCACCATGGCCGCAATGCTGTGGATGACCACGCTCACCGCCGCCACCCCCATCTGGGTCATCTGCGTCCAGCTGTTCATTTTCGGTGCCGGGCTGGGCCTGATCATGCAGGTGGTGGTCCTCGTGGTGCAGAACTCCGTCCCGGCCGATCAGATCGGCACCGCCACCAGCACCAACAACTACTTCCGCGAAGTCGGCGCGGCCATGGGCGTGGCAGTCTTTGGTGCCATTTTCACCAACAGGCTCTCGGAGTCCCTGACCAACGCTTTCACCGGTGCCGGGGCGTCCGCTGAACAGGCCGCACAGTCCACCAGCTCGCTGGATCCGCAGGCCCTGAGCCAGCTGCCGGAACAGCTGCGGGACGCCGTGGTCAATGCCTACGCCGAATCCTTGGCGCCGGTGTTCTGGTACCTCATCCCGTTCATCGCCGCCGCCCTGTTGCTTGCCATCACCCTCAAGCAGATTCCCCTGTCGGATACCGCCGGCATGGTGGCCCGCGGCGAAGCCGTGGGCGGCGACGAGGCGGACCGGCTCGAAGCCGAGCAGCTGCGATGCTAACCGGGAAGTCTGAGACGGTTTCTGCTCCCGGGCACAAAGGAACTCCCGGTGCTTCTACCGGCCCCGGCTCTGAGGTTACACAGGACGACCACGGCGAACTGGTCTCCCAGCCTCGCTCGACCGGAGGAGTCTGACTCAGAGCGGCCAGAGAAGTAGACTCGAAGGAGGTCGACCTCGGGAGGTCTGAGCGGTTCACCGGAGCAGGCAGCTGACCGCCGTGTTTCCGCAGTACCAATCAGCCGCAGGGGCTGCCGACTGCAGGGGCGCCGCAATCTTGCGGGGTTGCGGCGCCCCTGTTCACGTCCAGGACCGCCCGGCCTGGATGTTCGGCGAGGCTCAATATCCGCGCCTCCAGAGATACACCTCGTATTAGGGATGGTCGGTTAAGATCCGGGCTGTGGCGCTGCTTCGACAAGTGCCCGGTCTGAAGGTCGCGCCGATCCACTCGTCCGGTCAGATGTGGCGGTTCCCAGTCGGGCCGTTCGCTCGCGTAGCGTCTGCCGGTGGGTGAGATCCAGCCTGGTGGGTGATCTGCGGTAGCGGCGGTGGGTGTCCAGGCGGTGGTGTGCCGCAGCTTGTGGTGTTCGGGCAGGGCTGGCCAAGGTTGCTGATCCCGGTGGTCCCGCCGTTGGCCCAGGCGAGAAGATGGTCCGCTTCATTGTCCAGGGAATGGTTGCTGCAGCCCGGGAACGGGCACTTCCCGTCGCGCAGGCGAAGCCATTGGCGTTGGGCTTTGGTGACCCGGTAGCTGGTCCGCCCGATCTCCAGCGGGCGCCCGTCCGGGGGTCGATGAGGACGCGGTGGAACGACTCGGCGCCGTCGGCGATCAGCTGCCGGGCCATGGACGGCGGAATCGGCCCGTACCCGTCGAGCATGGCCGGCTCCTCCGTGGCACCGAGCAGCGACATGACCGGGACGGTGATCAGGACCTGCGCCCGCGGCGACGGAACACCATCGGGCAGCGGGCTCGATGCGGCAGGCATCCTGGCTGGCGACCGTCCGGCACGTCGGACGGCGAGTCGTGCGCGGGGATCCGCCGTGCATGTCCGGACGGCGCCGCCGAGGAGCCGGGTGGCGGCGACGTCGGCACGCAGCTGGGTCAGGGTGCGGTCCTCGTCCGGGCCCTGCATGGCGCGGGCAGCGGCTGTGGCCCGGTTCCCAGATCCCGGCGCCGTGGTCAGCGGGCAGGTAGGCCGAGAACCAGGCCATGCCGTCCCGGTCCGGGGTAGACACCACGCGCCGGTCCGCGGCACACTTGGCATGGCGTTTTTCGAAGCTGACCGGGTGGTGCCGTTCCCGCCAGGTCCGGGCCTTGGCCCGGAACCGGCCGGCGACCATCTCCCCGGCCGGGCAGCCACGGGCCGGGTTCGGCGCGTCCGGGTCCAGGAAATGCGCCTCCAGCGCCTGCGCGCCCGCAGGGCCCAGGCCGCTGGCCTCGTCCACCATGACCCGGGCGTGCTGCCACGAAATCGTGCCGGCCTGCAGGGCGGCAGCGTCAACGGCAAGTCAGCGGTGAGCAGCGGCGATTCGGCCAGCAGGGCTGAAGCGGTCCGTTCGCCGACCGTGAGGGCGCACGCGACCTCCGCCACCAACGCCATTTCCTGCGCGGCGGCCTCCTGCGGCGACTGCGCCGGCGGGTCCATCGCCGTGGCAGACTTCGACTAATTCCGCGATGACCTGAACCTTTTCCGCCGCGGTCCGCGCGCCTCCAGCCGTGCATCCCGGCCAACCGTTCCAGGCAACGGTCACTTGCTGGCGTAAAGGATCTGACGGGAAAAGTACCTCAGTCCACGGACTCGTCGCCGCCGGTCTACCGCCGTGACCTGGACGGACTGCGGCGAGGACGGCGGAGGCCGTGATGGGTTCCAACACCTCGTCCGCCGTCTCGCGCTTTCCATACCCCCATCATCCTGCGGGGCACTGAGAATTAGGGTGCGGATAAAAGCCTATGTGGATAACCCGGCAAAGAAGCAAGCCTCAGGCCGGCAGCAGCATGGCGGCGGCCGCGCCGGCGAGCATAAACGGCCCGAAAGGGATGGCGACTTCAGGGTGCCGCGCCGCGCCGCCAGCAGGGCGAGGGACCACAGCCCGCCCAGCAGGAAGGCCGCGAACGTGCCGGCAAAAACGTGCGCCCAGCCAAGGTAGCCCAGATACATCCCCAGGACGCCGGCCAGTTTGACGTCGCCGAAACCCATGCCCGGCGGGTAGACCAGCCGCAGGACAAAGTAGAAGACCCAGAGGACCGCTCCCCCGGCCAGAGATCCTCAGGGCAGGAACCCCGAACAGTGCGCCCCGCCGTCGGGCGCTGCCCCACGGGCCCGGGACCGGCACACAGCGAGGACCATGCCGCGGCCAGCAGCAGCACACCCGCCACGGCGTAGGACGGGAAAACGATCCGGTTGGGCAGCAGGTGGTGGCGGACATCAATGACCGTCAGCCGGGCAGCCATCACCACAAAATAGGCGCACGCCGCCAGCACCAGCCAGAACGCCAGCGGGGTGGCTTCCCATAGTCCATCGAGTCGTCGGATCACCCCTCGGATGCTACTGGATTTGCCCGGCCCGCGGCGGCCCCACGCGTAAACTGTGGATATGTCGACATGGGACACCAGGCGCCGGCCGGATCCGGACAGGGCAGTACTGCGCCGCGGACCTGACCGCAATGTTCCGGAACCTTTGCCGGTCCTCCCCTGGAAATGGCAGACCCTGCGCTTCGAATACTGGGATGAGCCATTCACCGAGGCCCCCGATCCGGCGCGCCGCTGGTCCGCGCCTGGCTGCGCCGGCCGGGGCCCTCCGCCTGGAAACCGCCGACGGACTTGTCCTCCACAGCACCACCGGCATCAACGATTCGCAGGGACGGGCTGTACATCAGCGCCACGCGGAAGTCGTGGCTGCTGCCCGCCGCACCTGGTGGCGCCCGTTTACGACGACGGCGGGCTGGTCAGGCGCCGCCCCGAGGCTGCGTACGGCGAACCAGGTTCGGAAACGGCCGCTTCTCGGCCGCCCTCGATCCCGTGGAGCTGGCAGGAAACGCCCCGGTGCCCCTGGAGTTTCCCGGCAGCCAATGCCGGTGGAGATAGGACGTCCGCCGGGTCGAGCACGAGGGCCGGCCGGCGCTGGAGGCAATCGTCACCCAACCGCCTCCTACCGCCCCGCTGATCCCGCAGCACCGCTGTGCCTGCCCGGCCGCAACCGCGTGCGGATCGACCTGGAGACCGGCGTCTGTGTGGCCAGCCAGTCTCTGGAAGCCGCAACGCCGGACTACGGCCACTGGATCCGGATCATCGCGGTGGACGAGTACATGCTGGACGATCTGTTCCTGGCGGAGTCCATGAACCTCACGGACGTCCGGCGCCACATCAGCTGGGACATCCGCGCCTAACCCCGCGCCGTTGACATGGCAGGCCGCTCCGGCGCGTCCGGCTAGGCTTCCCTGATGACCGCGCTGACTTCCATCTGGCCGCTCTTCGGCCTCACCCTGACCACACCCCGGCTGGTGCTGCGGCCTATCACCGACGACGACATTCCCGCCGCTGTCGCAGCGGCAGCCAGCGGCATCCACGATCCCGGCCGGAACCCCTTCAGCAACCCGTGGACGGAACTTCCAGCGGAAACACTGGGGCAGCAACATGGCGCAGTGGTACTGGCGCTGCCGCGGCCAAGCCACCCCCGAGGACTGGACCCTGCTCCTGGGCATCTGGCACGAAGGCCAGTTCATCGGCTGCCAGGACATCGGTGCCAAGGACTTCGCCACCCTCAAGACCGTCAGCACCGGATCCTGGCTCAAGCAGTCCGTCCACGGCCGGGGGCTCGGCAAGGAGATGCGCGCCGCCGTCGCGCTTTACGCCTTCGACTGGCTCGGCGCCGAAGTGGCAGAATCCGAAGCCGCCGCCTGGAACGCCGCCTCCCTGGGCGTTCCCGCTCCCTCGGCTACGAACTCAACGGCACCACCCGCACGTCCTGGGGCGGCAAAGCCGCGGACGTCCCAGAAAGTCCGCCTCACCCGACGCGCCAACGTTCAAGCGCCCGCGTACTGCACGACGCGCTCAAGTGTCGCAAGGCCATCGAAGCCGCAGCGGAGCGTCTCCGGCGATCGGAGCGGCGCGGGAGGTGCCTAAGCGCTGGGGTCGCCGCCGGCGCGTGCGCGCGGCGACGAACGGAGAAGGGCCGGGACGGCACCCGCTCGGCGCCGGAGCTAGATCTCGGCCCCCTCCAGCAGTTCCGTGACCAGGGCTGCGATCGGTGAGCGTTCGGAGCGGGTCAGGGTGATGTGGCCGAAGAGCGGGTGTCCTTTCAGGGTTTCGACGACGGCGGCGATGCCGTCGTGCCGGCCGACCCGGAGGTTGTCGCGCTGGGCGACGTCGTGGGTGAGGACGATCTTCGAGTTCTGGCCGATGCGGCTCATCACGGTGAGCAGGACGTTCTTCTCCAGTGACTGGGCCTCGTCAACGATCACGAAGGCGTCGTGCAGGGAGCGCCCGCGGATGTGGGTCAGCGGCATGACTTCGAGCATGCCGCGGTCCATGACTTCTTCCACGACTTCCTGGCTCACCAGGGCGCCCAGGGTGTCGAAGACCGCCTGCGCCCAGGGGTTCATCTTTTCGGACTCGGAGCCGGGCAGGTAGCCGAGTTCCTGGCCGCCTACGGCGTAGAGCGGCCGGAAGACGATCACCTTGCGGTGTTCGCGGCGTTCCAGCACCGCTTCCAGGCCCGCGCACAGGGCCAGCGCGGATTTGCCGGTGCCTGCCCGTCCGCCGATGGACACGATGCCGACGGCGGGATCCATCAGCAGGTCGATGGCCAGCCGCTGTTCGGCGGAGCGTCCGTGCAGGCCGAACACGTCGCGGTCTCCCTTGACCAGGCGGACCTGCTTGTCGGCGCCCACCCTGCCCAGGGCCGAGCCCCGGTTGGAGAGGATCACCAGGCCGGTATTGACCGGCATTTCCGCAGCCGCCGGGATGAAGACCGGCTCGTGGCCGTAGAGGGTGTTGATTTCGTCCTCGCTGGCTTCCACCTCGGCGATGCCCGTCCAGCCCGAATCCTTCACCAGCTCGTTGCGGTATTCGTCGGCCGTGCAGGCCCATGGCGGAGGCCTTGACCCGCATGGGCAGGTCCTTGGACACCACGGTGACGTTCCGGCCCTCGTTGGCCAGGTTCTTGGCTACGGCCAGGATGCGGCTGTCGTTGTCGCCGCTGCGGAACCCGAGCGGAAGCACCTCAGCGGAGAGTGGTTCAGCTCCACCATGAGGGTGCCGCCGTCGTCCCCGATGGGAATGGGCTGGCTGAGGCCGCCATGCTTCACCCGGAGGTCATCGAGCAGCCGGAGGGCCTTGCGGGCAAAGTAGCCCAGCTCGGGGTCGTGCCGTTTCCCCTCAAGTTCGGTGATCACAACGATGGGAACAATAACCTCGTGCTCGGCGAAGCGCAGCAGCGCGCGCGGATCAGAGAGCAGCACAGAGGTGTCAATGACGAAGCTGCTGATGGTGGCTTCCCTTCCGGAGACAGCAAAACCGGCCGCAGTCTTGTTGACTGCACCGGTTTTTGAGGTGGCTCGCGTGGTGCGAGAGGTAGCTTTCTGTCCCTCGGAGATGACCTCGGGCAGTTGTTCAGAAGTAGCCACATCGACTCCAGCCCCGGGCACATGCCCGGAATTGTTATTGGTGAGGCGGTTCGGCCTGGAGGCCGGACTCGGCCTCCCATACAACCGGTGCGAAAGTTCGCTCCATGTACTGGCCTCCCCGAACAGCCGGCGGTTTTGCCTGCTGATGGTTACAACGTAAATCCACCGCCAGTAATTTCCGGAATCTTCGATCGGCGATTCCTGTTGCCGGTTTGTGAATTCCAGATGAACTGGCGAGCGACGCCGGCGGCTCAGGTGCCGAAGCGCCGCTGCCTGCCGGCGTAGTCCCGCAGGGCGCGAAGGAAGTCGACCTTGCGGAACGCCGGCCACAGGGCCTCGCAGAAGTAGAACTCGCTGTAGGCGCTCTGCCACATCAGGAACCCGGAGAGCCGCTGCTCACCGGAGGTCCTGATCACCAGGTCCGGGTCGGGCTGGCCCCGGGTGTAGAGGAAGCGGGAAATGTCGTCCACGCGAAAGGTTGTCCGCGAGCGCGGCGATGTCCGAGCCCTTGGCGACGGCGTCGTGCAGCAGCTCCCGGACGGCGTCGACGATCTCGCGGCGGCCGCCATACCCCACCGCCACGTTGACATGGATCTTTTCCTGAACCGGCGTCCGGGCCGTCAGCTTGTTGAGCCGGTCCGCCAGGTAATCGGGCAGGAGTTCGGGGGCGCCCATGGCATTCACCGAGATGTCGGCGTCCTCGTCGAGCCGGTCCAGGGTGTTGGCGATGATGCCCATCAGAAGGTCCAGCTCTTCGCTGGAGCGGCTCATGTTGTCCGTGGACAGCATGTACAGCGTGACGACTTTGACGCCGAGTTCCTGGCACCAGCCGAGGAACTCGTGGATCTTGTCCGCGCCGGCCTGGTGGCCCTGGCTGGTGGGCGCGTTGAACTGCTTGGCCCAGCGGCGGTTACCGTCCACCATCACGCCGATGTGCTTGGGAATGCGTCCCCCGGCCAGCTCGCGGAGCAGCCGCCTCTCGTAGAAGCCATAAAGGAACCCGCCCAATTCCACGAGGAGACTCACCTGACTTCCCCTAGCTGTCCGACGGCATTGCACATCCTAGGCTACCGTCCGCAGGGCGGGCCGGACGCGCCGGAGACCGGCGCATCAACCGTCACATCGTGTTACCTGCGGGTAACTTACTGCGCCGAAGGATATTCTGGAGGCATGAAAAGCCAGACCCCCGACGGCGGCCGCGCACCCGGACCGGACGGCGGCCAGAGTCCGGTGGACGACGCCGCGGTCCGGCTGGCCGAACTCCTGATGATCAAACCCAAGTGGCGTGGCTGGATCCACACGGTGGCTGCCCCGCTCGCCCTCGCGGCCGGCATCATCCTCGTAGCCGTCGCCCCGACCACCGACCGCAAGATCACTTCGGCCATCTATGCCGCCACCGGGGTCCTGCTCTTTGGCATCAGCGCCATTTATCACCGGGGCAACTGGTCCCCCGGCGTAAAGATGGTCCTCAAGCGCCTGGACCACACCAACATCATGCTGGTGATCGCCGGGAGCTACACACCCCTGGCATGGTCCCTGCTGGAGCGGCCCAAGGCCGTCCTGCTGCTATGGGTCATCTGGTCCGGCGCAATTCTGGGCGTCCTCTTCCGGCTGCTGTGGACGGAGGCCCCGCGCTGGCTGTACGTGCCCATCTACATCGCCCTGGGCTGCGGATCACTTTTCTACATGCCGGAGTTCTTTGCGGCCAGCCTGCCGGCCGCGGTCCTGATCTGCGTTGGCGGCGTCCTCTACATCACCGGTGCCGTGTTCTATGCGCTCAAGAAGCCCAACTTCAGCTATGAGCACTTCGGCTTCCACGAACTTTTCCACGCCCTGACGGTCCTTGCGTTCGGCGCGCACTTCGCGGCGATCCTTATCGCCGTCCTCAGCTGACGGGATCCTCCCCCTCAGCTGACGGGGTCCTCCCCTGTCATCACCAGGAGCCGCTGCCGCAGCTCCTCCGGCGTGGACACAGGACGTTCACACACCATGTTCCGGCACAGATACGCCAACGGTGATCCGTCGGGACCCGCCGGCCTGCCTGCCAGCAGCGGGACGGGCTCCCCCCGGAGAGGACCGGCCGACGGCGGCACTCCCGGTCCGTCGTCGTCCTCCACAGCTATCACCAGGCCGGGACTGGCGGAGTTCAGGAGTTCACGGTGCAGTGCGGTCCTTGCAGGACCTCGAGCTCCCACAACGGCGGCCTCCACCGGGCCCGCGAGGGCCGCCTGGGCGGTCGCCAGGAGCCAGCCCGCCACCCGCGGCGCGCGTTCCGCCAACGGCGGTAAGAGCGCGAGTACCTGGGCGGCGAGCGAGCGGTGTTCCGCGGATCCGGAGAGCGCTGCGTAGCTGAGCAGGGCACCGGCAAAGGCCGACGCGCCGCTGGGCGTGGCGTTGTCGAACGGGTCCAGGCCCGTCTGGCCGCCCTGGGCGGCCCGGACCCGGCCGTCTCCCCCGGCCGTGTCCACCAGGCGGCCGGCCACCACAAACCGGCTGCCGGCAGCCTGCACCAGCTCCTCGGCGAAGCGGTACCACCGCTGCCGGCCAGTCACGGAGTAGAGGGCAAACAGGCCGTCAGCGCAGAAGGCGTAATCCTCGAGCAGCCCTTCAATCCCCCGCGCGGTTCCTGTATGCGAAACGCGGAGCAGCACTGAACCTCCCGCGCTGCCAGTGGACACGTTCGAGGTACGCCGCAATCGACTCGGCCCCGGCGACGAAGTCTTCCCTATCCAGCACCGCTCCGGCCTCTGCGAGGGCGGCCACCGCGAGCCCGTTCCAGCCCGCCACAACCTTGTCGTCACGGGCCGGCTGCGGCCGCTGCTTCCGCGCGGCCAGGAGCGCGGGCCGGGCCCTCATCCACAGCCCCGCGGCGGCACCCTCCACGCGCCGTGCGGGGTGCAGCGGAGAGCCGTGCGCGGACACGGTACCTTCGCCGCCCACATTCATCAGCCGGGCAACAGCTTCCCCGTCAGCAGTCCCCAGCACTTCCTGCAGGCCCTTAACGGTCCACAGGTAGCCGGCGCCTTCGTGGTGTTCGCCGTTCACCACCGAATCGGCGTCAAGGGACGATGCGAGCGCTTCCGCCCTTGGCGCGCCGTTGCCGTTGCCGTCCCCGTCGCGGCTCGGGCCGAGTCCAAGGGATTCCAGCAGCCATACCCCGGTCCGGGCGGCCACGTCGGCAGCTTCCGCCACCGGGAAACCTCATTGCCGCCCAGGCGTATCCAGTGCACGTAAATGCGAAGCAGCTGGACATTGTCGTACAGCATCTTTTCAAAGTGCGGGACGGACCAGTCCCGGGTTACCGAGTACCGGGCGAAGCCCCCGTCCAGCTGGTCAAACAACGCCGATCGTGCCATGGCCGCCAGCGTCCGGCCCGCCATGTCCCGGGCAGCGTCTGCGGTGTCCGAGGGGACTGCTGCGTGCCTGATGAGGAACTCGAGCACCGCCGACGGCGGGAATTTCGGGGCGGCGCCAAAGCCGCCGTCGGTCATGTCCTCGGAGCGGGCCAGGAGGTACAGCGGCGGGAAGCAGCCCGGGGTCGAGCAGAGGCGGCGGACCGGCAACCGGGACCGCCGCCGCGAGCTGGGCGTCGCCCAGGTTCCGGGCAAGAGCGGCGGCATTCTCTTCCACAGCGTCGCGCCGCTCCAGCCACGCTTCCCGGACGGCTTCGAGCACCTGCCGGAAGGATGGCCGGCCCGGCATGGGGCGGGGCGGGAAGTAGGTGCCGGCGTGGAAGGCCCGGCCGTCCGGGGTGAGGAAGACGGACATCGGCCAGCCGCCCTCGCCGGTGATGGCCTGGGTGGCCGCCATGTACGCGGCATCCACGTCGGGGCGTTCTTCCCGGTCCACCTTGATGGCAACAAAGTGCGCGTTCAGGTAGTCGGCGGTTTCCTGATCCTCGAACGACTCATGCGCCATCACGTGGCACCAGTGGCAGGCCGCGTAGCCGATCGACAGGAACACCGGGACATCGCGGGCGGCGGCCGCGGCGAATGCCTTATCCCCGAACGGCTGCCAGTGGACCGGGTTGTCCGCGTGCTGACGGAGGTAGGCGGACGGTTCCGCGCCCAGGACGTTGGCGGCACCTACGGCCGCCCGCTCCCCGGCGGGAGGGCTCTGGCGCTCACTGTTCATCCGCGCACCTCTGGTCACTCGCTGCAGGGAATGTTGCCGACCATCCCAGTCTACGGAAGTGGTGGGTGCACAGTCTGCGGAGGGACCGGTGGAACGCTGGTTCCCGGCCCCTTCTAGTCCTTGGTGCCCGGCCGGTTGGTGTCCGAGCCGTCCTGGATGCTGTGCCGGCCGTCCTCCGCCGGATGCCGGACCTCGTCGGCTTCAATATCCGCCGCAGCAGCGGCCGCCTGGCGTTCCTCTTCAACCTGCGCCCGGTACCGGACGCGGCGGATACGCCGAACCATGTCCACGATGAGCAGCGTGGTGGCCAGGACAAAAAAGGCAGTCATGATGAAGCCCCACAGGCCGGGCGTGATCTGGTCCTCGGTAATACCCTCACGCAGGCCGGGTGTGGGCACGGGCGAGGGCGTAGCGGACAGGACGAGGAGCAAGTGATGCACGTTTAACCTTCTATGGAAACTGGTGGGCAGCCGACGCACGGTTTCCGCATCCGGGTCCGCCGGACCCGGATCATCCCACTGCATTTCTACACGGCATAATTTCTACACGGCATAGAACAATCGGCCGTTTCTATCTTAGCCCGGCGAAGAGGTCCTTCTCCGGAAAAGATGCGGGAACGCGGGACTCAATCAGCGAGTAGTCTTCCCACGGCCACACCCGGCGCTGCATCTCAGCAGAAACCGCGAAGAAGAACCCCAGCGGATCCACCTGGGTGCAGTGCGCGCGGAGAGCGTCGTCGCGAACCTCAAAAAAGTCACCGCAGTCGATCTGCGTGGTGGTGGGGTGTCCGCCCGGAGGCGGCGTGTGGCCTTCGGCGTCTGTTTCGAGCCAGGCGGCAAGCCGCTCGGCATACGGGGACCGGAGGCCGGCTTCCTCGAGGGCGAAATGCAGGGCCCGGAACCGGGCCGGGTTGAATGCGCGGTCGTAGTAGAGCTTGCTGGGTTCCCAGGCGGGCCGGCGCCCGGATAGCGTTCCGGATCACCGGCAGCCGCGAAGGCTTCCACGGCAACCCGGTGGGCCATGATGTGGTCAGGGTGCGGATATCCCCCGTTTTCGTCATAGCTGATGATCACGTGCGGCTTGAAGCTCCGGACCAGCCGGACCAGGGGTGCTGCGGCGCGGTGCAGCGGCTGGACGGCGAAGGATCCGGCCGGCAAGGGCGGCAGCGGGTCGCCTTCGGGCAGGCCTGAGTCCGTGAAGCCGAGCCAGCGCTGCGTGATGCCAAGGATCTTCGCCGCCTGCTCCATTTCAAGCCGCCGCGCTCCGGCCATGTCCCGTTTGGGGTGGGCTGCACCTTCCACCGCAGGGTTCTGGATATCGCCGCGGGATCCGTCGGTGCAGGTGGCCACCATGACATCGACGCCGGCGGCCGCGTACATTGCCATGGTGGCCGCGCCCTTGCTGGACTCGTCATCCGGGTGCGCGTGAACGGCGAGCAGCCGGAGCGGAGCCGGTGTATGAGTGGACGCTGTCATGGGGGGACGGCTCCTGATTCTTTTGGGCTGCTGTGCTGGCTGCTGGAACGGGCTGGCTACGTGGACGCTGGCTGCTGGGACGGGGCGGCTGCTGGCCGCCGGCCAGGAACAAGCAGCGTCCCGATCCGAACTAAACTGGACCGGTGACTACCCAGGATCAACCCGCCGTGTCCCCGCCTGCAGACACTAGCCTAGCCAATCGTTATGGCAGTAAAAAGCAGCCCCTTCCGCGAGCGGCCAAGCGCGGCATCGCCGTGGCAGCACTGGCTGTCGGCGTGGGTTTTATGGCCTGGGTCTCCACATCCAACGCCGTCTCCGCTGTGACGTTCAAGGACATCGGCTACAGCACCGTCGACGCCACCCAGGCCGAGATCGATTTCACCGTCACCAGGGACCCGGGTTCCGCCGTCAAATGTGCGCTGAAAGCCCTGGACTCAAAGTTTGCCGTGGTGGGTTGGAAAGTCGTGGACATCCCGCCGGGAGAGGCGGACAACACTGCCGACGGCGGCCGGACTGTTACGCAGCGCGTGAGCGTGCGGACGGAGTCGCTGGCCGTTTCCGGAGTGGTGGACAGCTGCTGGGTTCCAGGTAGCACGAAGTAACGGCATGTGATCTGCACCGCTTCCCCGTTGGGTTATCTCCACAGTATTGACTACAATGAATCAATACCCTTTACCCCGCTGAGCTGGTTACTGAGTTCCACAAGTGGCCGCGTGGCGGGGTCTTTTGCATGTATGACCATTAGGAGAAGTCCGTGTCTACCACCAACAGCGCGCCTGCAGCCTGGCTCACCCAGGAAGCTTTTGACCGCCTGAAGGCAGAGCTGGACCACCTTTCCGTCGCTGGCCGCGCGGAGATCGTCCAGAAGATTGAATCCGCCCGGCAGGAGGGCGACCTCAAGGAAAATGGCGGCTACCATGCGGCCAAAGAAGAGCAGGGCAAGATTGAAGCCCGGATCCGCCAGCTGACGGCGCTTCTGCGTGATGCCCACGTCGGGGAAGCCCCGGCCGATGACGGGATCGTCGAGGCCGGCATGCTCGTCGTTGCCAGGATCGCCGGGGACAAAGAGACGTTCCTGCTGGGTTCGCGCGAAATCGCCGGTGACACGGATCTGGATGTCTTCAGCGAGAAGTCACCCCTCGGCGCCGCAATCGTCGGCCACAAGGAGGGCGAGACGCTCAGCTACACTGCGCCGAACGGCAAGGACATCACGGTGGAAATTCTCTCCGCCAAGCCTTACGCAGGCTGACAGCACGGCGCTCACCCCTTAACCACAACGCCGGCCCCCGTCAGGGGGCCGGCGTTTTGGTGACTTGGGGCGCAACAACAGGGCAGCAGCCACTCCGCCCACCGCCCCGCCCAAGTGGGCCTGCCAGGAGATGAGGCCACCCATGATGGGCAGCACTCCCAACAGGATGCTGCCGTAAACCATAAACAGCACAACGGCGAGGAGAATCTGCCGCCAGCTGTGGTTGAAGAAGCCACGGACCAGGAGGAAGGCGAACAACCCGAAAACCAGCCCGGACGCTCCCACGGTGATCCCGCCGTCGCCGATCAGCCAGACGGTCAGCCCCGAGCCCAGCCAGCTGAACGCCAAAGCCGTCAGGAAGACCCGCAGGCCGGAAAGGAACACCAGGAATCCGAAGATGACCAGTGGCAGGGCGTTGGACAGCAGATGGTTCAGGTTGGCGTGAAGCAGCGGAAACGTGAAGATGTCCAGGAGCCCGTCCGCGGACCTCGGCCGTAGCCCGAATGTCCTGTTCAGGGCGTGCAGGGTCAGCATGTTGACCACTTCGATCACGAAGAGCAGGACCACAAACCCGCCGGACACCAGCAGTCCGCCTTTGGCGCGCGAAGCTGTGGTTTCCCTGCTCCCCGGCCGGCCGTCCCCTATCGCATCCAGCATGGCTGCTCCTAATGCACCACAATCGGCTGAAAACCCTCGGCGCGGAGCGCGCCGAGAACCTGTTCGCAATGTTCGTGGCCCTTGGTTTCAAGGTTCACGGTAATGGAGACATCGCCCATGCTGATGGACCCGCCCACCCGCGTGTGGTCCAGCCCGGTGACGTTGGCATCATTCTCGGCGATGATCCGGGCGATGGTCGCCAGCGAACCCGGCCGGTCATCGAGCATCATCCGGACCGTCATGTAGCGGCCGGCGGCGGACAGGCCCCGCTGGATGACTTTGAGCATCAGCATCGGATCGATGTTGCCGCCGGACAGGATCACGGCCGTGGTACCGGGGTTTTCGATCTTGCCGTCCATCAGGGCCGCGACCCCCACGGCGCCTGCGGGCTCCACCACCATCTTTGCCCGTTCCAGCAGGAAGATCAGCGCACGCGCCAGGGAGTCCTCGCTGACGGTGACGACGTCATCCACCAGTTCACGGATGATGCTGAACGGCAGCTGGCCGGGTCGGCCCACGGCGATGCCGTCAGCCATGGTGGAGACTTTCTTCAGCGGAACCAGGGCGTCGGCGGCAAGCGACGGCGGATAGGCGGCCGCGTTTTCGGCCTGGACGCCGATGATGCGGATTTCACGTCCCAGTTCCCTGGCCCGGGCCTTGATGGCGACGGCGACGCCGGCCAGCAGCCCGCCGCCGCCCACGCCCATCAGGATGGTGTCCACGTTGGGGACCTGTTCAAGGATCTCCAGGCCTATGGTGCCCTGGCCGGACACCACATCCACGTTGTCGAAGGGGTGCACAAAAACCATGCCGGATTCGTTGGCGTAGCGCTGCGCCTCGGCGAGGGCCTCGTCCACGTTGTGCCCGTGGAGGATCACCTCTGCGCCGTGGCTGCGGGTGGCGGCCAGTTTGGGGAGGGCTACGCCCAGCGGCATGTAGATGCGGGCTTTGATGCCCAGGCTTTTGGCGGCCACGGCCACGCCCTGGGCGTGGTTTCCGGCCGACGCGGCCACAACGCCGCGTTTTTTCTCTTCCGCGGAGAGCCTGGCCATCCGCACGTAGGCGCCGCGGACTTTGAATGATCCGGCCCGCTGCAGGTTTTCACACTTGAAATAGACGTCGCCGCCCACCATGCTGCCAAGGGCCCGCGACGATTCCACCGGTGTCCGCGTAATAATCCCCTCGAGCAGCTTCTGCGCCTCCAGGACATCGTCCAGCGTGACGGGAAGGGTTTCGAGGGTGTTCACGGACTGTTCTCCTTGGGTGGATTCGGCTCCGGCGGCCGGCCTGCGGGTCAGGCCTGGGCGTCCGGATTGGATGCGTCTGTGCTGGCTGCGGCGTCCTTGCCACGGATGGACCTGCCGCCCGGCAACCGGACGTCCTTGATGGTGTCATCAGTGTCCGGGCCAAGCGTCACTGGCCCTCCGGGGGTTACCAGCACTTGTTCATGTTCCCACGTTCTGGCGGCGATGTAGCGAATCGCGGAGTTTGCTACGGCGAGGATGGGCACCGAGAACAGCGCCCCGGGGATACCCGGCCAGGTACGAACCCGCCGCCACGCTGAGGATGACCGCCACCGGATGCAGGGACACGGCCTTGCCCATCACCAGGGGCTGCAGGATGTGGCTTTCCAGCTGCTGGACCAGCAGCACGATGGCCAGCATGATGAGGGCGTTGACCGGGCCGTTGGCCACCAGGGCCAGCAGAACAGCGATGGCACCGGTCACCAGGGCACCCACCACCGGGATAAAGGAACCGATGAACACCAGCACGCTCAGGGGCAGCGCCAGCGGAACACCGATAATCGCCGCACCGACGCCGATGCCCACCGCGTCAACAAACGCCACAAACATCTGGATCCGGGCGTAGCTGACCATGGAAGCCCAGCCCTTGCGCCCGGCACCGAACGTGGCGGCGCGGGCCTTCCGCGGCAGCAGGCGGACCAGGAATGCCCAGATCCTGTCGCCTTCGAGCAGGAAGAAGATCAGGATGAAGAGGGCCAGTACCAGGCCGGCGGCGAAGTGGCCTGCGGTGCTGCCGAAGGACAGCGCCCCGCTGAGGATGCTGCTGCTGTTGTCCTGCAGGGCGGCGGTGGCTTCCTTGAGGTACTGGTCGATCTGGTCCGCGGTCAGGTGCAGCGGCCCGTCGGCCAGCCAGTCCTGGACCTGCTTCACGCCGGCCAGCGCCTGGGACCAGAGTTCCCCGAAGCCTGAGGCCAGCTGGCGCCCGACAAGGGCGAGGGCGCCGCCGATCAGGCCAATGAAGCCCAACACCGTGACGGCCACCGCGGCGCCGTTGGGCAGCCGCTTGCTCCGCAGCCAGCGCACCACCGGGGCTCAGCAGCCCGGCCAGGAGCGCGGCCACCATCACGGGAATGATCAGGAAGCTGATCCGGCTGAGCAGCCAGACCAGGGCGCCGGCCACCAGCAGGATCAGGCCGATCCGCCAGGCCCACGACGCCGCGATGCGGACACCGTAAGGGATGTCCTGGTCAAGCTCCCGGTCTGCCCGCACCCGGGGCGGACGCGGGTTTTTCAGCAGGCCGGACCGGGTCCGGTGCCTGCAGGCCTGGGGTTGAAGCGGATGGGGTGGCGTCCTCGGCTGGCGTCATAGCCTAATACTTCCACAGCCACGGCCCTTATGCGAAACGGCTACCCGGCATCGCCCAGAACAGCATCGATCCCCCACGTCATGGTGAAGGACTCGCCGGGCGGCAGCCACCGCAGTCCGTCTCCCGAGTTGAAGGCGTTGGCCGGACCGGTCATGGGCTCAATGGCCACCGCTTTGGGCCTGCCCGGCAACTGCGTGGTCACAAAGACATGGACGTAACCGCAGGACTCGTCCTGCCACAGGCTGACGCTGCGGCCGTCGGGTGCGCTGAGCGTGTGGCGGGCCGAGCCGCCGTCGAACGCAAGGTCTGTCAGGGCGACGTCGACATCAAGGTCCCCCACACGCTGGCCGGCGCGGAAGTCGCTGTCCCCGCTGACGGGCTCCGAGCTGCGCGGGATCAGCCGCGCGTCCGCCACAAGCCGGGTGTCGGCGGAGACAGTCAGCGTCAGGTCGTCCAAGTCCGCATCACCCAGCCGCAGGTAAGGGTGGGCCCCCAGGACGAACGGCGCCGGCGCGTTGGAATCGTTGATCAGCGTCTGGCGGACTTCCAGGCCCAGGTCCTCAGCCAGGAGGTACTGCACCCGGTGCCGCACCAGGAAGGGATAGCCGTGCTGGGGGAACACCGTCGCCTCAAGGGTCACCGAATACTGCGACTCGTCAACCAGGCTGTAGGCGGAGTTGCGGAGCAGCCCGTGGCTGGCGTTGTTCCGCGAGACCTCCGTAATGTCCAGCTGCTGCTTCTTCCCGTCGAGGTACCAGACCCCGTCCTCCACCCTGTTTGCCCAGGGGGCCAGAGTGATTCCGGCGGCGCCGGGGGAAATCTCGGCATCGCCGTAGGTCTCGGTCAGCTGCACGCCGGCGCGGCTGTAGAGCCGCAGGCCGGCTGCGAGCTCAGTCACTACTGCCAGCGCATCACCCCTGCGGAGTTCGTACTGCCGGCCGGTGGCGTAGGTCTGGAATCCGGACGGGACGCTGGCGTCCGGGGTTGTGCTCGAAGTCATGAGCACCACCGTACAGGGGGCCGGACGTGTCCTGCCATCGCGACCCGATTTGTTATTTTTTGTTTGAAACTATTCCTTTTTGAGCGAAACATGGCATGATCGATGCTAACACTACTCACGTCAAAGGACCCAGCCATGACAGGTATCACCAGCACCCAGCTCGCCGATGGCCGGGAGCTCATCTATTTCGACGACGCCGGGCCGCTGGCCGCGTCCCGCACCGCGGCAGCGACCACTGACCACCGGGAGCTTCCTGAGCGCGGGGCGCCGGGAGAAATCCGTTTCGATGCCCTCACGGACGAATGGGTGGCGGTTGCCGCCCACCGGCAGACGCGCACGCACCTGCCGCCCGCCGACCAGTGCCCCATCTGCCCCACCACCGCGCACAATCCCTCCGAGATCCCCGCTCCCGACTACGACGTTGTGGTGTTCGAAAACCGTTTCCCTTCACTGGGCCCTGCCGTTGGCCACGTCCCCGCGGCCCCGGCCTGGGGAACCACCGGCCCCGCTTACGGGCGCTGCGAAGTGGTGTCCTTCACCCCCGAGCACACCGGATCATTCAGCGGACTGAGCGAGGCCCGCGCCCGGACCGTGATGGAAGCGTGGGCGCACCGCACCGAAGCCCTGAGCAAATCCCCGGCGTCCGGCAGGTGTTCCCTTCGAAAACCGCGGAGCCGACATCGGCGTCACCCTGCACCACCCGCATGGCCAGATCTACGCGTACCCCTATGTCACCCCAAGGGCCGGGATCCTCGGCGTTGCGGCGCGAAAATTCTATGATGGGTCCGACGGCCGGCAGACCCTGACAGGTTCACTGCTGCGGGCGGAACGCGAAGACGGGAGCCGGATGGTGATGGAGGGAGAGAACTTCAGCGCCTACGTGCCGTTCGCCGCCCGGTGGCCGCTGGAGATCCACCTTGTCCCCCACCGTCAGGTACCTGATCTCGCCGCGCTCAGCGGCGAGGAAAAGGACGAACTGGCTCACGTCTACCTGGACCTGCTCAAGCGGCTGGACGCGCTCTACCCCTCGCCGACTCCCTACATTTCGGCGTGGCACCAGGCCCCGCTGGACGACCTGCTGCGCCCCGCCAGTTACCTGCACCTCCAACTGACGTCCCCCCGCCGGGCAGCTGACAAGCTCAAGTACCTGGCCGGCTCCGAGGCCGCTATGGGCGCCTTCATCAACGACACCACCCCCGAAAGCGTGGCTGAGAGGCTCCGGGCCGTGACCGTTCCGGCGTCCGCCCGCCGCCGCACTGTCCCCACCACCCTGGGCACCCAGCCCGAAGGAGCACACGCGTGAGCGCCGCACCCGACCCGCTGACCACCGGGCCCGCCCACCGTGGCGGAACTCGCCGCGCGGTTCGAGCGGGAGTTCGGCACGCTTCCCGCCGGCGTCTGGCAGGCACCGGGACGCGTTAACCTGATCGGCGAGCACACCGACTACAACGAGGGCTTTGTGCTCCCGTTCGCCATCGACAAGACCGCGCGGGTTGCCGTCGCAGTCCGGGCGGACTCCACGGTCAGGCTGCTGTCCACTTACGGCGACCAGGGCATGTTCACGCACCGACTCGACGCCTTGGAGCCCGGCCGCCGCGAAGGGCTGGACGAAGTATCCGCTCGGCGTCATCTGGGCGCTGCAGGAGCGCGGCATCGCCGTCCCCGGCCTGGATCTGCTGCTCGATTCCGACGTGCCGCTGGGCGCCGGGCTGTCCTCCTCGCACGCCATCGAATGCGCGGTCATCTCCGCCCTCAACGAACTGACCGGGGCCGGACTGGAGCCGGAGGAGATGGTCCTCGCCACCCAGCGGGCTGAAAACGACTTCGTGGGCGCTCCTACGGGCATCATGGACCAGTCCGCGTCCCTCCGCGGCTCCAAAGGGCACGCGGTGTTCCTGGACTGCCGGGACCAGAGCGTTAACTGGTGCCCTTCGACGCAGAGTCGGCCGGGCTCGTGATGCTGGTCATCGACACGAAGGTGTCCCACTCCCATGCCGACGGCGGTTACGCGTCCCGCCGCGCCTCCTGTGAGCTGGGCGCCGAGCTGCTTGGCGTCAAGGCACTCCGGGACGTCCAGGTGGGGAGACCTGGACGAGGGCCAGGGGCCTGCTGGACGAGGTCACCTTCCGCCGCGTCCGCCACGTGGTGACCGAGAATGACAGGGTCCTGCAGACGGTGGAGCTGCTCACCAGCGATGGCCCCGGCGCCATCGGCGCACTGCTGGACGCCAGCCATGTTTCCATGCGGGACGACTTCGAGATCTCCTGCCCGGAACTGGACCTCGCCGTGGCCACCTCGCGCGCCAGCGGCGCAATCGGCGCCCGGATGACCGGCGGCGGTTTCGGCGGGGCGGCCATCGCCCTCACACCGGTGGAGGCGGAGCAGCAGGTGCGCGCCGCCGTCGAGCGTGCTTTCTCTGAGGCCGGCTACACGGCTCCCGAGATATTCACCGTTACCCCCGCCGCCGGGGCGATGCGCTCTCCTGACGGAAGGAACAAAGAGGGCTCCCACCGGTGCGTGCTGCACCGGCGGGAGCCCTTCGTTCTGTAGTGAAAAGTACGACGGCGGCGCCGCCCTGGGTGCTAGTCGTCGCCGCGCAAGATGGCGAGCAGCCTGATGATCTCCACGTAGAGCCACACCAGGGTGACCGTCAGGCCAAAGGCCGCCGTCCAGGAGAAGCGCTGCGGGGCACCGGCATTCACGCCTTCTTCGATGCTGGTGAAGTCCATGATCAGGGAGAAAGCCGCCAGACCGATGGCCAGCAGGCCAATGAAGACACCCAGCGGGATGCCCATGATCTCAACGCTGGTGCGCAGTCCGAATGGCTCCTGCACAGCACCGGTCATCATCATGACCATGTTGATCAGCGCGAAGACTGCGTAGCCGATGATCGCAATCATGAAGAAGCGCATGGCCTTGGGCGTAGCCCGTACCTTGCCGCTCTTGAACAGCACCAGTGTCACCGCAAAGACCGACAGCGTACCGATGACGGCCTGCAGGCCTACGCCCGGGAACTGGGCGTCCAGGATGCGGGTCAGTCCCCCGAGGAAGAGACCTTCCAGGCCCGCATAGGCGAGGATCAGCGCCGGCGAGGGCTGCTTCTTGAAGGTGTTCACCAGGGCCAGGACAAATCCGCCGATTGCACCGACGATCATCAGGATGCTTGCGAGGCCCATGCTGACGAACAGAGTGACTGCAGCACCCGCCACCACAACGGCAATGCAGGCAGCGGTTTTGACAATGACGTCGTCATAGGTCATCCGGCCAGTGTCTGCGGGACCCGCGGCACGGCTGGTCGTAGATGTACTGAAGCTGCTCGCTGGTCTGCTGGCCATAGCCGGCCTGGCCGTCCAGGTCCATTGCGGGCGCGCGTCCGTAGGGAGCCTGTCCATAGGGCGCCTGCGGGACAGGCGGCGCCTGCGTTGCTCCACGGAAATTCTTTCCGTTGAAGATCGGGTTTCCGCCAAGTGCCATTGCTGGTGTCCTCCAAGTAAAGGGTTGAGTCGTGAATTACAAACCACGCTACCAATATCTACGCCCATGCGCTCCAATAAGTTCCCCCGTCCAGGGCGCCGAAATGGAACCGTGATGCATCCGGGCAGTCCTCGGCCGGCACGGCCAATCCGGGCGGCGGCCATCCGACCCATAAGGAGTACTGCTGAACATCAGAAGTTTCTTGGCGGACACTTTAGCGAAGAGCAAGGGCGGAGTCGCAGTTGTTATGCGATCGCGACCGTACCAGCCTCCCCACACCGTAAATTTGGCGCTGACGAGCTGTAACATAGGCCACACACGGTGACGGATATCACAATCAGGTCCCAAACCTGCAGAAAGCGGTGCCATCCGTCCCGTGACGTTTGCAGCGGTTGCAAGGGCGCACCCTGGCCACCCCCCAAGTGGAGGTTTTTCAATTTGAGAAGTACACCCAAAGGCCCGCCGCACCGACGGCAGCTGGGATTGCTGACAGCGATTGGAGCCATCCTTGGCTCAGTCCTGGCGATCCTGCTCATCGTCGCTCCGGCGTCACAGGCCACTTCCCCGTCTCCGGCACCATCCCCGTCGGCGACCACATCTCCTTTCAGCATCAGCGGGTTCCTGCGTAACGCGGGGGCCCCACTCGCTGAGGTCAAAATCAGTGTTTCCGGTGAAGGCTTCGAGGGTTCCACCACCTCGAACGCCAACGGGTCGTGGACCATCGGCGTGCCGAAGTCAGGCACGTATGAGGTGGAACTGGATGAATCCACCCTTCCGGAAGGCGTGGCACTGGCCGAGGGTCAGGAGAATCCGCGGCAGCTGGCGTTCGGCCAGACCTCCAACCAGACCACCATCTTCACCTTCGGCGCGGGCATTGTGCAGCAGGAAGGCAATTTCGCCCAGGACCTGACCAACCGACTCGTCGCAGGCCTGAGCTTCGGGCTGCTTCTCGCCCTGGCCGCAGTCGGCCTCTCGCTGATCTTCGGTACCACGGGCCTGACCAACTTTGCCCACGGCGAAATGGTCACCCTCGGGGCCGTCCTGGTTTTCGCCTTCAACGCCATGGGGCTGCCGTTCTGGCTGACGCTTATTCTCGCCCTGCTCGGCGGAGGGCTGGTGGGCTACGTCCAGGATGCAGGGCTCTGGAAGCCGCTGCGGGGCCGCGGGACCGGACTGGTCCCCATGATGATCGTCAGCATCGGCCTGGCCCTCGCCGCCCGGTATGTGATCCTGTTCTACTTCGGCGGAGCCACCGAACAGCTTCCGGGTGCGCAAAGTGCCGAGATCCAGCTGGGGCCAATCTCCGTTTCCCCGAACAACCTGTGGTCCCTCATCATCAGTGCCGTCGTCATCCTGGCCGTGGGACTTGTTCTATGAAGACCCGCCTCGGCAAGGCCACCCGGGCTGTTGCCGACAACCCGGCGCTGGCTGCGGCGTCCGGCATCGACGTGGACGCGGTCATCCGCATCGTCTGGATTGTAGGCGGCGTGCTCGCCTCCCTGGGCGGCATTCTCTGGGCGTACTACCGGCCCGGTGTTTCCTTCAACATGGGCTCACAGATCCTGCTCCTGATTTTCGCCGGCGTCACCCTGGGCGGCCTCGGGACCGTCTTTGGCGCCCTCATCGGCTCCGTCGTCGTCGGTATTTTCACCGAACTGACCACCGTTTTCGGTGCCCCGGCAGACCTCAAATACGTCATCCCGCTGGGCGTGATGATCCTCGTCCTGCTGATCCGGCCGCAAGGCATCCTGGGTCGCCGCGAGCGCGTGGGATAGGAAGGACCAATCATGGATTTTGCAGCTATTCTGTCCAACGCCTTCGGCGAACTCATCAGCCCCACCACCGCCGCCTATGCGCTGGCGGCACTGGGCCTCGCGGTCCACTTCGGCTATTCCGGCCTCCTGAACTTCGGCCAGGCGGGATTCATGGCCGTCGGCGCCTATGGTTTCGCCATCTCCACTCTGACCTTCAAGGCACCGTTCTTCCTGGCCCTCCTCATCGCCGTGGTGGCCGCAGCCATCTTCGCGCTGATCCTGGGCATTCCAACCCTCCGCCTGCGGGCCGACTACCTTGCCATCGTCACCATCGCGGCGGCAGAGATTGTCCGCTACCTGGTCACCACCAACGGCTGGACGGCAGTCACCGGCTCGGCGAACGGCCTGGCGGCCTTTGAAGGCGGGTTCTACAGCATGAACCCGTTCCCGCCCGGGGCCTATCCCATGGGCATGAACAACCGGGACTTCTTCATCCGGATCGTGGCGTGGGCCCTGGTGATCGTTGCCGGAGTCCTGATCTGGCTCCTGATGCGCAGCCCCTGGGGCCGCGTCCTGAAGGGAATCCGGGAGGACGAAAACGCCGTCCGGTCACTGGGCAAGAATGTCTACGCCTACAAGATGCAGGCACTGATCATCGGCGGCGTCCTCGGCGCCCTGGCCGGGATGATCTTTACATTGCCCCGCGGCGCCATCCAGCCAGCCAACTACGGCACTGAACTGACATTCTTCCTGTGGACCTGCCTCCTGCTCGGCGGCATGGCCACGGTGCTGGGACCAGTCATCGGAGCCATGATCTTCTGGGTGGTGCTGTCACTGACCCAGGGCATCCTCAGCGGCCTGATCGAGTCCGGGATCATCACCTTTCTCTCCACCACCCAGGCGGGCCAGCTCCGGTTCATCCTGGTGGGCGTGGCCCTGATGCTGCTGATGATCTTCCGGCCGCAGGGCGTCTTCGGCAACAAGAAGGAGCTTGCATTCGCATGAGCGAGCAGAACGCAGTACCAAAGCATGAGGGCGTCGACTTCATGACCGACGCACGTCCCATCGCGGCGGACGAAACAGGCCCTGGCTGCAAAAAGCGCGATCCGATCGTGGTGGCCGAGAACATCAGCCGCAGCTTCGGCGGCATCAACGCCGTGGACGTGGAGTACCTCGAGATTCCGCGGCACAAAATCACCGCCCTCATCGGCCCAAACGGGGCCGGCAAAACTACACTGTTCAACCTGCTCACGGGCTTTGATAACCCCAACTCAGGCAAATGGCAGTTCGAAGGCCACAACATCGCCGGCGTCTCGTCCTACAAGCTTGCCCGGCTGGGCATGGTGCGGACGTTCCAGCTGACCAAGGTCATGGGCAAGCTCACCGTGATGGAGAACATGCGGCTCGGTGCCGCAGACCAGCCAGGCGAGCGGCTGTCCAAGGCTTTGTTCAAGGGCATGTGGGGCGGCCGGGAGAAGGAAATCACGGCGCAGGCAGACGTCCTGCTGGAGAAATTCAAGCTCGACGCCAAGAAGAACGACTACGCTGCGTCCCTGTCCGGAGGCCAGCGGAAGCTGCTGGAAATGGCGCGTTCCCTGATGGTCCGGCCAAAGCTCGTCATGCTGGATGAGCCCATGGCCGGCGTGAATCCTGCCCTCACCCAGTCCCTGCTGGACCACATCAAGAACCTCAAATCCGAAGGCATGACGGTCTTGTTCGTTGAACACGACATGAACATGGTCCGGCACATCGCCGACTGGGTGGTGGTGATGGCGGAAGGCAAGATCGTCGCCGAAGGCCCGCCAGCCGACGTTATGAAGAATCCTGCCGTGATCGACGCCTATCTGGGCGCCCATCACGACGTCGATCTCGGTGACGCCGAAGGAATCAAGGAACTCGAAGCCGAGCTGGAAGCGGATGACGAGTCGATTGTCGGCACAGAGAATGCCGGCATTATTGCCCCGGAAAATGTGGTCTCCGGACTGGAAGAGAAGGACGGAAAATGAGCGCAACCAGCGCAGCCCCCGCCGCGAATCCGGCACAGTCCGACGACGCCGTGGTCACCGTGAAGAACCTGGTGGCCGGCTACCTCCCCGGCGTCAACATCCTCAACGGCTGCAGCATCGAGGCCCGCAGGGGCGAACTGATCGGTATCATCGGCCCCAACGGAGCCGGGAAGTCCACGCTCCTCAAGGCCATGTTCGGGCTGGTCAAAGTTCACTCAGGCACGGTGGTTGTCCGTGGCAAGGACATCACCGGGCTCAAGGCCAACAAACTGGTCAGCCAGGGCGTTGGCTTTGTGCCGCAGAACAATAATGTGTTCGCGGCCCTGAGCATCGAGGAAAACCTGCAGATGGGCATGTATCAGCGGCCGAAAGCCTTCGCCGAGCGGTTCGACTTCGTGACCAGTCTCTTCCCTGAACTGGGCAAGCGCCGGGCCCAGCGGGCGGGATCGCTGTCCGGCGGCGAACGGCAGATGGTGGCCATGGGCCGGGCCCTCATGATGGACCCGGCGGTGCTCCTCCTGGACGAGCCGTCCGCGGGGTTGTCCCCCGTCAAGCAGGACGAAACGTTCCTCCGTGTCCATGAGATCAACCGGGCAGGCGTGTCCGTCATCATGGTGGAACAGAACGCCCGCCGCTGCCTGCAGATCTGCGACCGTGGGTACGTCCTGGACCAGGGCAAGGACGCCTACACAGGCACAGGCCGCGAACTCATGAAGGACCCGAAAGTCATCCAGCTGTACCTCGGTACGCTCGCCGACGAAGTCGGTTAGCCAGGGCTCGAACCTGGCCACGGCCAGCAAGCCAAGGCACACACAAAAGAACCCCGCCCGGTGATCATCCGGGCGGGGTTCTTCGTTCTCGGCAGGAGTGGTTCTAGAGCTTGCCGAACTCTTCCTTCACGAGGGCGATGGTGTTGTCTTCCTTGTACTCGTAGACGCCGATGGTTGCCTCCGAGGGATCTCCGCTGTCTGCAAATGACACCGGACCGGACTGGCCATCGTAATCAATGTCCTTGCCCTCGCGCAGCAGCGTCACGCAGCTGGCGAAGCTGAAGCACTTCTCGCCGTCCTTGGAGACGGCCTGAAGCTGCTTGGCAATGTCCACACCCTTGGTGCTCTTGGCAGCTTCTGCCGCAAGCGCGATGAGGTTGGCAGCGTCCCAGCTCTCACCGGCGTAGATGAAGTCCTTCAGGGCCGGGTCAACTTTCAGCAGCTCCTTTTTGAAGTCTTCACCGGCCGTTGTGCCCGGAATGGTGCCGTGGGCCTTGGTGAGCGTTCCGGGATCGAAGTCCTTGCTGTAGTCAACGGTGTTGCCGTCCACCAGGAAGATCTGCTCTGCCTTGATGCCCTTGCCGGTCAGGAGCGGGATGATGCTCTTGCCTTGGACAAAGGAGATAACGGCGATGGCATCCGGCTTGGCGGCGATGACCTTGTCCACCTGGGTGCTGAACTGGGAGTCGCCTTCATTGAACAGCTCTTCGGCCACAACCTTGCCGCCGGCCTTCTCAAAGGATTCCTTGAGCTTGTTGCCCAGCCCGGTGCCGTAGGAGTCGTTCAGCACCAGCATGCCCATGGTCTGGGCGCCACAGGAGGCTGCATAGTTGCCCAGCACTGAACCCTGCAGGACGTCGGATGGTGCCGTCCGCCAGTAGAGGCCCTTGTCATCCCATTCGGTGAAGTCCACCGAGGTGTTGGCAGGCGAGAACTGGACCACGCCGGCACCGGTGATCTGGTTGATGACAGTCTTGGAAACACCTGACGAGGCAGCGCCGATGATGGCACTGACGCCCGAGCCCAGGAGGTTGTTGACGGACTGCGTGGCAACATCGGTCGTGGTGTCACCGGAGTCGCGGTTGATGACCTGGATGGGCTTGCCCAGCACGCCGCCCGCTTCGTTGATCTGCTTGGCAGCGAGGCTGACGCCGGCAATCTCGGGCGGGCCGAGGTAGGACAGTGCGCCAGTGGTCGGCAACAGCGTACCGAGCTTGAGCGGCGTGTCAGTGGTGGTTGACGATGGCGGCACGGTGCCCGACGCTGGGATCACCGGCGCCTTCAGTCCTTCCGAAGGAGCCGGGCAGGAGAGGCCTGCCGGCTTGGTCGTTGTGGTCGCCGTCGGGGTGGAGGTACCACCACAGGCAGTGGCCAGCAGGGCGACGCCTACGCTGAGAGCGGTTAGCTTGGCAACGCGGGGTGCCGCCGGGGGGAGTGAAATCATTGACAATCTCCTGGATCGAAAGGTGCGAACGGCCTTTGACGCGGATGATCAGGTGTTCCTGATTTAACTTCAAGCTAATGCAAATCTGCGGAGGATATAAGTGACTGAGGTCACATCCTTATAACAGTCGTTGCATATGCGGAATCAACGGAGGCGACGCTCCGTTTCGGGGTGGTGCGGGATGCATGGAAGGCCGCAGCAGGAACTCCGCGGCAGAAAATTTGTACCCCAGGTGGGACTCGAACCCACAACACGCGGATTTTAAGTCCGCTGCCTCTGCCAATTGGGCTACTGGGGCGCCCGGTCAATGGTATCCCGTCATCCGCCTGCCAGTGGTGCGGCATACCGGAAAGTGCCGTGAACCCCGCCCGGCCAGAGTGCCAGCGGGAGCAGCTGGAAGTGATCGCCCCAGCCTTCCTCGGGCGGCAGGACCCCGAAAGACGCCGCCGGGACAAAACCGAACCGCGGGTAATATTCCGGGCTGCCCAACAGCGCAATGCCGCCCTCCCCCGCCGCATTGGCCCTGGCGATCGTGTCGTTCATCAGGGCAGTGCCGATCCCGTGCCGCTGCAGCCGGGGCGTGACACCGATCGGTCCCAGCCCCAGCAGCCCATAGTCTCCCACCCAGCCCCGGGTGCTGATCACATGGCCCACTATTTCGTCGGCCAGCTCTGCCACCACGCTGAATTCGGGCAGGTATTCCTCGCAATCGAAGAGCTGGCGGAGCACCTCAACCTCGATGGGCTCCCCTTCCACGGGCAGGCCGGTGACAGGAGAGATGGCGAATGCTTCTGCCGTCAGCGCGAGGATCTTGTCCCTGTCCGCGGCCGTTTCGTTCCGAAGGACCAGCTCGGGCCTCGGCTGGTCCCGGCTGGCAGCCGACAGCTCGTGGAGGACTTCCAGGGCACGCGGCGCCTCGGCAACAGGCACCAGCAGGTGGTCGTGGTGGAAGCCCGCCAGCACGTTGCAGCTGATCCTGGCATCAGTGAGGACCTTACCGACGGCGGCCGTCAGGCCCACGGCCTCCAGCGCAGAATGCACTTCAACGGTTATCCAGGCCGCCACAAAGTCGTAGGGCAGGCCCAGGGTGTCCGCCCTTTCCCGTGGCAGCACCACCGTGAGGCCCTCGGCCTCGCGGACAGCGGCCTCGATGCCGGGTTCAAGCGGCCTGCCGTGCGGCCACAGGACGTAGACATACTCACCGTCCCTGAGCACCGGATGCAGGGTTGCGAGCAGGGCCTGGAGGTTCATTTCGCCAGTCATGGTGCCCAGTCTAGAAGGCAAAACCGCCGGGAGACGCAAACGGCGGCCATCCCCGGAAGGGGACAGCCGCCGTCGGGCGTTACTGCAGGTGCCCCGAAAGGCTGGTGTTACTTGGCGTCTGCGGTGACTGACTGCTTGGGGTCCACGCTGGTGGCAGCCGCGGAGCCGGGCTTGGCAGCTGCTGCCTCGGGTGCCGCCGGAGCAGCAGGGGCCGCGGCCGGCTTGGGCGCCGGTGTCGCGGCAGCGACGAAAGCACCGCGCGGGTTGTCGAGGTCGATGAGCTGGGTGGTGTCGCGGCCCATAAAGAACGCCAGGACCCAACCCATGATGACGCGGATCTTCCGCTCCACCGTGGGCATGGCCATGCCGTGGTAGCCGCGGTGTGCCAGCCACGCGAGCGGGCCCTTGAGGCCGATGCGGCCGATCAGGTTGATGTTGGCAACACCCTTCCACTCGCCGAAGCCGGCCACAGCACCAAGGTTCTTGTGCTTGTAGTCCTTCAGCGGCTTCTCCCAGCGGGAGGCCCACAGGTTCTTGGCGAGGCGCTTGGCCTGGCGGAGTGCGTGCTGGGCGTTGGGGACGCAGGTCCCGTCCGGCAGGCCGCTGCCCGTGAGGTCCGGCACGGCGGCGATGTCGCCGGCGGCCCAGGCGTTGTCGATGATGCCTTCATCACCGGCGATGCGGAGGTCCGGAAGGACGCGGACGCGGCCGCGCGGCTCCAGCGGGAAGTCGGACGAACGGATCATCGGGTTGGCCTGCACACCGGCAGTCCAGACGAGCGTGTCGGCTTCGAATTCCTGGGCAAGGGTCTTGTCCGGGAGGTTGATGAGCTTGAGGGTGCCCTCGGCGCTGTCCAGCGAGGTGTTCAGCAGGACCTCGATGCCGCGGCTGCGGAGGTGCTCCACAACCCATTCAGCCTGGGGCCCGGTGACCTCGGGCATGATCCGGCCCATGGCCTCAACCAGGACGAAGCGGACTTCCTCCTGGCTGATGCGCGGGTTGTTCCGGACCGCGGCGCGGGCCAGGTCTTCCATTTCGGTGATGCACTCGATGCCGGCAAAGCCGCCACCGACCACGACGAAGGTCAGGGCCTTGGCGCGGGCTGCGGGATCCGTGATGGTGGAGGCGGCTTCGATCCGCTCCAGCACCTTGTTGCGCAGGGCCACGGCCTCTTCGATGGTCTTCAGGCCGATGCCCTTGTCCGCAAGTCCCTTGATGGGGAAGGTGCGGGTGATGGCGCCTGCGGCAACCACGATGTCAAAGTAGGGAACCTCGAAGTGTGCTCCGCCGTCCGCGGGTGCCACAACGGCAGTGCGGTTGGCGTGGTCGATCGAGGTGACGCTGCCCTGGATGAGTTCGGTCTGCTTCAGGTGCTGGCGGTGGGAGACCACCGCGTGGCGGGCCTCGATATTGCCGCCTGCAACTTCGGGCAGGAAGGGCTGGTAGGTCATGTAGGGCAGTGGATCCACGAGGGTGACGATGCCACCGGCATTCGCGATCTTCTTCTGCAGTTTGAGTGCTACGTACAGGCCGACGTACCCGCCGCCGACGACGAGTACCCTGGGACGGTCCTGGAGCTCTGGGGTGGTTGCCATGATTTAAGAGTACAGCACTTTGTGAAAATCTTCACTAACTGCGTTTGCCGCCGGAATCCACGGAATCGAAGACGCCCGTATCCGGGTCTTCGCGCGCCAGGCCGGGGTCCCGGGCGGCCCTTCGCAGCTGGATGGCGGCCGCGGCGATAATCACCAGAAACAGGACGGCCGACCCTATGACCACGGCGCCGCCAATGGCGCTGTCCCGCTGCGACGGAGCCTTCGCGGCAGGCACCGTGGGATCCGGCAGGGTGGGAACGGCGCTGGCCACGTCCGAGGTGGGCAGCGGCGCAGGAGTGGCCAGGTTGCCGCGGCGGTGAACGCGGATCCAGTCCGAGATGGAGCCCAGGGGGTTGACTGCCGCTTCGGTGACGGAAGTCCTTCAGGGCCGCCTCGGCATTCAGCACACCAAAGCCGTACAGCGGGTCTTTTCCGGATGGGCCGGCGTCCTTGGCCGTGCTGACGATCCGGTTGATGACCTGCTTGGCGCTCATCTCCGGCCATTTGGACCGGATAAGGGCCGCGACGCCGGCCACGATGGGAGCTGCGCCCGAGGTACCTGCCCACTCGGCATAGCCTCCGCCGGGCAGTCCGCCGAGGAGCTTCTCGGCCGGCGCCGCCACGCCGATGCTGATCCCCTGGGAGGACGAGTCGACGCTCGCCACCCCCTTGCGGTCCAGCCCTGCCACCGTCAGGACGCCCGGGATGGTGGCGGGGGCCCCCACCTGCAGGTTGCCGCCGATCCTGTTGCCGGCCGCGGCAACGATCACCACGTCTTTTTGCTCGGCATAGAGGAAGGCTGCATCCCAGCTTTGGGGCCACTGCGGAGTGGTGCTGCCCAGCGAAATATTGATGACCCGGGCGCCGTTGTCCACGGCCCAGCGGACGGCCTCGGGGATCTGGTCCTGATCGTTCTTGCCTGCGGGGTTCTCCGAACCCAGCCACGTGGAGACCGACAGGATTTCCGCCTCAGGAGCCACGCCCACCATGCCGTCCGGTCCGACAGTGGATGGCGAGGGGCTCGGCGATGCTGACGACTTTGCGGGCTGGTGGCCGCGTCCGGCCAGCATTGTGGCTACCAGTGTCCCGTGTTCGGGTTTGATGCCGAGGGTCTTCTGTCCGTTGGGTTTTCCGGCGCCCGAAGCGTCGTAGCCTCCGGTGACCACACCTTTGAGGTCGGGGTGTCCGGCATCCACGCCACTGTCGATCACCGCGACCTTCACGCCGGCACCCTTGGAGACCTCCCAGGCCTTGGTGATTCCGGACCCGGCGAGCCAGTGCTGCTTGTCCCGCACGGAGTCGGCCTGTGCGGCGGGTGCCACCGCGAGTCCTGCGGCCAGGCTGACGCCCGCCAGGGTCATCGCCAGGAGCGCTGAGGCGGTCCGGCGGAACCGGGCTGTTGCTCTGGTCATCTGGTTTCCCCTGCTTGGTGCGCTGATGCCTGGCGTCAGTTGAGGCTCAGGGCAATTCCATCAAGAATATCGTGTTCGCTGGCGGTGGCTGTGACGATCCGGCCTGCACTGAGTTCCTGCAGCCGCTCCAGGATCCGGCGCCACACCAAACCGCCGGCGCCCATGACGTCCACCCGGCCAGGGTGCATGTAGGGCAGTTCAGCACGTCCGGCCCTGGTCATCGCCAGGAGGTCGGCGGCGGCTGCGGTGATGGTGGCAACGGGCAGTTCCGCTCCGTGGATCGCCCCCGGGGAGTATTCCGGCAGGCGAAGCGCATGGGCGGTGATGGTGGTGATCGAGCCGGCAACGCCGACGACGGCGGTGGCGCGTTCCAAGGGAACGTCCAGTCCCGCCCGCGTGATGGCGGCGTCGACGTCGGCTTCCGCGGCGGCGATCTGTTCCGCCGTGGGCGGGTCGTCCCGAAGGTGCCGTTCGGTCAGGCGGACGCAGCCGATGTCCACGGACTTGGCGGCCGTAACGCCGTTGGCGGTGCCGAGGACGAATTCGGTGCTTCCGCCGCCGAGGTCAACCACCAGGATCTGGTCCCCGTGCGCGGATGGGCAGGACGCTGCTGGCCCCGGCGAAGGACAGGGCGGCCTCTTCGTCGCCCGAGATGACTTCTGGCTCGACGCCGAGCAGGTCCCGGATTCCGTCCACGAAGACATGGCGGTTGCGGGCATCCCGGCTGGCCGACGTGGCCACGAAACGGACCGATTCGGCCCCGTGTTCGCGGATCAGCGCCGCGTAATCCGCTGTGGCTGCGAACGTGCGCTCCAGTGCCTCGGGGGCGAGTTCGCCGGTGGCATCGACGCCCTGGCCCAGACGGACCACGCGCATTTCCCGAACGACGTCCGTGAGTTTGGCAGTGCCGTTACTGCGGTCCACGTCTGCGATCAGCAGGCGGATGGAGTTCGTGCCGCAGTCAATGGCCGCGACGCGGGTCATGGACCTGCCTCCGGCGCTCCGGCGGTCTTGCGGACCGGGGCGGGACGGCCCACGATCTCCGGCAGGCCCTGCGGTCCGTGCCGGCTCAGGTCCCGCGACGGGGCCTCCCCGTCGGTGTCCCAGGCGCCCGTGCAATAGCAGCGGTCCGCGGTCCACCATTCGCTGATGCCGGCGATTGCCTCATCGCCCAGCGGATTCACGCCTGGCCCGGCGGCCAGGGAGTGCCCCACGAGAACGTGCAGGCACTTGACGCGGGTGGGCATTCCGCCGGCGGAGATGCCGTCAATTTCGGGGACGGCGCCGATGCCCGCCCGCTCGCCGATCCCGGCCCGGGCAGCGAGGTAGTCCTCGTGGGCGGCCCGGTAGGCCGCCGCCAGCGGTTCATCCGTGGTGAGGCGCTCATTCATCTCGTTCATCAGCCCGGCAGCCTCCAGCCGCGAGACGGCGGAGGTGATGACAGGGTGCGTCAGATAGAACGTGGTGGGGAACGGTGTGCCGTTGCCCAGGCGCGGCGCCGTGGCAGCCACCAGCGGGTTGCCGCACACGCAACGCGCCGGGATTTCGACGACGTCGCGCACCGGCCGTCCGAGTTGCCTGCTGAGTACTTCAAGATCATGTGCTGATGGCTGGCGGGATTTCTCCGGCTCAGTTGCCGTGTGTGCTTCCACTGGCGCGGCCATCCTTCCTCTGGTGGTTCAGTCTGTGGCCGCGCGCCTGACGGACTCCCACAGGGAATCCACCCACGGCAGATCGGCGGGGTCTTGCGCTGCTGCGGCGTTCTGGCTACTGCTCGTTCCGGCCGGCAAATCGCTGCCGAAGACCCAGTAGCCGGTTTCGCCCGGCATAACCATGTTAATGCGGTCGCGGGCCTGCTGCTTCACATAGTTGGGATCCTGCCAGCGCGAGATCTGCTGACGCAGCTTGTCCCCCTCCGCCTGCCGGGCGGAAATATCGTCGCTCAGGGCGGCGAGCTCGGCACGTTTGTCGAAGAAAATCTTGACGGTTGGCGCGAGCATGATGGTGATGGCAATCATCACCACGGCAAGAGCCAGCATGCGCCCGGAAAAGGCTTTGGCAGGTACGGGCTGGGCGTCGTCCTGCGCGTCGTCGCCCCGAAAGGGTCCGCCCGACGCCTGGCTGCCCCGCATTTTTGCGGCAGGCAGGTCTTTCGCCGGGGTGCCCTTCGTGGCCCCGGCGCCCATCGCAGGGGCACCCCTGGCCGGAGCGCCGTTCGACGGGGTGGCTTTGTTTTGTGCGCTGCCGTCTTTAGCACCGCTGAAATCGGCGCGAATGACATCCGCGGTGCCGGCTGCTTCCCGGGCGCGGTCCGTTGTGGCCTGGCGCGTGGAAGCGGCCTTGGGAACTTTGGGACGGCGGGTAGCCATGACACTCCTGAAACGTGCGGCCTGCCTCGGGCCACAACTCTGCGCTGAAACAAATGCTTGCCGGTCCTGCAGCGGACCGAAACAAAAACCGGTGGCTATGGTCTTTCAACCATAGCCACCGGTCAGTGGTTTACGCGGCTACTAGCCCTTGAAACGCGGGAACGCGCTGCGGCCGGCGTAGCGTGCGGCGTCGTCGAGTTCCTCTTCGATGCGCAGCAGCTGGTTGTACTTGGCAACGCGCTCGGAGCGGGCCGGGGCACCAGTCTTGATCTGTCCCGCGTTGGTGGCAACGGAGATGTCAGCAATGGTGGTGTCCTCGGTTTCGCCGGAGCGGTGCGAGGTGATGGTGGTGTAGCCGGCACGCTGGGCCAGGGAAACCGCGTCCAGCGTCTCAGTCAGCGAACCGATCTGGTTGACCTTCACCAGCAGCGAGTTGGCGGTCTGGGTGTCGATGCCGCGCTGCAGGATGGCCGGGTTGGTGACGAAGAGGTCATCGCCCACCAGCTGGACCTTGTCGCCGATGGTGTCGGTGAGGGTCTTCCAGCCTTCCCAGTCGTTTTCGTCCAGCGGATCCTCGATGGACACCAGCGGGTAGTCGGCCACGAGCTCGGCGTAGTAGGCGCTCATCTCGGTGGCGGACAGTGCCTTGCCTTCGAACTGGTAGGCGCCGTCCTTGAAGAACTCGGAGGAGGCGACGTCCAGGGCCAGGGCGATGTCCTTGCCCGGGGTGTAGCCGGCGTTCTTGATGGCTTCCTGGATCAGGTCCAGGGCGGCGCGGTTGGACGGCAGGTTCGGCGCGAAGCCACCCTCGTCGCCCAGGCCGGTGGAGAGGCCCTTGGCCTGCAGGACGGACTTGAGGTTGTGGTAAACCTCGACGCCCCAGCGCAGGCCTTCGGAGAAGGTCTCCGCGCCGATCGGGACGATCATGAATTCCTGGATGTCGACGTCGGAGTCCGCGTGGGAGCCGCCGTTGAGGATGTTCATCAGCGGGACGGGGAGGACGTGCGCGTTGGGGCCGCCGAGGTACTTGTACAGCGGCAGGTCCGCGGAGGCGGCGGCAGCGTTGGCCACGGCCAGGGAAACACCCAGGATGGCGTTGGCGCCGAGCTTGGCCTTGTTGGGAGTCCCGTCCAGGTCAAGCATGGCCTGGTCGATGCTGCGCTGGTCTGTGGCGTCGAAGCCGATCAGGGCCGGAGCGATCTGGTCGATGACAGCGTCAACTGCCTTCTGGACACCCTTGCCGAGGTAACGGCCCTTGTCCCCGTCACGCAGCTCAACAGCTTCGTGCTCGCCGGTGGAGGCACCGGAGGGAACTGCTGCGCGGCCGATCTGGCCGTCGGAGAGCAGTACTTCAACTTCTACGGTCGGGTTGCCGCGGGAATCGAGGATCTCGCGGGCGTGGATGGCATCGATAAGCGCCATGGATGTACTCCTTGTGGGCGATTTTTGGTGGATCTAACACTGAAAAATAGCGGAAACTCTGGGACGTCATCGTCAGGGACAAGCGTAGTCGAGAGTGGCGGACGTTACGGAACCCTATCCGTCACCCGGACGTCATGATGGTGCATCGAACCGCCGCCGGATGGCGCCCCGCAGGGCCCGTTCGGCGTCGAACCCCTGGGCACGCGCAGAGCCGACCACGGCGAACAGCAGCTCACCGAGGTCTTCCTCGGATGTCAACGCGGAAGTTTCTGCCGGCTCACCTGCCGGAACTGCCCACCCTGCCCGTTCGGCCCGGTCAAGGAACTTCTGCGCCTTGGCCAGGGCGGGCAGGGCATCCGGGATCCCCTCAAAGGGGGCCCGGCGTTCCGGCCTTTCCGAGCTCTTGACGGCATCCCATTTCCGGACGATCTCGTCAACCGTGGCCGGGAAGGTCTCCTGAAGCGTGCCGTCAGGCCGGAACACGTGCGGATTGCGGCGGACCATCTTGGCACTCAGCCCGCGCGCGACGTCGTCGAACGCAAAGGAGCCACGCTCCTCAGCGAGCCGGGCGTGCAGCACCACCTGGAGCAGCACGTCGCCCAGCTCGCCTTGGAGTTCAGCATCATCGTCTTTATCTCCCGGCACGCCGGATTCGATGGTTTCGGCCACCTCGAAGGCTTCCTCGAGGAGGTACTCCACCAGCGAGGCGTGGGTGAGCGCGCCCATCCAGGGACAGTGCTCCCGCAGCTGCGCGATGATCCGACCAGCTGCGTCACCGGGAGCCGTGCTCAGACGGGGTGGCTGGTCAGCCAAGGTTGGCGTAGGTGTCGTTGATGTACTCCACCAGCGCTTCCTTCTCTTCCAGGGGCAGGAACGAGGCTTCGGCGGCGTTAAGCGTGAGCTCGAGCAGGTCATCGAGGTCGTAGTCGAACGTTTCGACGAGGAGCTCGAATTCGTCAGTCAGGGTGACGCCGCTCATCAGCCGGTTGTCCGTGTTGATGGTGACGTTGAAGCCGAGCTGGTAGAGCATGTCCAGCGGGTGGCTCTCGATGCCCTCGCCGAACCCTGCGATGGCCCCGGTCTGGAGGTTGGAGGAGGGGCAGATCTCCAGGGCGATACCGCGGTCGCGGATCCAGCTGGAGAGGTCGCCCAGGGTGACCAGGCCAATGCTGTCCTCCCCGCCGTCGGAACCTGCGGCATCGTCTTCATCGTCGTCGAACTCCACCAGGATGTCTTCGGCGATGCGGACTCCGTGGCCCAGGCGCAGCGCGCGGCCGTCAACCAGGGCGGACTGGATGCTTTCGAGCCCGGCGGCCTCGCCTGCATGGACGGTGGCAGGGAAGTTGTGCTGGGCCAGGTAGGTGAAGGCGTCCTTGAACCGGGACGGGCAGGAAGCCGTCTTCCGCGCCGGCGATGTCGAAGCCCACCGCGCCCTTGTTGCGGTGGCGGACGGCCAGTTCCGCGATCTCCTGGCCGCGGTCTGCGTGGCGCATGGCGGTGATCAGCTGGCCCACCTGGATTTCGCGGCCGCCTTCAGCCACTGCGTCGACGCCGGCTTCGAGGCCTTCCTGCACTGCCTCGACGGCTTCGTCAAGGGAGAGGCCCTTCTGGAGGTGCTGCTCCGGTGCCCAGCGCACTTCGCCGTACACCACGCCGTCGTCCGCCAGGTCCTCAACGAATTCCTTGGCGACGCGGAACAGGCCTTCCTTGGTCTGCATCACGGCTACGGTGTGATCGAAGGTCTCCAGGTAGCGGACCAGCGAGCCGGAGTCGGCGGATTCGCGGAACCATTGGCCCAGTGCCACAGGATCGGTGGAAGGGAGCGTGTGGCCAACGGCCTCGGCCAGTTCGATGATGGTGGACGGGCGGAGACCACCGTCCAGGTGGTCGTGAAGCGAAACCTTGGGCAGGCTCTTCAGGTCGAAATCGATGGCAGGGGCAGCGTCAACAATAGGCTCAGTCACGTTCCAACCTTAGGGTCGGCCGGCGGCTTATGCCAGCCGCTACTTTCCGTGCTCCTCAGCGGGCGCGGGCGTGAGCAGCGGGGAAACTGCGGTACGGACGGGCAGGGAACCTTCCGGGCCGCCGTCGAGCCATTCATCCACGGTTTCTGCGTCCTTGCGGGCCAGATGCTTGTGCCACATCCGCAGGAGGTGGTCGATCAGGATGCCCAGCACAATGGCGAACACCACGGCGATGCCCGCGCTCAGCAGCGGATTGTGGTGGAGCCACGGGAAGGAGCTGGCCAGCAGGCCGATACCGATGGAGTACCCCACCCAGGTCAGGCAGGCAAAGGCGTCCAGCAGGAAGAAGCGGCGGTGGCCGAAGCCTGTGCTGCCGGCCACGTAGTTGACCGCCACGCGGCCCCACGGGATGTAGCGGGCGGTGAAGATCAGGACGGCACCCCGTTTGTCCAGCTCATACCGGGCCCAGCCGAAGGCTTTTTGAATCTTGGGCCGGCGCATCCATTTCCACCGCTCGAGGCCGATCTTCCGGCCCAGCATAAAAGCCATGTTGTCACCGGCGATGGCGCCGACCAGTGCCGTCGCGCCCAGGATCCAGAGGTTGGGTTCGCCGCTGTGCCGGGAGAACGCCGCCAGCGCCACGATAAGGGTTTCGCTGGGCACCACCATGGCGAAGCCGTCGATGAAGAAAAACACAAGCAGGACGGGGTAGATCCACCATTGGCCCGCTGCATGGAGCACGGCCTCATTAATAAACTCCACGCGGGTGTTGCTCCTAGACGAAAATCCTGCTGCCGAAAGTGACGTTAATCGCCCTTCAGTGTCGCATGCCCGGGACATGGCCCGCTACGCCCTCGGAGCCTCAGCTCTGGGCGTCAGGATCCTTCAGTCGTTCCACCACCGGAACCTTACCGCGGATGCGGTTAATGACCAGGTCCACAACGATTCCCAGGCCCACCGCACAGATGATGGCAATGACCGCGCCGAGGAAATGGTTGTTCTCAAACCACTGGCCAAAAAACAGTCCGATCCCCACCGAATACGAGGCCCAGAGGGTGGCGGAGAGGACCGTCAGGCCAACGAAGCGGAGGTGCGGGTAGTGGGTCACACCGGCCGTGAGATTCACTGCAACCCGGCCGATGGGGATGAAGCGCGCCACAAGAATCAGCGACGCCGGCCGCTTCCTCAGTTCGTGCCCGGCCCAACGGAACGCGCTCTGCATCCGCGGGCCCCGCTGCCAGTGCCAGCGTGTGGTCCCCACCCGGCGTCCGATGAGGTACGCGATGTTGTCGCCGGAGAACGCACCCAGACCCGCCACTGCCATCAGCAGCCATGGGTTGGGGACGTCCGCGGTGGCGGCCACTGCGGCCAGGCCCACCACCACGGATTCGCTGGGGATCGGCGGGAAAAACCCGTCGATCAGGCAGCAGGCCAGCACAAGGAGGAGCACCCACGGCTGTCCGGCGGCAGCGAGGATGAATTCATTGATGGCCTGCATTCTCCCTATGCTATTCGGTCGATGATCAGCTGCTGTGCCGGGCGGGCCCCTTCCGGAGCAATTGTCACCGCGTGTTCCAAGGATTCCTTGGCGCGCGCGAACTTCTCCGGGGTGTCGGTGAGCAACGTCATCAGCGGTTCACCGGCCCGGACCACAGCACCGGGCTTCGCGTGCATGCGGACGCCCGCACCTGCCTGCACGGCGTCTTCCTTGCGGGCCCGGCCTGCCCCAAGGCGCCACGCGGCGACGCCGACGGCCAGGGCATCAAGTTCCACGAGGACGCCATCGGCCGGCGCGAAGATGACTTCGGATTCCTTGGCCACGGGCAGCTTTGCCCGCGGATCGCCGCCCTGCGCCTCGATCATCCGGTTCCACACATCCATGGCCCGGCCGTCCCTCAACGCGGCGCGGGGATCGGCGTCGTGGACGCCGGCGCACGCCAGCATCTCTTCGGCCAGGCGGACCGTCAGCTCCACGACGTCTTCCGGGCCGCCGCCGGCCAGGACTTCCACGGATTCCTCGACCTCGATCGCGTTGCCAGCCGTCAGGCCAAGCGGCGTGCTCATGTTGGTCAGCAGTGCCACGGTATTGACTCCCGCGTCCTTGCCCAGCGCCACCATGGTTTCCGCCAGTTCGCGCGCCCGGGCCTCGTCCTTCATGAACGCTCCGCTGCCCACTTTGACGTCGAGGACCAGTGAGCCTGTGCCTTCGGCAATCTTCTTGCTCATGATGGAGGAGGCGATGAGCGGGATGGCCTCCACCGTGCCGGTGACGTCGCGCAGGGCGTAGAGCTTCTTGTCCGCCGGCGCCAGCCCCGCGCCGGCAGCGCAGATCACGGCCCCGACGTCCTGGAGCTGTGCCATCATCTCGTCGTTGCTCAGGTCCGCGCGCCAGCCCGGGATCGATTCCAGCTTGTCCAGGGTGCCGCCGGTGTGGCCGAGTCCGCGGCCGGACAGCTGCGGCACGGCCACGCCGAACACCGCCACAAGCGGGGCCAGCGGAAGGGTGATCTTGTCCCCCACTCCCCCGGTGGAATGTTTGTCGCTGGTAGCCTTCGTGCCGCCGTCGGGCCGCCGGAGGCCGGTGAAGTCCATCCGTTCCCCCGAGGCGATCATGGCGGCAGTCCAGCGGGAAATCTCCGCCCGGTCCATGCCGTTGAGCAGGATGGCCATGTTCAGCGCGGCCATCTGTTCATCCGCGATGGCACCGCGGGTGTAGGCGTCGATGGTCCAGTCGATCTGCTCAGGGCTGAGGACGCCCCGGTCCCGCTTGATACGGATGATGTCGACGGCGTCGAACGCCTCAGGTGCGTGTGTCACCGCTGGTCCTCCAGGTTTTGGGGACCAAATGCGTCAGGCAGCACCTGGTCCATCGTCTTGATTCCTTGGGTGGTCATCAGCTCCATGTCCGGAGCACGGAATTCGTACAGCAATTGACGGCAGCGTCCGCAGGGCATCAGCACATTGCCGGCAGCATCCACGCAGTAGAAAGCACGCAGCAGCCCGCCACCGGTCATGTGCAGGTTCCCCACCAGTGCGCATTCGGCACAAAGGGTCAGCCCGTAGCTGGCGTTCTCCACATTGCAGCCACTCACCAGCCGTGCCGTCCGCCGTGAAGGCCGCGGCCCCCACCGGGAACTTCGAATACGGGACATAGGCCTTTTTCATGGCCTCCACGGCGGCAGCCTCCAGGGCCGGCCAGTCAACAGGGAGAGGAGCCTGGTCGAAACCTCTTCCACGGCCGTCAACCCTTGACGTACGGGATGCCGCTGGCGGCGGGTGGCCGGGACCGGCCCACGAGCCCAGCGACGGCGAGCACTGTCACCAGGTACGGCAGCATGGCCATGAACTGGCTGGGCACCGGAGTTCCGATGATGGTCACGATGCTCTGCAGGTTATCCGCGAAGCCGAACAGCAGGGCAGCGAAGAACGCCCCGATGGGGTTCCACCGGCCGAAGATCAGGGCGGCCAGGGCGATGAAGCCTCGTCCGCCGGAGATCTCCTTGGTGAAGCTGTCGATGGCCACGAGGGTGAAGAACGATCCGCCGATGCCGGCGATGGCACCGCCCAGTGTCACGTTCCAGAAGCGGGTGGCGTTGACCTTGATGCCCATGGTGTCGGCAGCCTGCGGGTGCTCACCCACGGCACGCACCCGGAGGCCCCACTTGGTCTTGAACAGCCCAACCCACACCACAATGACGGCAACGTACATCAGGTAACCCACCACCGACTGCTTGAACAGGATGGGGCCGAGGATCGGGATGCCGGACAGGACGGGGATCTCCACGATGTCCAGGCCGGGCGGTGAGTTGAACCTGGCCTTGTTCTCCTGCATCACGGTACTGAACAGGAAGCCCGTCACGCCGGAAACCAGGACGTTGAGGACCACACCCACGATGATCTGGTTGACCAGGTACTTGATGCTGAACGCTGCCAGCACCATGGACACCGCGGCGCCGGCCACAGCGGCCGCGAGCAGGCCGACGAAAGGGTTCTGGGTAATGCTGGCCACGATGGCCGCCGTGAAGGCGCCGCCCAGGAGCTGGCCCTCGATGGCGATGTTGACCACGCCGACGCGCTCACACAGCACACCGGACAGCGAGCCGAAGACCAGCGGAACGGCCAGCGTGACCGAACCGGCGATGAGCCCGGCCAGCGAAATGCTGGGCGTCCTGGCTCCGCCCACCACCCAGATCAGGAAGGCCGCAACAAACAGCACGGTGAAGGTGATGGTCAGCCAGGCCGGGGCCGGCCGGTCCTTGGTCTTCAAATACACGGCATAGGCCGCCAGCCCAAGCATCAGGACCGAGAGGACAATGCCGCCCGCCATGGCAGGAACTTCCACTGCAGGGAGCTGGAAGAAATCGCCGCCGGTGGAAATTCCAAACTTTGCGGTCTGGTCGGAGGCCATCAGCCCGAAGAAGATGAAGGCGACGATTCCCAGTGCGGAGAGCATCACCGGGGTCTTCCAGAGCACCGGTTTACCGGACGTTGCCTGGACCTCGGCCTCGGGCGCTGTTCCGGGTGTGCCCCGTCCCGGCAGGGGCGATGTTGCTGTTGCGCTCATGCTGCACCTCCGGTGGTTGCTGCCTGCTGGGACTTGCCGGCCTTGGCCGGCTTCTTGCGGCGGGGGTTCAGCCCGAAGATTGCCCGCACCAGCGGCGGAGCCGCGATAAAGAGGACAATCAGCGACTGGACCACCAGGACAATGTCGATCGGGGTTCCGGTCTGGATCTGCATCTGCACGGCGCCGGCGCGGAAGGCGCCGAACAGCAGGCCGGCAGCGAAGGTGCCCCACGGCGTCGAACGTCCCAGGAGGGCCACCGTAATGGCGTCAAAACCGTAGGTTGCCGCAACACCGTCGGTCAGGACCTTTTCCGTGCCTGCCACCTGGGCAACGCCGGACATGCCCGCCAGCGCACCGGCGATGGCCATGACCAGGATGGTGGACCGGGAGACGTTGATTCCGGCGGTCAGGGCGGCCTTCGGGTTGGCTCCCACGGCCCGGAATTCAAAGCCGACGGTGGAGCGGTTCAGCAGCCACCACACCAGGACAGTGGCCGCGATGGCCAGGATAAAGCCCAGATGGAGGCGGTACTGCGAGCCGAAGATCTGGGGGTACACGGCGGTTGGATCCAGGATGGGCGAGATCGGGTTGGACTCCCCCGGCCGCTGGAACGCCGGGGTGTTCAGCAGGTAGCCCAGGAAGTACAGCGCGATGTAGTTGAACATGATGGTCAGGATGACTTCGTGGGCACCTGTCCGGGCCTTCAGGAGACCAACCAGGCCACCCCAGAGGGCGCCGCCCACGATGCCTGCCACCAGGACCAGCAGCAGGTGCAGGCCCACGGGAAGGTGCAGGGCGAAACCGACCCAGCGCGGCCAGGATGCCGGCCATGATGATCTGGCCCTGGGCACCAATGTTGAACAGGCCCGCCCGGAACGCGAGCGCGACGCCAAGGCCTGCCGTGATGAGCGGTGTGGCGATGGTGAGGGTTTCCATCAGCGGCGCGAACTGGACGGCCAGGCTGGAACCCCGGGGGTTGAAGACCGAGCCCTGGAACAGGGCAATGTAGGACCGTGTGGCGGCCTTCCAGACAGCGGAGAGGAAGTCGGTGGGCCGGGCGAACAGATACGCCGAGGTGGTGCTGCCACCCGCTCGTCCGTGGCGGCAATCAGCAGTCCGCCGAGGATCAGGGCCAGCAGCACTGCCAGGACCGAGACCATGCCGCTGCCGGTGAAGATCCTCCGGGCCAGGGTGTCCGGACCGCCGGGCAGCTTGCCGCTTTGGGCCGTGGCGGGCACTGCCGAGGGGCTGATGGCGCCGCCGGCCGTATCCACTGCCACGACTGCGGCAGTTTCTTCCGCCGCTACGCTCGGCTCGTGCGGTTTCGCGGGCTGGTCGGCACGTGCTTAGGGTGATGCTCTTCAGGCATGGTCGCCTCCTTCGGGGCTGGAGGCTGCGCGGTGTTTTGCGGCAGCGGCATCGTTCGTGTCGGCCGGGCGCACAGCAGCGGGGGTGGCATCGGCAGGCGTGTCGGAATTCACAGTGACAGGGCCCGAATGGTCTGCGCCGGCGGCGTCCTCCGGTGAGATACCCGCCATCATCAGGCCCAGGACGTCGCGCCCGGTTCCGGCGGGGACGATGCCCACCAGCTTGCCCTTGTACAGCACGGCGATCCGGTCGGCGAGTTCCATGACCTCGTCCAGTTCGGTGGAGATGATCATGACCGGGGTGCCCTGGTCCCGTTCAGCCACGATCCGCTTGTGCAGGAACTCGATGGACCCGACGTCCACACCACGGGTGGGCTGCGAGGCAATGAAGAGGCGCAGCGGCCGGGACAGCTCCCGTGCCATGACCACTTTCTGCTGGTTGCCGCCGGAGAGGGTGCCGGCTGCCAGCAGGCCCGAGGGGGTCCGGACATCGAACTCGTCGATCCGTGATTTGGCGTTCTCGAGGACCTTCGCCGGGCTCATGCTGATGCCCTTGGCGAACGGCGGCTGGTCGTACCGGTCAAGCACCAGGTTTTCGGCGATCGAGAACGTGCCAATGAGGCCGTCAACAGACCGGTCTTCAGGGACGAAGCCGACGCCGGCGTTCAGGACTTCCTTCACGCTGCGGCCAACAAGTTCCACATCGTCCAGGAGGATGGAGCCGTGCACGCGGTCCTGCAGTCCGAGGATGGCCTCGGTGAGTTCGGTCTGGCCGTTGCCCTGGACGCCTGCCACAGCCAGGATCTCCCCACGGGCAATGTCGAAGCTGATGCCGTCAACGGTGTGCTGCCCGTTCGGGGCGATGACGGTGAGGTCCTTGACCTGGAAGGTCTTCTCCATGGGCTTCGCGGGGGCCTTGTCGAGTGTGAGGCTGACGGCCCGGCCCACCATCATGGAGGCCAGCTCGGTGGTGGAGTCGCCTGGATCTGGCGGACCCCACCACCTTGCCCCGCCGGATCACGGTGATGGTGTCGGAGACGGCCTTCACTTCGCGCAGCTTGTGCGAGATGAACACGATGGACGTGCCGTTGGACTTCAGCTGGCGCATGATGTCCAGCAGTTCGTCGGTTTCCTGGGGCGTCAGCACTGCCGTGGGTTCATCCAGGATGAGGACCTTGGCGTCGCGGACCAGGGCCTTGATGATTTCCACCCGCTGCTGGACGCCCACCGGGAGGTCCTCCACCAGGGCGTCGGGGTCGACGTCGAACCCGTAGCGGTCGGAGATCTCCTTGATCTTGCGGCGGGTGTCGTCCAGGTTGAGGAAGCCGCCGGCTTTGGTGGACTCGGCGCCGAGGGCCACATTCTCGGCCACGGTAAACACGGGAACGAGCATAAAGTGCTGGTGCACCATGCCGATGCCGGCGGCCATGGCGTCGCCGGGGCCGCGGAAGGAAACGGGTTTGTCGTCGACGAGGATTTCGCCCTCGGTGGGCTCGTACAGCCCGTACAGCACATTCATCAGGGTGGACTTGCCGGCCCCGTTCTCGCCCAGCAGACAGTGGATCTGTCCGGGTTCAACCACCACGTCGATGTGATCGTTGGCGAGCAGGGAGCCGAAACGTTTGGTGATCCCTCTGAGTTCAAGTTTCAAAACTCTGACCAATCTCGAAGCGTCCGGTGAATCCCCACCGGACGGGATATGTGGCTGCAGCACCAGCCTAGTGCGTGCAGTCCTGCGTGGGCGGTCTCGCCGACGGCGAATTCCAACGAAAAGCGCCACCGCCCGGCCAGTCGATGACCATCCGGGGGTGGCGCTTAGCGAGGAAGACTAAGCCTTGGGGCTTGCCGCCGATTCGACCTTCAGCTTGCCGTCGATGATGTCCTTCTTGAGCTGGTCCAGCTCGGACTTCAGTTCGGCCGGGACCTGCGCGTCGAAGCTGTGGAAGGGTGCCAGCTGGACGCCGTCGTTAGCCAGGGTGCCGACGTAGGGCGTGTTGGTGAACTTGCCTTCCTTGTCGTCCTTAACCACGGTTTCAACGGCTTCGCCCATCAGCTTCATGACCGAGGAAAGCATGATGTCCTTGTATTCGGGTGCCGTCAGGAAGCCGTCGGAGTCAACCCAGATCATCTTGACGTCCTTGCCGGCCGCCTTCGCCTCCATCAGGGCTGCCCCGGCGCCCTTGCCTACCGGACCGGCCACGGGCATCACAATGTCCGCGCCCTGGTCCAGGAAGTTCTGGGTGAGCTGCTTGCCCTTGTCCTGCTTTTCGAAGTCGCCCGTGAAGCTGCCGTCCTGGGCCGCCTTATCCCAGCCAAGGACCTTGACGTTCTTGCCCTTCTGCTCGTTGTAGTACTTGACGCCGTCCGCAAACCCATCCATGAAGATGGTCACGGTGGGAATCTTCCTGCCGCCGAACGTGGCCACACTTCCTGTCTTGGTGGTGCCGGCCGCCAGGTAACCGGCCAGGAAGGCTGCCTGGGCGGTGTCGTAGATGATCGGTTTGACGTTGCTGATGGGCGGGTCGTAACCGAAGTCGATGATGGCGAAGTGGCTCTCCGGGTTGGCCGCGGCCTGCGCCTTGGTGGCGTCACCAAGCAGGAAGCCGATGGTCAGGGTGAGGTCGCAGTTGGCGGCGACCATGGCACGCAGGTTCGGCTCAAAATCATTGTTGGTCTTGGACTCGACCTGGTTGACCTTGATCCCCAGATCCGCTTCAGCCTTCTTCAGTCCCTCATACGAGGACTGGTTGAACGACTGATCATCGAATCCGCCGGAGTCGGACACGATGCAGCCGGTGTAGTCGGTGGCGGTCGTCGGTGGCGGTGCCTCCGGTTTCAGGTGGCGCGCCGCAACCGGTCAGCAGGAGTGCCGTGGCACCAACCGAGGCCATACCGACCATAGAACCGCGCTTGAGCTGAGCGCGCAGTGTGTTCTTCAAATTTCCTCCAGGAGAGAGTGGCGCTACGACTCGAATTCAATGAGTGTCCGTTTCTGCACTGAAATTCTGTTTTCACTGAGGGTTTCGCAGCACTGCGCCGAAGCGCACTGATATCACCCACATTAGTGGCCTACAGCACATCCGCTACCACATCGGCGCCGGATCCTGAAGATTGTTGAGAATTTGTTACCAACGAGTAGATGGCCGCCCGCAGGCGGCCATCCGTCACGCTAGAGGCGGACCAGCATCTTGCCGGTATTCGCGCCGTCGAGCAGATCCATAAAGGCCTGGGGTGCGTTTTCCAGACCGTCCACCACCGTCTCGTCATACCGGACCGAACCGTCCGCAAGCCAGGCCGCCATCGCCTCGAAAAACTCAGCGCGGTGCTGGCGCTGCCCGCCCACCAGGAACCCGCGGAGCGTCAGCTGCTTGCCGATGGCGAGCATAAGGTTCCGTGGCGCGGGCGTGGGTTCGGTGGCGTTGTACTGTGCGATGGCGCCGCACATGGCCACATGGCCGCCCACCTTGAGTTCAGCCAGGGCCGCCTCCAGATGGTCGCCGCCCACGTTGTCGAAGTAGACGTCGATCCCGTTGCCGTCCGTCGCCGCCTTGAGCTGGTCGCGGACCGGCGCATCGCGGTAGTTGAACGCGGCGTCGAAGCCAAGCTCCAGGAGCCGTGCCACCTTCTCGGGCGTTCCGGCGCTGCCGATGACGCGCGAAGCGCCCATGGCTTTGGCAATCTGGCCGACCAGGGAGCCCACGGCGCCGGCTGCACCCGAGACGAACACAACATCACCGGGCTTGAATTCGGCCACCTTGAGCAATCCGGCGTAGGCCGTCAGGCCTGTCATGCCCAACGCGCCAAGGAACGCCGACGCCGGGGCGAGATCCGTGCGGGCAACCGCGGTTGCGTCGGCGTCCAGCACCGCATATTCCCGCCAGCCCAGCTGATGGACGACGACGTCACCCACCTTCCGCCCCTCGGCCCTGGACGCGATGACCTCACCTACCGCGCCGCCGTCGAGCGCTGCATCCAGCGCAAAGGGCGCCGAGTACGATTTGGCGTCGTTCATGCGTCCGCGCATATAGGGGTCTACGGAGATATAGAGGTTGCGGACCAGGATCTGGCCGTCGCCGAGCTCGGGAAGCGGCGATTCGGCCAGGCGGAAGTTCGCGGGGACCGGACGCCCTGCCGGACGCGAGGCCAGCCGGATTTCCCGGGTGGATGTGGGCAATGCTGTGGTTGTGCTCATGCTGCGAACTCCAGGATCTTGATGTCTACAGTGATGTTTCCGCGGGTGGCGTTGGAGTAGGGGCAGATCTGATGCGCCTTAGCCACCAGGGACTCTGCCGTGGCGAGATCCAGGGCCGGAACGGCGATCTCCAGCTCTGCCGCGAGGCCGTAGCCCACGCCGTTGTCCATGGCGCCAAAGTGGATCTTTGCCGCAACTGCCGAGTCGGTCAGGTCTGCGCGCTCCTTGCGCCCCACGAGCCGGAGCGCTGAGTGGAAGCAGGCCGCGTAGCCGGCGGCGAAAAGCTGCTCCGGGTTGGTGCCCTGGCCGTCGCCGCCGAGCTCAAGGGGGCTGGCCAGGCTGACGTCCAGCTTCCCGTCGTTGGTGCGTGCGTTGCCGTCGCGGCCTTCGCCGGAAGCCAGTGCCTCGGCAGTGTAAAGAGTCTTCATGTGGTCCGTTCTGTTGGGTGTGGTTGACGGAAAATTCGTGGGTTGCCTAGTGCGTGCCGTGAAGCGCTTCGGTGAGGCGCTGCAGCGTGCTCCGAAGCTGCTCCAGCTCATCGGCTGACAGTCCGGCGGCGTCGGCAAGGTGCCGGGGAATCCCGCTGGCCTTACTGCTGAGGGAGCGCCCGGCCGGCGTCAGGTGTACGGCGACACGGCGCTCGTCTTCCCCGGACCGGCGGCGCTCCACGAACCCCATGGATTCAAGGCGCTTGAGCAGGGGCGACAGCGTGCCGGAGTCCAGCCCCAGTTCCTCGCCGAGCTCCTTCACTCCCTTCGGCTCGGACTCCCACAGGACCAGCATCACCAGGTACTGCGGGTAGGTCAGGCCGAGGTCCTCTAGCACGGGGCGATAGACCGCCGTGGCCGCACGGGAGGCGGAGTACAGGGCAAAGCACACCTGATGGTCGAGGCGGGGGGCTTCAGTCATAGGTCCACTCTAATTCGAAATTAGATTGTGCACAACTTGATTGTGCACAACTCAATAGATGAACGACCGGCGAGAGGTCAATGACTGCTTAAGTACGGACGGACACCTGCGCCCCAGCGGGGCCGCAAGTGTCCGTCACGTGCCGTGCTTGGCTAGAGGTCGCGGATGGTCCGGAGAGCCGCGGCCGTGAGGACCTGGATGCCCAGGCCCAGGGCACGTTCGTCCAGGATGTAGTCGCCACGGTGCAGGTCGTATTCTTCGCCGCCGGGAGTCTTGGTGCCCAAGCGCATCATCGCACCGGGCCGCTCCGCCAGGAACCAGGCAAAGTCCTCCCCGCCCATGGACTGCGGAGTCAGCGTCACTGCGCTCTCGCCGATTTCGGCGCGGGCCGCGGCCTCGATGAGGGCCGTCTCGTGCTCGGAGTTCACTACCGGCGGGACTCCCCTGGTGTGTTCCAGGTGCACGTCCACACCATAGGGCGCGGCCACCTGCTGCACTACCTCATCCAGGAGTTCGCCGGCGTCGTGCCAGGCATCGCGGTCCAGGCAGCGCATGGTGCCGGCCATGTAACCGGTGCCGGGAATGGCATTGGGGGCGGAACCGGCGTTGATCTGGCCCCACACCACGGACACGCCGCTGCGGACATCCACCCGGCGCGACAGCACGGCCGGAACGTTGACGGCGATCTGCGCCAGGGCGAACACCAGGTCCTCGGTGAGGTGCGGACGGGACGTGTGGCCGCCGCGGCCGGTGAGCTCGATCTTGATGGTGTCCGAAGCGGATGTAATGGCGCCGATCCGCGTACCGATGCGTCCGACGTCGATCCTGGGGTCACAGTGCAGCGCGAAGATGCGCGGCACGCCGTCCAGGACGCCCTGCTCGATGCAGGACAGCGCACCGCCGGGCATGGTCTCCTCGGCGGGCTGGAAGATGATCCGCACGGTGCCGCCAAGCGGGGATTCCTCGTGCATGCTCTGCAGGACCAGGGCGACGCCGAGCATCGTGGCGGTGTGGACATCGTGGCCGCAGGCGTGGGTCACGCCATGGTTCTTCGAGGCAAACGGCAGCCCGGTTTCCTCGATGATCGGCAGGGCGTCAATGTCGCCGCGCAGGGCCGTGGCGATCGGTCCTTCACCGATGTCCACGGTCAGGCCGGTGCCCTCAAGCCGCCGCGGCGCCAGGCCGGCAGCTTCGAGGCGTTCCACGAGCTTGTCCGTGGTCCGGAATTCCTTGAAGGAAAGTTCCGGGTGCGCGTGAAGGTCCCTGCGGAAATCGATCAGTTCCGGCAAGAGCGGCTCCAGCCACGGCCGCACTAATGCAGTGGGCTCGGCTTCAGTAGTGTAATTACGCACCCATTTACTCTAGCGAGCGTCCACGGATTAGCGTCATCGGGGCGGGCGGGTTACAGATTGTGCCGCGCACCGAGCTACAGAACGTCGGTGTCGCCACTGGCCTTGAGCGCGTCAACGGCGCCCTTGACCCGCTGGGCGTGTTCCTTGGTGGTCACCAACAGGGCATCTCCCGTGTCCACAATGACCACGTCCTTGATGCCGATCAGCGCAATCACGCGCTTTGTGTCCGAAACCACCACGCCGCTGGCGTTTTCGGTGAAAACACGTGCACCCTCACCGATGACCGTGACGTCGTCGACCTCGCGCGCACTGTTGAGCCTGCCCACCGAGGCGAAATCCCCGACGTCGTCCCATCCGAAGGTGCCCGGCACAACGGCGACGTCCCCGGCAGCCGCGGCAGGCTCTGCCACCGCATAGTCAATGGCAATCTTGGGCAGCGTGGGCCAGACGCGGGCCGTGACGGCGTCACGTTCAGGTGTGTCCCAGGCCTGGGCGATCTCCAGCAGTCCCTTGTAGAGCTCAGGCTGGTTGGCCTCAAGGTGCTTCAGCATCAGCGCCACCGGGGCCACGAACATGCCGGCGTTCCAGACGTACTCGCCGCTGTCCACGTACTGCTGGGCAACTTCTTCGTCCGGCTTCTCCACGAACTCCACCACGGCCTGCGCGCTGGGGGCACCCTCAATGTGGAGTTCCTGGCCGGCGCGGATGTAGCCGAAGCCGGTTGACGGGTGGGTCGGCTTGATGCCGATAGTGACAATCTTGCCGGCAGCCGCGGTGTGGATGGCTTCGCGGACTGCTGCGTGGAACAGGTGGTCCGGGCTGATCACCTGGTCCGCGGCGAAGGAACCCATGATGGTGTCCGGATCGCGCTCGTGCAGGATGGCTGCGGCCAGGCCGATCGCGGCGCCGGAATCCTTCGGCTCGCTCTCCAGGACAAGGTCCGAGTCCTGGACCTCAGGCAGCTGGCGGCACACCGCGGCACGGTGGGCACTGCCGGTGACCACCAGGACGCGACGGCCGGCGAGGGGCTCAAGACGGTCATAGGTGGCGCGCAGCAAAGTGCTGCCGGAACCGGTGAGGTCATGAAGGAACTTGGGAGCTGCTGCACGTGACAGGGGCCAGAGGCGGGTCCCCACTCCGCCTGCCGGAATCACCGCAATAAAGCGGTCTAGGGGTGATGCCGGGCTTGTCACTTTGTCTGTACTCATCAAGGCCTACTTTAGCCGACGGGCCGCGGACCACCGCTTTGGGAGCCTCCCTCAACCCCTCCACGGGCGGCGCCGTGTGGCGTTGGTCTCAATTAAAGGCAAAATCCGGGCATTGCGGGGTCACCAAGGAGTTCCTAAATTGAATAAGCTGTGAGCGAAGCCTAGATTTAGGCTCGAGCTACGAGTGCTCTCGCAGCAGGCGTTCCCCCCGCGTGGATCTCATGCCAGCGCCGCTGTGTTGCAGGGAGGTTTATCAGTGCCGACAAAACCAGCTGGCACCTTGTACCGCGGCCGTGAAGGCATGTGGTCCTGGGTAGGACACCGAATTACCGGTGTAGTGATCTTTTTCTTCTTGTTGGTCCATGTGCTGGACACCTCATTGGTGCGTGTGTCCCCTGAGGCCTACACCGCAGTCATTGGTGCATACAAGAACCCCCTCATGGCCCTGGGTGAAACGGGCCTGGTTGCCGCGATTGTTTTCCATGCCTTCAACGGCCTGCGGATCATCGCCGTCGACTTCTGGAAGAAGGGCGCCAAGTACCAGCGCCAGATGCTGTGGACTGTCCTGGCCCTGTGGGTAGTTGTGATGGTCGGCTTCTCCATCCGCCACCTTTCCCTCGCCCTTGGAGGTCACTAAGCCATGACTGCAACGATTGACAGCCCACGCAGTGGGAAGATTTCACCCCAGTACCGCCGCACCGGCAGCAGCCGGGGCAACTTCGAGATGCTGGCCTGGCTGTTTATGCGCCTGTCCGGCGTTGTGCTGGTAGTCCTCATCTTCGGCCACCTCTTTGTGAACCTCCTGGTGGGTGAGGGCATCCACGCCATCGATTTCGGTTTCGTCGCCGGCAAGTGGGCTGACCCGTTCTGGCAGATCTGGGACCTGGCCATGCTGTGGCTGGCAATGCTGCACGGCACCAACGGCGTCCGCACCATCATCAACGACTACGCCGAGAAGGATTCCACCCGTCTCTGGCTCAAGATCGTGCTGTACGCGGCCACCACCGTGATCATCGTCCTGGGCACCCTGGTGATCTTCACCTTCAACCCGTGCCCCGTCGTTGACGGTGTTCCGCTGCCCGGCGGCTTCTGCCCCGCCTAAGCCACCCGCCGTTGCCCGCGGTGAGCCACGGGCTGTGTTTTGCGGTGCAGGCAACGCCTGTCCGTTGTTTTATAGCGAATTTTGAGAGAAAGAGCGCCCAAGTATGCAGGTCCATAAGTACGACGTCGTCATCGTCGGTGCCGGTGGCGCTGGCATGCGCGCCGCGATCGAGTCCGGTCAGCGCGCGCGCACAGCAGTACTGACCAAGCTCTACCCCACCCGCTCGCACACCGGTGCGGCGCAGGGTGGCATGTGTGCGGCCCTTGCCAATGTCGAGGAAGACAACTGGGAATGGCACACCTTCGACACCGTCAAGGGCGGCGACTACCTGGTTGACCAGGACGCAGCGGAGGTCATGGCCAAGGAAGCCATCGACGCCGTGCTGGACCTTGAGAAGATGGGCCTGCCGTTCAACCGCACGCCTGAAGGCCGTATTGACCAGCGCCGCTTCGGTGGCCACACCCGCGACCACGGCAAGGCGCCGGTCCGCCGCGCCTGCTACGCCGCCGACCGCACCGGCCACATGATCCTGCAGACGCTGTACCAAAACTGCGTTAAGCACAACGTGGAGTTCTACAACGAGTACTACGTCCTGGACCTCCTGACGGTTGAAGAAGACGCCGTCCGCGAAGACGGTACGTCATACAAGCAGAAGCGTGTTGCCGGCGTGGTGTCCTACGACCTCGCATCCGGTGAACTGCACGTCTTCCAGGCCAAGTCCGTGGTCTTCGCCTCCGGCGGTGCGGGCAAGGTCTTCAAGACCACCTCCAACGCCCACACCCTGACCGGCGACGGCATGGGCATCGCGTTCCGCCGCGGCATCCCGCTGGAGGACATGGAGTTCTTCCAGTTCCACCCGACAGGCCTTGCCGGCCTGGGCATCCTGCTCTCCGAGGCAGCCCGCGGTGAGGGCGCCATCCTGCGTAACTCCGAGGGTGAGCGCTTTATGGAGCGCTACGCCCCCACCATCAAGGACCTCGCACCCCGTGACATTGTGGCCCGCTCCATGGCCAACGAAGTCCGCGAAGGCCGTGGCTGTGGCCCGAACAAGGACTACGTCCTCCTGGACCTGACCCACCTGGAGCCGGCGCACATCGACGCCAAGCTTCCGGACATCACCGAGTTCGCCCGCACCTACCTGGGCGTGGAGCCGTACACGGAGCCCGTCCCGGTGTTCCCCACGGCGCACTACGCCATGGGCGGCATCCCCACGAACATCACCACCGAGGTCCTGCAGGACAACGACACTGTTGTTCCCGGCCTCTACGCTGCCGGTGAAGTTGCCTGCGTTTCCGTCCACGGCTCCAACCGCCTGGGCACCAACTCGCTGCTGGACATCAACGTGTTCGGCAAGCGCGCCGGCATCGCCGCAGCGGAATACGCCAAGACAGCTGACTTCGTGGAACTCCCCGAGGACCCCGAGGCGTACACCATCGAGCTGCTGAACATTGCCCGCAACGGCACCGGCAACGAGAAGGTGGCCGTGATCCGCAAGGATCTGCAGGACACCATGGATGCCAACATGCAGGTGTTCCGCACGGCGGACACGCTGAACCAGGTCCTCCGGGACATCGAGTCCTTCGAAGCGCGCTACAAGAACATCAGCGTCCAGGACAAGGGCAAGCGGTTCAACCTTGACCTGCTTGAGGCTGTGGAGCTGGGCTTCCTGCTGGAGCTGGCCAAGGTCATGACCGTGGCAGCCCTGCACCGTGAGGAATCCCGCGGCGGACACTTCCGCGAGGACTTCCCGGACCGCAACGACGAAAAATTCATGAAGCACTCCATGGCGTACAAGGACGACCACGCCCCGGCGGACGGATCCGCAGAGGCAATCGCCGGCATCCGCCTCGCCACCAAACCGGTTGTCTTTACCCGCTACGAGCCGATGGTGAGGAAGTACTAAGATGTCCGCCGAACTTGCTGAGCCAGCCTCAAAGATCGAACTGCCCGCACACGTCGGAGGCGGCGGAGAGATCCCCACATTCGACGTGACGCTCCGCGTGCGCCGTTACAACCCTGAGGTGTCCGAGGACGCCACCTGGGATGACTTCAAAGTGACCATGTACGGCACCGACCGTGTGCTGGATGCCCTGCACAAGGTCAAGTGGGAAATCGACGGCAGTGTCTCCTTCCGCCGTTCCTGCGCCCACGGCGTCTGCGGTTCCGATGCCATGCGCATCAACGGCCGCAACCGCCTCGCCTGCAAGACCCTCCTGAAGGACTTGGACACCACCAAGCCCATCACCGTTGAGCCCATCAAGGGCCTGCCGGTGGAGAAGGACCTGATTGTGGACATGGAGCCGTTCTTCCAGTCCTTCCGCGAGGTCATGCCGTTCCTGATCAACAAGGGCCACGAGCCCACCAAGGAACGCCTGCAGTCCGCCGAGGACCGTGAGCGGTTCGACGACACCACCAAGTGCATCCTGTGCGCCGCGTGCACGTCCTCCTGCCCGGTGTTCTGGACCGACGGCCAGTACTTCGGCCCGGCCGCGATCGTCAACGCCCACCGCTTCATCTTCGATTCCCGTGATGACGCCGGCGACATGCGCCTGGAGATCCTGAACGACAAGGAAGGCGTGTGGCGCTGCCGCACCACCTTCAACTGCTCCGAAGCATGCCCCCGCGGCATCCAGGTGACCCAGGCCATCGCCGAGGTCAAGCAGGCAATCCTCTCCCGTAAGATCTAGTACAGAGATTACGTACGACGGCGTCAGTCACCCCAGGTGATTTTGGCGCCGTCGGTGTTTAAGGCCACCGGTGGTTGAGCCTGTCGAAATCCCGGTTTCGACAGGCTCAACCACCGGAAATAGATGAAAGCAGCACACGATGTCCCGTTCCGAAAAAGTCAGCTTCGAAGGCTCCACCGGCGAACTCCTGTCCGGCATCATCGACGTGCCGGAAGGACCGGTGCGCGGCTGGGGTGTGTTCTCGCACGGCTTCACGCTCGGGAAGGACAGCCCCTCCGCCTCGCGGCTCTGCAAGGCCCTGGCTGATACCGGGATTGGCATGCTGCGCTTCGACAACCTGGGCCTGGGCGAGTCGGCGGGCCACTGGTCCGAGGGATCGTTCAGCCACAAGGTGGCGGACACGGTGAAGGCAGCCGAGTTCATGCGCGACCAGGGCAAGGCCATTTCGCTGCTGGTGGGCCACTCCTTCGGCGGCGCGGCCGTGCTGTCCGCGGCCCGGCAGATCCCGGAGCTCGACGCCGTCGCCACCGTGGGTGCCCCGTTCTCGCCCAAGCACGTGGCGCACGTGTTCGACGCCGCCCTGGACAAGATCCTCAGTGAAGGCAGCGCCGAGGTGGACCTCGGCGGAAAGCGCGTGGAAATCCGGAAGCACTTTGTGGAGGACCTGGAGAACGCCGACCTCACGGACTGCATCCGCCAGCTGCACAAGCCGCTGATGGTGATGCACTCCCCCACGGACAACACCGTGGGAATCGAGAACGCCAGCACCATCTTCCAGACGGCACGCCACCCGCGGAACTTCGTGTCCCTCGAAGGAAGCGACCACCTGCTGACCGGCAAAGGCCAGGCGGCGCGCGCCGCCCGGATTATTGCGGCCTGGGCCGACCAGTACCTCGACGCCGGGCAGTAGCCCCCGCGCCGCCGTCGTGCTCCGTGGGCGTCTTGCCGGGCTGAATGTGGCGGGAACCCCACGGCCCCTTCTCGTGGCCGGCAGGGGCGCTCCTGAGGTCCTCTTCCCGGACAGCTGACCAGGCGGCCGAGACCAGGTAGACCTGGCTGACCAGGTTAAACCAGATCAGCAGCCCGATGATGATGGCGAAGGGCGCCAGGATGGGGTTCCTGCCTGCGCCGGCAAGCAGCTCGGTGCTGAACACCTGCAGGACCGTGGTTCCCACCGCGGCCAGGATGGTTCCCTCCAGCAGTGCACGCCGCGACAGCTTAAGCCCGCCGGCCAGCCTGAACATCACCACGGCGGTCACCCAGCTCAGGACCAGCGGCACACCGATCTTGATGAGTGTGGTCAGCGGACCCGCCACCGCTTCATCCAGCCGCAGAAAGTCAGAGACCCAGCCGGCCGCGGTACCGAACACCAGGGAAGCGCCAGCACTGATGACCAGGGCGACGCCCAGTAACAGCAGGGTTCCGGCGTCGCGCAGCTTCATGAGGATGACGTTGATCTTCAGCGGCGGCAGTTCCACCACGCCGCGGAGGCCGTCGCGGAGCCCTGCGATCCAACCCAGGGACGTGACCACCGTGACGACGGCAGCAATCACGGCCGTCCACCCGAGGCCGTCCGGGTTCAGCAGGTCCTTGGGATCAACCAGGCCTGTCCCGCCGTTCACCTTCAGCAGGCCGGGCGCGCTTTGTGCCACGCTGCTGATGATGTTGTCCAGCAGGGCAGGCTGGCCACGCAGCACCAGGCCGGCAATGGAAAACCCAGTGGCCAGCAGGCCGGTAATGGAGAAGAACATGTTGAAGCCGATGCCGGCGCTCATGAGCGGGCCGTGCTGGAGGTTGTAATGCTGCCAGGCGCGCATGGGCCGGAACGCATTAAGCCGGGCCAGCAGCCACTGGACCATGGCCATCAGGCTGGCCACCGGACCGCCGTCGGACCTTCTGGCTTTGCCCCACTCCATCCGCTTCTGGATGACGGCGAGCTTCAGGCGGGCCTGTTCAGTGGGGAGCGGTGGCTCCGTTTGCGTCGGCGTCTTCTGCTGTTTCGGTGCCACGGGTCCCGCCGTCGTCGTCAGTTTCGGTCCCAAAGTCCAACTCTTCCCGTAGCTGCCAAATGCCGTCAGCATCGTGCTCGTAGAGTCCCATGCTAACCACTGGGAAGGTTGCTTTGTAACTTTCGAGTACGGTTTCGGCCTCGTCCAGGCTCTCGGGGGCAACATCGTGGGCGATGGTGACGTGGGGGTGGTAGGAGAACGGCAGCTCCCGTTCGAGCGGGCCGGTCTGGAGTTTCTCGTGCAGGTCCACGCAGGCGTCGAAGCCCTCTTCAACGTTGATGTAGACCACCGGGGAGACCGGCCGGAAGGAACCCGTGCCGGAGATGGTCACCATAAACGGGGTCTGGTTGCGCGCCACCTCGCGGACGTGGGCCCGGGTGGCTTCCCAGTCATCTGTCGGAGTGGTGGTGACCAGCGTGATGTGGGCAGGCACCACCCCCGCCATCGGATCCCCGAACGAAGCCCGCCAGCGCTGCAGCTCCTTGGCGATGGCAGGAGGGAACCCCAGAATGACGCCTACGCTCATTCCTTCGCTGACAGTGCTGGCGGCCGGCATCGCTCTAGCGGACTCCGGCCAGGCTCAGCGAGGGCAGGAAGCCCATCCGCTCATAGACCTTGCTGAGGGTCACCGAGGCGATTTCCCGGGCCCGTTCGGCGCCCTGGGCCAGCAGCCTGTCCAGCTCGGCGGGGTCGGCCATCAGCTCATTGGTGCGGTTCCGCAGCGGCGTGATGAAGTCCACCATGACCTCCGCGAGGTCCACTTTCAGGTGGCCGTACATCTTGCCCTGGTATTCGGCCTCAAGGTCCGCCACCGATTTGCCCGTCAGGGAGGAATAGATGGTCAGGAGGTTGGAGACACCGGGCTTTTCTTCCAGATCAAAACGGATCTCGGTGCCGGCGTCCGTGACGGCCGACTTGATGCGCTTGGCCGCGATTTTCGGGTCTTCCAGGAGCTGGATGGAGCCGTTGGGAGATTCACCCGTTTTCGACATCTTCGCGCTGGGGTTCTGCAGATCGTAAATCTTGGCGCTGGCCTTGAGGATGGTGGCCTCGGGAACCGTGAACGTCTCGCCGAACCGGGTGTTGAAACGCTGCGCAAGGTTCCTGGTCAGCTCCAGGTGCTGGCGCTGGTCCTCACCCACCGGCACCAGGTCAGTCTGGTACAGGAGGATATCGGCGGCCATCAGGGTTGGGTAGGCAAAGAGGCCCAGCGTGGCGGCGTCGGCGCCGGCCTTCTGGGTTTTGTCCTTGAACTGGGTCATGCGGGAGGCTTCGCCGAATCCCGTGATGCAGTTCAGGGCCCACGCCAGCTGCGCATGCTCGGGCACGTGGGACTGGACGAAGAAAATGCTCTTGTCCGGGTCGATGCCCGCAGCGATGTACTGGGCAGCCACCACGCGGGTGCGGTTGGTGAGCTCAGCCGGATCAAAGTCCACGGTAATGGCGTGGAGATCCGGGATGAAGAACACCGCGTCGTAGGCGGACTGCATGTCCACCCAGTTGCGGACTGCGCCGATGTAGTTGCCCAGGTGCAGGGAGTCGGCAGTGGGCTTGGCGCCGGAAAGGATCCGCTTGCGGCCGTGTGTGGGTGAGCTGGTCATTCGTTGGAACCTTAGGATTTAGAGCCGGTAGTCCACTACCAGCGGGGCATGGTCAGAGAAGCGTGTATCCCACGAGGGCGCCCGGTCCACTACCGCCGAGAAGGCGGCTGCGGCGAGGTCCGGGGTGGCCATGTGGTAGTCAATCCGCCAGCCGGTGTCGTTATCGAACGCCTGGCCACGCTGTGACCACCAGGTATAGGGCCCGTCGACATCGCCCGCCAGGCCGCGGTGGACATCCTTCCAGCCGATTTCCTCGCCGAAGAAACGGTCAAAGTAGGCACGCTCGTCGGGCAGGAAGCCAGCCTTCTTGACGTTGCCCTTCCAGTTCCTGATGTCACGTTCGGTGTGGCCAACGTTGAGGTCGCCCACCACCAGGGCGTGGTCGCTGTGCTTGGTGAGCTCCGGCAGGCGCGTGCTCATGACGTCCAGGAACCGGTACTTGTCCACCTGCTTGGGGGTTCCTACTTCACCGGAGTGCACGTAGGCGCTCGCCACGGTCAGCTGCACCGGGTTTCCGCCGGCGTCGGTCAGCCTGAAATCGGCCTCCACCCAGCGGCCGGCGGTGGCGAAGTAGTCATCGCCGATGCCGTTACGGGTCTCCAGCGGCTCTTCGCGGGACGCAATGGCGACGCCGGCGCGGCCCTTGGCCTCGGCTTCGGCGTGCAGGATGTGCCAGCCGTCGCCCAGCAACTGGCGGACGATCGCGTCAGGCGCACGGACCTCCTGGAGGCAGAGAATATCCACCTCGCGTGGCTCCAGCCAGGCCGCCATCCCGTTCTTGAAGGCAGCCCGGAGGCCGTTGACGTTGACTGATGCGATGCGAAGGTGATCCTTCTTCAATGCCGAACTCACCCGCACTACTCTAGTCGATGATGGTTCCGCTGACCGGGTCCCCGGTGCCGCCGGAGGAGCGGATCATGTCCCGGGCATTGGTGGCGGTGATCTCGATGGTCTCCAGAGCGCGGCGGATTGTGTCCTGGTCCGCTGCATCACCCTTGGCCCGTTCCTGCTCCACCACCCGGATCTGCACCTGCACGATCTTGAAGGAGTGGTCCAGCTTGAGGTCGCGGACCTCGTCCGCTTCCGTCCGCTCGGAGACCAGCCGGGTGCCGCCGTGGTCGGCCGAGGCCGACGACGGGGCACGGCCGGCAGCGCTGTTGAAGGCGTTCTGGGCTTCCGTCAGCTTGGCGCCGGCTTTCTTGGCGGCTTTCTGGATGCTGAACACTACGAAGGACGCCAGCGCGAGCCAGAACGCGGCGATTACCGCCACCACCCAGCCCACGACGTCGTTCTGGTTGGCGGCGAAGATCACGGCAACCAGGAAGGCGATGATAAAAACCATCATCCCCGGGCCGCTGATCCGCAGCATGGAGAAGCCGCCTTTGGACCGGCCGGACGGAGATTGTGGGTTACCCAGAGATTGCATGGGTCCATTGTCTCAAACGCTGCAGTGCCCTCTTGCACCTTCCACCGCCGGCGAACACCTCCTCTCCCCCAACTGAGTCGCGCTAACTGTCGTTTTAGACGTTCTGAGCGACAGTTAGCGCTACTTAGTTGGGGGGCTACTTCAGGAAAAGCTTCCGCAGCCGCACGGTGGTGAGCAGCATGCCCAGTGCGATCATCACCACGTAATACCCAATATGGACCGCGGTGGCCGGCGTAAACGCCCCCACACTGATCTGGCGCAGCAGCTCCACGCCGTGCCAGAGCGGCATGGCCTGGATGAGCCACTGGATGTACTGCGGGTAGACGCTGAGCGGATAGAACGTGGCGCTGAACAGGAACATGGGCAGCATGATGAAGTTGATCCAGTCCATCTGCTGGAAGGTCTTCAGGAAGCTGGTGATCCCCATCCCCAGGCTGGCGAAGCCGAAGGCGATAAGCACGGATGCCGGAATCATCAGGATGGCCCAGGGTGTGGTGATCAGGCCCATCAGCCCCATCACCGCAGTGAACCCGGTGGCGTACAGCAGGCCGCGCAGGAGCGCCAGGAAGATCTCGCCAAGCGCCACGTCCAGCGGACCCAGGGAGGTGTACAGCATGCCCTGGTACAGCTTGGCGAAGTTCATCTTGAAGAACACGTTCCAGGTGGAGTCGTACACGGCACCGTTCATGGCCGAGACCGCCAGCAGGGCCGGCGCGATGTAGGCGGCGTAGCTGATTTCCGTTCCGCCGGGCCCCTGCACGGCTCCCACAATGGCGCCGAGGCCCACGCCCATGGAGATCAGGAACAGTACGGGCTCAAAGAAGCCGGACAGCATGACCAGCCAGTTGGTGCTCCTGGTGGCCATCAGCCCCCGCGAGATCACGGCTTTGGCGTTGCGGGAATACAGCGGGCCGAACGTCCTGTTTCGCGCCTCTTCCGTGACACTGTGGCCGGTGAGGATGCTCATTGCCCCATCCTCCGGATGAACTGGCGTTTCGTGAGGATCCAGCCGAGCCCGGCGAGGGCCACGAGCACCACAAGGTGCACCACGGTGAGGACCGGCGGTTCCTGGTACCCGTAGCTGAAGACCCGGCCCAGTTCGGTGCCATGCCAGATGGGTGAGATCCAGCCGATCCAGCGGACGGCCAGTGGCAGGGTATCCAGCGGGAAGAAGGTTCCGGAGAAGAGGAAGAGCGGCATCACGATGAAGCGCATCACCAGCGCGAACTGGCCCTTGTCGTCCTTAATCGACGCCGAGTAGGCCATCAGCGGCAGGCCGAAGGACAGCCCGGCGAGGGTTGCCACCGCGATGCCCGCCCAGCCCCAGCCGGACGGCGAGGCTCCGAAGAGTGCCACGGCCGCAAAGTAGATGGCGGACTGCAGCAGCAGGCGCAGCGTCACAGCCATGATCTGCCCGGCGGCGATCTGCTGCGGGGTCAGTGGCGAGGCATGCGGCCCGTAATAGATCCGGCGCCATTTGAAACCGTCCATGACGGGGAACGTGAACTCGTTGGCCGCGGTCATGACCGCCGCCGAAACCAGCAGCGCCGGCGCAATAAAGGCCAGGTAGCTGACCCCGCCGAAGGCTCCCGCGTCCTCGGAGTCCACCAGCGTGGCCAGTCCCACGCCCATGGCGAACAGGTAGGCCACGGGCTGCCCCACGCTGTACATCAGGATGGACCAGCCGTAGCCCTTCATCACCCGGAGGACCTGTTCGGCGTAGTAGAACGCGCCCCACCGGCGCGCCCTGGCCGCGGAAACTCCGGGGTGGCTCGGCGCCGTCGCCGAGCCCGTGCCCTCTCAGTCAACGAGGCTCCGGCCGGTCAGGCGCAGGAACACGTCCTCCAAAGAGGACCGGCGCACCAGTGATGTCACCGGCCGAAGGCCGCGGGAAGAGACCTGCTCAAGGGCAGCCTCGCCGTCGTGCGCGTAAATCAGCACCCGGTCCGGGAGCGCCTCAAGGCGTTCGCCGATCCCTTGGAGCTCGGGGCCGATGGTGGCGTTGCGTTCGGAGCCGAAGCGCAGCTCGAGCACTTCCCTGGTGGAGTGCTCGCGGATGAGCTGTGCCGGCGATCCTTCGGCCATGATCCTGCCCTTGTCCACCACGATCAGCCGGTCGCAGAGCTGCTCGGCCTCATCCATGTAATGCGTGGTCAGGATCAGCGTGACGCCCTGCTCCTTGAGGCGGAAAAGGCGGTCCCACAGGATGTGCCGAGCCTGCGGGTCCAGCCCTGTGGTGGGTTCATCCAGCAGCAGGATCCGCGGCTCGTTGATGAGCGAACGCGCAATGGTGAGGCGCCGCTTCATGCCGCCGGAGAGGGCGTCCACCTTGGACTTGGCCTTGTCCGTGAGCTGTGCAAACTCGAGCAGTTCGTCGGCCTTCGGCTTCAGGTAGCTCATGGGCAGCCCAAAGTAGCGGCCATAGACAAGAAGGTTGTCCCGGACCCGCAGTTCCTCGTCCAGGTTGTCCTGCTGGGGCACCACACCCAGGTGCGCGCGGACCTCCGGGCCGTGGCTGTCCGGATCCAGGCCCATGATGCTGAGTTTCCCGGACGTACGCTGGGTGACCGCGCCGATCATCTTCATGGTGGTGGATTTGCCCGCCCCGTTCGGGCCGAGCAGGCCAAAGGACTCCCCTGCCGGCACGCTGAACGAGATCCCGTCGACGGCGGCGACCTCGCCATACGTCTTGCGGAGGTTCTCCGCAGCGATGACCGTTGCCTGCCGGGCGGGAAGTCCGTCGGGAAGGGGTGGAGGACACGATGGCTTTGTTGTGCACCCTCCGCAGACTAGTAGAGCGCTTCTGAATGTGAAAGAGGACTCGCACTTGGTCCTTTAACGGCCGACGGCGGCCCGCACCTTGAGTGAAAAAGGTGCGGGCCGCCGTCGGGCGTTATTCATTGCGGCGGAACTAGGCGATTGCCGGAGCCGCTTTTCTCTGCCAATTGGCGTTCTGCGGCTTCGACCACGTTGGTCATGAGCAACGCCACGGTCATGGGACCGACGCCGCCGGGGTTCGGCGAAATCCAGCCGGCCACGTCCGCAGCGGCAGGATCGATGTCGCCGTGGACCTTGCTCTTGCCCGTCTCGGCATCGGTTTCACGGGTGACACCAACGTCCAGCAGGGCAGCGCCCGGCTTGACGTCCGCAGGCCTTGACGATGTGCTTGGCACCCGCCGCGCCCACAATGACGTCCGCCTGCCGCAGCAGCTCCGAGAGGTTCTCGGTGCCGGTGTGCGTCAGCGTTACGGTGGCGTTCACGGACCGGCGGGTGAGCAGCAAACCGATGGTGCGGCCGATGGTGACACCGCGGCCCACCACCACCACGTGCTTGCCCGCGAGGCTGTAGCCGTTGCGCTCCAGGAGCTCGATGACGCCGCGGGGCGTGCACGGCAGCGGCGAGGTGATCTCGCCGCTGACGTTGAGCACCAGCCGGCCAAGGTTGGTCGGGTGCAGGCCGTCGGCATCCTTGGCGGGGTCAATCCGCTCCAGGATGGCGTCAGTGTCCAAATGCTTGGGCAGCGGCAGCTGCACAATGTAACCGTGGCAGGCTGGGTCCGCATTGAGTTCGTCAATGAGGGCCTCGACCTGCGCCTGGGTGGCATCCGCCGGCAGCTCACGCTGGATGGAGTTCATCCCGATCTCCGCTGACTGCTTGTGTTTCATGGACACATACAGCTGCGAGGCCGGGTCCGCCCCGACGAGCACCGTGGCAATGCCGGGGATGACGCCGTGGGCGTTCAGGGCCGCGACACGCTCGGCCAGCTCGGATTTGATGGCGGCAGCGGCTGCCTTGCCGTCAAGGATCTTCGCGGTCTGCGCCATGGATGGGTTCACCACTGCTCGTGCTGCGGGTAGAGCGGGAAGTCGGCGGCGAGCTTGTCCACGCGGGACTGCAGGGCCTCAACATCGGTCGCGGAGCCGGCCTTCAGGGCGGTGGCGATGATCTCGGCGACCTCGGTGAACTCGGCGGCGCCGAAGCCGCGGGTGGCCAGGGCGGGGGTGCCGATACGCAGGCCTGAGGTGACCATCGGCGGGCGCGGGTCGAACGGGACGGCGTTGCGGTTCACGGTGATGCCCACGGAGTGCAGGAGGTCTTCGGCCTGCTGGCCGTCCAGCTGCGAGTTGCGCAGGTCCACCAGGACCAGGTGCACGTCGGTGCCGCCGGTGAGGACGGACACGCCGGCCTCGGCGAGGTCGGCCTGGTTCAGGCGGTCGGCGATGATCTTGGCGCCTTCCAGGACGCGCTCCTGGCGCTCCTTGAACTCCTGGGTGCCGGCAATCTTGAAGGCCACGGCCTTGGCGGCGATGACGTGCATCAGCGGACCGCCCTGCTGGCCCGGGAAGACGTTGGAGTTGATCTTCTTGGCCCACTCCTGCTTCGCCAGGATCACACCGGAACGCGGGCCGGCGAGGGTCTTGTGCACCGTGGAGGTGACGACGTCGGAGTACGGCACCGGGCTCGGGTGCAGGCCTGCTGCAACCAGTCCGGCGAAGTGGGCCATGTCGGTCCAGAGAAGTGCGCCCACTTCATCGGCGATGGAGCGGAAGGCGGCGAAGTCCAGCTGGCGCGGGTAGGCGGACCAGCCGGCGATGATGACCTGGGGCTTCTCGGCGATGGCCTGCTCGCGGAGCTTGTCCATGTCCACGCGGAAGGTGTCCTGCTCCACCTGGTAGGCAGCCACGTTGTACAGCTTGCCGGAGAAGTTGAGCTTCATGCCGTGGGTCAGGTGGCCGCCGTGGGCCAGGGACAGGCCCAGGATCTTGTCGCCGGGGGTGATCATGGCGGACAGTGCGGCGGCGTTGGCCTGCGCACCGGAGTGCGGCTGGACGTTGGCGTACTCGGCACCGAACAGTGCCTTGACGCGGTCGATGGCCAGCTGCTCGGCAACGTCCACGTATTCGCAGCCGCCGTAGTAGCGGCGGCCCGGGTAGCCCTCGGCGTACTTGTTGGTCAGGACGGAGCCCTGGGCTTCCATCACGGCCCGCGGGGCGAAGTTTTCGGAGGCGATCATTTCCAGGGTGCCGCGCTGGCGGCCAAGTTCCTGGTCGAGGACTGCGGCGATTTCGGGATCAAGCTCGGCCAGCGACTGGTTGCTGACTGCGGCTGTTGTGGTGGCGGTAGTAGTCACGAAAAACTCCTGGCTAGGGATACGGGCACTGCTAAGGTCAGGCTACCGGCTGGCGCACACAACCGCCCCTAGATGACAGGGCGTGAAAGTGCGCGGGAAAGGGACTGTTTCCCCGCAGGGTTGCAGCACTTGTCCGGCAAGACATGACCCTCGGCCCAGGCGTACGATCCGTGGTCTTCGTGATTGCCGCTCCCTGGTGGTTAAGCCACCCAACGCCAGTTGCGACCTCCCAAGACTACCAAAAACGGCCGTGCCCCGCGGGTAGGCTGGTAGGCGTGAGTGAAGAGCAGCTGAACCAAGCGTATGTAGTAACCCTGTCCTGCCCGGACCGCCCCGGAATTGTCCACGCCGTGGCCGGCGCGCTGCTGGTGGCCGGCTGTAACATTCTGGACTCACAGCAGTACGGCAGCCCGGCTACGGGCAACTTCTTTATGCGCGTGGAAGCCACCACGGCAGCCTCCCGCGCCGAACTCCAGGCCGCCCTGGAGCCGGTGGTGGCAGCCTTCGGGATGCAGTGGAGCCTGAACGCCGTCGGCCAGAAGGTACGCACCCTGCTGATGGCCAGCACGTCAGCGCACTGCCTCAACGACATTCTCTTCCAGCAGCGCTCCGGCACACTGCCCATCGAGATTCCCGCCATCGTCTCCAACCACCGGGACCTCGCCGGCCTGGCCGAGTTCTATGGAATTCCGTTCCACTACATCCCCGTCACGCCGGACACCAAGGTGCAGGCCGAGGACAAGCTGCGGGCCCTCATGGCGGAGCACGATATTGAACTCACCGTGCTGGCCCGGTACATGCAGATCATTTCCGATGACCTCTGCGCGGAGCTCACCGGCAAGGCCATCAACATCCACCACTCGTTCCTGCCGTCCTTCAAGGGCGCCAAGCCGTACCACCAGGCCCATGCCCGCGGCGTGAAGCTGATCGGTGCCACGGCCCACTACGTCACGGCTGCACTGGATGAGGGGCCCATCATTGAGCAGGAAGTGATCCGGGTGGACCACGCCCGGACCCCGGAACAGTTTGTGCAGATGGGCCGGGATGTCGAAGGCCGCACGTTGGCGCAGGCGGTCCAGTGGCACGCCGAGCACCGGGTGCTGCTGGACGGCAACCGGACAGTCGTCTTCAACTGACGAATTCCTGAGGGGGCGGCCATGGGCGCACCGGCCGGTACCGGGACAGACGAACCCGGCGGGCAGCTCGAGCGGTTTATCAGCCTCCTCAAGGCGGAAGGCCGCCACAGCGTCCTGGAGATCGGTGCCGGCCCCGGGGCGGACGGCCTCAGGTTTGTCCGCGCCGGCATCCATTACACGGGTGTGGACCCCTCCGAGGAGATCGTCCATCTGGCCCGCACCAAGGGCCTGGACGTCTCCGTGGCGAGTGCCCGGCAACTGCCATTCGCGGACGGGACGTTTCCCGCGGCCTGGGCAATGAACAGGGTGCAGCACATCCCCGCCGACGAAATCGACGGCGTGCTGCGCGAACTGGTGCGGGTGACGGCACCCGGGGCGCCCATCGCCGTCGGACTTTGGTCCGATGAGAGATGAAGCGCGGACACGGCAGGTCTTTGGCCGCCACGGTACCGTGGAGGACTTTCTCTCCTGGCAGGAAGCGGCAGGCGCCGAGGCCGGCCCGGGCGCCGGGATATGGGCCCGGCATTACCAGATCCTGGCCCTCCGGACACCTCCTGGCCGGGCAAGCGGGCGGATGTCCTAGGCTTGGCCCTATGGCTCCTCTTCACACTTTCGCCGGCCACGCTCCGGCCGTCCACGACACCGCATTCATCGCCCCCACGGCGTCCATCATTGGCAACGCAGCCCTCGCCCAGGATTCCAGCGCCTTCTACGGGGTGTCCGTCCGGGCGGACACCGCAGCCATCATCGTGGGACCAGGCAGCAACCTGCAGGACAATGTGGTGCTGCATGCCGATCCCGGTTTCCCCTGCACGGTCGGGGCGGGTGTCAGCGTGGGGCACGCCGCCGTGGTCCATGGCTGCACCGTGGAGGACGACTGCCTGATCGGCATGGGCGCCACCGTACTGAACGGCGCGGTGATCGGCACCGGTTCGCTGGTGGCGGCCGGCGCCGTGGTCCTGGAGGGGACAGTTGTGCCGCCCCGCTCGCTGGTGGCCGGCGTCCCGGCGAAAGTCCGGCGGGAACTCACCGACGAGGAGTTCGACGGCGTCAAGCAGAACGCCGCGCGCTACGTGCAGCTGGCCCGCGCGCACCGTGAGCTGCACGGGTAATTCCGTTTCCCGCCCGTTTCCGGCCCGGATGACCTGCCGGGCTACCCAGTTGCGTTAACTTCTTGACTGCAACCGTCAACGTAAGGCAATCTACTTTTTATGTCCGCCACATCGCGCCCGACGAAGAGCAGGCCGAAAAATCCGGGGTCGCAGTCTGCCCTCCGGCAACTGAACCAGCAGCGGATCATCGAGACCCTGATGAGCGGCCCGTCCACCCAGGCTGAACTTGCGCGGCAGACCGGGCTGTCCACCGCCACGGTCTCCAACATCGTCAAAATCATGCAGGATGCCGGCCTCGCCTCGACGGAACCGATCACCAGTTCCGGCCGGCGGGCGCTTAATGTCCGGCTCAACAGCAACGGCGCCGTGGCCGTGGGAATCGACTTCGGACGGCGGCACCTTCGTGTTGTCCTGGCCTCCCTGAGCTACCACGTGATCGCGGAAGAATCGGTGCTGCTGCCGCTGGGCCATCAGTCCGAGGAAGGCATCGCGGCTGCCGTCCTGCTGCTGAACAAGCTGGTGCAGGAAAGCGGCGTGGACCGTGCCGCCGTGGTGGGTGCCGGCGTCGGAATCCCGGGACCCATCGACCGCCGAACGGGCACGGTGGCGCAGGGCGCGATCCTCCCGGAGTGGGTGGGGATCAACATCCTCCAGCACCTGGAGGAAACCCTGGAAATGCCCGTATTCGTTGACAACGACGCCAATTTGGGAGCTTGGTCCGAGGTTACCTGGGGACCCCATTCCGGGGTCAGCAACCTGATGTTCCTCAAGATCGGATCGGGCATTGGCGCGGGCCTGATCCTCAACGGCGCACCCTACTACGGCACCGTGGGCATTACCGGCGAAATCGGCCACGCCACCATCCATGAGCATGGCCTGGTGTGCCGCTGCGGCAACCGCGGCTGCCTGGAAACCATCGCGTCCACCACCACCATGATTGAGCTCCTTGGCCGCGGGGAGGACCCGCCCCTCAGCCCCGCCGACATCGTGCGGAAAGCCCTGGCACGCGACTCCGCCACGCTGCGCGTGGTGGATGACGCCGGCCAGGCGGTAGGGCGCGCACTGGGCAACGTAGCCAACCTGATCAACCCCGAAGTGATCGTGGTGGGTGGCCCCCTCGCGGGCCTGGGCGACCTACTCCTCGATCCCATCCGGCGTGGCCTGATCCGGCACGCCGTGCCGGTGATCGGCGAAACCACCACCCTGACAATGTCCTCGCTGGGTGACCGCGCGGAAGCCCTTGGGGCAGCGGCACTGGTGTTCCAGCATGCAGGGATCCGCAGCGCGTAGTCCATTTCGTTATCCGCCAATTGCGTTAAAGACTTGACGACAACCGGGGTGATCCAGTTTACTTTTTCATCAGACGAACCCTGCGCTTTGCAGGGCGGACAAAGAAGTCACGTATTGGAGGCGTAAGGACAAATGACGTCCCAACCCACGCACACTGACCCCGTCATTCTGGAGATGCGCTCCATCACCAAGGAATTTCCCGGCGTCAAAGCACTGTCCGAAGTAAGCCTCCGGGTGAAGGCAGGCGAGATCCACGCCATCTGCGGAGAAAACGGCGCCGGCAAATCCACCCTGATGAAGGTGCTCTCGGGTGTCTACCCCTATGGCAGCTACGACGGCGACATCGTTTACCAAAACGAGGTCCAGCAGTTCCGGGACATCCGGGCCAGCGAGCATGCCGGCATCGTGATCATCCACCAGGAGCTGGCGCTGATCCCCGAGCTGTCCATCACGGAGAACATCTTCCTGGGAAACGAACCCACCAAACGGGGGGTTATCGACTGGGCCGAGGCCCGGCTGCGCTCCACTGAACTGCTGGCCAGGGTGGGCCTCCGCGAGGATCCGGACACCCCCATCAAGGAAATCGGCGTCGGCAAGCAGCAGCTCGTGGAGATTGCCAAGGCACTGAACAAGTCCGTGAAGATCCTCATCCTGGACGAGCCCACGGCCGCATTGAACGAATCGGACTCCCAGCACCTGCTGGACCTGATTCTCGGCCTCAAGGGCAAGGGCATCACCTCGATCATCATTTCCCACAAGCTCAACGAGATCGAGCAGATCGCCGATTCCATCACCATCATCCGCGACGGCAAATCGATTGAAACCCTGGATCGTCAAGGCCGACGGCGTTGACGAGGACCGCATCATCAAGGGGATGGTGGGCCGCGCCCTCGAATCCCGCTTCCCGGACCACACCCCCAAGATTGGTGAGGTGTTCTTCGAGGTGAAGGACTGGACCGTGGCGCACCCGCAGATCCAGGACCGGATGGTCTGCAAGAACTCCAACTTCTTTGTTCGACGCGGTGAGATTGTGGGATTCGCCGGGCTGATGGGCGCCGGCCGGACCGAATTGGCCCGTTCCATCTTCGGCCGCTCCTACGGCCATTTCGTATCCGGACAGGTCTACATGCATGGCAAGGAAGTGACGCTCAAGAGCGTGCACCAGGCTATCGACGCCGGCCTCGGCTACGTCACAGAAGACCGCAAGTCCCTCGGCCTGAATTTGCTTGATGACATCAAGACCACCACGGTCTCGGCCAATCTGGAGAAGATCAGCAAGCGCAGCGTGGTGGACACCAACAAGGAATTTGAGGTTGCCGAGCAGTACCGGAAGTCCCTGCGGACAAAGGCTCCGTCGGTGCAGGAGGGCGTAGCCAAACTCTCCGGCGGGAACCAGCAAAAGGTCGTCCTGGCCAAGTGGATGTTCACGGATCCCGAACTGCTGATCCTGGACGAACCTACCCGCGGCATCGATGTTGGAGCCAAGTACGAGATCTACGGCATCATCCAGCAACTCGCCAACCAGGGTAAGGGCGTGATTGTGATTTCCTCCGAACTGCCGGAACTGCTGGGACTCTCGGACCGCATTTACACCATTTTCGAAGGTGCAATCACCGGCGTCCTGAACAAAGAGGAAGCCAGCCAGGAAAGCCTGATGAAGCTCATGACCTCCGCCCGAAAAGCCGCCTAACCCTCTGGGCCTTCCAGAACCTTCCAGATACGAGGACCGAAAACAATGAACGCGCTCAAGAAGCTTTTTGGCGGCGACACCCGCCAGTTCGGGATGATCTTTGCCCTCGTGGCTCTGATAGCTCTCTTCCAGTGGCTCACCGGCGGCATCACCCTCACCCCGGGCAACGTGATCAATCTCTTCAACGGAAACTCCTACATCCTCATCCTGGCCATCGGCATGGTGCTGGTCATTATCGCCGGCCACATCGACCTGTCGGTGGGCTCGGTGGCGGCATTTGTGGGCATGGTGGTGGCCATCGCCATGCGCGACTGGAACATCCCCTGGTTCCTTGCCATCCTGCTGGGCCTGGGCCTGGGCGCCCTGATCGGGGCATGGCATGGCTGGTGGACGGCCTACGTGGGCATCCCGGCGTTCATTGTGACCCTGGCGGGCATGCTGATCTTCCGCGGGGCGCAGCAGTTTGTTGGCCAGTCCAACTCGATTCCGGTCCCGCGCGAGTTCCAATACATCGGCGCCGGCTATCTTCCCGAAGTGGGCCCGGACACCGGATTCAACAACCTCACCCTGCTGCTGGGGCTTGCTGCGGTGGCATTCGTGGTCTTTGGCGAGGTCCGACGCCGCCGTACCGCCAAGGCGCTCGGCGCGGAGGTCTCGGAGACCTGGGTCAGTGTCCTGCGGCTCGTCCTGATCTGCGGCGCCATCCTCTACGCAACCTACCTGTTCGCCACCGGCCGCCCCGGCACGTCCTTCCCCATCCCGGGCCTTATTCTCGCCGTTATGGTATTGATCTACGGCTTCATCTCCTCCAAGACGGTCGTAGGGCGCCACGTCTACGCCGTCGGCGGCAACCGCCACGCGGCGGAACTCTCCGGTGTGAAGTCAAAGAAGATCAACTTCCTCGTCATGATGAATATGTCCATCATCGCCGGACTGGCCGGAATGATCTTCGTGGCCCGATCCACCTCTGCGGGACCGTCAGACGGTACCGGCTGGGAACTGGACGCCATCGCGGCTGTCTTCATCGGCGGCGCCGCCGTGACAGGCGGCGTGGGTACCGTCATTGGATCCATCGTCGGCGGTTTGGTGATGGCCGTGCTGAACAACGGCCTGCAACTGCTCAGCGTCGGCGCCGACTGGCAGTCCATGATCAAGGGCCTGGTGCTCTTGGTGGCTGTGGCCATCGACGTCTACAACAAGACCCAGGGACGGGCTTCGATCATCGGACTGATGATGAAGAACTTCAGCCGTCCTTCCAGCGGAGGTGGCACACCGCTGCAGCCGGATGAGGTTACCTCCACTAAAGAAACCATTGCCAGGGAAGCCTGAGCTCGTCGGATTCCCAAACCAACACCCAAGAAGAAAGTGGACAAACAAATGCGAATGTTTGGCAAAGCAGGAAAGGCAGCAGCGATAGCTGCGATCGCGGCACTGGCGCTGACGGGCTGCGGACGGTCCGAACCAACCACCCCGGGCGGTGCAACCGGTGGAACCACTGGTTTCGCCCAGGACTCCGCGATCGGCGTCGCACTTCCCAAGAAGACCAGCGAAAACTGGGTGCTGGCGGAGAAGCTGTTCAACGACGGACTCGGCAGCGCCGGTTTCAAGGCCACTGTCCAGTTCGCCAACAACGGCGTAGCCGAACAGCAGAACCAGATCAGCGCCATGATCGCCAAAGGCGCAAAGGTAATTATTGTGGGCGCCCTTGACGGCTCCCAGCTGGGAACCCAGCTTCAGCAGGCAAAGGACGCAGGCGCCACCATCATCGCTTACGACCGCCTCCTGCTGAACACCGAGAACGTGGACTACTACGTGGCGTACGACAACTTCAAGGTCGGCCAGCTGCAGGGGCAAGCGCTGTTGGAGGGCATGAAGGCCAAGAAGGCCAGCGGTCCTTACAACATCGAGCTCCTCGCCGGCTCGCCGGATGATGCCAACGCAAAGGTATTTTTCAACGGCGCCATGTCGGTTCTCCAGCCCAAGATTGACGACGGAACGCTCGAAGGTGCTCTCCGGCCAGACCACGTTCGAGAAGGCTGTCACCCAGGACTGGAAGGCTGAGAACGCCCAGCGCCGGATGGACACCCTTCTGACCGGATCGTATGGAACCGCGTCGCTGGACGGTGTCCTCTCACCGAACGACACCCTCGCCCGGGCCGCAATCACCGCCGTCAAGGCGGCCGGCAAGCCGATTCCTGTCGTCACCGGCCAGGACTCCGAAGTTCAGTCCGTGAAGTCGATCATGGCGGGCGAGCAGTACTCCACCATCAACAAGGACACCCGCAAGCTCGTTGAGCATGCGATTGTGATGGTCAAGGACCTCCAGGCCGGCAAGACGCCTGAGATCAATGACGACAAGTCCTACAACAACGGTGTGAAGACCGTTCCGGCGTACCTGCTGGAGCCGGTTATCGTCACCGCGGCCAACGTGAAGACGGCCTACGTGGACGATCCGGTCCTCGGCCCGATCACCAAGTAACGCTGTCCACTAAGTAACAGCGCACCACCGGGCCCCGGCCCGCCGGCAACGGCGGACCGGGGCCTTTGCTGTCCCGCCCGCAACCCTCTCTCACTTAATGCGGGTTTTCCGGCAACCCTCTCTCACTTAATGCGGGTTTTCCGGCAACCCTCTCGCACTTGCCGTATTCACAGCCCACACATAGGAATGCCACCGCGGGTGCACAGCAGCACTCAGCACTGTGGGAACAGAGGCCCGCACCAGGCAGGCCATGTCCCGAGGAGTACAGTGAGCGTCCTTGCCCGGAGTGTTGGCAATGCCTTTAGAAACAAAGTCCGAACAGCTGCGGTGGTGGCAGTCCTCGCCGTCGCGATCGGACTCGCGCTGGCCATGCTGGTGGCCAACCAGGCCGTCGGAGCGAAAGTCCAGGAGCTGAACGCCTCGGTCGGAACCGTCCTGACCGTCAACCCCGCCGGCGGCCAGGGCTTCGAGGGCGGCGGCGAACCGCTGACCGCCGAGCAGGCCGCAACCGCAGCCGCCGTACCCAACGTGAGCTCCGTCGTCGGGACCAGCTCCCTCCGGCTGCGCAACGCCACCGAAGCGGCGGCGCAGGCGGCAGCCCAGAGCGCAACCGGCACGCAGGCCGGCCCCGGCGGAGGGCAGGGCGGCCCCGGCGGCACGTCCGCCGCGACCCTGACCACCAGCCTCACCGCTGCCATTGATGCCGGTACGCTGGGCGGCCGGAACCAGGCCGCCAACGGCACCACGGGTTCCACCGGACCACCACCACGCAGCCGGCCCGCTCGCTTCCCATCACCGCCACCGGCACCGGCGGCGAAGTGGACAGCACCGGCAAAGCCCTGACCATCACCGAGGGCACCGGGCTGGGCGACTACACAGCTGAATCCGCCAACGCCCTCCTGGGCACCACGCTGGCCGAGAAGAACAGCCTCACCGTCGGATCCACCTTCACGATCAATGACCAGACGTTCACCGTGGCCGGCCTCTTCGATGCCGGAACCACGTTCGGCAACAATGCCCTCTACGTCACGCTGCCCACCGCCCAGACCCTGGCGGAACTCCCCGGCGAGCTGTCCTCGATGATCGTCACGGTCAACAGCCTGGACAACGTCGAGTCAACCAAGACCGCACTCCAGTCCGCGCTCGGAACGGACACCGCCGACGTCACCCAGGGCCAGAACCTCGAGACCGCCGTCAGCTCGCTCGGCAGCGTCAAGAACATCTCCTTCATCGCCTTCGTCGCAGCCCTCGGCACCGCCGGCCTGATCATCCTGCTGATCATGGTCATGCTGGTCCGCGAGCGCCGCCGCGAAATCGGCGTCCTGAAGGCGATCGGAGCCCGCAACCGCACCATCGGCCTGCAGTTCGTGCTGGAGGCGCTGGTCCTCGTGGCCCTGGGCAGCGCAGTGGGTGCCGCCATCGCGTCCTTTGCCAGCGGAGGCATCGCTTCCGCCCTGATCAGCACCAACACGAGTACGACGACGGCGACTACCGCCGCCGGGCGCGCGGCCGGCATGGCCGGGGGTGCTGGTATGCCGGGCGGCGGCGCGGGATGCCTGCGGGCGGCGGAGGCTTCCCCGGCGGGAATCCGCTGGGCGGGGCGTCCCAGCTGCTGACCTCCGTCACGGCCAGCGCCTCCCCCGGTGTCATCGCCGCCGGCATCGCCGCGGTGTTCGGTGTGGCGATCATCGGCGCACTGGTCCCGGCGCTGCTCACGGCGCGCATCCGTCCCATCGAAGTCCTGCGAGGAGAATAACCATGATTGAAGTCAAGAACCTGGTCCGCACCTTCAACTCCGGTGACCGCACCATCAAGCCCGTCAACGACGTAAGTTTTGTCCTCGAGCAGGGCACGCTGGCGTCCATCGTCGGCAAGAGCGGCAGCGGCAAGAGCACACTGTTGTCCCTCCTCGGTGCGCTGGACAAGCCCACCAGCGGAGACGTCGTCGTCAACGGCGTGAGCCTGGCCGGCATGCCGGACGGCAAGCTGACCGAATACCGGCGCCGGGACATCGGTTTTGTGTTCCAGCAGTTCAACCTGATCCCGAACCTTTCCGCGGTGGACAACGTCATGCTGCCCATGGAGTTCGCCGGCGTCCGCAAGGCTGTGCGGCTTGCACGGGCGAAGGAGCTGCTGGAGCAGGTGCAGCTTGATCCGGACAAGCAGGTGCGGCGCATCAACCGGCTCTCCGGCGGCGAGCAGCAGCGGGTGGCGATTGCCCGTGCGCTGGCCAACGAACCCAAGCTGATCCTGGCGGACGAACCCACCGGCAACCTGGACGAGCAGACCGGTGACCACATCATCGAGCTCCTCAGTTCCCTCAGCCGTGACCACAACACCACCATCCTGGTGGTCACACACGACAGGGCCCTCGCCAACAAGACGGACCGCCGCTTCCGGCTCCAGCAGGGCAGGCTGACTGAAGAACCGGTCCGCGCCCACGCGGTGGCGTCCGCCTGAGTCCGCCGCGCTGGGCGGCTGCGGCAGCGTCCGGGGCGGCATGTCCTGCCCCGGACGCTTCCGCACTTCTCGGTGGTTCTCCATCCACGCTCCCGTACCTGAATGAGAGGATGGGCACCATGAGCGCGCCAATTGCCACGCCGTGGTTGTCCAGCCAGCCCGATCAGGACCCGCGGTCCGCTACCGGAAAGCCGTTGCGCTGGGGCGTCATCGCCACCGGCGGGATCGCCCGTTCGGTGTCGCAGGACCTGGCACTGCTTGCCGACGCCGAGCTTCGCGCCGTCAGTTCCCGCGGACGGGACACTGCGGAAAGCTTTGCCGGTGCCTACGGTTTCGAGCGGGCTTACTGGGACGACGACGGCGTGTCCGGCTACCAGCGGTTGCTCGCCGATGACGCGGTGGACGTGGTCTACGTCGCCACGCCGCACGCGCAGCACCACCAGATGGTGCTCGCTGCGCTCAACGCCGGCAAGCACGTCCTGTGCGAAAAAGCGTTCACCATCAACGCCAGGGAAGCCAGCGAGCTCGCCGCCTTGGCCCGGGAACGGAAACTCTTCCTGATGGAGGCCGTCTGGAGCCGGTTCCTGCCGGGCATGCAGCGGGCCTTCGAGATCGCCGCTTCCGGCGAGCTGGGTGACGTGCACTGGGTGACGGCCGATCTGGGCTTTCCCGCGCCGTACTCCCCGACGTCCAGGCTGTGGGCACGGCAGGACGGCGGCGGTGCCCTCCTGGATATCTCGGTCTACCCGTTGCTGTGGGCCGCTGGGGACATTGGGGTTCCCCCAGACGGTCAGTGCCACGGGCTTCATCAACGACGACGGCGTGGACGCCCAGAATGCGTTGACGCTCGGCTACAACCATGGCGCCCAGGCCCAGCTGACGTCGTCGCTCCTGGCATTTGGCCCCCGGACCGCCACCGTGGCGGGAAGCCTGGGCTACCTGCAGAGCGTCGGTTCCATCAACAATCCGCGCGAACTGGTCATCGGCGTCGGGCCGGGACGCGTTGCGCACGGAGGCGTTCGACGTCGTTGGCCTCGGCTACACCTACGAGCTCCGCGAGGTGACACGCTGCATCCAGCAGGGCCTCACCGAGAGCCCGGTCATGCCGTTGGAGGACTCCATCAAGACCATGCGCCTCTTTGACGGAGTTCGCGGGCAACTGGGCGTCAGCTACCCCAATGATGCCCACTGAGCCGGCGAATAAGCGGCGCCTGTTCACAGGTGATGCGTTCTGTAAAGAGGTTTGACACGGCGCCCGGTGGTTATTAATTCGGCAGTGACAAATTAGTAAGTTTGCTGAATTTGTTTTCCAATTCCCTAGACGTGCTCCACGGAACGGTCTTAGGCTGTAGACATCGTCGGTCTCAACGGTACGTACTGGGGGTGGTACGCATGGCTAAGGTTCGTTCGCCATGGCGTCTGCTCCGGCCGGTTCTCCTCGCAGGTGCAGTCACCGCCACCTGGCTGACCCTTTCTTCTTCCGCCGCCACGGCCGACTCTTCCACGGAATCCGGTTCCTTGCTGGGCGGGGTCACATCATCGGTTTCGTCGCTTTCGGCTCCGCTGGCAGGCTGCCGTCAGCTCCCCTTGTGGAGACAAAAGCGCCGGCTGCACCGGCAGCCCAGCCTGCGGGACTCCTGCAGCCCAGTGGTCGGCAGCCTGGCCAACACCAGCTGATCAGCTCGTGGCCGCCGTCCCGGTGGTGAAGAGTGTTGTTCCTTCCGGAACAGTCTCCGCGGTGGCCGTGCCCGTCGCCGCCGCAGCCGATGGCGCCGTGGCCGGGCTGGTGGAGGCGGCAGTTCCTCCGCTCGTCGACAGCGGTCCCCATTCTTGAGCCCGTAGTGCAGCCCGTTACCGACCTGGTCACCGGCGCAACCCCGTTAGCCGCTGCGCTGCCGCGGTGTCCTGGAGCCTTCAGGCGACCTCCCCGCGGCGTTGGCGCTCAGACCCGGCGTTGGCATCAGTCCCAACAGCCCCGGAAGCCTCCACTGAGGCACTCCGCACCGTGCCGTCGCGGACAACGCCGGGACTGTAGCATCCCGCGGCTGCCAATTCTCCATGGACGTCGCTGGCCCGCACAGGTTCGTCCGCCGCCGGAACTCCCAGCGCATCCGTCCATCCAGCCACGCTCGGCACACCGCTGACTGAGGGCCCGTCGCCTTCGCCGCTCCCGGCCGCAAGCTCCGGGTTCGGGTGCAGGGAGCGGCGCATCACCGTCCGGCCCCTCAGGCGCTGCGGCCTGGCTGAATGACTTTGATCTTGACCTCCCGCTTACGGGTACCTTCCCGATCAGCGGAGCCTTCGAGCACGCCCCCTCGCCGGTGTCATTCGACCCCGGTTCCTCTCCTGACTAGTTGAGCCCTGTCTGCCCTTTTCATGGCAGAACACGGCCATCGGGTTGCTGCACTGCGCCCCACATCAACTTGTCAGGAGACAACCATCATGCATTCCAACCTTCGCAGAGGGCTGCTTGGCACCCTCTTTGCCGGCGGGCTATTAGCCTTCGGCGCCACCGCAGCCAGCGCTGCGGACACAACCAGCGGTCAGGACCTCACGGCCACCGCACTGGTCTCAGCGGCGACATCCGCAGACACGACGTCGTTGGGCCTGCTGGGTGGCCCAACGCAGTCGGAAACTGCGGATGTCGCCGCTGTGGTCGACATCAATCTGGGCCTCGGCGACGGCCTCCTGGCGGCACGCGACGGCAGCGGAACCACCGCCGACGTCGCCGCCGCCGCGGACGTCAACCTCGGCGGCACCAGCACGGCAGCGGTAGCACCGCTGATGTCGCGGCCGCGCCGACATCAACCTCGGCACCAACGGCAACGGAACCACCGCCGACGTCGCAGCCGCCGCCGACATCAACCTCGGCGGCACCAACGGCCTCCTCGGCGGCACAGACGGCAGCGGTACCACCGCTGATGTCGCCGCCGTCGCCGACATCAACCTCGGCGGCACCAACGGCAGACGGCAGCGGCACCGCCGACGTCGCAGCCGCAGCCGACATCAACCTCGGCGGCACCAACGGCCTCCTCGGCGGCACCAACGGCACCGGCACCACCGCCGACGTCGCCGCCGCGCCGACGTCAACCTCGGCGGCACGACGGCCTCCTCGGCGGCACCGACAGCAGCGGAACCACCGCTGACGTCGCCGCCGCAGCCGACATCAACCTCGGCGGCACCGACGGCCTCCTCGGCGGCACCAACGGCACCGGAACCACCGCCGACGTCGCTGCCGCAGTCGACATCAACCTCGGCGGCACCAACGGCCTCCTCGGCGGCACCAACGGAACCGACAACACGCCGACGTCGCATCGCCGCAGCCGACATCGAACCTCGGCGGCACCAACGGCACTCCTCGGCGGCACCAACGGAACCGACAACACGACCGACGTTACCGCCGACATCGACCTGGGCCTCGGCCTGGGCGACGGCATCCTCGGCACCAACGACGGCACCGGAACCGCCGCTGACATCGCAGCCGCAGTCGACATCAACCTCGGCGGCACCAACGGCCTCCTTGGCGGCACCGACGGTGGCCTGGACGCCGCAGTCGATGTCGACCTGGGCCTGGACACCTCCGGGATCCTGGATGACACGACTGTGGACCTTGGCGGGTCCTTGATCATCGGCGGGTCCACGGATGGCACCGAGACCCGGGAACGACGGATCCGGGCACCGACCGATCCCGGCACCACAGACCCGGGAACTGGCACGACGGGCGGCACTGACACTCCGGGTACAGACACCCCGGGCACCGGAACGGCACCCGGGCACCGGAACGGGCACAACTGGCACTACGGGTTCTGATAACCGGCATCACCGTTGTTCCTGCAGGCACCACCGCACCGGCATCGGCACGCGCCATCAGCGCAGCACACAGCTCAGGGCGGAACCTCCACGCTGGCCAACACGGGCTTCGACGCCTCGCTGATCCCGCTCGCGCTGCTCCTCCTGGTTGCCGGCGGGCTGCTGCTCAGGCGCCGCCGGACCTCCTAGGGTCGCCCGGCCAGGACACCTGGCGCACACGAACCAATCAAATCGCCGTCCAACCGTTCGCGCTAAACGTGAGCGGTCCTGAAAGGGGGTGGGCCACCGGGGAGCCCAAATAACCAGCACTTATCCTTGTGACCGAGGGTCCGGTTGGGAAGATCCCTACAACTTCCCAGCCGGACCATCGGTGTGCCCGCGGACGGCGCGAAGGATGCCCCTGCGGCGATATCATTACTGAAGGATGATGCCGCAGCGCACCGGGGAGGAACTGACCATGGTGACGGATTCGCCTAGCTCGCTCAGGAATGACGTGGTCGGCGGGCGGTATCGGTTGGGCGAGGTGATCGGCCGGGGAGGCATGTCATCTGTCTACTGCGCCCGGGATGAAAACCTTGGCCGGGATGTGGCCCTGAAGCTCTTCGCCCCTCAGTCCCCGGACGCAGACGAACTCAAGCGCCAGGAAGCCGAAATCCAGCTCCTGGCCACACTCAACCATCCCAGCCTGGTCACGTTGTTCGACGCCGGCATCGATACGCGCATCCCGGACGAACCCCGGCCGTTCCTGACCATGGAACTCGTGGACGGGCAGGACCTCCGCAGCCGGATCAGGCACAGCCCCGTGCCGCTGGACGAGCTCGCCGTGATCGGAGCGGGCATCGCTGACGCACTGGCTTACGTCCACGGCCTGGGCATCATCCACCGCGACATCAAGCCCGGCAATATCCTCCTGGTGCAGATCCGCCCGGGTGAGCCCCTGCGGCCCAAGCTGACGGATTTCGGCATCGCCAGGATCGTCGACTCCACACGGCTGACCGCCACCGGGACGATGGTGGGCACGGCGGCGTACCTTAGTCCGGAGCAGGCCATGGGCTCTCCGCTGTACTCCCGCTACGGACATCTACTCCTTGGGACTCGTCCTGCTGGAGTGCATCAAGCAGACCATGGAGTACCCGGGCAACGCTGTCGAATCTGCCGTGGCACGGCTGCACCGCCCGCCCGAAATTCCGGACGATCTCCCGTCACGAATGGGCTGACCTGATCCGTTCCATGACGGCCCTCGAACCGCTGGAACGCCCTTCCGCCGCTGACGTGGAATCCGTGCTCCGTCAAGCCCTGGTGTCGCCGGTGTCCACCCCGGGTGAGCTCGCGCCGGAAACCACCCGAGTGCTCCCGGCCATGCCTTTCAGGCCACCCTCCATTGCCATCACCGCTGAAGCTGATCTGCCCCCAGCGCTCAGCCGCCGCTCGGGCGAGCAGGCGTTTCTGGCTTGCCATCGTTCTGGCGCTGCTGGCCACGGTGGCGGCCGCAGCGGCGCTGACCTTCAGCCTGTCCTCGCAGCAAACTCCCGACGTCGTCCCCTACCCCACCGTCACCGGCACCTTGGGTGACCATCTCCAAGAACTTCAGAAGAGCGTGGAACCTTGACCCCCGAACCACACGGCCGCCGCGGCGCATCCCGCTGCGCGACAATGGCAGCGGCTGCCCTGTTGGTGGCAGGCGTCCCTGGCTGCATGCGGTCCTGCGAATTCCGGCCTGGGGCAGGACACTGCCCGGCAGTTCCAGCAACGCGTCCTGGCCGTCAGCCAGGCGGCCGCCGGAAATGACCACGCTGGTGCGTTGTCCGCCCTGGACGCCCTGGAGGCCGACCTGGCGGCAGCAACCGGCAGCGGGAGCGTTTCCGAGGACCGGCGCCTGTCGATCACGCGGCGGCTGCTGCCGTCCGCGCCGACATCACGGCGGCCAAAGCGTCAGCGGACGCCGCAGCCGCGAAGGTTGCCGCGGATGCGGCCGCCGCACAAAAGCAGGCAGCGGCGGACGCTGCTGCCGCCGAGGCCCAACAGACCGGCCCCCGCGCCTGCCGAGGACAAGGGAAGCGACAACAAAGGCAAAGGCAAGGGCAAGGACGACTGAGGGAACAGCGGGCAATTAACCCAGCTGTGCTTCCTCCGACTCCCATCACTTAACAAAGAGGCGGCGCCCCGGTTTCCCGGTGCGCCGCTCCTCGGTTAGGTGCGGCCTACTTCAGGGTCGCGATGACCTTGTTCAGCGTGGCGGAGGGACGCATGACAGCCGACGCCTTCGCCTCGTCCGGACGGTAGTAACCGCCGATGTCCACCGGTGAGCCCTGGACTGCTGCCAGTTCGCCGACGATGGTCTCCTCGTTGGACGTCAGCTCGCCGGCCACTGCGGAGAACGATGCTGCAAGCTCAGCGTCCTCGGCCTGCTTGGCCAGTTCCTCGGCCCAGTAGCGGGCGAGGAAGTAGTGGCTTCCGCGGTTGTCCAGCTCGCCTGCACGGCGGCTCGGGGACTTGTTTTCCAGCAGGAAGGTCCCGGTGGCCTTGTCCAGGGTGTCGGCCAGGACCTGGGCGCGGGCGTTGTCCGTGGTGGTGGCCAGGTGCTCGAAGCTCACGGCCAGGGCAAGGAACTCACCGAGGCTGTCCCAGCGCAGGTGGTTTTCGTTGAGCAGCTGCTGGACGTGCTTGGGGGCAGATCCACCGGCGCCGGTCTCGAAGAGTCCGCCACCGTTCATCAGCGGCACCACGGAGAGCATCTTGGCGCTGGTTCCGAGTTCCAGGATGGGGAAGAGGTCCGTCAGGTAGTCACGGAGCACGTTGCCGGACACGGAGATGGTGTCCTCACCCTTGCGGATGCGCTCCAGTGTGAAGGCCGTTGCCTTCACCGGGGACATGATCTGGAGGTCCAGGCCCTCGGTGTCGTGGTCCTTGAGGTATTCGTTGACCTTGGCGATGAGGTTGGCGTCGTGCGCGCGGGTCTCGTCCAGCCAGAACACGGCGGGCGTCTTGGACGCGCGGGCACGGGTGACGGCAAGCTTGACCCAGTCGCGGATGGGGGCGTCCTTGGTCTGGCATGCGCGCCAGATATCACCGGGGGTCAACTTCGTGTTCGATGAGTACGTTGCCGGAACCGTCAACGATCTGCACCGTGCCGGCTTCCTGGATCTCGAAGGTCTTGTCGTGGCTGCCGTATTCCTCGGCGGCCTGGGCCATGAGGCCAACGTTCGGGACGGTGCCCATGGTGGTGGGATCGAAGGCGCCGTTGGCGCGGCAGTCGTCCAGGACAACCTGGTAGATGCCGGCGTAGGAGCTGTCCGGGAGGACGGCCAGGGTGTCGGCTTCCTTGCCGTCCGGGCCCCACATGTGGCCGGAGGAGCGGATCATGGCGGGCATGGAGGCGTCCACAATGATGTCGGAGGGGACGTTGAGGCTGGTGATGCCCTTGTCCGAGTCCACCATGGCCAGGGCGGGACCGTCTTCGAGGCCCTTCTGGATGAGCGCCTGGACGCCTTCGCGGACATCTTCCGGGCAGGTCCTCGAGGCCGCTGAGGATGGCGGCGAGGCCGTTGTTGGGGCTCATGCCGGCGGCGTTGAGCTGCTTGCCGTAGGTCTCGAACAGTTCGGAGAAGTAGGCCTTCACCACGTGGCCGAAGATGATGGGGTCCGAGACCTTCATCATGGTGGCCTTCAGGTGCGCGGAGAAGAGGACGCCGTCTTCCTTGGCGCGGGCAACCTGGGCTGCCAGGAACGCATCCAGGGCGGCGGCGCGCATCACGGTGCCGTCGATGACCTCGCCGGCCAGCACGGGGAACGCCTTCTTCAGGACCTTGACCGAGCCGTCTTCACGGACCAGCTGGATGGCGATGGTGCCGTCGGCGTCAATGACCACGGACTTCTCGTTCGAGCGGAAGTCGTCAGCCGTCATGGTGGCAACGTTGGTCTTGGAGTCTGCGGACCAGGCACCCATGGAGTGCGGGTTCTGGCGGGCGTAGTTCTTCACGGACAGCGGCGCGCGGCGGTCCGAGTTGCCTTCACGCAGGACCGGGTTTACTGCGGAGCCCTTGATCTTGTCGTAGCGGGAGCGGACGGCCGTTTCCTCATCGGAGGAGGGGTTGTCCGGGTAATCCGGCAGGTTGTAGCCCTGGCCCTGGAGCTCGGCGATGGCGGCCTTCAGCTGCGGGATCGAAGCGCTGATGTTCGGCAGCTTGATGATGTTGGCTTCCGGCGTCTTTGCCAGTTCACCCAGTTCAGCAAGGGCGTCACCGATCTGCTGCTCCGGGGTGAGGTAGTCACCGAACACGGAGATGATGCGCCCTGCGAGCGAGATGTCACGGGTCTCCACCTCCACACCTGCGGTCGAAGCAAACGCCTCGATGATCGGCAAGAACGAATAAGTAGCCAGCATCGGCGCTTCGTCGGTGTGGGTATAGATAATCTTGGACATGCGCGGGCGTCTCCCTGGAGGTCGGCTGATTTTTGTGGAAATTTGGTCTATTTCACCACGCCTAACTTACCCGAGGACACGGCTTTGAGCCCTACCCGGGACGGCCGGGCAGCCCCGTATTACTGCAGGATTGGGCACCGCTGGACAGCGCACGACGACGGAGGGCACCTCAGCGGGGCCCGTCGCCGTCGGGCATTGGCACCGGCAGCAGCCGGCGAAGGTGAGGCGTCAGTCAGCGCCTTTTGTGGGGAATATCACTGGGCCAGAGCTGCACGTACTTGGGATCCTGCCGGCGCAGCTCTTCGGTGGCGGTGAACGTATGGACCGGATCAACGTCGCGGAGCTGGAGAGCCGCGGTGAATGCCTCCATGTCGGGGACAGCGGCCTCTGCTCCCCCGTTGGATGCAAAGTGCCTGCCGTTCAGCGGCGGATTTTTTGGCGGACTTCCAGAAAGCAATCACGATGGGGCCCCAATTTCACTCGGAGTCCGGAGCCCAGATCGGACGTAATCATTGATAAGAGCAAAATACCCCTTGACCTCGAGCTTTTACCAGAGTGACGCGCATATGAGGCGGTACTACTATTTACAAAATTAGGGTGCATCGATAGGTTCTACTGGTTACCCGGCGGGCCTCTGGTGCCTCCGCTCAACCCGTTCAGACAGGACAATCATGATGCGAACCAGGTCCTTGGCCGCCAGCCTCCTCGCTTTTCCGGCTGCTGCCCTGTTGGCGCTGGCAGGTGCCGGCAGCGCGAATGCCGCCCCACCGGCGTCGAACGACGAATCAAAACCTTCCGTTGCCCGCGCAACAGTGGACGGCACCGGCGCAGCGGAATACTGGACGGCTGACCGCATGCGGGCCGCGGTTCCCGGCGATGTCCTGGCCGGAAATGCCCTGCGAACGCCACACCACCCCCAGCGTCGACGTGAAAAAGGGAAAGAACACCAAGGTCAAGGCAAGCAAGGCCAACAGCAGCACCAAGGCCGCCCTGCAGGCAGCCCCGGTAGCCCACATAGGCAAGGTGTTCTTCACCGTGGGCGGGGCAAACTACGTCTGTTCGGGCAATGCCGTCACCTCTGAGAATCAAAGCACCGTTGCCACCGCCGGCCATTGCCTCAACGAAGGTCCCGGCGCGTTCGTTGACAACTTCATCTTTGTTCCCGGATATGAGAACGGGCAGGCACCCTACGGCCGGTGGACGGCCCGGGACCTGTACACAACAAGCCAGTGGGAAGAGAACGGGGACATCGGCTTCGATACCGGCTTTGCGGTGGTGGACGAAAACGAGGATGGGGAGACGCTCACCGACGTGGTGGGGGGCTCGGGTGTTGAATTCAATGCCGCCCGCGGCGGGCAATACACCTCCTACGGCTACCCGGCCGCCAAGCCCTTCAACGGACAACAGCTCTGGAGCTGCACCGGCACCGCCACCGATGACGCCCGAAACCCGGCTTTCAAAACCCAGGGAATCCCCTGCACCATGACCGGCGGTTCCTCCGGCGGCCCGTGGCTCCTCAACAGCGGCTACCAGAATTCCGTCAACAGTTACGGCTACAGCGGCTCCGGCGTGATGTTCGGACCGTACTGGGGCGAGGTCATCGAGGAGACCTACACCATTGCCCAAGCAGCCTAGAAAGCCCGGCGAGGAACCCCAGTCTGGCAGGGTGCCAGGCCACGATTCCGTCAGCCACAGCGAATCCCACCAGACACACGAGGAGATCCTCGCGTACTGGACGCCCGAGCGGATGGCGGATGCGAAGCCCCGGGAGCTACGGCTTCCGGAACCCGCGCCGCGTCCTACGCAGGACGACTCGGGCCCTGCACCGGATAATTCCTAAGTCCCAGTTAACGCCCGACGGCGCCTCTCCCCTCAGCGGGGACAGGCGCCGTCGTTCGTTCAAGACCCGTTTATTGGTCAGTGGAAGAAGTGGCGCGCACCCGTGAAGTACATGGTGATGCCGGCCGCGTTGGCCGCGGCAATGACTTCCTCGTCCCGGACGGAACCGCCCGGCTGGACCACGGCGCGGACGCCCGCGTCGATCAGGATCTGCAGACCGTCAGCGAACGGGAAGAACGCGTCGGACGCAGCGACGGCGCCGCGGGCACGGGCAGGTGCGCCGCTACCGCTGGCGTTGGACGCACCGCCGGCACCTTCGACGTCGGACTCCACCGAAACACCCAGCGTGTTGGCGCGCTCGACGGCAAGCTTGCAGGAGTCCAGGCGGTTGACCTGGCCCATGCCGATGCCCACGGCAGCGCCGTTGTTGGCGAGCAGGATGGCGTTGGACTTGGCGGCGCGGCAGGCGGTCCAGGCGAAGGCGAGGTCGGCCAGGGTTTTCTCGTCCGCGGCGTCACCGGCGGCGAGGGTCCAGTTGGCGGGGTTGTCGCCGTCGGCATCCACCTTGTCGCTCATCTGGACCAGCACACCGCCGGAAACCTGGCGCATTTCGGCCGGGTAGCGGCCGTAGCCTTCGGGCAGGGCCAGGAGGCGGATGTTCTTCTTCTTGGAAAGGATCTCCACGGCGTCAGGCTCGAAGCCCGGGGCAATGACAACCTCGGTGAAGATACCGGCCACAGTGGCAGCCATGGCGGCGGTGACCGTGCGGTTGGCTGCGATGACGCCGCCGAACGCGGAGACGGGATCGCAGGCGTGGGCCTTGGCGTGGGCGTCGGCAATCGGGTCTTCAGCATCGGCCGAACCGACGGCCACACCGCACGGGTTGGCGTGCTTGATGATGGCGACCGCGGGCTCCGCGAAGTCGAACGCGGCGCGCAGGGCAGCGTCGGCGTCCACAAAGTTGTTGTAGCTCATGGCCTTGCCGTGCAGCTGGTCCGCCTGCGCGATGCCGGCCGGGGCGGCCTTGTCCACATAAAGCGCGGCCTGCTGGTGCGGGTTTTCGCCGTAGCGGAGGACCTCGGAACGCTCCAGTGACAGCCCGGCGTAGGCAGGCCAGTCGATGACGCCGTCGCCGTCTTCATCCAGGAACTGGCTGGCAGTCCAGGTTGCCACGGCGGTGTCGTAGTGACGCAGTGTGCGCGAACGCCTTGGCGGCCAGCCGGCGTCGGGTCTTCAGGTCAAAGCCGCCTTCTGCGGCAGCGGCCACCACCTGGCCGTAGAAGCCGGGGTCAACAACAATGGCGACGGCGGCGTGGTTCTTCGCTGCCGAGCGCACCATGGCGGGGCCGCCAATGTCGATCTGCTCAACGACGTCGTCCTGCGCGGCACCGGACTTCACGGTTTCCACGAACGGGTAGAGGTTCACCACAACGAGGTCGAACGGCTCGATCTCCATGCCGGCAAGGGTTTCCATGTGCGCGGGGACGCGGCGGTCTGCCAGGATGCCGCCGTGAACGCGGGGGTGCAGGGTCTTGACGCGGCCGTCCAGCATTTCCGGGGAACCGGTGACTTCCTCGACTTCCTGGACCGGGATGCCGGCTGCGGCGATCTTCTTGGCCGTGGAGCCGGTGGAGACGATCCTCACGCCGGCTGCGTGCAGGCCCTTGGCGAGCTCCTCCAGACCGGTCTTGTCGTAAACCGAGATCAGGGCCCGGCGGATGGGAACACGGTCGATGGATACGCGGTCAGGCTGCGTGAAGCTCACAAAAAGTCTCCGTCTTATATCGCGGGCCAGTGCCGCGGGTGGTGGGGATAGGGCCAGTTTATCGTGTTGCACCATGCCTGCGTTCCTCAAGCCCCGGCAGCGACGCAGAGCGGTCCCCGCAACTTCACATGCAACTAAGATTTAGGCAGGAGGCGGCGATGAATATTTACACCACTGTGCCCAGCGGCGAACAGGTGGTCCAGGAACTGCCCTGGCGATGGAAAGTCCAGGGCAGGATCTTCGTGATCGGCGGCCTCGGCTTTATGTTCGATGCCTGGGATGTGACACTCAACGGCATCCTCATCCCCCTGCTCTCAACGCACTGGGCCCTGGCTCCCGGCGAGGTGGCGTGGGTGGGCACGGCCAACCTGATCGGCATGGCGTTGGGCGCGTTTGTGTGGGGCACCATCGCGGACACTATCGGGCGCAAGAAGGCCTTCACGGCCACGCTGCTGATCTTCTCGCTCTTCACCGTCCTGGGTGCGTTCTCCCCCGACCTCGTCTGGTTCTGCGTGTTCCGCTTTATGGCCGGCTTCGGTCTGGGCGGCTGCATACCGGTGGACTATGCGCTCGTGGGTGAGTTCACACCACGGAAGCAGCGCGGCAAGGTCCTCACCGCGATGGACGGCTGGTGGCCGGTGGGCGCCGCCCTGGCCGGCTTTGTGTCCGCCGCCTTGGTGGGCATCTTCGGCGACTGGCGGCTCACCATGCTGGTGATGGTGCTGCCCGCACTCCTGGTGTTCTGGGTCCGGCGCAGCGTTCCCGAGTCCCCGCTTTTCCTGATCCGCAAGGGCCGCCGGGAGGAAGCCGCCAAGGTCATCGACGATCTGGTGGCAGCCACCGGCGCCGAACCCCGTGCGTACAGCCTGCCCGATGCGCAGGACGTACCGCGCCTCTCGGCCGGCAGCGCCTGGCATCAGCTGCGCCTCGTGTGGCAGTTCAACTGGAAGATCACGGCCACGGCCTGGGCCCTGTTCTTCAGCATCCTGCTCGTCTACTACCTGTCCCTGACCTGGATGCCCCGGATCCTGATCGGCGCCGGATTCGCCGAGTACAAGGCCTTTGTAACCACGGCATCCATGGCAGCTGTGGGGCTGCTCGGCGTGATCGTGGCCGCCCTGTTGGTGGAGCGTGTTGGCCGCAAGTGGATACTGGCCATTACTGGCCCGCTGTCCGCCCTTACCCTGGTGATCGTGGCTTTCGTGGTGGACATCCCGACGGCAGCCGTGTTCTGGCTGCTCGTTTTCGGCTTCGTGGTCCAGGTGGCCATTCCCGTGCTCTACACCTATGTCTCGGAGCTGTATCCCACGGAGCTGCGTGGCTCAGGCTTCGGCTGGGCCTCGACGTTCTCCCGGCTTGGCGCAGGCTTTGGCCCGCTCATTTTCGCGAACTACTTCTGGCCGGAGCTGGGCCTGGCAACGTCCTTTGCCTTGGCCGGCGGGCTGGTGCTGGTAGCGGTCCTGTGGATGGCGTTCTTCTCCCCCGAAACTAAGCTGCGCCGCCTCGAGTAGCTGCTTTAGGGCGCCGCGGCGAGGTCGGCGAGCGTGGCGACCAGGAGGCGGCGCTCCACGATCTTGATGCGCTCGTGCAGGGTTTCCTCGCTGTCTGCCGGCTCAATGGTGACGGCTTCCTGGGCGATGATGGGGCCCGTGTCCACTCCGGCGTCGGCCCAGTGGACCGTGCAGCCGGTGACCTTCACGCCGTAGGCCATGGCATCGCGGACGCCGTGGGCACCGGGGAACGCCGGCAGCAGGGCGGGGTGGGTGTTGAGGTACCTGCCCTTGAAGGCATCGATGAAGTCGGCGCTGACAATGCGCATGAACCCTGAGGAGACCACCACGTCCGGGGCGTAGGAAGCCACCTTCGCGGTCAGTGCAGCATCCCATTCGTCGCGCGTGGGGAACGAGTTGAAGTTGACCACAAAGGTCTCCAGCCCGGCTTCGGAGGAGCGCTCGACGCCGTAGGTCCCCTCCCGGTCGGCGCCTACTGCGGCGATTTCCACATCCAGCTCCCCTGACTTAACGGCGTCAATGACAGCCTGGAGGTTGGAGCCGGTACCGGAAACGAGGACTACGATGCGCATGGGTCTAGCTTATGGGCAGGCTCGCGTAGGCTGGAATCCATGAACAACACCCCGGAACCAGCTGGCCAGCAGCGGACAAAACCGCAGCTCAGCGAGGCCGCCAAGACCTCGCTCAACAAGACCCGCACCCTGTTCCGGATCTTCATCCTCACCGTGCTGGGTGCGTTTTTCGTCTACCAGCTCGATGTGAGCTACCTCTGGCTGACCGGCATCCTGACCGCCGCGAGCTTCGTGCTGGGAATCCTCCTGCTGGTCCGGGCCGCGAAGCTCAAGGAGTCCAGGCTGGTCCTGTTCGGCACCATCTCGGGGCTGGTGGTTTCGCTCATCATGCTGCTGGTCATCCTGGCTTCGGCAGTGTTTTTTGACCAGGTGCTGGAGTTCCAGGCGTGCCAGCGGCAGGCCCTGACGGACCAGGCGCTCTCGACATGCCGCGTCCAGCTCGAGAAGTCGCTGCCGGGGCTTCCGTAAGCCGCTCCCATTCCGCCACCGGCACTCCTCCGGCTACCGGTACCAGCCCACCGCGCGGTCGTAACTGCATTCCAGTGCTCCTGTGCCGGGTTCGACACCACCGCCAGCAGGGAAGTAGATGGCACCGAAGTCGGCCCCCTCGGCCTCGATCCGTCCTCTGGCCCAGATCTGAGCCTGCTCAAGATCCTTTTCCGGGATGGATTCCCGGGTGCTGTGGTCCGCGGTGAGGTGGATGTCCAACTGGTACTCCCCCGGCATGGACGTTCCCGCGTGGCCGGCTGGGTCGTGTTCGTCGCGCCTGCTGATCAGAACCTGCGCCGAGGCATGAAGAATGGAGGGATTGCTGGCGGTACCGCCCTGCTGTTGCTGTTTGATCCGCAGACCCGCCACCACGCTCTCGACCGTGTCTTTATCGGTGACCACGTAGGCGGATCCACTGACGTCAGATTCCGAACCCCCGACGCTTTTTAAGTGCTGGCCGAACTGCTCGGAGCTGGATTGGTTGGAGTTCATGCACCCTCCCTGAGGGTATTCGCGGCGGTTGCCGACCCCTGCAACACTAGCCCCATAACCATCGTCAAAACCGGTATGCCCCAGAATGCTTTTGCACCCGGAAAAGCGGGTCTCAGGTTAGTGATCGTGGACCACCAAACCATAAGAACACTGCCCACAAGGATCAGCGGACCAGTTCCGCGTCCTCTTCCAGCTGCTGCTGGCGTTCCAGCCACGGTCCGGCGGCGTAACCGATGACGACGCCGATCCCCACTTCCGCGGCCAGCCAGAGTCCCATCCACAGGGGGTCGGGCCCGATGTCGGTGAGGCGTCCGAGCCCGACGGAGCCGCGGGCCAGCCAGGCCAGCCCGGCTGCCAGCAGACCCGACACCAGGCCTATCAGGACGCCGAGCAGCAAGGTGGACGCCGTGGCCGTAAACCAGCGGGCGTGCACCTTGATGGACAGCCACTCGTCGAAGTGGTTCTCGCCCTCACGCAGGAACCACCAGCCGGCAAGGACCCCGGCCAGGACCGGAACCACCAGCGCCGCGAACCCATAGTCCAGCGGACCCGACGGGATGGCGGCAAAGACCGGGATGGCGGGCAGCGGACCCGCGGCGGTCCCCAGCGGACCCACGTGCGAGCCGACGCCCAGCGCGAAGCCTGATCCTGAGATCCAGGCCAGCGCAAAAACCGCGAGGTTGGGCAGATAGCCCAGCTGCGCGATGGTGAGCGCAGCACCCCCTACCGCCCCGGCGTCGAGCGCTTCATATACCGCGATGACCAGGTTCCAGTGGATAAAGACGTCCACTGCCAGAAGCACGCACGCCAGCGCCAGCGCTGACACCAAGGCCAGGACGCCGGCCTTCGCCGCGGACCCAAGGTAGGACCCGGCCCAGCGGGAATGCTGGCTGGTGCGCGAGATCCAGTCCACGGCGTCGACGCCGATCAGCCGGCTCCACGAACCGGCCTCGCGGCGCGCGCCGATCACCATGCCCAGGGCGAAGGGGATCAGCGGGATCAGCATGGCGTGCCAGATGCTGATGGTGACGTCGGGCGTGCGGCACACAAAACCGGTGGCGGCACCGAACGCGGAGTACACCACCCAGGAACCCAGCAACGCCTGCCACAGCTGGTCGGTGTAGGACGCCCGGGCCAGCCTGCGCCCCGCCCGCCACGCGAGCAGGAACGGGATCAGGGTGAGCCCCAGCGGAATCAGGGTGAGCATGCCGGACCCCGAAACGCCGGCCGCACCGGATCCGAGGTGCGCCAGTTCCAGCGGAACACCGTGGATCAGGAGCCAGGCCTGGCCGGCGAGGCGGGCCAAGGCGTCAAAAGCTGAGCTGTGGAAACCGCCGGTCGCCCAGACAGCCACAATGGGAACAACCGCCAGGAGGGCGGAAATGATGGCCGCCTGCGCCGTTTCGAGGGCTCCCTGCAGCCACAAGGGCATGGGAAGGCCACGGTCTCCGGTCTGATCAGCGCGCAGTTTCATCGTGTTCCATGGTGTCACGGCCGGGCCCGCCAGCCCGTCTGCGACAGGCTCATCCGGCACAGGAGACGCGCCTCACCAGAGTTCGTAGCCCGCCCTGCTGATCATGAACCCATGCCCGGTGCGCAGGTGGGCGCACACCATGCTCCCCGGCTCCCGCGAACACACCATGTTGCCGATGCGCACGGTCTGCCCGTCCTCGATCCACGGCCCGGGAAAAACGGGCCCGGCCACCGACTCCGCTTCCATCGGCGAGACGCCGTCACCGCAGAGGCCGTACTGGGCGCCGCCGTCGAGCGTGACCACCGCATAGCCGCCGAAATACTCGCTCAGCCCCCGGCACTGACCTTTGATGTCGGCGGGCCTCGGCGCGACCTCGTTGAGCAGGTGGCACGCGGCGGCATCGGCACTGATGGAACACTGCATGTCCTTGCCCACCGACTGCACCACCACCGGCAGCGTGGCCCGCCATGGCTTCACGTTTACCTTGGGCAGGAGCTTCTCGGCCCGGTTCAGCGCGCGGCCTGCGGGCGCCGAAACAGCGGGTGGTGAAACGGCGGGTGCCGAATCTGCGGTGCACCCGGTACCTGGGCAGCCGACGACGGCGGAGCGGCCGCCGCCGTTGCCGGCGCCGCCGTCGGGAGTTCGGTCAGCCCGGGGGCCTCCTCCGGGACGGTCACCACCAGGGCGCCGACGGCAGGTGCCCGGCCTTCCGGGACCGCGACGCTGCAGCCTGTGGCGAACAGCAGCAGGGCCGCCGCGAGTGGCGGCGCGGGCGGGGAACGGGACGGATTGCATAAGGGCTCCAGTCCACCAGAACGCCCCCGTTCTGTCGCTGGGCAGAAGTCCCCATCAGGGCTGTTCCGGCGCTTTTTCCACAGCTCCGCCGTAAAATTGGATTGTCCGCAATCAGTGGTTGGAGGCAGAAAAATGACTACCGCATCCCCACATGCTCACGGTGTTCACTTCGGGCGCGCAGACGTCCAGAATGCCGGCATGGGTGTAGGTATTCTCATGTTGGTGGTGGGTATCCTGGGCTTTATCCCCGGCATCACCACCCGGTACAGCGAATTGATGTTCCTTGGGCCTGATTCCCATGCCATGTTCCTCGGCGTGTTCCAGGTGTCCATGCTGCTCAACATTGTGCAGCTGGCCATCGGCGCCACGGGCTTGACGATGGCCCGGACCGAACACGGCGCGCGCAATTTCCTCATGGGCGCCGGTGCGCTGTACATCATCCTCAGCATCTTCGGGCTCAGTGTCGGAGTTGATTCGGCGGCCAATTTCCTGTCGCTGAACATGACGGACAACTGGACCCACATGGTGCTCGGCGTAGTGATGATTGCTTGTGGCTGGCTGCTGTCCCGCAACAGGGCCGGCGACAGGACGTAGCCCGGAAATGACAAGCCGGGAAATAGGAGCCGCGAATGAGGTTAGATCCATAAAGTTCTGAATATTCGTCCTACTGGCCGGTGCAGTTGGCGCGGTTCCGCGAACAGCTGTACCGGCTTTCCTGTGCCCGCGACCGTGGCCGGGCCGGGCCGCCGATCCTGCCAATCCCGCCGCTGAACGTCCCAACCAAGAACACACACTCCTGTAAATTTCTTCACTTTAATCAAGGTGAACCATTGACTCGCTAAAAATCTTCACTATAGTTATGTGAGTCAGATCACCCAGTGAAAGATTCGCGATGACCGCCGAGAGCTCCACCCCCGCCCCGCCAGCCACCAGCGCACTGCTGGCGACTGTGGGCAACAAGGTGCGTGCCATGCGCAAGGAAAAGGGCATGACCCTCGCCAAGCTCTCGGAGAGCACCGGCCTTAGCCAGGCGATCGTCAGCCAGATCGAACGCGGCATGGCGAACCCGTCTTTCACCACCCTGGCGCAACTGGCCCACGGCCTGGACATCCCGGTGGGGAAATTCTTCCTCGGCCAGGAAGAAACCAGGTCCCCCGTGGTCCGCAAGGCCGAGAGGCGCAACCTCAAAGGCGTCACCAAGAAATCCGTGGGAGAGGCAGTGTATGAGCTGCTCACCCCGGACCTCAACGGAGCCCTGGAAGCCCAGTGGATTGTCAGCCCTCCCGGCCACGACACCAGCGCAACGCCCTTCCGCCACAGCGGCGAAGAGTTCGGCATCATCCTCTCCGGCAAGAAGGACATCTTCCTTGACGGCGAGTGCCACACCCTGGAGGAAGGCGATTCCATCACCTTCTCCTCGGACACCCCGCACTGGTACAAGAACAGCTACGAAGAGGTATGCGTAGCGATCTGGGTTAACGCACCGCACGCGTGGTAAATCCGCCGACCCCAACCGGCCTTTACCGTTCCACCTCTACTGTCCGGGCCTGAACTGTGCCCGCCGACAGTCCTTGCATCCTTCGCGTCTTCCGTCCTGCCCCCAGGACGCCGACGCGTCATACCCTCCCACGCCATCCCCGGCGTAAGCGTAAGGACACCTCCATGCTCGATATCCAAGCGACGGACCCCCAAGCGACGGACAAAGCAGTCACGTCGCCCACCACCCCCCGCTCCTCCAAGAAATTCACCCCCGAAGTCCGCAAGGGCCTCCTGGGCCTGGGCCTGGGCAACGCCCTCGAATGGTACGACTGGATGGTCTTCGGCCTCCTGTCCGCCTTCATCGGCCCCAACTTCTTCCCCAACACCGATCCCGCTCTCCGCCACCCTGAACGCACTGGCCGTGTTCGCCGTCGGCTTCGCCTTCCGCCCGCTGGGCGGCATCCTGCTGGGCACCCTGGCGGACCGCGTGGGCCGCCGCCGCGTGATGCTGCTGTCCATCATGCTGATGGCCGGCACCACCCTGGTCATCGCCGTCACCCCGAGCTACGCCCAGATCGGCGCGTGGGCCGGCGTCATCCTGCTGGTCTGCCGCGTCCTGCAGGGCATCTCCACGGGCATCGAGGCCCCGCTCTCCACCTCGCACGCCGTGGAACTGGTGCCCGAAGGCCGCGAGGGCTACGTGGCCGGCATCATGTCCTTCTACGTGAACATCGGCATCCTGCTCGCCTCGCTGGTCAGCTTCCTCTGCAGCCTGGTCCTCGGTGCAGCCGCCATGGGCGAATGGGGCTGGCGTGTCCCGTTCATCATCGGCGCACTCTTCGGCTTTGTGGTGCTCTACCTCCGCCGCGCCCTGCCGGAAACCCTCAAGGCCGAGGAAATGGCCACCAACACCCCCGCCGCCGTCTGGACCGGGGTCCGCAAGCACTGGCTGTCCGTCCTGGCCATCATCTTTGTGGTGGGCGCGGCCCAGGCCTACAACTACGCCTGGAACGTTGGCCTGCCCAGCGCGGCACGCAGCGGGTTCAAGGAAGACCCCACCGCCGTCTTCGCCCTGACCACCATCCTCGGCGTCATCCTGGTGGCGGGCAGCTGGATCATCGGCAAGTTCGCCGACGGCCGGTCCATGTCCCGCTGGTTCCTGGTCACCCGCATCCTGGCCATCCCGTCCGTGTTCCTGATGCTGCTGTACGTCCAGCCCGGCATCGGCGGCTTCGCAGCAGTCCTCCTCGGCGGCTCCCTGGTCCTGGTCCTGAACATGACCCTCTACAACGTGGTCAGCTCGTCCCTGATGCCCAAGAACTGCCGCGGCACCGGCGTGGCGCTGGGCTACGGCATCGGCGTCGCCCTCTTCGGCGGCACCGCGTCCTACCTCCTGGTCTGGCTCCAGTCCATGAACCTCAGCTGGGTCTTCCCGGTCTACGTGGCCGTCCTGTCCATCCTCAGCATCGTCTTCTACCTCGCCGCCCGCCGCACCAACGGCATCTTCGTCGGAAACTAAGGAACCTCCCCCATGATCACCACAGCTGACTCTGTCGCGCCCGAAAACACCTCCTTCAGCTCCCTGGAGCTCGCCACCACGACGGCGGACCTCACCGCCCCGGTCATCTCCCGTTCCAACGTCCTGGTAGTGGGCGGTGGCCCCGCAGGTGTGGCCGCCGCCGTCACCGCGGCCCGCTCCGGCGCCAAGGTCACCCTCCTGGAACGCTACTCATCCCTCGGCGGGCTGGCCTCCGGCGGCATGGTCCTGGTGCTGGACGACATGATCAACGGCCAGGAAATCACCGTCACCGGCATCGTCTCCGAGTACGTGGAGCGCCTGCAGAAGCTGGGCCTCGCCGTGGTCCCGCCGGCCGATGACCGCAAGACCTCCGAGGAACTCTGGAACAAGTGGGGCCGCTACGGCACCTTCGACTTCCACTCCCACACCAACCCCAAGCCCATCTGCTACGCCGCCGCGTTCGACCCGGACGGCTGGAAGCGCGTCTCCAACGACCTGGTCCGCGAGGCCGGCGTGGACCTGCGCCTGCACTCCTGGTTCTCCCGCCCCATCGTGGACAACGGCGTGATCAAGGGCGTCATCTGCGAGACCAAGCTCGGCCCGCAGGCGTTCATGGCGGACGTGGTCATCGACACCACCGGCGACATCGACGTCGCCTCCCGGGCCGGCGCCAGCTACGCCAAGGACAACTACATCACCACCCTCGTCTTCCGGCTGGGCAACGTGGACACCGACGCCGCCGAGGCCTTCGAGCAGGCCAACCCGAAGGAGGCCCGCGCCATCAACCGCAAGATCAAGCGCCTGCTCGGCGGCGCCTGGGAGCTGTGGTGGCTCAAGACCCCCATCGACGGCGTGGTCTGGTGCAACGCCCCGCACATGTCCGGCTTCGACGGCACCGACCCGGCCGACATGACGGCCGCCGAGTTCGCCGCCCGCGACCGGATCTCCGAGGCCGTGGACTACGTCCGCGCCAACCTGCCCGGCTTCGAAAACTGCTACATCCTGGACGTCGCGTCCCAGATGGGCGTCCGCCAGACCCGCCTGCTGCAGGGCGAGTACGTCATGACCAAGGACGACGTCACGCAGCGCCGGCACTTCGCCGACACCGTGGCCCGCGGCCGCGACTACTACTACCCGTACCGCTCGCTGCTGCCCCGCGAAGTGGACCAGCTGCTGGTGGCCGGCCGCCACTACTCCGCCACCCCCGAGGCGCAGAAGATGTCCCGCGAGATCCCGCCCTGCATGGCCATGGGCCAGGCCGCCGGCATCGCCGCAGCCCTCGCCGTCGAAAACGGCACTCCTGGTCCGCGACGTCTCCGCGCTGGACATCCAGCAGCGGATGCGCCGGCACGGCGCCGACCCGGGCGACGTCCCGTCGTCGAACGCCACCGTGGACGCCGACGCGGCGGTGCCTGGCATGAGCACCGTGACTTGAGGAACTGCTGGAACGCACGACGGCGGCACCCGCCGCTGCTGAGCCCCGCACCGCCGCTGAACCGGCAGCTACCCCGCTGCCGCTGGACGGCATCAAGGTCGTGGACTTCACCCAGGTGTTCATGGGCCCGTCCTGCACCCAGATGCTCGGCGACTACGGCGCGGACATCATCAAGGTGGAGCGCCCCGGCGCCGGGGACATCTCGCGCAACTCGTTCCCGGACCAGGCCGGCCAGGACAACCCGATCTTCCTGTCCATCAACCGCAACAAGCGCAGCGTCTCCATCGACACCCGCACCGAGGAAGGCCGGAACGTCCTGCACGACCTGCTGGCCGACGCCGACGTCGTGGTCAGCAACTTCCGCTCCGGCGTGATGGAGCGGATGGGCTTCGGCTACGAGGAACTCAAGGCGGAGAACCCGGGCATCATCTGGGCCTCCGGCACCGGCTTCGGCCCGGAGGGCCCCTACGCGCACAAGGGCGGCCAGGACGCGATCGCGCAGGCCTACTCCGGCGTGATGTGGCGGCGGGAGTCGGACGACCAGAAGCCGTCCGTCTACCCGACCACGCTGTGCGACTACACCACCGGCATGCACCTGATGCAGGGCATCCTGCTGGCGCTGCTCGCCCGGGAAACCTCCGGCGCGGGCCAGAAGGTGGAGGTCACCATGTACGACTCGATGCTGCACATGCAGATGCAGGAGGCGTGCATGCAGCTCAACCGCGGCTACGAGGTCAACTGGGCGGCGATGCCGCTGTCCGGGGTCTTCGAAACCACCGACGGCGCGGTGTGCATGGTGGGCGCGTTCAACCCGGACCCGCTGGCCCGCATCTCCGAGGCGCTCGGGCTGGACGAGGACCTCACGCAGCGGCCCGAGTTCGCCACCCTGGAGCAGCAGTTCGAGCACAAGCCGGCGCTGCAGGCGATCTTCCGCGAGCACTTCGCCACCAACACCACCGACTACTGGACCGGCAGCTGGAGGAGCAGGGCCTGCTCAACGCCCCGGTCCACACCCTGGAGCAGGCGCTGGACGACGCGCAGACCGCAGGCCAACGGCATGATCGTCGAGGCCGAGCACCCCGGCGTGGGCACCGTGCGGATGCTCAACGCGCCGATCCGGCTGTCCGCCACCCCGCCCACGGTCCGCCGCGTGGCGCCGCCGCTGGGCGAGCACAACGTGGAGGTCCTGCTCGAGAACGGCTTCGACGACGAGACCATCGAGCGCCTGCAGCAGCTGGGGGTGCTCCGGTGACCGCCGTTGCAGAGGAGTCCGCCACGGCCCTCGTCGACAGGTCACCCTGACCATCGAGGACCACGTGGCCACGGTGACGATCGACCGGCAGCACGTGCTCAACGCCGTCGACGGCACCGCCCAGGCCCGGCTCAACGAGATCTGGGACCGAGATCGAGGCCGACTCCGACGTGCGCGCCGTCGTCGTCACCGGCGCCGGGGACCGCGCCTTCTGCGTCGGGGCGGACATGTCCGCCTCCGGCGTCGGCAAGACCGGCCTGGAGTACTGGGCCGACCTGGACCCGAACGGGTTCGGCGGGCTGAGCCTGCGCACGCACCCTGGACGTGCCGGTGATCGCCCGGGTCAACGGCTACGCGCTCGGCGGCGGCATGGAGATCGTGCTCGGCGCCGACATCGTGGTGGCGTCGGACACCGCGCAGTTCGGGCTGACCGAGCCGCGCGTCGGTCGGCTGGCGCTCGACGGCGGCATCGTCCAGCTGGTGCGGCGCATCCCGCACACCCAGGCGATGTGCATGCTGCTCACCGGCCGGCGGGCCGACGCCGCGGAGATGCAGACCATGGGCCTGGTCAACGAGGTGGTGCCGGCCGCGGAGCTCGACGCCGCCGTGGACCGCTGGGTGGACCAGATCCTGGCCTGCGCCCCCACCTCCGTGCGCGCCATCAAGCAGATGGTCACCCAGACCGACCACCTCACCGCCGCGACGCCCGCGGCGCTGCGGCTGCCCGCGCTGATGGCGGCGCTGGACAGCGAGGACGCGGCCGAGGGCGTGCGGGCCTTCCAGGAAAAGCGGCCGCCGGACTGGCGCGGCCGATGATACCCCAGCAACAGTCCAGAACGCGACCTTCGAACCGATGCAGTACGAACGAAGGAGAATCCGATGCAGGAACGCAGTTCACCGTGGAACCCCGGCACGGAATCCCTGGCGCCGGGCGTCTGGGGCGTGGTCGCCACGCCGTTCCAGGGCAGCACCCTCGACGTCGACTGGACAGCCTGGCCCGGCTCGTCGAGCACTACGAAGCCATCGGCGCCACCGGGCTGACCGTGCTCGGCGTGTTCGGCGAAGCCGCTGCCCTCACGGCGGAGGAACGCCGCCAGGTGCTGGAGACCGTCGTCGAATGCACCGACCTGCCCCTGGTGGTGGGCTGACCGCGCCTGGCCACCCGCGCCCGCCATCGAGGAGATCCGTCGCCGCCCAGGCCGTGGCCGGCGAGCCGGCTGGCCGCCGTGATGGTGCAGGCCAACTCGGCCCAGCCCGACGGTGGTGACGCGCACCTGGACGCCATCCACGGGGCCACCGGCGCCAACGTGGTGCTGCAGGACTACCCGGTGGTCAGCGGCGTCAGCATCAGCCGGCGGCGCTCGTCACCGTGGTGGCGCGCGTGCACCTTCGTCATCGCCGTCAAGGCCGAGGCGCCGCCCACCAGCGTGGCCATCGCCGAGCTGACGCGCCGCCGTCGACGTTTCCGTCTTCGGCGGCCTCGGCGGGCAGGGCCTGCTGGACGAGCTGCATGGCCGGCGCCGCCGGCGCGATGACCGGCTTCTCCTACCCCGAGGCACTGATCGCCTGCGTCCGGGCCTGGCAGGAGGACGGCTACCAGGCCGCCCGGGACGCGCTGCTGCCCTACCTGCCGCTGATCAACTTCGAGCAGCAGGCCAGGGTCGCGCTGGCCGTCCGCAAGGAGTGCCTGCGCGAACGTGGCCTCATCAAGGACTCCGGCGTCCGGCCCCCGGCCGCCGGCTTCCCCGAGAACCTGCGGCTCAGCATGGCAACGCACCTGGCCGAGGCGGCCGCAGCCCGGATTGCGCGCCCTGCCCGCAACGGCGCCCGCAGCCCGTGAGGAGCTCTGATGGACCTCGGAATCGCCGGCCGAACAGCCCTGGTGGCGGCGTCGACCGGCGGCCTCGGGCCGGCCGTGGCCACGGCCCTCGCCGCCGAGGGCGTCCGGGTGGCCATCGTGGGCCGCCGCCGGGACCGCGCCAAGGAGATCGTCGCCGAGTGCACTGCACGGACCGCCTCGCCGGCGATCAGCCGCTTTGATGCCGTGGCCATCGAGGCGGACCTCACCACGCCGGAAGGCATCGCGTCCGCCGTCGAACAGACCGTGGCGGACCTGGGGCCCATCGACATCCTGGTCCTCAACGGCCCCGGGCCCAAGCCCGGGCGCCGCCGCCACCCTCGACTCCGAGGACATCGCCGCCGCCGTCGACCTCCTGCTGCAAGCCCCACGCACGCCCTGGTCTCGCACGTCCTGCCGGGCATGCGCGAACGGCGCTGGGGCCGGATCCTCGCCGTCGGGTCCAGCGGCGTCGGCGGCACCGCTGCCCAACCTCGCCGTCTCCAACATCGGCCGGGCCGCCCTCGCCGGCTACCTCAAGACCCTCGCCGCCGAAGTGGCGCTCGACGGCGTGACCGTGAACATGCTCCTGCCCGGCCGGATCGCCACGGACCGGGTGGCCGCACTCGACGAGGCCGCCGCCGGCGCCGCGGGACCACGCGTCGAGGACATCCAGCTCGAATCCCGCAAGACCATCCCCGCCGGCCGCTACGGCGAGCCCGACGAGTTCGGCGCCGCCGCCGCGTTCCTCTGCAGCGCCCCGGCGTCGTACATCACCGGAGTCGCGCTCCGCTGCGACGGCGGCCTGATCCGCAGCCTCTAGCTCCCCCACTCTTTCCAAAGGACAGCACCCATGACTTCCACAGCCACCGACACCACCAGCCACCTCCACCGACCGCGAACTCGTCACCGCCCAGAACCTCATCAACGGCGAATGGCTCGGCGACGCCGGACACCGAGCGCATGAACCCGGCCCGCCCCGGCGAGGTCGTAGCCCTCGCCCCCAGCGGCACCGCCGCTGACGTGCGACGCCGCCATCACGCGCCGCCGCCGCCGCCCAGCCCGGCTGGGCAGCGATGCCCGCACCGTCCCGCGGCGCCATCCTGATCGACTGCCGGCAACCTGCTGCAGCGAGCGCCAGGCCGCCATCGCCGAGGACCTGGTCCGCGAGGAGGGCAAGACCCTCGCCGAGGCCAAGGGCGAGGTCAAGCGCGCCTCGACGTGCTGCGCTTCTTCGGCTCCGCTCGGCTGGGCCGCCACCGGCGAGGTCCTGCCCAGCGGCCTGCCGGACACCACCATCTCCACGCGGCGCGAGCCGCTCGGGCGTCGTCGGGCTCATCACGCCGTGGAACTTCCCGATCGCCATCCCGGCCTGGAAGACGGCCCCGGCGCTGATCAGCGGCAACACCGTCGTCATCAAGCCGGCCGAGCTGACGCCGCTGTCGGCCACCCACCTGGCCCGCGCGCTGCAGGACGCCGGGCTGCCCGCCGGCGTGCTCAACGTCGTGCACGGCAAGGGCCGCGTGGTCGGCGAGGCGCTGGCCCGCGACCCGCGCATCGCCGGCGCTGTCCTTCACCGGCTCGACCGCGTGGGCCTGGGCCTGCAGGAGATCCTCGGCGCCCGCCGCGCCCGCGTGCAGCTCGAGATGGGCGGCAAGAACGGCTTCCTGGTCCTCGACGACGCCGACCCCGCAAGGCCGCCCAGGTGGTGGCCGCCGGCGCGTTCGGCCTCACCGGCCAGGCCTGCACCGCCACGTCGCGCGTCTACGTCACCCCCGGCATCCGCGACGCGTTCCTCGAAGCACTGACCGAGGAAGCCGCCGCCTACAGCCCGGCGACGGCCTCGACGACGGCACGCACCATGGGGCCGTCGTGAGCCGGCAGCAGTCGAGCAGGACCAGGCAGCGATGCGCACCGCCGTCGAACGCGGTGCCACCCTCCTGCACGGAACGTCGACGGCGACCCCGACGGCGCGCTGTTCTTCCCGGCGGCGGTGCTCACCGGACCTGCCGTTCGACGACGCCGCCGTGACCGAGGAGATCTTCGGCCCGGTGGTGGCTGTGCTCGAGGTCGCGGACTACGAGGACGGGCTCGCCGCGATCAACGACTCCCGTACGGCCTCACCGCCGGCATCTGCACCGACTCGCTGGCACGCGCCACGACTTCGCCGCCCGTGCCCAGGTCGGCGTCGTCAAGGTCAACCGGCCCACGGCCGGCCTGGACCTGAACGTGCCGTTCGGCGGAGTGAGGGACTCCTCCACCAACACCTTCCGCGAGCAGGGCCGGTCCGCGCTGGACTTCTTCACGTGGGGCAAGACCGTCTACACGGGTGTGTAGCGCGCCATGACGTACGTGATCGCGCAGCCGTGCGTGGATGTGAAGGACAAGGCGTGCATCGACGAATGCCCGGTGGACTGCATCTACGAGGGCGAGCGCTCGCTCTACATCCACCCGTCCGAATGCGTGGACTGCGGGGCGTGCGATCCGGTGTGCCCGGTGGAAGCGATCTATTACTCAGAGGACGTCCCGGACGAATGGGCCGACTACGTCCGGGCCAACGTGGAGTTCTTCGAGGACCTTGGCTCGCCGCAGGGCGCCTCCGTTCTCGGAAACCTGGGCCGCGACCACCCGGTCATCGGCCTCGCCGCAGTTCCCGCCGCAGCCCGCTGATCCGGACTGATCCGCCTGGCCCACACTGCCGAGCCCACGGCGCCGCAAGAGACCGCCGCTCCCTCAGTTCCCCCAACTGAGGGAGCGGCCTTTTGCTGTCCAGGCCCTTCCTGCCGCTGCACGGGCCATCCCGCTGGAACAATGGGCCCATGAGCGCCATCATCCTGGGCTGGGACCCGGCCCGCTGGAACCAGTGGAATTACGCGGCCGTTGTTGAACAGGTAGCCGTTACCGGCCTCCATCTGGAGCCGTGGGGCGTGACCCGGGCTGTTGCCGCCGGCACTGATGCCTGGCTGCTCCTGCTGGGAGCCCACGGTCCCGGCCTGATCGGCCACGGCGTGGTCCTGTCGGAACAGCTCCCGGAGCATCAAGAGCCCGCAGCCAACCAGGACGCCCCAACCATCACTGTGCAGGTGGCGTTTGACGCGCTCCTGCCGCTGGGCGACCAGGTGCCCGCCCATGTTCTCTTGGAGGCGCTGCCCGGCGTCCCGTGGGACCGCCTCGGACAGGGTGCGGAACTCGCGCCGGGCGACGAGGCGGGCGTCCGCTGCGCTCTGGGCAGACTTCGGCCCGGGGCAAGGACCTGACCCGACTCTCGTGACGCCAGGCACCTACCCCGATGCCGCCGTCGCCCGCCTTGCGGTCAACCGGTACGAACACGACCCCGAGGCCCGGCGCGCCTGCATCGCACACCGCGGCACCAGCTGCGCGGCCTGCGGGTTCTCCTTCGAAATGGCCTACGGCGAGCTCGGCGCCGGCTTCATCCACATCCACCACGTGGTGCCCGCGTCCGGGCTCGGATCCAGCTACGAGCTGGACCCGCTCACCGATCTGGTTCCGCTGTGCGCCAACTGCCACGCCATGGCGCACCACGGAGTCAGCTCACCCCGCAGCGTGGCCGAGCTCAGGCAAATCCTCGCCAGCGCCGGCTACGTCCGCGGAACCACCGTGACCTCAGAGGAGCTCGAGGCACAGCGGATTGCCCGCGAGGTCCTGGGCCCCCAGTAACCGCCCGGTGAAGGGGCCTGGCCTGCGAAAATAGCCCCCGCTCTGGACTCTTTGCCGGGGGCCAATCACACTGGCTACAAACAGTGTGAAAGGACCTGGACATGCCGGACCTGTCAGCATTCTTCCCGCTGATTGCCGCCATTATTGGGGCAGTCCTGGTGATCGGTTTCATCTGGGTGGCCATCAAGCTGATGTGGAAAGTGGCGGAACCCAACGAGGCCCTGATCATCTCCGGCCTGACCCGCGGAACGCTGGAAACCCGGGCCGGCATGGACTTCAAGATTGTGACCGGCAAGGGCGCCCTGGTCTTTCCCGGCCTGCAGACGGTCCGCACGTTGTCGCTCACCCTGAATGAAACTGAACTGAAGGTTTCCTGCGTGACCTCGCAGGGCATCCAGGTGATTGTGGAAGGCGTGGTGATTTACAAAATCGGCGACGCCCCGCCCTTTATCGCGAATGCGGCCAGGCGCTTCCTGGGCCAGCAGCCAAAAATGGAAAGCCAGGTCTACAACGTCTTTGAGGGCCATCTCCGGTCCATCATCGGCAGCATGACCGTGGAGGAGATCATCCGCGAGCGGGACAAGCTGGGGTCCCAGGTCCGCAGCGCCAGCGGCGTGGAAATGGAGAAGCTGGGGCTGGTGGTGGACTCGCTGCAGATCAAGGACCTGCAGGACCCCACGGGGTACATCCAGAACATCGCCAAACCGCATATCGCCCAGGTGAAAATGGAGGCCCGGATCGCCGAGGCCACCCGGAACCGCGAGGCGGCGGAGAAGGAAGCCGAGGCGGCGGCGCTGATCGCCGATGCGCAGAGCGTTTCGGCCATCCGGCAGTCGGTGGCGCAGGCGAACGCGGAACGGGCCAAAGCCAAGGCCGCCCAGGCCGGGACCGCTGGCGGACGCAACGGCGCGGCAGCAGGTGGTGGTGCAGGAAACCGAGGTGGCCAAGCTGGAGGCGGACCGGGAAGAGCAGAAGCTCCAGACCACCGTCCGGAAACCCGCCGACGCGAAGGCCTACGCCAAGCGCACCGACGCGGAAGGCCAGAAGGCGGCAGACATCAGCGCCGCCGAAGCCCTGGCCCGCCGCACCGAACTTGAAGCCCAGGCCAACGCCCGCCGGACGGAACTGCAGGCGCAGGCGAACGCCACCGCCGCGGCGGCCGCGGCCGGAGCCACCAAGGTCACCGGCGAGGCCGAAGCCGCTGCCACCAAGGCCAGGGGTGACGCCGCGGCCTCCGCGATCAAGGCCAAAGCGCTGGCCGAGGCGGACGGCATCAAGGCGCGGGCCGAGGCGCTGGGGACCAACCAGGACGCCGTCATTTCCCAGCAGCTGGCCGAAAACATGCCGGCCATCATCGCCGCAGCGGCCGAGCCCTTCTCGCACGTGGGCCAGATGACCGTGCTGAACGGCGGCGACGGCGTCAACAAGATGCTCGGCGGAATCCTGGCGCAGGCGGGCGACTACCTTCCTGCCCTCGTCCGTCGGCGCTGCGAAGAACAGCCGGGAGGCCACGGCCCAAACGCCGCCCCAGCCCCCGAACCTGAAAGCCCCACGGGATGGAGGATCATGCACAGTAACGTTGACCGGAGCCTGACCGGCAAGATCGGGCGCGTGACCGGGCGCATCGGTCCGGGCACCATCGGCGAAGTCATGCTGCCCTACCTGGGCGGCATCATGGCCTTCCATGCCCACCCCTTCGACAAAACGAGCGGCTTCGCAGTGGGTGACGAAGTGCTGGTCATCTACTTGGAGCCGCCGCAGACGGTCTACGTGGACGAACTTCCGGACGTGCTGCGGCACGGCGGCGCACAGCAGGGCTCGAGCCCTGATCTGTTAACCCAACCTTTCCCTCGGCTCTACCCGGGTGACCCCGCACCGTCAGTCCCGGCGCGCACCGTGGAGGGGTGAGGATCGCAATTGTTGCCGAATCATTCCTGCCGCTGATGAACGGGGTGACGCACTCCATCCTGCGGGTGCTGGAGCACCTGGAGGATCAGGGTCACGACGTCCTGGTCATCGCCCCGTCAACCCATACGGTAGCTGATGCCGTGGCCGAATTTGTGGGGCCCACCGAGGTGGTTCACGGCGCGAAGGTGCACCGGGTGCCTGCGGTTCCGTTGGCGGGCTACACGAACGTCAGAGTGGCGATGGGCGGTGTGTACCGGGTCAAGCGAATCCTTGCCGATTACGCACCGGACGTCGTCCACCTGGCGTCGCCGTTCATCCTGGGCTGGCGGGCTGTGCAGGCCGCGCATCAGTTGCGGATCCCCACCATAGCCATCTACCAGACCGAGGTTCCCAGCTACGCCGCACGGTATGGTGTGCCGTTCCTGGAGAACTGGGCGTGGAACCGGGTGGAGAACATCCACGTGCTGGCCACCCGGACCCTGGTGCCGTCCACGTTCGCGCTGAACCAGCTGCGCGGCCGCGGGATTCCAAGGGTGGCCATGTGGCGGCGCGGTGTGGATACCGCGCGGTTTTCGCCGGAAAAGCGCGACGCCGGATGGCGGGCTTCCGTGGCACCCGGCGGTGAGCGGATCATCGGGTACGTCGGCCGGCTGGCCATCGAAAAACAGGTCGAGGACCTCGCAGCACTGGCCAACGTCCCGAACAGCAGGCTGGTGATCGTGGGCGATGGCCCGCAGCGGGCAGCCCTTCAGGAGGCCCTGCCGGGAGCGGTGTTCACCGGCTTCCTCGGCGGTGAGGAGCTGGCGAAGGCCGTTGCCTCGTTCGATCTCTTTGTCCATCCCGGCGAGTTCGAGACGTTCTGCCAGACCATCCAGGAGGCCATGGCATCGGGTGTCCCGGTGGTGGCCACGGGCCGCGGCGGTCCCCTGGACCTGGTGGAAAACTCCCGCACCGGCTGGCTGTACCAGCCCGGGGACCTCGACGGGTTCCGGGCCCACGTGATGGACCTCATGGGCGACGACGCCAAGCGCCGGGCGTTCGCCGCCACCGCCCACGCGTCGGTCCAGGACCGGACCTGGCCGGCGCTGTGCGCCCAGCTCGTGGAGCAGTACCGCTCGGTGATCACCGGCGAACCGGTGCACGAGCCTGTCCGCCCGGTGACGCACGTAGCCCTACCGCGCCGTCCGCCCTGTGGCGCCTGTCGAACCCAAACGAGGAGTCTCCCTGTGAAAATATCTGTGATCGGCTGCGGCTACCTTGGCGCTGTGCACGCGGCGACGCTCGCGTCCATGGGCCACACGGTGGTGGGCATCGACGTGGATGCGGCCAAGGTGGACCAGCTGGGCCGCGGCCTGGCGCCCTTCTTTGAGCCCGGCCTGGACGAGCTGCTCCGCGACGGACGCTCCACCGGCCGCCTCAAGTTCTCCACGGATTTCGCCGCTGCCGCCGGCGCCCAGGTCCACTTCCTGTGCGTTGGGACGCCGCAGTCCAAGACGTCCGACGGCGCCGACCTCACCTTCCTGGTGGCCGCCGCCGAGGCGCTGCTCCCGCACCTGGCAAGGGGCGCCGTCGTCGTCGGTAAATCCACGGTGCCCGTGGGCACGGTGGACATGCTCAGCGAAGTCCTGGCGGGGCGGCCGGACGTGCAGCTGGGCTGGAACCCGGAGTTCCTGCGCCAGGGTACGGCCGTGAAGGACACGCTGGTGCCGGACCGGCTGGTGTACGGCGTCGCGGGTGGGCGGGCCGCCGCCTTCAACCCCACGACCGGAGCCCCGCGTGCGGTGACGGCAGCCCTGGATGCCGTCTATGAACCGCTGCTGAACGCCGGGATTCCGCGCCTGGTGTGCAACTTCGCCACAGCAGAACTGATCAAGTCAGCCGCCAACGCGTATCTGGCCACCAAGGTCAGCTTCATCAACGCCATCGCCGAACTGTGCGACGCGTCCGGGGCGGACGTTACCGAGCTCAGCGAGGCGATGGGCATGGACCCGAGGATCGGGAACCGCTACATGCATGCCGGGCTGGGCTTCGGCGGCGGGTGCCTGCCCAAGGACATCCGCAGCCTCCGGAGCCAGGCCGCCGCACTGGGCGTGGACCCGGTCGATGACTGGATGGGCGTGGTGGACGCGATCAACGTCCGCCAGCGGACCCGGACCGTGTCCCTGGCAGCGGAACTGTGCGGCGGCGCACTGTCCGGCCGGGCCATCACCATTCTGGGGGCCGCGTTCAAGCCTGAGACCGATGACATCCGTGACTCCCCCGCGTTGGACGTCGCCGCCCGGTTGGCAGCAGCCGGTGCGCACGTGACCGTGACGGACCCGAAAGCCGTCAACCACGCCTGGCTGCGCTACCCCCAGTTGCGGTTCGAGGCCTCCGCGTCACGTGCCCTGGAGGGGGCCGAGCTGGTGCTTCTCCTGACCGAATGGGACGAATACCGGCGCCTGCGCCCTGCAGTTGCGGGCGGACTCGTCCGACGCCGGGTGATGCTGGATGCGCGGAACGTCCTGGACGCTGCAGCCTGGCAGGCCGAAGGCTGGGTGGTCCGCGGGTTGGGAACCTCTGCGGCGGCGTTGCCAGTCACCCTGCCGGCAGCGGCCGGCTGAGTGCAGCCGGCCGGACCGGAATGCTTCACTCTGACGGCCCGGACCTGCGCCGCGGGCCGGCAAAACCGCGGACTACCGGCTGTGACTTTTACTCCGCACCGCAAAAGTGACGCATTTTGGCCCCGCGATGTTGGCAAGCACTTTATGATGTCCGTGGGGGTGGTTGCGCATGGGGGGATCCAGGCGGCAAAACAAGGTCTTCGCGGCACCTGCCTTCGACGCGCTTCTTGATGCCGGCCCGGACGCTCTCCTGGCCTTGGACGCGGACGGCACCATCCTGCTGGCGAACACAGCGGCCAGCAGGCTCTTCGGCTACTCCCGTGATGAGCTGACCGGCCGCAGCCACTGGATGCTCTTGTCGGAGGGGTTCCACAACGAGACGGCGCTGCTCCGGGCACACCTGGTGGACCAGCCCGACGAAGCGCAGCCGCCACGTGAGGTTTACGGCCGGCACCGGGACGGCACGGAGTTCGCTGCCGAAATTGCCGGTTCCCTGCTCGACGACGGCGGCTCGCAGGTACTGCTGGTCTCGGTCCGGAGCACCGGGCACCGGAAGGGCGCCGACGTTGACCTGAGCGAGGCGATGTCGCTTCTGACCGCCACCCTGGAGTCAACAGCCGACGGAATCCTGGTCATCAGCTCGGAGGGCAAGATCGCCGGACTGAACGAGCAGTTCCTGACGATGTGGAGCATCCCGCCGGAACTGATGAAGGCCGAATCGGACGAACCTGCCATGCGGGTGATCCTCAGCCAGGTGAAGGATCCCGAATCTTTTCTTGCCCGCGTCCAGGAGCTGACCACGGACTCCAGCGCGGAAAGCCACGACACCATCGATTTCCTTGACGGCCGGACGTTCGAACGGTATTCGCGCCCGCAGAAAGTGGGCGATCGGATTGTGGGCCGGGTCTGGAGTTTCCGCGATGTCACCCCGCGCCGGAAGGCCCAGGAGCAGGCCGAGCAGGCACTGACTGACTTGGCGGTGCAGGCGGAGCAGCTGCGGGCCATGGCCTTCAAGGACCCGCTGACCGGCCTGGCCAACAGGGCAGTGTTCAATGCTGAACTCGTCCGCGCGCTGAAGGAACCGCGGCTCAAATCCGTGGACGTCCTCCTGCTTGACCTGGACGACTTCAAGGAGGTCAACGACATTCTCGGCCACCAGGCCGGCGACGACATGCTGGTGGAGGTTGCCCGCCGGCTCCGGGGCTGCGTCCCCACCGCGGATGTGGTGGCCAGGCTGGGCGGCGACGAGTTTGTGGTGCTGCTGACGGCCTGCCCCGATGCGGAAACCATCGCCGAGTGCATTGTCCGGTGCCTGCACGTGCCGTTTTCGATCGAGGGCAGCATGCTGCGGCCCAGCCTGAGCCTTGGACTCGCTTCCGTGGGCCGGGATGCCCGGGGTGCTTCGGAACTGCTGCGCGAGGCGGATATCGCCATGTACGCGGCCAAGGCGGCGGGCAAGAACCGTTTCCTGCGGTTCCACCCGGACATGATGACGGCCCTGGTCCAGCGGACGGACCTGGAAGCCGGCCTCCAGCTGGCCATTGGCCGGGGTGAGATCTCCGTGGATTTCCAGCCCATCGTGTCACCGCGCATGGGCCGGGTGGTCAAGTTTGAAGCACTGGCACGCTGGGACCGCGAGAACCAACGCGTCCCGCCCTCGGTGTTCATCCCCTTGGCGGAACGATGTGGCCTCATCAACGACGTCGGCACCGAAGTGATGGCGCAAAGCCTGCAGCATATGGCGGCATGGCTGTGCGAGGACCCGTCCCGGTCACTGTCCATGAATGTCTCCGGAGTCCAGCTGCAGGAAATCGACTTCGCAGAGAAAGTCCTGAAGCTTGCGGAAACGCGCGGCGTAGGTGTTTACCAGCTGGTTTTCGAGGTCACCGAAAGTGTGTTCTTCGACGCCGACTGCAACGTCATCAAACAGCTCAGCCGTTTGCGGGAAGCCGGGGCCCGGGTGGCGCTGGACGATTTCGGCACCGGCTACTCCTCGCTGGGACGGCTGCAGGACCTGCCGGTGGACATCGTCAAAATCGACAAGACCTTTGTCTCCATGGTGCGCACCGGCGACGAACGCCTGCCCATCCTGAGCTCCATGATCAACATGGCGCACAGCCTGGGGCTGACCGTCACGGCAGAGGGCATCGAAACGGATGAGCAGGCGAACTACCTCATCGGGCTGGAATGCGATTCGCTGCAGGGCTATCTGTTCTCGCAGCCGGAGCCGGCCGACCGCTTCGAGCACGCGCTGAAGAACGCAGGGCAGGCGCTTTACGCGTTGGCGAGCCGCTCCGGCCCCAGCTGAGCACCCCTGCAAAATGGGGTCCGGGCCACGCGTCCGGGAGCAGCCGATCCGGGGACAATAAGGTCATGGACGTTGTTGTCATCGAAACCCGGCCGCTCGGGGACCGCAGCTACCTGGTCCACGACGGGCAGGTGGCCCTGGTCATCGATCCCCAGCGCGACACGGACCGGGTGGAGGCCGCGGCCGCGGATGCCAACGTCAGGATCACCCACGTGGCCGAGACGCACCTGCACAACGACTACCTCACCGGCGGCCTCATCCTGGCCCGCGCCCATGGCGCCGTATATCTCGTGAACGGGGCGGACGCCGTCGAGTTCGAGCGCACACCCATAGCCGACGGCGGCACGGTCCGGGTGGGCCGGCTCACCGTGAAGGCGGTGGCCACGCCGGGCCACACCCACCACCACCTCAGCTACGTGGTGACCGACGGCCAGGAACAGGCGGTGTTTTCCGGCGGCAGCCTGCTCTACGGGTCGGTGGGCAGGACGGACCTGGTCACTCCGGAGGACACCGAAAAGCTCACGCACGCGCAGTACTCGTCGGTCCGCCGGCTCACCTCGGAGGCCCGGCCGGACGCGGCCCTCTACCCCACCCACGGCTTCGGCTCCTTCTGCTCGTCCGGTCCGGCGTCGAGCGCCCGGTCCTCCACCATCGCCGAGCAAGAGCACCACAACCATGCCCTCACGGACCCGGACGAGGACCACTTTGTGCAGGAGCTCATCAGCAACCTCACCGCGTACCCGTCGTACTACGCGCACATGGCCCCGGCCAACCGGAAGGGTCCGGGGCCGGCGGACCTGGCCGTTCCGGAGTCGCTCGATCCGGCGGAGCTTTCGCGCCGGCTGGCGGACGGCGAGTGGGTGGTGGACGTCCGCCGGCGGGTGGCTTTCGCGTCCAGCCACCTGAAGGGCTCGGTGAGTTTCGAGTACGGCCGCGGCTCCAGCTTCACCGCCTACGTCGGCTGGGTCCTGCCCTGGAACCGGCAGCTCACGCTGGTGGGAGCGGAAGACGACGTCGCAGTGGCCATCCGCGACCTGTCCCGCATCGGCATCGACTCCCCCGACGCCGCGCTCGGAACCGACCCGTCGGCACTCGCGCCCGGGCACCGCCGTCGTGTCATTATCCCCGGGTGGACTGGAACGGGCTGCAGGAGCGCGGCCGCCGGGGACGTGCTGCTGGATGTGCGGCGGGCAGACGAGTACGACGCCGGACACGAGCCCGGGGCGGTGAACATTCCGCTGCATGAGCTGCTGCTGCGGGCGCCCGAGATTCCGCCTGGGCGGGTGTGGGTGCACTGCGCCTCCGGCTACCGGTCGGGGGTGGCAGCGAGCCTGCTGCAACGCGCCGGCCGCAACGTTGTTCATGTGGACGCGAAGTACCCCCCTTCCTGAGGTGTGAGGGATACCATAAGAAGGCGTCTTCGCCCAGGTCTCGGGCGGGCCCAGGTCTCAGCGTTTCAGGGTCTAGCGGCGCACCGATGGGGAGGACTCCGCGTGTCTCAGACTGGTCTCCTGGAGCAACGTTCCGCCACAGGCACGAGCAAGGCCACGCTGGTTTGGCTGATCGCGCTTGCTGCTGTGGTGCTGGCCGTTGCTTGGACTGTTTTTTGCTGCCAACAGCGGCACTCCCGCGGCCATGGTGGCGGGTGATTTCTCCATCCTTGTGGCCGCCATGCTGGCGGGTCGCAGTTGCGCCCGGGCCGCCCGCCGCGGCGGGGTGAACGCGCGGGCCTGGACCCTGATGTCGGTCGCCGCCTACGTCTGGGCGGCCGGCATGGCCGTCTGGACGTACTTCGGCCTCGCCAACAACCACGTCGTACCCGTTCCCGTCCCTCGCGGATGCGCTGTTTCCTGGCGTATTCGGTGCCCGCCGCCGTCGCGCTTTTCAGCTTCAAGCGGCCGGGCGGCACCACCCGGGTGGGGCTGGTCCGGTCGGTACTGGACGCCGCAGTGATCGCCGGCTCGGTCCTGGCGGTCAGCTGGTACACGGCGCTGGGCCCGGCCTTCAGCTCCGAGGGCGACCTCCTGACCCGGCTCACCACCATGGGCTACCCGGTGGTGGACGTGATCATCACGTCCCTTGTGCTGGTCCTCGGGATGCGCCGGCAGCCCGGCGAGCGGCTGCCGTGGCTGTGCTTCGGCGGCGGCCTGCTGGTCCTCACCGTCACGGACAGCACCTACGTGAGGCTGACGCTCGACGGCGTCACGGGCGTCACCGGTTCACCCCTCGCCCTGGGCTGGATCGGCGCCTTCCTCCTGATTGCGCTGGCACCGCTGCTCCCCTATGCGGAGAATCCACGGCCGGACCGCAAGGCCTTTGCGCTGGCCCTGGAGCTGCTCCCCTACGCGCCGATCCTGGTGGCCGTGATGATGATCGCCCAGCCGCACGTCAGCGAGATGAGCGCATTCCTGCTGGTGGTGGCCAGGATCACTGTGGCCCTCATCCTGGTCCGCCAGGTCCTGATCATCATCGAAAACCTCACCCTGACCACCGGCCTGGAACAGGAGGTGGCTGCCCGGACCGCGGAGCTGGAGGGGCTGGGCGCCATCGTCAACTCCTCCAAGGACGCCATCCTGAGCACCACGCCGGAGGGCATCATCACCAGCTGGAATCCCGGGGCGGAGAAGCAGTACGGCTACACGGCCGCGGAGGCGGTGGGCCGCGATGTGCGCTTCCTCCTGCCGCCGGGCAGCACCGAAGGCGACGAGGTGTTCGAGCAGCTCCGGGACAGCGGCGAGGCCATGAGCTTCGAAACCGAACACCTGCGGCGGGACGGCGCCGTCATTCCCGTGTCGGTGACCATCTCCCCCATCCGGGAAGCCGGGAACATCCGCGGGATCGCCGCCATTGCCCGGGACATCACCCTGCGCCGGGCCGAGGAGCAGGAGCTGCAGGCGGCCCGGAAAGCGGCCCTGGAATCCAGCCGCCTCAAGTCCGAGTTCCTGGCCACCATGAGCCACGAAATCCGCACCCCCATGAACGGCGTGGTGGGGCTGACCGCGCTGCTCCTGGAGACGGAACTGGACCAGACGCAGAAGCAGTACGCGCAGGGCGTCAAGGGCGCCGGCGAGGCGCTGTTGTCCCTCATCAACGACATCCTGGACTTCTCCAAGCTCGAAGCGGGCAAGGTGGACCTGGATGTCCGGCCCTTCGACCCGCGCGCCCTCGTGGAGGAAGTGGCGGGCCTGCTGACCGAACCCGCGCAGGCCAAGAACCTGGAACTCATCGCCTACTGCGAGCCCGAGGTTCCGGCCAGGCTGCTCGGCGATTCCGGCCGGATCCGCCAGATCCTGCTGAACCTTGCCTCCAACGCCGTGAAGTTCACGGCGGCCGGCGAGGTGTCCATCCGGGTAAAGACGGCGCCAGGTCGCTGCCGTGGGGAGCACCACGACGGTCTACTTCGAGGTCCGCGATACCGGCATCGGCATTGAGCCCTCCCACCATGGGCGGCTGTTCGAGTCGTTCTCGCAGGCGGACGCCTCCACCACCCGCCGCTACGGCGGGACCGGCCTGGGCCTGGCCATCTGCCGCCGGCTTACCGAGGCCATGGACGGCGAGATCGGGCTCGACAGCGTCCCGGAAGAAGGCAGCACATTCTGGTTCCGGATCCCGCTGCCGGTGGCGCCGCCGTCCACCGATCCGGTGCCGGCGCCCGGATTCCTCGCCGGGCTCAAGGTGCTGGTGGTGGACGACAACGCCACCAACCGCCTGGTCCTCGAGTCCCAGCTGCGCGGCTGGAAGCTGCGGCCGGAGGCGGTTCCGGACGCCAAGTCGGCCTTGGTCCTGGCCCGCGAAGCCACCGCCGCCGGCGAGCCGTTCGATCTCGCCGTGCTGGACCTGTGCATGCCGGACACCGACGGGCTGGAGCTGGCCCGCGCCATCAAAGCCGACGCCGGGTTGAGCGGACATGGAGCTGATCATGCTCACCTCCACCATGCAGGTCAATGCGGCGGAGATCGCCGGCGCCGGTGTGCGCGAATGGCTGATGAAGCCGGTCCGCAGCTCCGAGTTCTACAACCGCCTGATCCGGCTGATGTCCAACCGCGAGCATGCCTCGCCGGCCGCGTTGCGGACCGCGTCGGCCATGCAGCCGGCATCCGCGAACCGAGGGACCGTCCCGCGGCCGCATCCTGGTGGTGGAAGACAACGAGGTCAACCAGCTCGTAGCCCGCGCCACGGTGACCAAGTTCGGCTTTGAGGTGGACGTGGTGGCCGACGGTGCCGAGGCCGTCGCCGCCACCGGCGGAGACCATGTACGCCGCGGTCCTGATGGATTGCCACATGCCCGTGATGGACGGCTTCGAAGCAACCCGGGTCATCCGGAGCCGGGACGGCAAGCACAGCCGCCTCCCCATCATCGCGATGACCGCCGGAGCCCTGGACGGTGACCGGGAGCGCTGCCTCGCCGCCGGCATGGACGACTACCTGTCCAAGCCGGTGGATGCCGCGGAGCTTGACGCCGCGCTCACCCGCTGGGTTCCTGAGCGGGCGCCCCAGCTGCTCGCCGTCACGGGTGGCACCAGGGGTACGGTCCACGGTGCCACGCCGGATACCGTGACGGCTGTCCGGCCGCCGTCGGTGGACCCGGACCGGCTGGCCATCCTGCGCAGCCTCGGCCCCGAGGACGGCCTGGGCCTGCTGCCTGCGGCCGCGGAGGCGTTCCGGAAGGACGTCCCCGCCAGGCTCGCCGCGCTGCGGGCGGCGGTCAACAACGGCGGCGGGCCGGCCCTGACGCAGGCCGCGCACGCCCTGAAGGGCGCGGCTGCCAACATCGGAGCCACCGCCGTCGCCGCCCTGTGCGGCGAGCTGGAGGAGATGGGACGCAGCGGAAAGCACGACGGCGGCCCGCACCTCGTCAGCCGGCTCGAGGCTGAGCTGGTGGCGGCGGACGCGGAACTGGACGCAGCACTGGAGGTGACGCAGTGAAAGTCCTGGTGGCAGATGACGATCCGGGCTCGCTGCTGGTGGCCAGGGCCGCCGTCGAACGTTCCGGGCATGACTGCCTGACGGCGGCAGACGGCGACGAGGCGTGGGCGCTGTACCTGCAGCACCAGCCGGACGTGGTGGTCACGGACTGGATGATGCCGGGGATGGACGGGCTGGCGCTGTGCCGGGCCATCCGGGCGCGGGGGGCGGACCTGTACACGTACATCGTGCTGCTGACGTCGCAGGGGTCCCGGGACGATGTGCTGGCCGGGCTCGAGGCCGGCGCCGACGACTACGTCACCAAGCCGCTGGATCCTTTTGTCCTGCACGCGCGGCTGCTGGTGGCGCTGCGGATCACCACGCTGCACGCCGACCTGGCGCATTACCGGAAGGTGCTGTCGCAGCAGGCGCGGACGGATCCGCTGACCGGCCTGAACAACCGGCTCAAGCTGTCCGAGGACCTGGAGCAGCTGCACGCCCGGAGCCACCGGTACGCGGAGGAATACTGCGTGGCGATGTGCGATGTGGACAACTTCAAGAGCTACAACGACATCTACGGGCACCAGGCGGGCGACCTCGCGCTGCGGACGGTGGCGGCGGCGCTGGTGGGCGCGGCCCGGGAGACCGACGGCGTGTACCGTTACGGCGGCGAAGAGTTCCTGCTCGTCCTGCCGAACCAGTCGCAGCTGGGCGCGAAGGCGTTCATGGAACGGGCGCTGGACGCGGTGCGGGAGCTGGACATCGCGCACTCCGGGGATCCCACGGGGCGGCTGACGCTGAGCGCCGGGATTTCCGCGTTCACCGCCGGGCACAGGGCCGACGCCGATACCCTCCTGGGCGAGGCGGACGCCGCACTTTACGCGGCAAAGGCCGCGGGCCGGAACCGGGTGGAGCTGGCGCTGTAGGCCCATTGGGCTGAGTGCCCGCCGGACGTTGCGACGTGGGACTAGGCGGCGGTCTTGCGCTGCTTGGTCTGGGCCGGCTGCTTTTCGGGCCGGCTGCTTTTTGGCGGGCTGATGCTGGGTGGCCGGACGGTACTGGACCGGCTGCGTCGGCGCGGGCTGCCTGGGTGACTCCGGCGCGGGCGGCTGGTGGTTCTGCTCGTCCGAAGCTGGTTCGTCCTGCACGGTCGCGCTCGGAACAATCTCGTCCATCGGCGATGTCGTCCTGCATGGGCTCATCCATGGCGAATCTGTCCTGCATCAGTCCGTACCCGGCGTCCTCAGCCAGTTCGGCCTCGGTCATCTCCACCTGCGCGTACTGGCGGTTGCGGCGCCAGCGGCGGATCAGGTCCGTGGCGGCGATGATCCCGGCCAGCGGCGTGAGGACTGCCGCGCCATAGACAAACAGCAGCCAGGTCAGGGTGGCCATGGGTGGCTGGTTGTTGTGCAGCAGGGAGAGTCCGCCGAACATGGCGATGGTCCAGAACAGCACTACTGCCGTCAGCACCGCGGCGGCGGGGAAATACTGGTTGCTCACGATTTTTTTCAGGGTTTCCATGCACTTCCTCCTGCCTGGCCGGGGCACGGCGCGAGGCCGCATAAAGATAAGTATGGGGCTGCCGGGCCGTGGATTTCGCGCAACACGCAGGCAGTGGTGATGAACATAACCCCGGCCGGTGATTGAGCCCGTCGAAATCCGGGTTTCGGCCGGCTCAACCGCCGGCTCGTCCCCTGCCCAACAGCCCGATCAGGGGCTACCGTGGAGTCACAACCAGCCCGACCTGGAGGTCCAAATGCGCAAAGTCACGTCCGGCCTGTTCCACTCCGTTGACGGCGTGGTCTCAGAACCGAATCTCTGGCAGTTCGACAGCTTCGATGAGGACATGGGCAAGGGCCTGACCGGCGTGATGGAACGCGTGGACACCGTGGTGCTGGGACGCGTGAGCTACCAGGAGTGGGCGGGCTACTGGCCCACCGCGTCCGCCGATCAGGATTTCGCAGGCTTCATCAACTCCGTGGACAAGTTTGTGGCCTCCCGGACGCTCAAGGAGCCGCTGGAGTGGCAGAACTCGCACCTGATCGAGGGTCCGCTGGAGGACTTCGTCACCGGACTTAAGCAGCGCGACGGCGGCGAAATCGCCGTGATGGGCAGCATCTCCGTGGTGCGCCAACTGCTGTTCGCCGGGCTGCTGGATGAGCTGACCCTGATGACCCACCCTGTGGTGGCAGGCAGCGGGCGGCATCTGTTTGAAGCCGGCGATCCCACCACGCGGCTCACCCTGAAGGACCAGTACCGGACCACCAAGGGCAACGTCGTCAGCACCTACGCCCTGCTGGGCGGGTAGGTCCGCCCGGCCTGGCTAGCCCGCGTTCCGTTCCAAAGCCTGGCCAATGATCCGCGCACCCTCCGGGAAGGCGCCCGGGTTGGACCCCGAGTAATTGAGGCGGATGAACGCGCCGGCAGGTTCTGCCGGGAACCATTCGCGCCCGGCGGCGATGATGACCCCGGCGCTTTCGCAGTCACGGGACAGCCGGTCAAGGTCGGTTCCGTCGGGCAGCCGCGCCCAGAGGTTCAGCCCGCCTTTGGGGACCTGCCCGATGTGCGCCTGCGGTGCGTGCTCGCGCATGCTGGTGACCAACAGGTCACGGCGCGACTGCAACTGGTGCGCGGAGGCTGCGCAGGTGCGTCTGCCACCCGGGCTGCGTCACGACGTCGAGCGCTGCCGCCTGGAGCAGGCCGCTGACGTACATCGACTCGGCGGCGCGGTCCGCAAGGATGCGCTCACGGGCGGGCCCGCGCGCGATGACCGCGGCGATGCGGATGGCCGGCGAAACGCTTTTGGTCAGCGAGCGCAGGTACACCACATGGCCGGAATCGTCGCGGGAGGCCACGGGCACGGGGCTGGAGGTGATGCCGAAGTCGTGCGCCCAGTCGTCCTCCACCAGGAAGGCGCCCTTCGCCCGCACCACGTCCAGGACCTGCGTCGCCACGGCCCGCTGCCCACTGCACGCCGGTGGGGTTGGCGTAGTTGGGCTGGGCGTAGAACAGGCGGGCGCCGGTCTCGTCGAACGCCCGGGCCAGTTCTGCCGGGTCCGGGCCGTCGGGCCCGCTGGGCACCGGGACAACCCGGACACCGGCCTGCGCCGCGGCCAGGATGGCGCCCCAGTACGTGGGCGATTCCATCAGCAGCGGCTGCCCGCGGCCCGCCAGCGCGCTGAAGATGGAGCTGAGCCCGCTTTGGCTGCCGGGAAGGACGACGACGTCGCTCGGGTTCGGCGGTGTGGTCCCGGCCGGCGTCAAGGCACCGAGTTCATGGGCGAACCACGACTGCAGCTCCGGCAGCCCGGCGGCGGGCGGGCGGGACAGCGCGGCATCACTGCGGGCGGCGCGGGTGAGGGCGGCGCGCACCAGCCGCTCGGGCAGGAGCTCGCGGTCCGGGTAGCCGGAGTGGAAGGAGATGGCATTGTTCGCGACGTCGCGCATGGTGCTGGAGGCCGCGGGCAACGGCGCCAGCGGTGACCGCAGGGCCGCCGTCTGCCAGCCGTAATCCGACGGGCGTGCCGTCCGGACAGCCCGCACGAAAGTCCCCACGCCGGGCCGGCTCTCGATCACGCCCTGCGCCGTGAGGGTCTGCAGTGCCTTCTGGACCGTCACCGGACTGGCCTGGTGCTCGGCCACCAGTGACCGTGTGGACGGCAGCTTTGCACCCGGAGCAGCCTGGGCAATCCACTTTTTCAGGTGCGCCACAATCCGGGAACTGCTATCGTTATTCATGAAAGACAATAGTAGCGCTACTACATTTATTCGGCCAGTGGTACTCGGCTCGGCGGCACGCCGGACTCTGGTGGGGCCTCGTCGGAGTAGCGGCATTCTCCTTCACCGTGCCGTTCACCAAGGTGGCCGTCGCAGGACTGGCGCCGCTGTTCATCGGCTCAGGCCGCGCGGTGGTTGCCGCCATCCTCGCCGCCTTCGCCCTGGCACTCACCCGGCAGCGGCTCCCCCGCGGCGCGCAGTGGGGGCGCCTCGCGGTGGTGGCCGGCGGCGTCGTCGTCGGCTTCCCCCTCCTCACCTCCTTCGCGCTCACCACCACCCCGGCCAGCCACGGCGCGGTGGTGATCGCGCTGCTCCCGGCCGCGACGGCGACGGCGGCGGTCCTCCGCGGGCGCGAACGTCCGCCGCTGGCGTTCTGGCTCATCACCGGCGTGGGCTCGCTGGCGGCAATCGCCTTCGCGTCCATGCAGTCCGGCGGCTTCGGGCAGCTGCACTGGGCAGACGTACTGCTCCTCGGCGCGGTGGTGGCCGCGGCCATCGGCTACGCGGAAGGTGGCCTGCTGGCCCGCGAGCTTGGCGCCTGGCAGACCGTGTCCTGGGCGCTGGTGCTGGCGTCGCCGCTGATGGTTTTTCTCGCTGCGGTTTCCGTGGCGCAGCAGCCGCCGTCCGCCAGCCCGGTCCAGTGGGCGGCGTTCGCCTACCTGGGTGTGGTCAGCATGTTCCTGGGCTTCTTCGCCTGGTACCGCGGCCTGGCCATCGGCCCCATGGCGCAGGTCAGCCAGGTCCAGCTGGTCCAGCCCGTGCTGAGCATCTGCTGGGCGGGCCTCCTGCTGGGCGAGGCCCTGACGTGGACCACCATCGTTGGCGGCGTCGCCGTGATTCTCTGCGCCGGCGCCGCGGTCCGCGTCCGGCTCAGGCCCGCCCCAGCCCTGCCCACTCCAGCCCTGCGCGCTTCCCTGTCCTCGGCCGCACGCCCCGCACGATCACTCCAGCCTGCAAAGGATTAGCACCATGTACATTCCCGCCCATTTCGAAGCCGGTCCGGACACCATCCAGGACCTCCTCACCCGGCCGGGCGCGGCCAACCTGGTCACCATGACCTCGCGGGGCCTGCTCGCCACGCTGCTGCCGTTCGCCTACGATCCGTCGGTGGGCGAGCACGGCGCCCTGCACACCCACGTGGCCCGGAACAATCCGCAGTGGTCCGAGGCCGCCGTCGGGGAAGCACTCATGATCATCCAGGGCGCGGACGCCTACATCTCGCCGTCCTGGTACGCGTCGAAGGCCGAGCACGGGCGGGTGGTGCCCACGTGGAACTACTCGACGGCCCACGTGTACGGCACGCTCGTGGTCCACGACAGCCCGGAGTGGCTCGCCGGCCAGGTCCGTCGGCTCACGGATGTGAACGAAGCCGGCTTTGACCACCCGTGGAGCGTGGACGATGCCCCGGAGCGCTACATCTCAGGACAGCTGCGGGCCATCGTGGGGCTGGAACTGGTCATCACCAGGATCGAAGCCAAGGCCAAGCTCAGCCAGAACCGGCCCGCCGCCGACATCGACGGCGTGGTGGCCGGGCTCTGTGCGCGGGGTCAATCGGAGAGCGCGGCCGGCGTCGAGCGGGCCCGCTGACCGAAATGCGTAACTATTCGCTGCCGGCCAGATTCCGCGGCCCGGATTGGCGGTGGCTACGCTCGGCGGGAAGCCCAGAACTTACGCATTCCGGTTCAGGCCGGTTGGCGGCGAGGGCGGCGATGTCCCTAGGCGTCGTGCGGCAGCAGCCTCCCACGATGCGGGCACCGAGATCCCGCCAGGCACCGGCTCCGGCCGCGAGGCCGGCGGACTGACCTTCGGCCGCTGGACCGGCATCGCCGGATGCAGATGCCCAGGTCTTGGTGGCGGCGTCGTAGCTTTCGCCGGAGTTCGGATACGTGACCAGCGGCTTCGAGCCCGCCCCGCCCAGGGCTGCCAGGGCGGCCGGGACCAGGTGCAGCGGCACGCAGTTCACGCCCACTGCCACCACGCGTGGCTCGGACCCGCAGAGCTCCGCAACCGCAGCCAACGGGGTGCCGTCGCTGATGTGCGCGCCGTCCCGCAGTGAGAAGGAGAACCAGGATTCGACGTCGAACTCCGCTGTCAGTGCCAGCAGCGCCTCTGCTTCGGCAAAGGACGGCAGGGTCTCGCAGGCGAGGAAGTCGGCACCGGCCTCCACCAGGGCCGCGATGCGCGGCCGGTGGAAATCCTTGAAGGCCTCAGCGTCCAGGATGTAGTCCCCTCGGTACTCCGAGCCGTCTGCGAGGTAGGCGCCGTAGGGGCCCACGGACCCGGCGATCAAAAGCGGCCCGGCCTGCGGGTGCCTGTCAAGGTGTTCGCGCCGGGCGTCCTCCGCCAGCCGGACCGAGAGCCTGACCAGGTCCAGTGCCGCGTCCACGGAAAACCCACGCTGCGCGAACCCCAGGGGCGTGGCCTGGTAACTGGCGGTAGTGGCCACGTTGGCGCCGGCGTCGAAGTAGTCCCGGTGCACGTCACGGATCAGCTCCGGATGTTCCAGCAGGACCTTCGCCGACCACAGCGGGTCATCCAGGCTGCAGCCGCGCGCCTCCAGTTCGGTAGCGAGGGCGCCGTCCGCGATGAGATGGGTTCCGGCATCCAGCAGGGAGGACAGCGTGGTGTGGCGGGGCATGGCAGGCACTCCGGGAATCGGCGGCGGTAAAGGGCTTTGTTCATCATAGGCAATTTGAAATGTCTTTAACGAGCAAGGCGAACTGTGACCGCCCTGGATCCGGGCAGCTCCACTAGACTCTCGCCTATGTCGAAAACCTCCAGCATGGGCCGCGGCATACTGGCCATCCTGGCACTGGGTGCACGGCATGAGGCCGGACTTCCGGGCGGCACCGTGGCGGGGATCGCCGCGGACCTGGGCAAGGACCGCAGCCAGGTGTCCCGGAACCTCCGCACCGGTGAGCAGGAGGGATTCCTCGGCCGGACCGGCGAGCGCACCTACACCCTGGACTGGTCCATCCTGACCAACGCCGAGCAGCTGGCGGCGCAGCGGCTGCACTCAGACGGCGCCGTGGCGCTGGACCGGCTGGCCCGCGATACCGACGAGGGGTGCTTCCTGGGGGTGTTGCACGGCGCGAGCACCGTGACCATCGGCGAAAGCGTTCCGGCCAGCAGCAACCTGGTGGGCTCTTGGCTCGGCAGGCCCTACCCCGCCTATTGCAGCGACGCCGGCCAGGCTGCGCTCTGGGAGTCGTCGGAAGCCGAAGTGCGGACCGTGTTCGCCGGCGTCGACTTTGTGCGGCACGGCCCCAATACCCCGTCCGACGTCGGCGATTTCCTCGGGCGGCTGGCTGCGGCGCGGGTGCGGGGTTACTCAGTGGTGGATCAGGAAGCAGAGCCGGGGCTCTATTCGCTGGCCGTCCCCGTCAGGGATTTCAAGGGCGACGTGGCGGCGGCGCTGCAGATCGTGGGCACCAGGGCACGTCTGGAGCCGCGCCGGACCGCGTTCGCGGCGGCCCTTGTGGAGCAGGGTCTGTGGCTTGAGGCCAGGCTTGGCTATGTGCCCCCAGCCAGCAACCAGTCCCCGGAAAGCGGCCAGAACTAGCGGGCGTCGGCGGACGAGCCCAATCGCTCCGCGGCACCGCGCAGGACAGCGGCAACACCCGCAGCGTCATCGCCTACTTCGGCCCGGCGTCCAAGCACACTAAGTGCGGCCAGGATGTTGCCGCCGCCGTCACGGATAGGAACGGCGAGTTCCACGATGTCGTGCTCAAATTCCTCATCGCAGGTGATGTGGCCCCGCGCCACGTCGCGGGCCATCAGCTCCCGGACCTCATCGATGGAGTGCGCGGCGCCGGGGCCGCCCACGCCGATGAAGTTCACCTCGTGGAGCAGCAGCCCTAGGGCAGGCAGGTCGTGGTCCCAGAGCAAAGCCCTGCCGGCGCCGGTGCACCAGACCGGCGTCACCATGCCCGGCGCAACAAAACTGCCCAGGCCGGCGTCGTTGCTGGAGGCGCGGAGCAGGATGGCCCGGTAGCCGTCCCGGACCGAGAGCCGTGCCCGCAGCCCCAGGGCGGAAACCAACGACTCGAGTTCGGGCTTGGCTTCGCGCACCCAGCCCGTGTTGAGCGACGCGGCAAGGCCGAAGTACCGCGGCCCGGTCCGGAACGGGCCCCGGTCCACCCGCTCCAGCAGGCCCAGATCGCACAGCTCCTGCGACAGACGCGAGACACGGCTCTGGTCCATGTCCAGCTCCGCGGCCAGCTGGGAAACGCCCACCAGCTGCCGCCCGCGCTTCTCCCGGTCAACCACCAGCCGGACAATCCGGAGTCCCTGCGCCAGCGATGACGCTTCAGCGGACGAATCCACGCTTTATTGCCCCTCCCGGCCGGTGACTACGCCCTATTCTTCCACGGCTTCTTCCACGGCGACCCGGGCGGTTACGCAGGTGACCCGGGGCCGGTTAGTGGACTGCCGCCGTCGACCTTTTGCGGCCGTGCCGGAAGTAGAAGTACGCGTAGCAGGCTGCAACGAACGGGATGCCGAAGTAGAGGGCGGCCACCTGGTTGGGGTCCAGGGCGATGCCCACCAGCGAGATGACGCACATGGTGAACGCCAGGATGGGCACCAGCGGGAACAGCGGGGCCTTGTAGGCCAGGGCCGAGACGTCGCCGCCGCCACGCACGAAGGCGCGCCGGTGGAAATAGTGCGAGGCGGTGATGGACATCCACACCCCCACCACGGCGAATCCAGCCACGGACACCAGCACCAGGTACACCGTTTCCGGGGCCACCACGCTGCTGATTAGCGACGCGATGCCGCCCACCATGCTCACCGACAGGGCAATCAGCGGGATGCCGCGGCGCGTGAGGCGCCGGAAGGCCTGGGGCGCGTGGCCCTCGTCGGCCAGGGAGTAGAGCATCCTGGCGCAGGAGAAGAGGCCGCTGTTGCCGGCGGAGAGCAGCGCGGTGATGATGACGAAGTTCATGATGTCTGCCGCGAACGGGATCCCGATGGCGGAGAAGACCGTGACGAACGGGCTCTCGTCCAGCCCCACCTCGGTATACGGGATGGTCGCCGCGATGACGGCGATGGCGCCGACGAAGAAAATCAGCAGCCGGATCACCGTGGTGCGCATGGCTTTGGGGATGCTGGTGGCAGGGTCCTTGGTTTCGCCCGCTGCCACGCCGATCAGTTCCGAACCGGAGAAGGCGTAGAACACGGCGAGCACGGTGACCAGGACGCCGGTGAAGCCGTTGGGGAACAGACCGCCCGCCGTATTGAAGTTCTCGAAGAGGAACGGGTGGCTGCCGCCGTCGCTGAGTGGACGGAAACCGAACAGCGCGGCGCCGCCCAGGACGATGAGGCCGATAATGGCGCCGACCTTGATGATGGCGAACCAGAATTCAGACTCGCCGAAGAACCTGGCGGACACCGCGTTGAAGCCGAACAGCACGGCAGCGAAGACCAGGCACCAGACCCACACGTCAACGTCCGGGAACCAGCGCTGCATGAGCAGACCGGACGCGGTGAACTCGGAGCCGATGGCCACCGCCCAGCACAGCCAGTACAGCCAGGCCGTGGCGAAGCCGGTGGCGGGCCCGATGGAGCGGGCAGCGTAAATGTGGAACGCGCCGGACACCGGGTACGCGATGGCCAGCTCACCCAGGCACGCCATAACCAGGTAGACCACAAACGCGCCCACCAGGTAGGCGAGCACCGCGCCCAGCGGACCGGCCTGGGAGATGGTGTAGCCCGAACTGAGGAACAGGCCGGACCCGATGACGCCGCCCATCGCGATCATCACCAGGTGCCTGGCGCCCATGGATCTCCGCAGCCCGGGTTGGGCCGGCGCAGGCCCGGCGGGCGTCGCGTCGAGCGTCAGGGGTGATGGGGATTCCACGGGCGTCTCCAGGAGGGGTGGTCAGCAGGTGTGCGGCAAATGGGCGCACTCCCCTTGCCCGTCCCGGGTCACGAAGATATGCACGTCAACAGAGAGAAATTAGCACAATCACCGAATTTCGATCGTTAAATTCATTCCCACTTGTTCATATTGCACGCTTGTTACCCTGGGTGACCCGCTACGGATGGAAACTCAGCCGGCCACCAGCCCTTCGCTGGCCTCCCACAGACCCTGCGCCAGCTCGGCGTCGTAGGCCTGGGCGTTGGCCTTGGCCAAGGCGCGCTTGGCGTAGTAGGCGCCGGAGATCCAGTCGGTGCCGGCTGTGCCGTTGATGAGCCAGAGGAGGGTATCGGCGCCCTGGTCCGGGGTGAGCATAAAGCGGTTGAGCAGGGTCTTATAGGCGTGCCGCATGGGGCTGGTGGAGTCCGCCGCGAAATTGGTGCGGACCACGCCCGGGTGGAACGCCGCCGTCGTGATTCCCTGCTCGCCGAAGCGGCGGTGGAGTTCACTGGTGAAGAGGATGTTGGCGAGTTTGGCGGTGCCGTACGCGCGGTTGGTGGAGTAGGTGTGCTCGGCGTTGAGGTCGAACAGGTCCAGCTTGCCGAAGTTGTTGGCGCCGCTGGCGGTGTTGATGACCTTGGCGCTGCTGGCGGCGAGGACGTCCATCAGCTCTGTGGTGAGCAGGAACGGCGCCAGGTGGTTGATCTGGAACGTGGCCTCGTTGCCGTCCACGGTGAGCTGGTGTTTACCCATGATGCCGCCGGCGTTGTTGGCCAGGACATCGATCCGCTCGTAGTCGTCGCGCAGCTGCGCGGCCAGGGTGCGGACCTGGTCCAGTTCGGCAAAGTCGCACACGAAATAGTCGGCATTCAGGTCCTTGGCGAGGGCCTGCGTCTTCTGCTCGGAACGGCCGACGACGACCACCCGGTCCCCTGCCTCGGCCAATGTCCGTGCGGCTGCCGCGCCGATGCCGTCGCTGGCGCCGGTGATCACGATGGTGCGAGGAGTCAAGGGGTGTCCTTTGCTTGGGGTTGAGCGCTCGGGTGGAACACGCTGCCTCTGGCACAACGACGGCGGAGCGGCCAGCGTTCCCCGGCAGCCCCGCCGCGGGCCGGGGCGCGCGGGGCCGAACCGGGGCCTGTACCCGCCGCTCCCCCGGGCATATCCTGCACTCAGATCCTGCACCCATTCAGCAACCGAAGAGGACAACCATGGAGATGCCCAAAGCGTCCGAGCAAGACAAGGAGCGGTTCCGCTCAGTGGTGCCGGGCCACCCCGATGTGACCATCAAGCCGATGTTCGGGAACCTGGGCGCCTTCGTCAACGGCAACATGTTCGCCGGGCTGTTCGGCCCCACCATCGGCGTTAAGCTCGCCGACGCCGACAAAGAGAAGCTCGAAAGCACCGAGCGGACCGTCCCGTTCGGCCCGCCGGAACGGCCCATGGGCGGCTACACGGGGCTGCCGGAAATGTGGAACGCCGAGGGTGACGGCGACGACGCGAGGGCGCGCGCCTGGGCGGAAAAGGCGTACGCGCACGTTGCGGCGCTCCCGCCGAAGGAGCCGAAGGCAGCCAAGCCGCGCAAGTAGCCTGCCCCAGCAGTACAACGACGGCGGGGGCCGGCATTTCTGCCAGCCCCCGCCGTCGCACGTCAGTCAGCCGCGGCTGGGACGCGGAGCGCTAACCCGCTATTCCGGCGAGCCCGAAGATGGCCGCCGCGATGGCGAAGCCCATCACGCCGATGAGCGTTTCCATGACGGTCCAGGTCTTCAGCGTGGTCTTGACGTCCATGCCGAAGAAGCGGCCCACCAGCCAGAAGCCGGAGTCGTTGACGTGGGAGACCACCACGGAGCCGGCGGCCACGGCGATGACCAGGGCGGCAACCTGCATGCCGGTCAGCCCGGCCAGTGCCACGGCGGGGGCGATGAGGCCCGCGGTGGTGGTCAGTGCCACGGTGGCCGAGCCCTGGGCGATGCGCAGGATGGCGGAGATCAGGAAGCCGGCCAGGATCAGCGGTATGCCGAGGTCGCCCAGGACGTCGGCAAGTGCGGCGCCGATGCCTGAAGCGCGGAGCACGCCGCCGAACATGCCGCCGGCGCCGGTGATAAGGATGACCGAGCAGACCGGACCTAGGGAGGATTCGAGCAGCTTCTCGATGTCACCGGCGTCCTTGCCGCGGCGGGCGCCGAGCACAAACACGGCCACCAGCACGGCGATCAACAGGGCAACGGGGGTTTCACCGATGGTGCGCAGGATCTGGAACCACTGCTCGTTCTTGACGGCTTCGGACAGGGCGCCGGAGGAGGCCAGGGTGTTCAGGCCGGTGTTGATGAAAATCAGGACCAGCGGCAGGAGCAGCAGGCCGATGATGGTGCGGAACCGCGGCGGGTGGGACTCGGCCTCGGCGCTGGCGTGGCCGAGGATTTCCGGCACCGGGAGGACCAGCTTCTTGCCGGTCCACAGTCCGAACAGGTACGCGGTGACGTACCAGGTGGGGATGGCCGTAATGAGGCCGGCGATCAGGACCAGCCCGATGTTGGCGTCGAAGAACGCGGCGGCGGAGACGGGGCCCGGGTGCGGCGGCAGGAAGATGTGCATCACGGAGAACGCGCCGGCGGCGGGGAGGCCGTAGCGCAGCACTCCCCCGCCCAGGCGGTGGGCCACGGCGAAGACCACGGGCAGCATGACCACCAGCCCGGCGTCAAAGAAGATGGGGAAGCCGAAGATCAGGGACGCCAGGCCGAGGGCGAACGGGTGCACGTTTTTCGCCGAAGATGCCAATCAGGTAGTCGGCCAGGACCTTGGCGCCGCCGCTGGTTTCCACAATGCGGCCCAGCATTGCACCCAGGCCCACCAGCAGTGCCACGGTGCCCAGCGTGGTGCCGAACCCATTGATCAGTACGGGCACCACCTGGTTGGCCGGGATGCCGGTGGCGAATGCCGTCGCGAGGCTGATCAGGATCAGCGCAACCAGTGCATGCATCCGGAGCTTGATGATCAGGAACAGCAGGGCGACGATTGCGGCCGCGGCGATGAGCAGCAGGGGGGCTGCGCCCATCGTCTGGGTCCATCCTTCGATGGTCATGGTTCTCCTTTGAAACAGAACTTAGGGGTTGGGGAAAAACGGGGCGGCCCCAGCGGGCCCGGGTTCAGGAGGCGCTGGCCGCGGGTTCCGCGGAAACCTTGAGGGCCGCGATGACCGCGGCGACAATCTCCTCCGGGGGCAGGGAGATGTCCAGGCGGAGGCTGCCGGCCGCGAGTTCATCGCCGGTCAGGGGTTCCAGGGTGGCCAGCTGGCTGGGCAGGAGGGTGGGCGGCATGAAGTGGCCCTCGCGGCCCTGCATGCGCTGGCTGATCAGGTCCGCCCCGCCGTCGAGATGGATGAACAGCACGCGGCCCTCCGCCTCGGAGAGGAGCCGGCGGTAGGTCTGCTTGAGCGCGGAGCAGGTGAGCACGGTACTGTGGCCGGCCGTGGCCTGGGCGGTCATCCAGTCCTGGATCTCCTGCAACCAGGGCCAGCGGTCCTCGTCCTGCAGGGGAATGCCCTGGGTCATTTTGCTGATGTTGGACTGCGGGTGGAATTCGTCCGCCTCGGCGCAGGCCCAGCCAAGCTGCTGGGAGAGGGCCGCGGCGATGGTGGACTTGCCGGACCCGGCAACGCCCATGACCACAAGATGCGTGGCTTGATACTGCATTGTTTACCTCCGAAGAAGACGTCTTTGGCTTAGGGAAGAAAGCTCGTCGTACACGTCACACTGAAGTGCGCCGGAAGATAAGGTATCACCATTTCGAGCCATAGATACTATCTTTGAGTGTCACAAGTCATACCTTTAGTCCTTGTTGGGTATCCTGTAAGAGCGCTCCGGCGCAGGAGAGGCAGGCACAATGTCGACGGCGACAGTACAGAGCGCGGATACCGCGGACGACGGCGGGTCCTCCCCCGCGATGCATGAGCGCGTTCTGGAGGCGGTAGGCATCGCCATCGCGTCATCAAGCCTTCCGCCCGGAAGCCGGCTCACCCTCGAGGGTCTCCAGCAGGAGTACGGGATTTCCCGCACGGTCGCGCGGGACACCATGAAGGTCCTCGAATCCATGAACCTCGTCTATTCGCGCCGGCGGGTAGGCATCGTGGTGCAGGAACGCGGACTCTGGAACGTTTTTGACCCCAAGCTGGTGCGCTGGCGGCTCGCCTCGGACCGCCGCGAGATCCAGTACAGCAGCCTCACGGAGCTGCGCATCGCCGTCGAGCCCATCGCCGCAGCCGGCGCTGCCCGCCGGGCGAGCGCCGCTGAACGGGCCAAGCTGGTTGCCCTTGCCGCCGAGCTGAGGCGGCTGGGCGAGGCCGGCGACCTTGAGGCGTTCCTGGCGGTGGATATCGAGTTCCACCGCCTGCTGCTCCACAGCTGCGGCAATGAGATGTTCGCGTCGCTGGAAGGAATGGTGGCCGAGGTGCTGACCAGCCGCACGCAGCAGGGGCTGATGCCGTTCAAGCCGCGGAACGAAGCCCTGCAGGCCCACGAGGATGTTGCTGCGGCGGTGGCCCGTGGTGATGCCGTGATGGCGGAGACGGCCGTCCACCACATTCTGAACGAGGTCCGGAACGCGATGGGCCTGCACTGACCGGCTCGCAAGCATAGGCCTCTTCCCGCAGCCCGTGATGCTGGAGTAGCCTGCCATTAAGGGCTCATGTAAAGGGCCCAATAATGCCGTGCAGACGTATCTGTGAGGTGGAAAATGGCCATCACCGGACATTCAAGAATAGGGACCGCCGCCCCTGCAGTCGTACCGCGGCGCAAAGGCAACATGGTGGTCAGATGGGTCACCTCCACCGACCACAAGATCATCGGGTACATGTACCTGATCGCGTCGTTTGTGTTCTTCTGCCTGGCCGGGGTGATGGCGCTGCTGATCCGCGCCGAGCTGTTCGAGCCCGGCATGCAGATCCTGCAGACCAAAGAGCAGTACAACCAGATGTTCACGATGCACGGCACTCTGATGCTGCTGATGTTCGCCACCCCTTTGTTCGCGGGCTTCACGAACGTGATCATGCCCCTGCAGATCGGTGCCCCTGATGTCGCCTTTCCGCGGCTGAATGCCCTCGCGTTCTGGTTCTTCCTCTTCGGCTCCACCATCGCCGTCTCCGGGTTCATCACCCCGCAGGGTGCCGCGGCGTTCGGCTGGTTCGCCTACGCACCGCTCCACAACACCACGTTCACCCCGGGCATCGGCGGTGACCTGTGGGTCTTCGGCCTGGCCCTGTCCGGCTTCGGCACCATCCTCGGTGCGGTCAACTTCATCACCACCGTCATCTGCATGCGCGCCCCCGGCCTGACCATGTGGCGCGTTCCCATCTTCAGCTGGAACGCGCTCGTCACGTCCATCCTGGTGATCATGGCCTTCCCACCCCTTGCCGCGGCCCTGTTCGGCATGGGCGCGGACCGCCGCTTCGGCGCCCACATTTACGATCCGGAGAACGGCGGTGCGGTCCTGTGGCAGCACCTGTTCTGGTTCTTCGGCCACCCGGAGGTCTACATCATTGCGCTGCCGTTCTTCGGCATCGTCTCGGAGATCTTCCCGGTCTTCAGCCGCAAGCCGATCTTCGGCTACAAGGGCCTGGTCTACGCAACCATCGCCATCGCCGCCCTGTCCGTGACCGTGTGGGCCCACCACATGTATGTCACCGGTTCGGTGCTGCTGCCGTTCTTCGCGTTCATGACCATGCTGATCGCGGTGCCCACCGGGGTGAAGTTCTTCAACTGGATCGGCACCATGTGGCGGGGGTCGTTGACCTTTGAGACCCCGATGCTGTGGAGCATCGGCTTCCTGGTCACGTTCCTCTTCGGCGGCCTGACCGGCATCATCCTGGCCTCCCCGCCGCTGGACTTCCACGTCTCCGATTCGTACTTCGTGGTGGCGCACTTCCACTACGTGGTGTTCGGCACCGTGGTGTTCGCGATGTTCGCCGGGTTCTACTTCTGGTGGCCGAAGTGGACCGGCAAGATGCTCAACGAGCGCCTCGGCAAGATCCACTTCTGGCTGCTGTTCCTGGGCTTCCACGGCACTTTCCTCATCCAGCACTGGCTCGGTGTTGAAGGCATGCCCCGCCGCTACGCCGACTACCTGGTGGAGGACAACTTCACCTGGATGAACCAGTTCTCCACGATTGCCTCGTTTGTCCTCGGCGCCTCCCTGATCCCGTTCCTCTGGAACGTCTACATCACGTGGCGGAGCGCGGAGCGCGTTGAGGTGGATGACCCGTGGGGCTTCGGCGCCTCGCTCGAATGGGCCACCTCCTGCCCGCCGCCGCGCCACAACTTCACCTCGCTGCCCCGGATCCGTTCAGAGCGTCCCGCCCTGGACCTCCACCACCCGGAGCTTGCCGTCCGCGAGCACGACACCACGCACAGCCCTGCCGCGGCCGCCCTGGGTGCTGCCGACATCGGTGAAAAGGATGTCCGCAGCCCTAACCCGGACGAGTAGCCAGATGCCGGAGTGGGTGGGGACTAAGCCGACCGCACGAAATCCCGGACCGCGAGAAGAAACTTCACGCCGCCGTCGGTAAGCAGTGACCGGCGCCAACGCTCCTCCTTGGGCGCCAGCAGGTCCAGGCACTTGAACGTCCAGCGCACTTTGTAGTTGATGTCGTTGACCCATTCCCGTGGAATGGGGTGTCCGGACCGAGTGGCAAAACCGGCAGCCTCCAGCTCGTACATGATCACGTCCGGCCGCTGGCCCGATGGTGGCGCGATGGCGTTGAGGTGCCACTCCGCGTAAAGGCCAGTGACCAGCCGGACGGCGTCGTGCTCCTGCCTGCCGACGGCATCCACGAGGTAGTCCCACAGGTCCGAGGGCCGTTCCAGACCGCGTTTGCCGCGAGGCGTCAGCAGCAGCTTGCCCTTGAACTTCCGGAGCAGCTTCCACTCCATAAGGAGTTCGCGGAGCTCACGAACGGGCACCGCGTTGGCTTCCCGGTTGCCCTTGCCCATGATGGGATCGCTCCAGCCGAGTTCGTCCATGGCGCGCTGGACTGTGGCGGGCTTGAGGTAGCCGTCCTTCGTGAGCTCCAGGCCGTCGGGGGAAGCATTTTCAAGTAGCCAGCGGACGGGCCGGAGGACCGCGTCGCGTTCCTCGTCGGTGAGGGGCTGCGGCCACCATTGGAGGCCGAGCAGCCTAAGTTTGCGGTTGGCGGCGGGGCGGTCGAAGGCCGCGGCGTCGAAGTTGGTGCCGAAACCGCCTGTCATCCTGTAGACCCAGAACTTCGCGTCCTGGTGTTCAGGATGCTGCGGGTCCACAACGATCTGGAGCAGCCTCGCGTAGCCGTGCGGCCCGCCGGAGTCCTCGAGAGGACCGCGGTTGGCGCCGTCGACACAGACCAGCTCGCCGCCTTCAAGTTCCGCCGGGCCCAGCAGCTCCACGCGGTGGGTCCAGCTGTCGCCGAAGTCGTATTCGTATTCAAATGCGGTTCCCGGCCTCCGGGCGTCCAGAAGTTCGGAAAGTACGACGCCGGAAGCCGGCTCTGCGTCCAGATCTTCCGTGACGTCGTCGGGACCTATTATCGTCCGCAGTTTTCCGGCTGAGTCCGTGCCCCGGATGGCGTAGAGGTGGCGGTTTTCCCAGCCGAAGACGGCCTGCACGGCGAGATGGAACTCCGGAACTGTCAGCGCGGCGGGCACCTGCAGCCTTCGCCAGATCAACGGTTCCGTGTCTTCGATGGTGATCCGGAGGTCATAGGCGGGCACAGGTCCGGACGGTTGCATGCAGGCAATTTTGCCAGAGTCCCGCTGGCGGTGCCGCGTTGAAAGCACATCTGGGTTAACAAAAAGCAGGGCCGGTCAATGACCGGCCCTGCTTTGAAAATGAAACCCTAAGGCCCCAGAATCTCTAAGGAATTAGAGTGCCTGGATGTTGACGGCCTGGGGACCCTTGGGGCCCTGCTCGGTTTCGAAGGAAACCTTCTGGTTCTCTTCGAGTGAGCGGAAGCCGGAAGAGGCGATCGCGGAGTAGTGTGCGAAAACGTCCTGTGAGGAGTCATCGGGGGAAATGAAGCCGAAGCCCTTTTCAGCGTTAAACCATTTGACGGTACCAGTAGCCATTATTTTTGTCCTTCGTGAAGGTGGAGGAAAAGTCCCGACTTTCGGGTCCTCCGGTGTGGGGTGTTCAAAACCGCTACTTCAGAAAGACGCGGACTTTCGACCGCGCGTACTGCCTGAACTACCAACTGCATAAACACAACAACAAAATCAACTGTACAGGAGATTCCGGAGGCCATTTACCAAGGGCCGCCGCCACCCGGTGGTTGAGCCTGCAGACACCCAGGCGTAGCGTTCTCCCATGGGACCGATTCGGGCCATCCTTCTACCGGGGGCCGGCCTCCCCGCCCAGGCCGCATACGGCGAACTCATCGCAGCCCTCGGGCCGGAGGTCCAGGCAGTCGCCAAGGATCTCGAGCTTTACGCGGACGATGAATTGCCGGCGGACTGGAGCCTGGACACAGAGATCGACGGCGTGCTGCGCGAAGCAGATGCCCGCGGATGGCAGACGTTTCACTTGACGGGCTACTCAGGTGGCGGCGCGGCGGCACTGGCCTTCGCTGCCAAACACCCTGAGAGGCTGCTCAGTTTGGCGCTGTTGGAGCCCGCCTGGGCAGGTAACTGGGACTGGAGCCCTGCTTACGCGGAGGTCCGGAAGAAGTACAACCAGTTGGAAACACTCCCGCCGGAGCAGTTCCTCCCTGCCTTCGCGAGGCTGGGAGTTAAGTCCGACGTCGTCATTCCACCTCCGCCGGATCCTTTGCCTTCGTGGATGGCCAACCGGCCTGCAGGCATCAGGGCTTTCCTCCGGGCGTTCAAGACCTACGACCTGGAGCGGGCGCTTTTGGCTGCTTTTAGCCAGCCCGTGTTTTTCGCCCTCGGCGGCCGGAGCAATCCCGATGACCACGGCGACATTGCCACCCGGCTGTCCCGGGTCTTTTTCCCGGACTTCCACCTGGAGGTGTTCCCCAAGCTCCACCATTTCGACCCGCCACACCGGATTGAACCTGCGCGGCTGGCCGAGATGCTCCGGCGGCACTGGGAGCAGGCGGAAAGCCAAGTGGGTCAGCCGGCCGAAACCCTGCCCGGTGGTTGAACCTGTCGAAACCCGTCGGTTACTACGATTGCCTCGGAGGCAGCCATAACAACCGTTCCGCATCACGAACTGCGCGAGGACGGCAGCAAAATCCTGGAGCGCGAATCCCGCCCCACGTCCATACCCCCTGGGACGCTCTCTCACTTAATGTGGATTTCTTGGCAACGCTCTATCACTTAACGCGGGTTTCTCGGCGACGCTCTCTCACTGGAGGCCTGTTTTCAGGATTCGCACCGGCAATCGACCACCGGCGGCAGCCCGGGGAAAGTTGCATCAACTGCGAGAGGGTTCGCAGAAAAGGCACGTTAAGTGAGGGAGCGTCAGCCGAAAGCCCACATTAAGTGAGAGAGCGTCCTG
>CAVUHH010000014.1:0-354371 GCA_963741285.1 uncultured Actinomycetota bacterium
CGGGTTAGGCAATAGTCTGGCCAGATGGGGACGAATGCCGTGAACTCCGGCGAACAGATGGACAGGCAGTCGCGCATTCTCGAGGCCGCGCTGGACCTGCTGTCCCGCCATGGGATTTCGGGTGTGAGCATGCGGGCCGTGGCCCGCGAAGCCGGCGTCGCGCTTGGCCTGGTGAACTACTACTACGACGACAAGACCACCCTGATCCGGGCAGCCCTGCGCCGGGTGGACGAGCACGACCTTCTGCTGGTGGCGCCCGACCCGTCCTCAGACCCGGCAGGAACAGCTGCGCCGGTCCCTGCGGCGGGTGGCATCCGCCGACCTGCTGACCACCCGCTACCTGTCCCTGCGCCTGCACCTTTGGGCCCTCGCCCAGGCGGACGAGGGCTATGCACAGATCAACGCCGAGGCCTTCGACCGCTACCTCGACGGCCTGGCTGCACTGGTTTCCAACGCCCAACCCGGCCTTTCCTGGGAGGCCTGCCGGGAGCGGGCGGCGGACATTGTGGTCATCCAAAACGGCATGTGGCTGACGACGCTTCTGGGCGTTGATGAGGCCGCCATCCAGCGAAGCATCGCCCGCACCGAGCAAATCGCTTTCGCCCCGGTTCAGGACCACAGCATCCAGGACCACGGGTCGCACAAGTCCTGAACCGCCGGCCGCCGGGCAGGGTGCGCAACTTAAGTAGCATTGAACGAGTGTTCAAGAAAAGTATTGAACACTCGTTCAATCTGCATTATTGTCCCTCGTATGACTTACGCCACACCTCTTCGGGAATCCGTCCAGGCCGCCCAAACCAAAAACGCTGAAACAGCATCCACCCTGTTCATCAACGGCGCGTGGGAGCCGGCCCTCTCCGGCGCTGTGCGCGCCATCCGCAATCCCGCCGACGGCGAGTTCGTGGCCACCGTGTCCGAGGCCGGCCGGGAGGACGCCGAACGCGCCATCGCCGCAGCCCGTGCAGCCTTCGACTCCGGCGTCTGGTCCTCCGTCCCGGCACCCGAGCGCGGCACCTTCCTGCTCAGGGTCGCCGCCGGACTGCGCGAACGCCGGGAAAAGTTCGCCCGCGCCGAGTCGCTGGACACCGGCAAGCGCCTGGTCGAAAGCCGCATCGACGTGGACGACATCGCCGCCTGCTTCGAGTACTTCGGCAGGCTCGCCGGGCAGCAGGCGGGCCGCATCGTCGACGCCGGGAACACCGCCGTCGTCAGCAGAATCGCCTACGAACCCGTGGGCGTCTGCGGCCTGATCACCCCGTGGAACTACCCCCTGCTCCAGGCCGCGTGGAAGATCGCGCCCGCCCTGGCCGCCGGCTGCACCTTCGTGCTCAAGCCCTCCGAACTGACCCCGTCCACCGCCATCCTGGCCATGCAGCTGCTGCAGGACCTCGGCCTGCCGGACGGCGTCGCCAACCTCGTGACCGGAGCCGGCGCGGAGGCGGGAGCCCCGCTCTCGGAACATCCCGCCGTCGACCTCGTCTCCTTCACGGGCGGGCTGGAAACCGGCAAGCGCATCGCGGCGGCCGCCGCCGGCACCGTCAAGAAGGTGGCGCTGGAACTTGGCGGGAAGAACCCCAACGTCATATTCGCCGACGCGGACTTCGACGCCGCCGTGGACAACGCCCTGAACGGCGCGTTCGTGCACTCCGGACAGGTCTGCTCCGCCGGGGCGCGCCTGGTGGTGGAGGAATCGATCGCCGAACGCTTCGTGGACGAGCTGGTCCGCCGTGCCCGGGACATCCGGATCGGCGGGCCGTTCGATGACGCCGCCGAAACCGGGCCGCTGATTTCCGCGGCCCACCGCGACAAGGTCCACGCCTACGTCCAGCGCGGCATCGCAGGAGGGTGCGCGGCTGCGGACCGGCGGTGCGGCGCCGCAGGGAGAAAAGTACGACGGCGGCTTCTACTACCAGCCCACCGTCCTGGACCGCGTCCGGCGGGGAATGTCGGTGGTGGTTGACGAGGCGTTCGGCCCGGTGGTCACCGTGGAGACGTTCCGCACCGAGGACGAGGCCGTGGCCACCGCCAACGACACCATCTACGGGTTGGCCGGCGCGGTCTGGACCCAGGATGCCGGCAAGGCGCAGCGGGTGGCGTCCCGGCTGCGGCACGGCACCATCTGGATCAACGACTACCACCCCTACCTTCCGCAGGCCGAGTGGGGCGGCTTCGGCCAGTCCGGCGTCGGCCGCGAGCTGGGCCCCACGGGCCTGGCCGAATACCAGGAAGCCAAGCACATCTACCAGAACACCAGCCCGCAGGTCACCGGCTGGTTTGCTGACCACGGCAAGGAGAACTAGATGCACTTCGACAACATAGAGGACGCCACCGAGCGCGGGTTCGACTACGTCGTCATCGGCGGCGGATCCGCGGGTGCCGCCGTCGCCGCACGGCTGAGCGAGGACCCGGACGTGACCGTGGCCCTCGTGGAGGCCGGCCCGGATGACCGCAACCTGCCCGAAATCCTGCAGCTGGACCGCTGGATGGAGCTGCTCGAATCCGGCTACGACTGGGACTACCCGGTGGAACCGCAGGAAAACGGCAACTCGTTCATGCGCCACGCCCGTGCCAAGGTGATGGGCGGCTGCTCCAGCCACAACTCGTGCATCGCCTTCTGGGCTCCCCGCGAGGACATCGACGAGTGGGAGTCCAAGTACGGTGCCGCCGGCTGGAACGCCGCCGCCGCCTGGCCGCTCTACCAGCGGCTGGAAACGAACGAGGACGCCGGGCCGGACGCGCCGCACCACGGGGACTCAGGCCCGGTGCACCTGATGAACGTGCCCCCGGCGGATCCTGCCGGCGTCGCACTCCTGGATGCCTGCGAACAGACGGGCATTCCCCGGGCGAAGTTCAACACCGGCACCACCGTGGTCAACGGCGCCAACTTCTTCCAGATCAACCGCCGCGCGGACGGCACCCGGTCCTCCAGTCGTCCGTTTCCTACATCCACCCGATCATCGACCGCCCCAACTTCACCCTGCTCACGGGCCTCCGCGCCCGCCAGCTGGTGTTCGATGCGGACAAGCGCTGCACCGGCGTGGACGTGGTGGACTCCGCGTTCGGCCGGACCCACCGGCTCGCCGCGCACCGCGAGGTCATCCTGTCCACCGGCGCCATCGACTCCCCCAAGCTGCTGATGCTCTCCGGCATCGGCCCGGCGGAGCACCTGGCCCAGCACGGCATCGAGGTGCTGGTGGACTCCCCCGGCGTGGGCGAACACCTGCAGGACCACCCCGAGGGCGTGGTCCAGTTCGAGGCCAGGCAGCCCATGGTGCAGACGTCCACGCAGTGGTGGGAGATCGGCATCTTCACCCCCACCGAGGACGGCCTGGACCGCCCGGACCTGATGATGCACTACGGTTCCGTCCCGTTCGACATGAACACCCTGCGGCACGGCTACCCCACCACGGAGAACGGCTTCAGCCTCACCCCGAACGTCACGCACGCCCGGTCCCGCGGCACCGTCCGGCTGCGCAGCCGCGACTTCCGCGACAAGCCCATGGTGGATCCGCGCTACTTCACGGACCCCGACGGCCACGACATGCGAGTGATGGTGGCCGGCATCCGCAAGGCCCGCGAAATCGCCGCCCAGCCCGCCATGGCCGAATGGACCGGCCGCGAGCTCTCGCCCGGCGTCGAGGCGCAGACGGACGAGGAGCTGCGGGAGTACATCCGCAAGACCCACAACACCGTGTACCACCCGGTGGGAACCGTGCGGATGGGAGCGGACGACGACGGGATGTCACCGCTGGATCCCGAGCTGCGGGTCAAGGGCGTCACCGGCCTCCGCGTGGCGGATGCCTCCGTGATGCCTGAGCACGTCACCGTCAACCCCAACATCACCGTCATGATGATCGGCGAGCGCTGTGCTGATTTGATCCGCGCCGGCCGCGCCGCTGCCACTGCAAGTGGCGCCGCAAAGGGCGCCGTAAGCAAAGAGGAGGAGCTCAGCCCGTCCTTCGTGTGAGGGGCACGTTCCGGAGGCTACTGATTTTCACCCGCGTCCAATGGCGGCCGCGGGGTGCATCGAGCGTACTTTCTGACTTAGGAGTTCACATTATGGAACCCAGCAAGAGTATTGATTCAAGCGGCATGGACGAATTTGGCTATACCCAGACCCTGGACCGGAGCATCGGCAAGTTTGCCAGCTTCGCCGCAGGCGTCAGCTACATCTCCATCCTCACCGGCGTCTTCCAACTGTTCTACTTTGGTTTTTCCATGGCCGGCCCGGCGTACGCCTGGTCCTGGCCCATCGTGTTCGTCGGCCAGCTGATGGTAGCGCTCTGTTTCGCCGAGCTGGCCGGCCGCTACCCCGTGGCGGGTTCGGTCTACAACTGGGCCAAGCGGCTCGCGTCGGGTACCTCATCGTGGCTGGCGGGCTGGCTGCTTCTGCTCTCGTCCATCATGGCGCTCGGATCCGTGGCACTGGCCCTGCAGATCACCCTGCCGCAGCTCTGGTCCGGCTTCCAGTTCGTCGGTGACGGCACCGGCCCCTACGACTTCGCCATGAACGGCGTAGTGCTGGCCACCATCATGATCACCATCTCCACCCTCATCAACGCGTTCGGCGTGAAGCTGATGACCAGGATCAACAGCATCGGCGTCTTCGTGGAGCTGGTCGCCGCCGTCCTGCTCATCCTGGCGCTGGGCTGGCATGTGGTGCGGGGGCCCGAGGTATTCTTCGACACCGCCGGCTTCGGCGAAGGGCACGACCTGGGCTTCTTCGGCGTCTTCCTGATCGGCGCCATGGCGTCCGGCTACGTCATGTACGGCTTCGACACCGCCAGCTCCCTCGGGGAGGAAACGAAGGACCCCAAGCGCACGGCACCCAAGGCCATCCTGCGCGCCGTCACGGCCTCGTTCCTGCTGGGCGGGCTGATCCTGCTCTTCGGCATCCTGGCGGCGCCTGACCTGTCCGACCCGCGGGTGGGGGCTGCCGACGGCGGCCTGCAGCACATCGTGCTCTCCGTCCTCGGCGGGCCTTTCGGCAAGGCCTTCCTGGCATGCATCGTGGTGGCCGTGGTGGTCTGCACCCTGGCCGTCCACGCCGCCGCCATCCGCATGATGTTCGCCATGGCCCGGGACAACAACCTGCCGTTCAGCCGGCAGCTCAGCAAGGTGGATCCGGTGCGCAGGACCCCCAAGATCGCGGCCATCGTCATCGGTGTCATGGCCGTCATCCCGCTGCTGGTCAACGTTATGCAGCCGGCCATCTTCACCATCCTGTCCAGCATCAGCATCGTCCTGATCTACCTGTCCTACCTCCTGGTCACGGTCCCCCTGCTGCGCAAGCGGTTCCTGAAGCAGTGGCCGCTGGCCGACGACGGTTCCGAGCCCGGGTTCTGCATGGGCAAATGGGGTGTTCCCGTGAACATCCTGGCGGTCCTGTGGGGCGGGGCCATGACGGTGAACCTGGTCTGGCCCCGGCCGGAGATCTACAACTCGGTGCCGCCGTTCGAGTGGTACCTGCAGTGGGGCGGGGTGATGTTCGTGGCCGCCGTGATCATTGGCGGGGCCTTGCTCTACCGCCTGAAGATCCGCCACCAGACCGGGGTGCTGGCCGAGCACGCCGCGGCAGTCGCAGCCCATCCGTCGTCGGGCTCCGCGCAGCACGAACCAGCCCAGAACGAAGCAGCGCAGTACGAAGCCGCCCAGCACGACGCCCCGGAGGAAGCGCTGGCAGTCAAGGTGGCCGCGTCGGAAGTCTCGTAACGCCCCCGGAAACGGTCGACGGCGGCGCCCGCCCGGCGCCGTCGTCGGTGAGCGGACGACGGCGGGAGGTCCCGCCGTCGTCCGCTCCTGCATTGACGGAGTGCTTTAGGCACCCCGTCACCAAATTTGTTGGCTAGTATCGAGGAAAGCCGATTTCACGACGCGAAAAGTGAGGTGCCGTAGTGGCAAATACGGGACCGACCTTCCAGGAGCGGTACGCCGACGCCGGGCCGAGGCTGACGCCCAGCGAAAAGAAAATCGGCGACTACCTGCTCCGCCATCCGGATGTGGTCCTAAGCTCCTCCGCTCTTCAGATCGCCGAAGCGACCGGAACCAGTGATGCATCGGTGATCCGGACGGTCAAGGGCCTGGGCTACCGGGGACTCCCGGACCTGAAAAAGGAATTCCTTGGCAGCGTCCTCCGGCGCCGGAGCATGCCGGCCACCCTGGGCCACAACATCGACCGCATCCTGACCAACAAGCGTCCGGCGGAAAAGATGCTGACGGACTCCATCGACATCCTTGATGCCTTCCGCCATGAGTTCGATCATGATTCGTTCGACCGCTGTGTTGAGATCGTGGCGCGCGCCCGGCGGATCTTCACCTACGGACTGGGCCCGGGATCCATGGTCTCCGCGTTCCTGGCGCTCCACCTGAAGCGCGTCGGTTTTGATGCCGAGGCCATGATGCTTGCCGGCTACAGGCTTTCCGATGACCTGCTGCCACTGACCAGGCAAGACTGCGTGGTGCTGTTGGCGCCCTACCACCAGACCACCGAGGTTGAGGTCATCCTCGACCACGCGAAAGCGGTGGGCGCGGCCGTGGTTCTGGTGACCGAGGCCCTGGGCCTTTCCTTGCAGGACCGCGTGGACGTTGTCATCAAAACTCCCCCCACCATGTCGAGCGTGGTCAGCGAACACCTGGCACCATTTGTGTTCTGTTACGCCCTCACCATGCAGCTTGCTTCCCGGCAGGAGGAAGCCTCGGTCAACCGCAACCGGCTCTTCAACGAACTGTCCGCCAGGTTCACCGGGAGCCTCGACTTCCCCTCACCCGCGCTTTTCGACGACGCGGACAACGGCTCGTCCGAGTAAGCCGGCGCTTCCCGGCCCTCGCGCCGTGTAGTGGACGCGACATTTCCTCCCGCACTGCCCCGGTGCCAGCACCGCCGCCCTGCTCCGCGCCCTGGCATCCACGCGTCCCAGCACCCCTGCGCCCAGAATGCTGGCTGTTCCGCGCCAGAAAACTTCCCTGCCAATTTCACTACAGCTATTGATTCTTTCTGAAGTGTTCACTACAGTGTGATGCAGGCCACCGTTCGAGTCGGCGTAACGGCTCAACGGCCCGGCACCAGAAATGCATCCCCCTCATCCCACTTCGGAGGTCACCCAACGTGGAAGCGAACAACACCTTGAAAGTCGCAGTCATCGGCGCCGGCATCATCGGCTCCATGACCGCATGGCAACTGAGCAAGCAGGGCCACCGCGTGGTGGTTTACGAACAGTGGAACACGCCCAACGACCAGGGCGCCTCGGCCGGCGAATCACGGATCTTCCGCACCGCCTACAAAGAAGGCGCCGAGTACGTCCCCATGATCCTGAAATCCAAGCAGCTGTGGGACGATCTGCAGTCACGCCAGGGCCGGTCGGTGCTGCAGATGTGCGGCGGATTGACCATCGGCAGGCATGATCACGCCGACGTCCGGGCAGTCATCGCCTCCGCAGAAGCCTGCGCGCTGGACTACGACGTCCTCACCACCCAGGAAATGGCAAACAAATACCCCCAGTACCGGCTCGACGACGGTGAAGTGGGTGTGTATGACCCGCTTTCCGGCGTCTTCCGCCCTGAACTGGCAGTCCTTGCCGCCCGGGATGAGAGCACCCGACTGGGCGCCGAGTACCGGTCCTACACCCGGGTCCGGGACATCCGTCCGCTGGCGGACCAGGTCGTGGTGGACACCGCAGAGGGCGTCGAGGGATTCGACAAGGTGGTGGTGGCCACCGGGCCGTGGGCGAACGAACTGTCCGGCCTGGATATCGACATCGTGCGGCCCAAGCGCCTCGTGGCCGGCTGGTTCCCAGCCCACGATGTGCAGCTGCACACCCCGGACAGCATGCCTGTTTCCATCCGCCGCCACGAGGAAGGCGGGTTCTCCTGCTTCCCGGTGATGGACGGCCAGGCTGTGAAAATCCTTCCCCACCACCTGCCGTGGACTGACCTGGACCGGCCGGAGGATCTTCCCCGGTTCGTCGAGCCCGCGTTTGTCCGGAATGTTGAGCGGGTGGTGGCCCGCCTGATGCCAGGGCTGGATCCCACTGCCATCCGAGTCTCCACCTGGACCGAGGGATTCACCCCGGACGGCGCCCCGCTGGTGGGGCCAGCAGCCACGGATGGCCGCATCATCCTAGCCACCGGAATGTCCGGGCAGGGATTCAAGTTCTCACCCATGATCGGCTCAATCGTCGCCGACTTTGTGGGCACCGGAGCCTCGCCCGATGCCATCGCCCTGATGGACTCCCGGCGTTTCACCAAGGTGTCACAGTGACCATCGGAACGGCACCATCAAACCTACGCACGGTTACGGTCATCGGAGCAGGCAGCAGCGGCCAGGCGATCGCGGGATTCCTGGCCCTGTCCGGACACCAGGTGAGGCTCTGGAACCGCAAGGACGAAGGCGAGGTCACCAGGTGGCTCACGCCGATCATCGACCGCGGCGGACTCGAGGTCCAGGGAATCATCGAGGGAACCGCACACTTCGAAGCGGTCACCTGCGATATTGCGGCTGCCGTCTCCGGTGCGGACGTCATCATCGTCAACACCACCAACGATGCCTATCAAAGCATCGGCAGGCTGCTGGCCCCGCATATCTCGAGTTCGCAGCTGCTCCTTCTCATGGCATCGGGCACGCTCGGAGCCATCGACCTGTGGCAGGGCCTCGCGGCCGGCGGTTTCACCGGTGACCTTGTGATGGGCGAAACGTCCACCACCGTCTTCGGCAGCCGGGCCTCGGCCCCGGCCACCGTCCAGATCAGTGGACGGAAGGAAGGCGTGGAGATCGCGAGCCTGCCCAGTGGCACGGCGGAACTTTTCACCGCGCTGCTGCCGGAATTTGCCTTTGTTGCCGTGGACGACGTCCTACAGTCCGGGTTCAACAACGTAGGTCCCGTCCTGCACGTTGCGCCCATGGTCCTGAACGCCGGCAGGATGGAATCGCAGGGCGGAAAGTTCCTCTACTACGTTGACGGCATCACTCCCGGCGTCGCGGCGGTCATGGAGCAGTTTGATGCCGAGCGGCTGGCCGTTGCGCGGGCGTTTGGCTATGAGTGATCTCTCTGGGCGACTACCTCACCGAGACAGTTGGCGCCCCGACGGGAAGCATCTACGAGTCAATCCAGGGCTGTGCCATGTACGCGGGGATTTCGTCCCCGGCGGCCCTCGATCACCGCTTCCTCTGGGAGGATGCCCTCGCGGGAGTGGTCCCGCTGGTGTCCCTGGCCGGGATCGCCGGCGTTCCGGTGCCCATCTCCGAGTCACTCCTCACCCTGGCGAGCGCCCTGCTCGGACGGGATCTCCTGGGGGAAGGCAGGACGGCCCGGAACCTGAGCCTCGACGGCACCACCGTATCAATCCTGCAGGACCTGGTCAGCGACAGCTCCGCCTTCTCAGCGTGGAAGGAACGCGTACCAACCACCGCCGTCATGGCGTAGCACCAGCATGGCCGCCGCACCACGAACAACGAAGTCCAGACGGCCGGCCATGGAAGTCACTCATCAATCACACAACGCTCGTTGAACAGGCAGGAACCAACATGAGCACTGAAAACCTTACGCACAAAGGTGTGCACCCGGACAATAAAGAAATGCAGCCTCGTAGCAATAAGCAGCCCAGAGGCGAGCTCAATGCCTACGTGGTGGTGGCAGTCATCATTGCCCTTGCAGCGATCGCCACCTGGCTGATCCCGGCAGGCGCCTACGACCGCGAACTCAACCCGAAGACGAACGTCAAAGTCGTGGTGCCGGGTACCTTCCACTCCGTGGACCAGGCGCCGGTCGGCCCATGGGATGTCTTCCTCCACATGCAGGCAGGCCCATCTCCGCAGCCCCAATCATCTTCTTCATCTTCGCGGTGGGCGGCTGCTTCGGCCTCCTGAGCCAGTCCGGGGCGGTCACGGCGATGATGGCAAAAGTCATCACCCGGTTCCACGGCAAGGCCTACGAGAAGCTGTCCTTCGTCTTCATCTTCGCCGTGCTGTTCGCCTGCGCGGCCACCTTCGGATTCTCCGAGCAGGGCATCATCTTCGTCCCGTTCATGGTGATGCTGGCCATCGCCATGGGCTACGACGCGATCGTCGCTGTCGCCGTCGTCGTCTGTGCCTGCGCCGTCGGCTACGCAGGATCCCTGACCGGGCCCTTCAGCGTGGCGATTGCCCAGGACATCGCCGGGCTGCCTCTGTACTCCGGGCTGTGGTTCCGCGTCATCTCCGGGCTGATTCTGTTCTCGATATCCGCGGCCTACATCTTCCGCTACGCCTCAAAGATCAAGAAGGACCCCTCCAAGAGCCTCGTGGCGCACCTGGACTACAGCTCCATGGAGCTGACCGAGGATCCCAAGAGCATCGTCATGACCGGCCGGCACAAGGCCGCACTGATCATCTTCGGGCTGGGCATTGCCTTCATGATCTTCGCGATGCTCATGTGGAAGTGGGGCATCCCCCAGCTCACCGGTTACTTCGTGCTGATCGCCATCCTGATCGGCATCGCGTCGAAGCTCAGCGCCGGCAAGATCGCTGACGGCTTCGTGGACGGTGCACGCCAGCTGCTGTTCGCCGCGCTGCTGGTCGGCTTCGCCCGGACTGCCCAGATCGTGCTGGAGCAGGGCCAGGTGATCGACTCCGTCATCAACGGCCTGGTCCAGCCGCTTGCCGCACTGCCGGCAGTGTTGGTTCCGGGCCTGATGGTTGTGGTCCAGAGCCTGATCAACTTGATCATCCCCAGCTCGTCGGCCATGGCCGTTGTCACCATGCCGATCATGACCCCGCTGGCTGATCTGCTCGACATGCAGCGGCAGACCGCGGTGCTGGCCTACCAGTACGGCGACGGGATCACCAACCTCATCCTGCCCAGCTATGCAGTGCTCATCGGCGCTTTGGGCCTGGCCAAGGTTCCATTCACCAAGTGGTTCCGGTTCATCTGGCCGCTGACGCTGATCCTGCTCGGCACCGTGATCACCCTGGCCATCATCGCCCAGCAAATCGGTGTTGGTCCGTTCTAAGCAGAATGCAAGCAGTACAGGAAAACAGAAGCGTACGTCGGCGGGTGCCTCCCGCCGACGTACGCTCCCTTTTGGGTCCGTGCGGCCCCCGTGGGACTTAACGTCACACAACGGGACGGCCTCCGGATCCGGACAAGCACGTCCTACCCTTGACACGTGACTTTGACTCAGATCCGCACCGCCGCCGCGAGCTCCCTCGCCGCCGCAGGTCTCCTGTTTGCCCTCGCCGCCTGTTCCGCGCCGGCCGCCACCCAGCCCTCCACCTCTGCCCCGGCCTCCACGGCAGCGGCTTCATCCAGCGCCGCCTCCGAGCCGTGCGCCGGGGTGAAGGTGATCGTCGATTCGGCCTCCCTGAAGCAGGCTGCCGCCGATACCTCCGTGTGCGTGCCCGTGGACGGACCCACTCTGGCATCGGCCGTGCTGAGCCAAGCTGACGTGAAGATCGAGGGCACCGCTAAGTACCCCACGAGCTTCGCGTGCCGCGTCAACGGTGTGCCCGCTGCGGACTTCGACATCAAGCACAAGGGTGGCACTGCCCGCGAAGCGTGCGATGACAAAAACACTGTCTCTTATTGGGCCCTCTGGGTGAAGCCCGCCGCCGGCACATGGGGTTACGCGCAAGAAGGCCTGGACAGCCTGAAGCTCAACCCCGGCGAGAGCCTTGAACTGCTCTACACGGTGGACAACGAACCGGCAGCCCCCGCGGCATGACCTTCCGACCCGCGCCGCTACGTGCGGCGGCGGCTCTCGCCGTCGTCTTCATCGCGGCGCGGGTCATCTACCGCGTTCTTTTCAACGGGGCCGGCCTTGGTGGCGGCCCCGTTCTGTTCGACTTCCCGCCGGTGCCGCTGCCGCCCCCGTACGCCCATGTGGTGCTCCTCGGTCCGGTCACGGGATCCGGCCTGTGGGCGGCGGTCCTGTCCGCCCTGCCGATCGCCGCGACGTTCCTCGCCTTCGGTTTGCTCAACGCCTGGGTGGATGTGGCCCGCGGCTTCGTGCACCTTGCGCGCCGCGGCCCCCTGCAAGGCCTGGCCCGGACCCTGGTGGTGGCCTGGGCGGCGCTCCCCGCGCTTGCCGACGCCGTGACCTCCGTCCGTCTGGCCTTTCGATTGCGGGGCGAACGCTTCGGGGCCCGGGCCCTTGTTCCGGTGCTCGAGCGGACACTTGAGCACGCGGGCCGGGTTGCCGCGGCCCTGGAGCTGCGCGGCTTCGGCAGCCGGGCAGCCCATCAACCCATCGGCGGTACCGAGGCACCGCTGCTGGTCCGGGACGCCCAGTTCCGCATCGGCGACGCGCAGGTGCGGGTGGCCGGGTTCACGCCGTCGAGCGGGTCCATCACGGTGATCACCGGGCCGACGGGCTCCGGTAAGTCCACCATCCTGCGCGGTATCGCGGGCCTCCTCTCCCACGTTGACGGCGGCGAAATCTCCGGCACCGTGCGCGTATCCGGAGCGGACCGTGCCGCCACGCCGCCGCGCGATACCGCCCGCGTCATCGGCGTCGTCCTGCAGAATCCCCGCGCCGCGTTCGCCAGCACCCGGGTCCGGGACGAAATCTCGTTGGCCCTTGAGCTGCGCGGTGTGGCACCCGTGCACACGAAGGCCCGGGTGCTGGAGGTCGCGGAGCGCGTCGGAGTATCGGCGCTGCTGGACCGGAATATCAGCACCCTCTCGGCAGGCGAGGCCACGCTGGTAGCCATCGCCGCGGCGGTGGTGGAACGTCCGGCCCTGCTGCTGGTGGACGAGCCCCTGGCGGACCTCGACACCGCAGCACGCGCCCGCGTCATCGCCGTGCTCAACGCCCTCGCCCGCGACGCCGGTGTCTGCGTCATCGTGGCGGAACACCGGGCGCAGCCGCTCGTGCCGGTTGCCGACTCGTGGTGGACCATCGACGGCGGCGCGCTGGTGCCGGGTGCCGCGCCGGCCGCTTCCGCACCGGTTGCGTACCCGACGCCCGTTGCAGATCCCGGGGGCGCGCCCGTGCTGACCGCGGCAAATCTCGCCGTGCACCGCAAAGGCAGGCCGTTGGTGCGCGACGCCTCCCTGACCCTGCACCGCGGTGAAGTGGTGGCCCTGGTGGGACCGAACGGGGCCGGGAAGTCGTCCCTCCTGGTGGCGCTCGCCCTCGGTGAGGGGACACGGGTGAGGGCACGGTTGGTGGAGGAACGCGCGGTGGAGGTAAGGGCGACGGCGGAACGGTCGACGGCGGCCGGGTCGCCCTTGTGCCGGATGCCTCGGACGACCTCTTCACCCGGGACACCGTGGCAGGAGAGCTCCGCGCCGCCGAGCGGCGCCAGGCGCGCGCTGCGCGACAGCGTCACGCAGGGCGTCGACCGACCAGCGACCAAGTTCCCCCCATGCCTGCGGCGTCACGCCTGGCCCGGCTACGGGGAGACATCCGGATTCCCATCGGGGACGAGCATCCGCGGGACCTCTCGGCAGGCGAGCGCAGGATCCTCGCCATCGCACTGCAGACCATGGACGATCCTCCGGTCCTCCTGATCGATGAGCCCACCCGCGGGCTCGATCCTGCCGCGCGCACGGCAGTCGCGGCTGCGCTGCGGGCCGCCGCGGACTCCGGTGCGGCGGTCCTGATCGCCACGCACGACCTCGACTTTGCCCACGGCCTCGGTGCCCGGATCCTTCCGATGAGTGACGGCGTCGTCCCCGCTACGGCGCCGGCGAACGCGCCGGAACCGTCGCTCCCGCTTGCCCGGCAGGCAGATGCAGGGCCGAAGCCGCGGGTCATCGAACCGGCAGACTCCACGGGCGCGGAAGCCCGGGAGCGGAAAGCCCGGCAGCGGAAGGGCAGCGCCGCATCCGGATGCCTCGGGGCGTCGAGCTGGCCGTTCTCGCGGCTGCAAACCTTCTGGCCCTCGCAGCATTCTGCTGGCCGTTGCTGGCCGCGGCACTGCCGGAGGATGCCGCCGCGGCCCTCCCGTACGCGGCACTGGCCATCGCGCCGATTGCCGCCGTCGCCGTCGTTGTGTCCATGGACGGATCGGTCCGCTCCGCACACACGGTGGCGTTGCTCGGTGTGCTGGCCGCAGTGGGTTCGGCGGTGCGGGTGGCGAGCACCGGCGTCGGGGGCGTGGAGGCGGTCTTTATCCTGCTGATCCTGGCCGGCCGGGCCTTCGGTGCGCGGTTTGGCATGCTCCTCGGAGCTGCCACCATCGCACTCTCAAGCGCCGTGTGGGGTGGCATCGGGCCGTGGACGCCGTTCCAGATCTTCGCCTGCGCGTGGGTGGGCGCGGGGGCCGGCCTGCTCCCCCGGCGGGTGCGGGGCAAGGCCGAACTGTGGATGCTGTGCGGCTACGGCGTGCTGGCGTCCTATGTGTTCGGCCTGCTGACCAATCTGTGGTTCTGGCCGTTCGCGGTGGGCGCCGGCACCGGCATCTCCTACGTGCCCGGCGCGCCGCTGGGCACCAACCTCAGCAGCTTCCTGCTCTACTCGCTGGTGACGTCGACGGCGGGCTGGGACACCCTGCGCGGCATCACCACGATCGTCGGAATCGCGGTGGTGGGGCGGGCCATCCTCGCCGCGCTCCGGCGGGTGAAGCCGGTCTCCAGCGTGGGCGGAGGTGCGGGCGGGCAGGCCGGGCAGGCCCAACCCGCCCAGGACAGGGACCAGCCCCAAATCCGGGTCTGAGGACACCGCCGGCAGTGCCGCGCCGCATCTTCCGTTCCTGCGCGCACGTACGGCATATGATGGCCAAAAGAGTGGCGGGACGGTCACGTTGCGCGAGAGGATGCAGATGGCGGGGAGGCCGAGGCAGGACAACAGCCAAGTCCAAGGAGCTGCGGCGTCGCTATTGAATGGTCTTGCTGTACTGGAAGCCTTCTCGGTGCAAAATCCGGTTCTTGGTGTGACTGAGGTTGCTCACCGGGTTGGCCTCCACAAGAGCACGGTGTCACGCATTTTGAGCGGTCTGACAGAAGCTGGATATGTCCAGCGGGATGAGGAGACGGGGCGGTACCGCCTCGGGCTGGGCCTCCTTGCGTTGGCCGGCCCTTTACTGGCGGACCTGGATGTCCGCCGTGCCGCGGTTCCCTATTTGGAGAAATTAACCGAGAGCACCCAGGAGACCAGCGCAATCTCGGTCTGGAATGGTCATGAGGCCATCGTCGTGGAGCAGGTTGCCAGCCCCTTTCAGGTCAAACACACTGCCACCATCGGAACCCGGTACAACACGTTCGAAAGTTCCTCGGTGCGGGTTTTCCTGGCGGAGCTGGCACCGGCCCTCGCGACCGAACTGCTCGGATCCGGGCAGATACCACGCACGGCAGGGGATGGTTTGCCGGTGGACCACACCGCCCACCTGCAGGAAGTGGCCCGTCAGGCATACGCCGTCAACGACGGTGCAACCGCGGAGGAAGAGTTTGGGGTCTCCGCTCCGGTCCGGGATTACCGGGGCAAGGTGGTTGGGTGCATCACTGCAGCCGCTCCCCGTTCCCGCGTGCACAAGCAGGCCACCAGGGACGCTCTGGTTCAAGCCGTGCAGCATGCTGCCTTGGAAGTATCCACCCGCCTGGGCTGGTCAGCTTCACTTCCGGACTGATTCACCCACGCTTCGTCAGCGCACTGGATTTGTTTCCCCCGGGAGGCTGCCCAGCCGAGTCGAAACGCGCTCAGCGGCCTGGAGCACGGCTTCGCGCAGGACCACCTGGCTCTTCTGGTGCTGAACCCGGGCCCGGGGCGCGCTGGCTGTGATGCAGCCGACGACTTCGCCGCGGTAGTCCCGCACGGGGGCGGACACGCCGTATTCCTCGTAAGTGGTCTCACCGTCGTTGACGGCGTACCCGTGGTCCCGCACGGCGGCCAGCTGCTCGTAGACCGGGTCCTTGAGACCGCGGTAGTCCTCTCGCAGCACGATCCGGCCGGCCAGCAGACGGTCGGTCTCCTCGCGCGGCAGCTCGGCGAGAAACACCCGGACTGAGGAGCTGGCGAACTTGTTGTAGCGCGTGCCGATCGCCGCGCTGTGTTTGACCTGATGTGGGGATGCCGTCTGTTCCACAACGATCGCGTTGGTGCCGTTCCAGACGGCGATCGCGGCCGTCTCACCGGTGGCTTCGGTGAGTTCTTCGAGGTGCGGCAGGGCGGTACGGCGGACGCCGAGTTCGGCCAGCAGCGGCCCTGCCAGGCCGATCATCCCGAGTCCGAGACGGTACCGCCCGGTGTCTTCGTCGCGCTGCACGTAGCCGGCGTCGTCCAGGCCGGTGAGCATCCGGGAGACGGTGCTCTTGTGCAGGCCGACGAGTTCGGAGATCTCCGTGACGCCCAGGAGGGATCGCTTGGCGACGGAAAAGGCTTCGAGGACCGTCAGACCGTTGAGCAGCGATGCTGCCGCCCCTTGCGGTTTATCAGTGGTGGTTTGTGGGTCCAGCATGAGTTCTCCCTCTCCAGGCGCTAAGTCCAGTCACCGTAGCAGCCATCGTACGGTGTGCCCATTCCTCCCGGCCCGACGACAACCGGCACCCGCTGAGGGGTGCCGGCCGTCGTCGGTGCGGCTTAGGCCGGATCCGCAGGGCACGCCACCTCGGGCTGGGGATCCGAGAGGGTCTTCGGGACCGTGTCCTCGAACTGCGGGAGGCGGTTCAGGTAATCCACCACAGAATCCGTGGACTCCACGTCACCAAACTTGTTGTCGATGTCGTAGAGGTTCCACTGCACAACGCCGGGGACGCGGTCGCCGATGGTCTCCCTGGGGATGATCGGGCGGAAGCCCTTCGCGATCGCGTCCTCGACGGTGTGGCGCACGCACCCGGCGGCGGTCGCACCGGTCACGATCAGGGTGTCGATGCGGTTGGAGGTCAGGAAGAGCTCGAGGTTCGTCCCCGGGAACGCCGAGGCGCGATTCTTCTCGATTACCACCTCGCCTTCCGCGGGAGCAATGCGGTCGTCGATCTGCGCCCAGTAGGAATCCGCCGGAAGGGTCTCCGTGGGGATCTTCGAGTACCACAGGCCCATGTCGTTCGTCCCGGAGGTGGCGTCGCGGTTGCGGTACACGTTCGTGGTGTAGAAGACCGGGACACCCTTGGCGCGGGCGGCCTCGTTGATCCGCTGGACGTTCGGGATGATCGTCTCCATGCCCGGGCAGCTGAAGGGGTGGCCCGGACGGGTCCAAGCGTTAGCGAGGTCGATGTGGATGACGGCGGGGCGGTTGCCGTAGCCGATCCGACGCTTGAAGCCTCGCTCGTTGTAGATGTCCGTGCCTGCTTCGAACGCCTCCTCCAGCACTGCTGCCAGGCGGGCTTCGATGTCGTTGAACGTCTCTGTTGTCATGGCTGTCTCCACTCTCTCTCGGAACCGGGCTTTCCCTGTCCACTTTTTGTTGCTGTGCCATCACAGTAGTTGCTGTTTGCGCAACACACAACCCTCTTCTGAGATTTGAAAAAAAGACCCATCAGCCATTGCGTGTTGCTCCTACGGGAACTACATTGCTTAGTAAGCAACTTGTGACTTATGGCACATAGATTTGCGGTCTAACCCCAGCGGACTCCGAACGGGGGTTGCCAATGGCCGAAAGGCCCACCCAGGCTTCCCTTCAACGCAGTCCTGAGCCTCACTTCCGAAAGGACCCCAGCATGAAGCGCATCGGAGTAGACGTCGGCGGCACCTTCACCGACTTGTATTTTTCAGACGACGCCCAGCGCATTGCCGTTGTGGAGAAGGTCCCCTCCACCCCGCACGATCCGTCCGAAGCCGTTATCTCCGGCATCAAGAAGCTCTGCGAGAAGGCCGGTGTCTCGCTTGCGGAGATCGACCAGCTGGTGCACGGGACCACGGTGGCTACGAACACCGCGCTGACGCACACCGGTGCGGAGGTCGGGATGATCACCACCGAGGGTTTCCGTGACATCCTGCACATCGCCCGGCACAAGAAGCCGTACAACTTCTCCCTCCAACAGGAACTGCCGTGGCAGACCAAGCCCCTGATCAAGCGCCGTCATCGGCTCACGGTCAAGGAGCGCATCACGGCACCCAACGGCGACGTCCTGGTTCCCTTGGACGAAGATGAGGTCCGTGAGCGCGTGCGCGAGCTGAAGGCTGCCGGAGTCGAGGCCATCGCCGTGTGCCTGCTGCACTCGTACCTGAATTCCGCCCACGAGCAGCGGATCGGGGAAATCGTCGCGGAGGAGTTCCCCGAGGCTTACCTGTCCCTGTCCAGCGAGATCGTGCCCCTTTACCGGGAGTATGAGCGGTTCTCCACCACCGCGCTCAATGCCTATGTCGGGCCCCGGGTCTCGAAATACCTCTACCGTCTGCAGGAGCAGGCCGAAGGCTTGGGCTACAAGCGGGAGATCCTGCTGATGCAGTCCTCCGGCGGCATGGTTCCGATCAAGGAGGCTGCCAAGCGGCCCGTCACGCTGATGATGTCCGGACCGGTCGGCGGCCTGATCGGCGGCATGTGGGCCGGCCGCCAGTCCGGATTCGAGAACGTCGTCACCCTGGACATCGGCGGTACGTCGGCGGACATCGGTGTGGCCTATAAGGGTGAACTGCGCATGCGTCACCTGCTGGACACTAAGATCGGCGATCACCAGGCCATGGTCCCCATGGTGGACATCGACACCATTGGTGCCGGCGGCGGTTCCATCGCCTACGTCGATGCTGGCGGGGTCTTCCGCGTGGGTCCTCAATCTGCGGGAGCCGTCCCGGGCCCGGTCTGCTACGGCCGCGGCGGGTCGGAGCCCACATCGACCGACGCCCAGGTGCTGCTGGGCCGCATGCGTCCTGACCGCGTTCTGGCAGGCTCAGGTATGGATATGGACCTTGATGGCGCCCGAAAGGCCATGGAAGGTCTGGCAGAAAAGCTCAACATGTCGGTGGACCAGGCAGCCCTCGGCGCGCTGCAGATCCAGAAGTTCGGTATGACCCAGGCGATCGAGCAGAACTCCGTGCGCCGGGGCTACGACCCGCGCGACTTCACCCTCGTCGCTGCCGGCGGTGCCGGCGCCCTGTTCGCCTGCGAGATCGCCGCGGAGCTGGAGGTCCCGAAGGTCCTGATCCCGGCCCACCCCGGCATCATGGCTGCCACCGGCCTGTTGGCTACCGACGAGAAGTACGAGTTCGTCGCCACCAACCGGTTCACGTTCGCCAACGCCAACCCCGCCGCCATCCAGGCCTCCTTCGAGCAGCTGGAACGCGAGGCCAATGCCCAGCTGGATTCCGAGGATGTGCCGGCCGAACGCCGCAAGCTCGAATGGCTTGCGGACGCGCGCTACGAGGGCCAGGGATACGAGATCCGCTTCGCCGCCCCCGCAGGACCCGTCAACCAAGCCTGGCTGGAAAAGGCCGAGGCAGCCTTCCACGATGCCCACTTTGAGGAATACGGCCACCGTTTCAAGAACGGCACCGTGGAGGTCATCAACATCCGCGTGGAGGCCAGCGCCGTGATGGATGACCTGCCCACGCCGGAGGCGATCAAGTCCGGCTCCCTCAAGGACGCCCTGGTGGAAACCCGTCCGGTGACCTTCGAACAGGACGGCAAGCCGGTGACCCTGGACACCAGGTTCTATGACCGCGACAGGATGGGCGTGGGAATTACCTTCACCGGTCCCGCCATCATCGAACAGTACGACTCCACCACCGTTATTCCTCCGGGATTCTCCGGAGCGGTGGACGCAGCAGGCAACCTCGTCATCGACTGCCCGGCCGCAACCCAGAGTGCCGAGAAACTGGCCACGCCGATCCTGATGCGCGTCATCGGGGGCGCCCTGAACTCGGCGGCCAAGGAAATGGCCTCGGTGCTGTTCCGTATGGCCTATTCCTCGATCATCCGCGAGTCCGAGGACCTCGGCGCAGGGCTTTTCGACAAGGACGGCAACGTGCTGGCCGAGTCCGACTCCACGCCCATGTTCATGGGCTCCATGCCCAAGATCGTCAAGGGCGTGATCTCGGTCCTGGGCGACGACATCCACGACGGTGACGTCATCCTGCACAACGATCCCTACTTGGGGGCCACGCACTCCCCCGACGTGGCGATTATCGAACCGATCTTCCACGACGGGGAACTCGTCGGCTTCGCCGGAGCCTCGGGCCAGCTGATCGATAACGGCGGCGCGTACTCAGGACTGATGGTGGACATTCAGGACATCCAGTCCGAAGGCACCATCTTCCGGGCGGTGAAGATTTCCGAGAAGGGCGTCCGCCAGGAATCGCTGATCCGGCACATCCTCAACAACACCCGGACACCCACCTCCAACGAGGGCGACTTCCAGGCGATGATCGCCGCCTGCGAGCTGGCCAAGTCCCGCTACATCGCCCTCATTGAGCGATACGGCTTCGGCGCGGTCCGCGAAGCCGGCCAGAGCTGGATCGACTACTCGGAGCGAATGCTGCGCCAGGAAATCGCCAAGATCCCCGACGGCGTCTACGAGACCGAGGTCGGCTACCTGGACGACGACGGCCGCAACTATGGCAAGAAGCTGCCGATCGTCGTGAAGGTGATCGTAGAGGGTGACGAGATTACCTACGACCTCACCGGCTCTTCCGAACAGGTGCCGACCGCCTACAACTGCGCCTTCGAGGGCACCACAGTCTCGGCATTCACGTTCATCACCCGCATGATGTTCCTGGACGAGGTCGCCTTCCCGGTGTTCGTGCCCCAGAACGAGGGCATGCTCAAGCCCCTGAAGGTGATCGCCCCGGAAGGCACCATCTTCAACCCGACGTACCCGGCCGCAACCTTCTCCCGGTTCTCCCAGGTACAACGTGCCGTCGACTTGGCTTTGCGGGCCCTGGCCCCTGTCATCCCCGACCGCGTCACCGCCGGCAACTCCGCCCACATCCACTTCATCTCCTACTCCGGATGGGACAAGAAACAGGGCGAGTACTGGGTCTACCTCGAGGTCAACGAGGGCTCCTACGGCGCCCGCGCAACCAGCGACGGGCCGGACTCCGTGGACAACCTCATCGCCAACACCCGCAACAACCCGATCGAGGAGCTCGAGTGGAGGTTCCCGATGCGCACCGACCGCTACGAACTGCGCTCCGAGCCGGCGGCGGCCGGCGAGTTCCGCGGCGGCATCGGCATCGTCCGGGAGAACACCTTCCTGACGGACACCGCGATCACCTGCGAGGGTGAACGCCACGAGTCGGACGTACCGTGGGGCGCGTTCGGCGGCCACGAGGGCCTCAACGGCTCGCTCGTGAAAAACCCCGGCCGGGAGGGCGAGGAGTCCTGGCCGTCCAAGGTCACCGGCCGTCAGTTGCTGGCCGGCGACTCCCTCCAGATCACCGTGCCCAGCGGTGGCGGCTTCGGTGACCCCCAGCGGCGGGACCCCCTGAAGGTCCTCGAGGACGTACTCGACGGCTTCACAACCGCCGAGGCGGCCACCCGGGACTACGGAGTGGTCCTCAAGGAGGTCAACGGCCAGCTAACGGTCGATCTGAAGTCCACCGCCGAACGCCGCGAGGTATTCGTCTCCGAGCTCAGTTCCGCAATCTGATCCAAAGCAGCAGTAAGGGGGCGGTCTGGGGCCAGCTAGCCACGCTGGCCTCCAGGCCGCCCCTTCGTTCCCTACTCATCACACCGCCCACCAATCCCCGTGAATTAGGAACCGCTATGACCACTGCCCCAACCCTTCAATTTGTCGAGTCTGATGTCACGCCCAAGGACGTCCGGCTGGCCACCTGGATTTGCTTCTTCGCCTGGACCTTCGCCGTCTACGACTTCGTCCTGTTCGGCAACCTCCTGCCGGTGCTGGCCGCAGACCTCGGCTGGAGCGCGGCCCAGTCCACGGGGATCAATACCTGGGTGACGGCAGGGACCGCACTCGTGGCCTTCGGGATCGGCCCGATCGTCGACCGGATCGGCCGGCGCAAGGGCATCCTGATCGCCGTCGTCGGTGCCGCCGTCGCCTCCCTGCTGACCGCCACGGTCGGCTGGGTTGTGGGCATCGCTGCCGGCCTTGGACTCGTCTTCCTGGTCCTGGTGCGTTCACTGGCCGGCCTCGGCTACGCCGAACAGTCCATCAACGCGGCGTACCTCAACGAGATGTTCGCCCACAACAGCGATCCCGCCAAGGCACGCCGCCGCGGTCTCGTCTTCTCACTCGTCCAGTCCGGCTGGCCGGTCGGCTCCGTCCTGGCTGCCGGGTCCGTCTACCTGCTGTTCCCCGTCGGCGGGTGGGCGCTCTGCTTCGCCGTGGCCGCCCTGCCCGCCGTCTTCATCGTCTTCGCCGGACGCTGGCTCAAAGAAAGCCCCCAGTTTGCCCACCGTCACCAGATCGACAGGATGATCAAGGACGGCCGGACGGAAGAGGCACAGCAGCTCGGGGAGAAATACGGGATTGACGTCTCGGAGAAGGCCAGCCCGCTGGTCTCGGTCTTCCGCGGAGAATCGCTGCGGTCCACGCTGACGATCGGCGGTGCCTTCCTCCTGAACTGGCTGGGCGTGCTTGCATTCGCGATCCTCGGCACGTCGCTGCTCACGGCACCGGACGGCAAGAACCTCGAGTTCGATAACGCGCTGCTGATTCTCATCATCTCCAATGCCACCGCCTTCGCCGGCTACCTGTTCCACGGCTGGCTCGGTGACCGGATCGGGCGCCGCAACGCGATCGGGATCGGCTGGATCCTGTGCGCCGTCTCCTTCTTCACCATGCTCCAGGCCCCGAACGGAAACTTCCCGCTCATCATCGGGCTGTACAGCGCCGGGCTGTTCTTCCTCATCGGCCCCTTCTCCGCCCTGCTGTTCTTCACCGGCGAAAGCTTCCCCGTCCACACCCGGGCAACGGGCAGCTCCATCATCAACGCCTCCGGCCAGGTCGGGGCAATCATCGGCGGCCTGCTCATTACCGCCGCCCTCGCCTCCGGAGCCGGCTGGATCAACGCCACCCTATGGTGGGGCGTCCTCCCCATCCTGGCGTCCGGCTTGCTGATCTTCGCCGCCCGGAACGTCGACCCCAGCAGGGTCCGCACGGACTGACCGGCCTGGACAGGAAAGCGGACGACGGCGGGTGGCCACCCGCCGTCGTCCGCTTCCGTTGTCTAAAGTGCGGGCCACCTGGACCACCGGTATTGCTCCCCGGCCCGTGCCGGTCGGAGCCATGCGCCCAACACGGCCAGCGCACTAGTCCAGGTTGTTGCCTGCCGTTTCAGGCCCGCACGCGTCACACCTTGAAGTACTTGGCCTCCGGGTGGTGGAAGACGAACGCGTCGGTGGACTGTTCGGGGTGCAGCATCAGCTCATCGCTGAGGACCACGCCCATCCGTTCGGGTTTCAGGAGCTCCGTGACCTTGCGCCGGTCCTCCATGTCCGGGCACGCAGGGTAGCCGAGCGAGAACCGGGCGCCGCGGTAGTCGAGCTTGAACAGGCCGGCCTTGTCCTTTGGCTCCTCGGACGCGAAGCCCAGCTCGGAGCGGATGCGCGCATGCCAGAACTCCGCCAGCGCCTCGGTGAGCTGCATGACCAGGCCGTTGAGCTCGTAGTAGTCGCGGTAGTGGTTCCCGGCGAACAGCTCGGACGTCACTTCCTCGATCTTCGAGCCGGCGGTGACCAGCTGCACCGGCAGCACGTCGATCTGGCCCGATTCGCGCGAGCGGACGAAGTCGGCGAGGCACAGGTGCCGGTCGCGGCGCTGGCGCGGGAAGTTGAACCGCAGCCGGTCGGTGCCGATCGGGCCGCCTGAGCCGCCGTCGGGGGCGAGCAGTCCCGGGGTGCCGAGGACGCCGTCGCGGTCCTCCCCGTGGTGCAGCACCACCACCTGTTCGCCTTCGGAGACCACCGGGAAATAGCCGTAGGCGACGGACGCGTCCAGCATTCCCTCGCCGAGGATACGGTCCAGCCAGTACCGCAGGCGCGGCCGGCCCTCACGTTCCACCAGCTCCTCGTAGGAGGCGCCGTCATCGCCGCGGCCGGGCTTGAGCCCCCACTGCCCCATGAACGTGGCGCGTTCGTCGAGGAAGGTGGAGTAGTCGTGGAGCGAGACGCCGCGGACGATGCGCGTGCCCCAGAACGGCGGCGACGGAAGGTGGTTGTCGGCGGCCACGTCGGAGCGGCCGGGCATTGCTTCCGGCTCGGTCACGGTGAACTTCGGGCCGCCCTTGTGGATCCGCTTCTTCAGCGGCGGAAGGCCGACTGCGGCGGGGTCGGCGCCGCGGGCCACCTGCACCAGCGGTTCCATGAGGGCCAGGCCCTCGAAGGCGTCCTTGGCGTACCGGACGGTTCCTTCAAACTGCTCGGCCAGGTCCTGCTCCACGTAGGCGCGGGTCAGGGCTGCACCGCCGAGGACGATGGGCCACTTCTTCGCGAGGCCCCGGGACTGGAGTTCGGCGAGGTTCTCCTTCATCACCACGGTGGACTTCACCAGCAGCCCGGACATGCCGATCACGTCGGCATTGTGCTCCTCGGCCGCCGCCATGATCTCGGCGATCCCCTGCTTGATGCCGATGTTGACCACTTTGTAGCCGTTGTTGGTGAGGATGATGTCCACCAGGTTCTTGCCGATGTCATGCACGTCGCCGCGGACGGTGGCGATCACCATGGTGCCCTTGCCGGACGAATCCGACTTCTCCATGTGCGGCTCGAGCAGGGCCACCGCGTTCTTCATCACCTCGGCGGACTGCAGCACGAAGGGCAGCTGCATCTCGCCGGCGCCGAAGCGCTCGCCCACCACTTTCATGCCTTCGAGCAGCTGGTCGTTGATGATGCCGAGCGGGGTCATGCCTTCGGAGCGTGCCAGGTCCAGGTCCTCTTCGAGGCCCTTCCCTTCGCCGTCGATGATGCGCCGCTGCAGGCGTTCGCCGGTGGGAAGCGCCGCAAGTTCCGCCGCGCGCTGGTCCTTGAGCGCTGCGGTGTCGACGCCGGCGAACAGGTCCAGCATGATGGCCAGGGGATCGTACGTGAGGTTGCCGTCGGCGTCGTATTCGCGCCGGTCATAGACGAGGTCCAGGGCCACCTTCCGCTGTTCCTCCGGGAGGGAGGCGAGCGGGACGATCTTGGCGGCGTCGATGATGCCGCTGGTCAGGCCGGCCTGCACGGCCTCGTGGAGGAACACCGAGTTCAGGGCCATGCGCGCTGCCGGGTTCAGGCCGAAGGACACGTTGGAGACGCCGAGCGTGGTGTTGATGCCGGGGTACTTGGCCGTGATCTGGCGGATGGCCTCGATGGTTTCGATGCCGTCCCGGCGGGTTTCCTCCTGGCCGGTGGCGATGGGGAAGGTCAGCGCGTCCACGATGATGTCCTCGACGCGCATCCCCCATTCGCCCACCAGGGCGTCGACGAGGCGCGAGGCGATGGCCACCTTGCCGTCGGTGGTGCGGGCCTGGCCCTGTTCGTCGATGGTCAGGGCGATCACGGCGGTGCCGTGTTCCTTCACGAGCGGCATGATGCGCGCGAAGCGGCTGTCCGGGCCGTCGCCGTCCTCGTAGTTGACGGAGTTGACCACCGGGCGGCCGCCGATGAGTTCGAGACCAGCCCGCAGCACGGGCGGTTCGGTGGAGTCGATGACGAGCGGGAGGGTGGAGGCCGACGCGAAACGTGAGACGACCTCCTTGATGTCGGCCACGCCGTCGCGCCCCACGTAGTCGATGCAGACGTCGAGCAGGTGCGCGCCGACGCGGACCTGTTCGCGGGCGATGTCGACGCAGTCGTCCCAGCGCTCGTCCAGCATCGCCTGGCGGAACGCCTTCGAACCGTTCGCGTTGGTGCGCTCGCCGATGGCGAGGTAGGCGGACTCCTGGTCGAAATTCACGTGGTGGTAGAGGGACGCGATGCCGGCTTCACGCTCGGTGGGAAGGCGTTCGCCGTCGGCGCCCCGCCCGCCGCTGGTGACGGCGGCGGCGGTGCGGAAGGGGGCAAGACGTTCGACGACGGCGGCCATGTGTTCCGGCGTCGTACCGCAACAGCCGCCCACGAGGCCCAGGCCGAATTCGCGCACGAACTGCTCGTGCGCGGTGGCGAGTTCGGTGGGTGAGAGCGGGTAGTGCGCGCCGTTGGGGCCAAGGACGGGCAGGCCGGCGTTGGGCATGCAGGCGATGGCGACGGAGGACTGCTTGGCGAGGTGGCGGAGGTGCTCGCTCATCTCGTCCGGGCCGGTGGCGCAGTTCAGGCCGATGGCGTCGACGCCGAGGGGTTCCAGGGCGGTGAGCGCGGCGCCGATCTCGGAGCCCATCAGCATGGTTCCGGTGGTTTCGACGGTCACCTCGACGAAGATGGGGAGCCGGATGCCGCGGGTGACGATGGCCTGCTTGCAGCCGTTGACGGCGGCTTTGGTCTGCAGGAGGTCCTGGCTGGTTTCGATGAGGAAGGCGTCCGCGCCGCCGTCGATGAGGCCCTCGGCCTGCAGGGCGAAGGTCTGCTTGAGGTAGTCGTAGGTGGTGTGGCCGAGGCTGGGGAGCTTGGTGCCGGGGCCCATGGAGCCCAGGACCCAGCGCATCCGTCCGTCGGTTTTTTCTGCCGCTTCGGCACGTTCGCGGGCGATCTCCGCGCCTTTGCGGGCGAGCTCTTCGATGCGGTCGTCGATGCCGTAGTCGGAGAGATTGGACCAGTTGGCGCCGAAGGTGTTGGTTTCGACGGCGTCGATTCCGGTGGCGAAGTACGCGTCATGGATGTCCGCGAGGACGTCCGGGCGCGTGGCGTTGAGGATCTCGTTGCAGCCTTCCAGCCCCAGGAAGTCGTCCTCGAGGGACAGCTCCCGGCCCTGCAGCATGGTGCCCATCGCGCCGTCGGCAATGACGACCCGATGGTTCACCGCATCGAGCAGCTCCTGGGCGCGGACGGGGCGGGGGACGGACTCAATATCAAGCGCAAAACGAGGCATATGAACAGACTACGTGCGGGGCCCGAAGATTGCGGCTTGTTTTTCGGGTACTACGGCGGCGGGTAGGCGTCCTAGACTTCCGCCACCGGAGTGACTGATGTGGGCGCTATCCCCTGAAGGGGCTTTGAGTCGGTTGATACGCAGCCGCAATTACATACGGGCTATTACAGCAGTGACAGTGACGACTGGCAGGGCGAGTAAGCGGAGATTACGCCAGTTGCAGGGCAGTTCATCTGGCGGAGCACAGGGTGCGGCGGCTATCAAGTTAACGAAGTCGTTGGGGTCTGGACTATCCAAGAGAAGCACGGTCCCGTCGCCCACGGCCTTTCTGTGCTCGTTGACCCCTTTGACGTGATGGCGACGCGTTTGGGACAGCACGCGCCCACCTAGTACAGCGGGAACTAGCCCGTGAACACCAGTTTGGAAGAGCAGGCTGACTCCCTAGCCGAGCGCATCACCGAATCCAGCCCCACCTGGCCAGGTCCGCTAACTGAGCCGATGCGCTTCGGTCAAATTCCGCCTAAACCGCTATGGATCCAGCAGGCCGTCTCCGGGATATTCGCTTTTGTAGGAGACGTAGCACCGATCTACCTCGGGCACCCTATGCAAGAGGCAAGTGGAAACGTTTATCAGGGCAAGGTCACTGCGATCACGGACACCCTGATCGTGACGGTCGATTTCACAGGGAAAGAAGTAGCTACGTGGGCTGAGCCCCTGTCTGCTGTCACGGCCGTTGAAATCATCTCGGTGGACTCTGCCTTTGATTCCTACAAGCACTGGCCGACGGGGCTCAGCTTCAGGGCGCACGTGTCAGACGATTCCTATACATTTCCCGTATCGAATGACCCGTCGAGGACCCAGAAGATTGAGGCCCAGGCCATGCTCAGGGCAGTGCTGGCTGCATTCAGCAATAACTGTTGGACCTCTTGGTACAACGGCGCTCACCCGTCAACGGCCCAAGCCGCTGCACGAACGCTTCTGGCCGTGGCCGGTCGCTGCACCAACATAGACAGGTTTGCGTCTACTAACGGGCCGCTGTCAGGTGGACTGTTCCAAGTACTCGGTCAACCCAACAGTGTTCTCAAATTGGTGATAGCGACGCGAATTCGCGTAGGCAACGGTAATCCCCGCTGAGGTGGCCTGGGGGTAGTCAGGAATTTGATCCCACCAAGTGCGAATTTTTGAGAGGACCGGGCTTGCTGTAATCGCTTCGTCCAGCTGGGGCATCAGGGACTCGTCCCGGATTTCAAGATTGCCCTGGTCCCTAGCCAAACTGACAACAAATTCAATGTCCTCGCCGGATACTTGGTTAGCCCTCATGACGCTTCTAAGATGGTCGAAGCTGTAATAAGGGAGCCTGTAGAAGCCGGGCTTCAGCTCGTGCTCCACTACCCGCAGGCTGTTGACACCGCGTTCGAGAGACTGTGCCTTTATGTCGGCTGCGCCGGCCCGCTCGATGCCAGTACTCATGAACCCCGGCCACTTGTCAGCGAACAACGGCACAAACTTCTTCAGTGTCGTAAGGCCTCCTGGAGTGACACGCACAAGGTCGATCATATCCAGGTGGTCCAACCACCGACGCCCCTCAGGCAAATTATCGTGCGGAAAACGTGTGAGCAAGTCCTCCAGCTGGCCGACGCCCTGATCCATCCTCTGACCGCCTGGCGTTAGCACTGTGACGATCCACAGGCATGTTTAAGCCCTGCAAGGCAGCATCGTCGATCATGTCAACGACCTGGACCGCCCTATCGACACTGGCACGGACGAACCGGCTGTCCTGGCTGGCACGCTGCCCAAGCAGCCGCGCTAGGAGGTCATAGTCCCCCTCCCTATCTGTCGACGCTGCCCCCACTTGTGCCTTTTGGAGCGCTATCTGATACGCCGGGTCCCGAAGTGCGTCAAGATTTCCTTCAACAGACAAGAGTCTGATGACCCGCCCGTCCAACGCTTTTATCCGGTCGAAGGCCTCTGGTGCGGCCTCCCTTGAGTACTCCCCCAGCACCTGGCGAGCCCGCTGATCCGCAATTTCCGCTGCCCTCTGCTCCGTGACGCCCTGGACAATGTAGTCGCCCATAACCTGCATCTGCTGGGCGCCTGCCCCGGCCCTCTGACTCTGGCTCAAGCGCTTATCTCCGCTTGTAGTCTCTGCCGACTTGAATCTGGCTAGCGTCGTTGCCAGCCTTTTGACTTAGGCGTTGGAACCTGTTCTTGGCTAGTTTCCACCCTCCGGCAGTCCCGGCAGCACCGCCAAGTACAAGACCGATAAGCATCGTCCCTAGGCCGTCGAAAAACCAATCCATAATTTTGCTCCGCCGTTTCTTTTTCAAGCGCGTGCTGGTGTCTAGTTACCACGATAGTGCCACGGAGAAAAGAACCAGCGGAAATGTAGAGCTTGCGGTTTGAGCCTTACTGTCTCGAGTGCTGGCGGTTCCAACTTCGGCGCGAAGAAACCCCCCAAACCTCCGCCATAGGAGCCGCGAACTTCGCCTCATACAACCGCGCATACGCCCCGCCCGCAGCAGAAGCGAAGCGCGCCCTCCCCCGTTCCCATATCGGGGTGGGAGTCGATCCACACTATGGCGAGATCGCCGCCGTACTTGTCGATCAATGCCGAGAACGGCGCCATGCCGACCCCACATTCGCCAACAGATCCGGGACTGCGGTTTTGCTTCGACCCCACCACGCTCCTCGAGACCGGCATCCCCTATGCGTGTTTTCAAATGTGCGTGCTCGTCGCTGGAATACTTGAGGAGTGTCGCGAAAAGCTGTTCTAACTGATGACCAGTGGTCCCGGATGGGAGCCAAATCATGGGTTCCCACGATCGCCTATCCGCCGGTCCCGCTGTAGCAGGGGCTTCCTCTAGGAAAGGGCCCTCAACCCGTCATCCAACGTCCATATTCGAATGGATTGTCCAGAGGGCGTATCCGTTGCCGATCTGAAGGTCCGTGCTTCGTGCAATATGCTTGCGTCGCCTACACCGACTTTCCGAGTAGCAAGCTCGACTAAGTTGGGAATAGAGCCATCTGCCGATCCATCGATTAAAATCTGGATGAATTCACTGTCCCAGTTTGCGTTGCCGACCACCCAGGGTGCCTGTGCCTTGGCGCTTTGGTCAAGGATTTTGGACAAGGCTTCCATCCGCTGACGGCGCATTCCTCCGTCCGCTAGTTGAGCGATGTGATTACCAGTCTCGATTACAGCAGCGGCGGGCAGAATCAAGGTGTTGCCTGGTGTTGTCGCCAGGTCCGTAAACTCTGAGACCACGGCTTCGCGTCCCTGATTCTTACCAGGGATGTCCAAGACACAGAGGAGAACACTGGTGTCAAGAAAGACAACACCAGTCATCAGATCATCCTCAGTAACTCTTGTATGTTTTCCCGACTGCTGACTGGGTTTTCGAAAGCCTCGGATAGTCTGCCCTTTTCCACGAGACTCCCTAGTGGTTCTGATGCCAGTACCCGGTGATAGCCAGGCAGGTCGACGAGCCGATCAATGGAACTCCAGCCCGTCGACGGGTCCCTGGAAACGACGAGAACTCCGCGGTGTTGCTCGCCGCTCAACGCGTTTAGTAGCGCGGGAGAATGTGTCGTCACAACTAGCTGCTGTGCACCCGACTGGATTGACTCGACTATTAATTCCAGAAGAGCGTGCGCCTGCGACGGATGCAGCCCGTTTTCAAGCTCTTCAATAAGCAGCGTCGGTGTTGAAGTAGCACCAGACAACGACGGCGTAATAGCGAGACTTGATGCGCCGCCCAGAACTGACGTTGTAATTGCCAGCATTCGAAGCATTCCATCGCTCATCTGCTTGGCAGGAATGATGACGTCGTCATGATCATTAAACGACTCCCGGACTCCCGCCATAACATCACCGAACGTCGTGGATTCGAACTCGATCCCGGAGATCGGGTGCTCGGGCAATGCCTGGATCGCTCGTGTCAGTCTCTCCCAGATTTTCTTGTCGGCGGTAGATTTCAAATGGGCAAGTACCGCGGAGAGGTTGCGAGCATCGCGTCGTAGGTCGATATCCTTTTCCGCCACGTACTGGCGCATCGCACTTGGCACTGGATCAAGGTGGAACACGCCAAGAAGACTTGCCAGGACTCGGTTACAAAGTTCGCTCACTAGGCGTTTTGCCGCTGAGCCTGTATCCAGTCTTTGAGTAAGTTGGAAGGTCAACAACTGAGTCGATCGCAAGGTGGTCCTAGGGTTTCTTCCCCTCGCACCGTTGTACACCTTCGCCTCAATGTCTCCTCGCCACATCTCTTCCAGAGGCCAGGTTTCAAAGACTGTGAAACTCTTTTTACCCCTCAAACCGACAAGACTGAGGCGCTCGGAAATGATCTTTGGCTCCGGGCCCACAGAAATTTGAGTTTCCATAGATAGCCTGCCGTGGTCAGGGTCATCAACTTCTACAGCGAGGGTGATCATCTTCGCTTTAGATCCGGCTGGGGAAAGACCATCGGAGCCACCTCGGATCGGTGCAAGACCATCCAGGCTGCCGTCTAGGGCATCACGAACGTCCAAGCCACGGGCCAGGCGTCCTAGCACTTCGAAGGCATCAAGTGCATTTGATTTCCCGCTCGCATTTCGTCCGATGAGCACGGTGAGCGGCTCGAGCGGTATATGGACGTTCTGGTAGGACTTGAACGGGGTCAGGGAAATTGACACAAGCCGCGGAGAGGTCATACTGCTTATTCTCCCTGAGAACGTTCCAGTAGCGTGAATTTGCAAATTAGTGGCGCTGAAGGCGCCAGGTTACTGGACATACCGCGCGAAGGCTGATTGCATGCGCCCGGGCACGGGCCCTGACAGTGCTTACGATGGCGAACGATCCGCCCAGATACCAGGTTCTGCCACCATTTGCTTCGTCCTGGCTCCTGCTACCTTGCTGTCCCTAGAGGTCGGGTGCCTGCGAGAAATAGACGTCCATTGACTGCAGCGGCGAAGAAGGCTCACCTCCCAGGCTGGCTAAACCCGAACCCGACGACGTAATCTCTCGCTTGGTGCAATCGTCCACAGCGTGGCGTGCGCAACTGCAACGCCATGACAGTGCAGCGTCCTCGTCGTTTAGGGCGAATATCTGATGCTCAGAGGAGCTGCGTGGCTAGTCCTTGATGTTCGCATGGGTGCTATTCGTTAATGAGCGACAGATCGTAGATGCGGCACCACAACGTGTAGGTGCGGCTCAAAGCCTTTTCGATGGCTTTGTGAAGCCCGGGGGTCAAGTCCCCGAAAGCCTCGTCCATGGCGTCCTCCGTTTCGAGGGCGGGGACCATGGAGAAATGTCTCTGATCTTCTCGGTCCCAGAACACGCCTGCTATGCCGCCAGCGACGATTTGTTAGTGAAAGCGTTCAAGCATGCTGTCGAGCTCGTCGTCCCAACCTTTGGTGAACCCCCAGACCACCGGACGGTGAAGTCCTCGGGCGACACCCATGGCATTCCAACCGAAACTTCTTCGAAAAAGGCGAGAGCGCCCTCTTTATCCGCGACGATCATGGCGACTTCGGCCAGATCAAACTCGAGATCACCGCGCACCCGCCACTCGCGCTCCCAGCGCCAGTCATTAGGAACCTTGTTATGGCGGCTTCGGACCCGCTCTATAAACGGAGTCAGCTTCCAGATCGGCGAATCCACGTTGCTGTGAGCTTCCTGCATCGCTGCATTCAACGCATCCCATTGGGGCGAGGGATCGCTGACGTACCAAACCGGTTGTGCGTTGAACTTTGCGCGCAGGCGTTCCTTATCGAACACGATGCCCCAAGGGCGCTTAGTGGTCATCCGACCAAGTTCGTGAAGCGGGATCTCCGTCAAACACACTGACCGATGCCGGTTCCGCACGATGCTGTACCTCTTCCCCGCTCCGTAGGGAATGGGCGCTTCAATCCTGCCCGACTTTAGAATCGAGATGAGGTCTTCTTCGGAACGGGTGAGATGTACAAGCCACCGCGACAGGTCAGACGCATTGCCATGCTCCATTGTGCCCTGCACCCGGGCTTAAATTCGCTCATCCCAGCCCCTTCCTGTCGATATCAACGATATCTGCGGAGCAAGTGCTACGCCGCAGTCCTCAAGAACTCGAAGAGGTCTAGATAGGTTCCTCTATGCCGCCAATGGGGGCCCTTTCGCTTCGTCTGAAAGTCGGTGTGGCCGCGAAGGTGTTCGGTCGAATGCGAGAAAAGTCCCATCTCCCATCGGAAGAAGGTTCGGGAATGCGGCGGCTTCCATGGCCATAGCTGATCACCGCGCACAGCGTTCCAATGGGATGAAAAGCTGCTGGACGCCTGCACTTCTGCCATGCCGTCCGGCCACGAAATCCGGCAGCTCAACAGCGCGCTTGGAGCTCAGGCCGCGGGCGAGGTCATGAGGTACTGCACCGACGGCCTGCAGGCACTCGTTGAGACCTACGACATCGGCTGTGAAATCTTGAGCTTCCTGCGGAATTCAAAAATTTGACGTGCTTCGGCGCATTCTTCCCTTGGGCCCGTCCAGACGCGCAGACCATACGGAGACATCGTCCTGCGAGTAAGATCGGAGCCGTTGCGCCGGCGTTCATCCTGGGCCAGCAGCGCAGCTTTCTCGGTCTAATGAAGGCCCAGACGAAAGCCTAAAGCGGATTACGAAAAGCTGATCAGCCCAGAATCGAACTTCCCGCCTCCATATCGAGCCGCGGAGTAAATGTAGGATCCCCCTTAAACTTCCGCCACAGGAGCCGCGAACTGCGCCTCATACAAGCGCGCGTACGCTCCGCCCGCGGCCAGAAGCGAAGCATCGTCCCCTGCTCCACGATCTGGCCGGCCTCCATCACCAGGATGAGGTCGGCGTCCCTGATGGTAGACAGCCGGTGCGCAATCACAAACGAAGTCCGGTCCGACCGCAAAGCACTCATCGCCTTCTGCACCAGCACCTCGGTCCGCGTATCCACCGAAGAAGTGGCCTCGTCCAAAATCAAAACCGACGGCCTGGCCAGGAACGCCCGCGCAATCGTCAGCAGCTGCTTCTCACCCGCCGACACATTGGAACCCTCGTCCTCCAGCACGGTGTCATACCCCTCCGGCAGGGAGTGCACGAACCGGTCCACGTACGTCGCCCGCGCCGCCTCCAGGATCTCGTCCTCAGAAGCGTCAGGCCGCCCGTACGCGATGTTGTCCCGGATGGTCCCGCCGAACAGCCACGTATCCTGCAGCACCATGCCCAGCCGCGAGCGCAGCTCGCGCCGCGGCACCGAGGTGACGTCCACGCCGTCGAGCGTTATCCGCCCCGCATCCAGCTCGTAGAACCGCATCATCAGGTTCACCAGCGTCGTCTTCCCGGCCCCGGTGGGGCCCACGATCGCCACCGTCTGCCCCGGCTCCGCCACCAGACGACAGCGAAGAGATCAGCGGCTTGTCCGGCGAGTAGGAGAACGAGACAGTTCTCGAACACCAGCCGCCCCCGCCCGCCGGCCGGGGCAGAACCGGCAGCGCTCCGGCGACTGCTCATCCTCATCCAGCAACGAGAACACGCGCTCGGCGGACGCCACCCCGGACTGCAGCAGGTTGGCCATGGACCCCAGCTGCGCCAGCGGCATGGTGAACTGCCGCGAGTACTGGATGAACGCCTGCACATCGCCCAGCTGCATCGCCCCGGACGCCACCTGCAGGCCACCCACCACCGCGATCCCCACGTACACCAGGTTCCCGATGAACGTCATGGCCGGCATGATCAGCCCCGAAATGAACTGCGTGCCGAAGCTCGGTGCCTTCCCGGCGGGGCTACTCCTGCGCATCTCGTTTCGGCTCGGTGGCGCAGTTCAGGACGATGCGTCGACGCCGCGCGGCTCGAGGGCTGTGACTGCGGCGTGGATCTTACTGACCTGGGGAAGAGCGAAGCCGGGTGATGTTCTCACCCGGCTTCCCCTTTTGGCCTAGTCCCCTCGTTTTGGCTGTGCTGACTCCTCGGCTCCCGCGGGCCCCGCAACGCATGGGGTACCCGAGAGCATGGTTACCGGGTGGCGCCCCCAGGTTCGTCCTCGACGTCCTTAGGTGCCGTGAGATCCATCTCGAGCAGCGGCACTACTTTGGACTTGGTGATGTAGCGGTGACCCAGCCATAGAACGATGAAGACCGGCAACCCGATGTAGGAGGAAAGCACCTCCACGGACCGTCCGGCAAGCACAGCCTCGTAGTTCTGTCCCGCGATGACCAGTATGAGCAGGGCGAAGGCCAGCAGTGGGCCAATGGGGAACAGGGATGCTTTGTACGGCAGGTCGCTGACTTTGTTTCCCTGGGCCAGGAAGCCGCGCCTGAAACGGTAGTGGGAGACCGCGATTCCCGCCCAGACGATGAAGCCGCATAGGCCCGACATGTTCAGCAGCCAGGAGTAGGCTGCACCCTGCCCGACGATCGCGGAGAGGAACCCGAAGAGTCCCACGGCCGCCGTCGCGAGCAACGCCGCGATCGGCACACCACGCGCATTGGTTCGGCCGAAGATCTTCGGGGCCATGCCGTCATGGGCCATGGCGTAAAGCATCCGGGTGGAGGCATAGAGTCCGGAGTTGCCCGCGGACAGGATTGCGGTCAGGATCACGGCGTTCATCAAGGCCGCCGCGAAGGCGATTCCGGCGCGGGAGAAGACCAGGGTAAAGGGCGATGATGCAATATCGGACTCACCGGAGGCCAGCAGGCTCGGATCGGTGAACGGGATGAGGCAGCCGATGATAAAGATGGCGCCAATGTAGAAAAGCATGATGCGCCAGAAGACAGTGCGGATAGCCTTCGGCACCTCGCGGCGCGGGTTCTTCGCTTCGCCGGCGGCGACTCCTACGAGCTCGGTGCCCTGGAAGGAGAACCCGGCAACCATGAAGACCGAGATGATCGAGACCCACCCCCCGTGGAACACGTCATCGCGGTTTTCCCAGTTGCTCAGTCCCGGAGAGTTATCCCCGAGGATGCCGAAAATCATCAGCACGCCGGCGATCAGGAAGAGCACCACTGCGCTGACCTTGATCAGTGAGAGCCAGAACTCCGACTCACCAAAGGACTTGGCCGAGAGGGCATTGAGCCCGGTCAGCACCAGCAGGAAGATCCCGGCCCACACCCATCCCGGGACCCCCGGGAACCAGAAGTCCATGATGATTCCGGCCGCGACCAGCTCGGCGGCCACCGTGATGGCCCAGTTGAACCAATAGTTCCAGCCGATCGCGAACCCAAAGGACGGGGAGACGAAACGGGTGGCAAAGGACTGGAACGAACCGGCAACCGGAATTTTGGCCGACATCTCGCCCAGTGACTGCATCAACAGGAATACCATCAGCCCGACCAGCGCGTAGCCGGCCAACGCACCGCCGGGACCCGCCTGGGAAATGGTGCTGCCCGAGGCCACAAACAGCCCGGTACCGATCGCACCGCCGATGGCGATCATCTGCAGGTGGCGGTGGTTTAGCCCGCGCTTGAGTTCGTTGGTGGATTCGCCGGAAGGGCGATCTGCCGCTATCGCAAGGGAGGACCCCTGTGTTCCATCGGGCTTGATTTCTTCTTCGAAATCAATAGCCCGATCACTTATTTGCGTTTGGGAGCCAAGTCCCATGGTGCCTCCGAAAAGGTAGCTGCGGTGAATTTGGGCCTTCCGATGCCCTCAGGCCGGGAAGGATGGTGATCAAGCTAACACAGGCAAAGGAAGCGACATTTGGCGTGGCGAATGTTGCACGCCCGACGGGTCAAGTCCTTACGCATAGGGAGGGGCAATCCGATCTGAGCGCAAGAGTTGCTGATCTAATGTCACCCGATGGCTAAGCCGCCCTGATGATCTGCTATGGCGCGTCGAGCAGCCGGCGAACAGCCAATGCCACTGATGTGCACAAGCGTGCGCAGGAGCTGAACCTCGACCCGTCCCGATACCGCTGCCTATCCATCGTGATGCGCCGCTTCTGGGATGCCTCAAAGACACCCGACCCAAAGGTCAGACGCAGGCATTGCGCTGAAGAGCAGTCACCGAGCAAAAGTATTTCTTATGCATGTGGGAAGAATCCTTCACGGATGCTTACGCACTGCTAGCTTCTTCAGGAATCCCCTCAACGGAAGGAACGAGCATGTCTGTAATCGCAATCCCTGAAGTGACAACCATCCGGGCAGAAGACCTCAAGGCGCTCCCCGCATGGCAGGCTCTGAAGGCAGCCGTCGTCGGGCTGCAGCAGGTTCAAGTGCAGGACGGTTCCGTTCCGGAACCCGCTGACCATGACCAGGCCCGCCAGAATGTCGGCATCATTACGGACTCAATCAACGATCTGCGCCACCACCTCCCCCACGACACGGACTACCTTGAACTGCTCGTGCAGGACTTCCAGCGGTGGGCGTCCGAGGGCTTCGTCGTACCGGATTTCCTCGACTCATTGGTAGCCTTCCACCCCGAGCAGTGGCGCATCGACGGGCTGCCGCACCTGGTTCTGTTTCCCATGTACACGCAGAACGGCAGCACCAACCGCTACTTCGAGGCCGTCCTCATCGAGGTCATTTGGCCGTCATTCGTGGCTGACTTGGAGGCAACAAACTACTCCAACAAGCTGTTCGTCCCCATCAGCTTCATCGATTTCACGCCCGGCTATGACACGAACTCCGCAGTTCTCTTCCCCGAGAGCGTCGCGGTCCGGAGCACCCCCTCCTTCACGTGGGGAGGCATCTTCGCGGACCGCGAAGCTGCCCGGTTCCGTCGCGTCCTAAAGGCTGCTGCCGACATCACTTCCCTGGACCTGCCGGCTGACGCCGCGGAATTCATCGACGACCAGCACCTCACGGAGAAGACCTTCGTGATGTGGGATCTGATCCATGACCGGACCCACATGCGCGGTGACCTGCCCTTTGACCCGTTCATGATCAAGCAGCGGATGCCGTATTTCCTGTACTCCCTGGAGGAGCTCCGGTGCGACCTGACCGCCTTCCGCGAATCCGTCCTCATCGAGCGGGACGAAACGGCTTCCGAGGACGCCCGCAAGCACGCCAAGCTGGTCCAGTACGCCGTGATCTTCGACCGCATTTTCCGCTTCGCGATTACCGGGAACCGGGTCCGTAACTACGACGCCGTGGGCGGCCAGTTGCTGTTCGCCTGGATGCACCAGCACCGGGTCCTGCACTGGACCGATGGAAAGTTGAGCATCGACTGGACGGACGTCGCCGGCGTGGTGGTCGAGCTGGGTCTCCGCATCGAGGAACTCTACTGGCGTTCAATCGACCGGCCGAAGATCGCACACTGGCTCGCTGCCTACGAGCTCGTCTCGGAAACCCTCACCCCCCACCCGGCCTCCGTGTGGGCCAAGGGACCGGAGGCCCTTCCGCTGAACGGCCCTCTCCGGGATCTGACGGACCAGATCCTTGATGACGAATTCCCCCTGTCGATGTTCTACGAGGCACTGGAGAAGAAGATGTCCCCGGTCATTGAATCAACTGCCGGGATCACCGGGAAGAGCCCTGTGAAGACTGAGGGCGAGGCGGGCGCATGAGCCAGGACCTCTCGGGGCGTACGGTCGTCGTCGCCGGTTCGACAAGCGCCGCCGGCGTCGCGGTAGTCCGCACCCTCTCGCAAGCAGGGGCACGCGTGGCCGCCGTGGACATCCTTGAGGACCGGGTGCAGGAGCTCGCGGCCGCGTACAACAACGTCACGGGCTATGTCTGCAACCTCGCGGACCTGCAAGCCGTTGAGGACTTGGCGACGTCTGTCCGGAACGATCTGGGTCCCGTGGACGGCCTGATCCACCTTGTAGGAGGATGGCGGGGCGGTACCGGAATTACAGGCCAGACGGATGAAGACTGGGACTTCCTGCACACCAGCGTCCTCACCACACTGAGGAACACCAGCCGCGCTTTTTACGATGATTTGGCTGCCTCCCCTGCGGGTCGCCTGGCCGTCGTTTCCGCAGAATCCGCCTCTTCGCCGACAGCGGGCGGCGCCGCCTATGCCGCCGTCAAGTCCGCCGCCGAGGCATGGACCCTGGCCGTGGCCGACGGATTCCGGCACCTGCAGGGAGGAAATGAAAGCCCCCGCTCCGCTCAGCACTCAGCCGCCTTGGTCTTCGTGGTCAAGGCTCTGGTCGATGACCGGATGCGCGCAGCCCAGCCGGAACGGAAATTTCCGGGCTACACCGATGTCAGTGTCCTTGCCGACGCTGTACAGCGGATCTTCGGCCTGGAGGCAGCGCAGATCAACGGGCAGCGCTTGCCCCTCACGGCCGGCCACCTCGTGGGTGCACCGGCATGAGCGTCAGCGTTGAGACAAAAGCAGGCGTCCCACAGATTCTGGCGGGGCGCCTGCACGACCCGGCATACCGGGGCTTCGCCTCGGATAACTACGCCGGGGCCCACGCCGAAATCATCGAAGCAGTTCAGGCAGCCAACGAAGGCCACGTCACCGCATACGGCGAGGATGTCTACACAGCAGCGCTTCAAGAGGTCATCAAGTTTCACTTCGGGGCAGCTGCCACCGCATATCCGGTCTTCAACGGAACAGGGGCCAATGTCCTTGCCCTGCAAGCCCTGCTCCCGCGTTGGGGCGCTGTCATCTGCGCAGCAACAGCGCATATCAATACCGACGAAAACGGCGCCCCGGAACGGATTGGCGGAATAAAGCTCCTCCCCGTCCCCACACCGGACGGCAAACTCACCCCGGAATTGATCGACGCCGAAGCCTGGGGGTGGGGAGACGAGCATCGGGCGCAACCGCTGGTGGTATCGATCACCCAGACCACCGAACTGGGCACCTGCTACACGCCGGACGAAATCCGACGGATCGCTGAACACGTCCATGCGAAGGGAATGAAACTGCACCTGGACGGAGCAAGGCTGGCCAACGCGGCAGCACATCTCGGGCTTCCTTTGCGGGCATTCACCACCGACGCCGGTGTGGACGTCCTGTCTTTTGGCGGCACCAAAAACGGGCTGCTGTTCGGCGAAGCCGTTGTCTGGCTCAATTCACAGTCCGACCCGGGCATGAGCTACCTGCGCAAGATGAACATGCAGCTGGCCTCAAAGATGCGTTTCGTCTCTGCGCAACTCGTAGCCCTGCTCACGGATGGGTTGTGGCTGCGGTCCGCCAGCTCAGGCCAACGAAATGGCCCAACGTCTCAGCGCAGGGATCTCGGCCATTGACGGCGTCTCGCTGACGCAAGCCACACAGTCCAATGGCGTCTTTGCCGTCCTTCCACCCGGGGCAGCCGCGAAAGTCCGGGAATCCTTCCGCTTCTATGACTGGGACCAGGCACGCGGGGAAGTCCGGTGGATGTGCTCGTGGGACACCACCGAGACCGACGTCCACTCTCTCGTTGCTGCAGTGAAGGCTGCCGTAGGCTCTCCAGCCAACGAAACGCCTAAATAAGGAGACGTAACTGCCATCAGTGGCGGTACTTTCCAGCGGGCGCGGTCTCAAGAGGCCGCGCCCGCTCCCTAAACCTGCACAAGGTTGGCCATCGACCCCAGCTGCGCCAGCGGCATGGTGAACTGCCGCGAATACTGAATGAACGCCTGCACGTCACCCAGCTGCGTGGCCCTGAAAGGCGGAGCCTTATGCGCTACCTGCTGACAGGCTGAGTTGACCGGTGGGTCAAGCCGCCAGACCTAGTGACGGGTTGCCGCGCCTGCTGCGGGGCAGGCAGGTGAAGAAGGAGGGCTGCTCAACCGGCGCGAGCGGGACTACAAGCCACTGGCCTCCGTAGAACTCCACGTACGAGTCCGAAGGGCAACCTGCATAGGCTTCTTCTCGCGTCATGCTGATCATTTCCTTTCAAAAACCCGGTTGTGGAGGTGTCTTTACTTCTCTGGTCCTGACTTAAATCTTAGACCTTTAACCTTACATGTCAATAGACATTTGAGGTTAAAGGTTAGACAATGAGAGGGCGGCGCCAAGCACGCCCGACGAAGGAGCAACGGTCCATGACCACGTGGAGAGAGCAGCTCGCCTTCGCCCCCTTGGCCACCTTTGATCGAGGGGAAGAGGTCGGCAGGCGGCTCAGGTATGCCATCGAGCTCGGAGTGCTTGAAGACGGGACCCAGCTGCCCAGCGAAAACGAACTGGCAGCCAAGATGGGCGTCTCCACACTGACTCTTCGCGCGGCGTTGGCCGAGCTGCGCGGGCGCGGCTTGCTCGAGACGCGGCGGGGCAAAGGCGGCGGAAGCTTCGTCAAAGCCAGTACCGGCGACATCATCAAGGCCGAGCGTGAATCGATCATGGCCTACTCCCTTGATGACCTGCGCGATATCCGGGACTACTGGGCCTTCCTTGCGGGATCGGCAGCTGCTGCCGCCGCGGAGAGGAGCGGACGGCTTTCCCTTGCACGCCTGGCATCCATGGCCGTGAAGATCGAGTCGGCTGAGGATTCCGCGCAGGCGATCCGCGACGACAGCAGGTTCCACATCGAGCTTGCCGCCAGCTCGGGCTCGGTCAGGCTCACACGCGAGGAAATGGCGATGCAAGCCGAGGTGGGGCCGCTGATTTGGGCAGCCCCCGCCGGGTACGGAAACGCGGCAGCAGAACATGTCGCCATCGTTGAAGCGATACGGTCCGGAGACGGGACGCTTGCCCGCGCTCTGGCCGAAGATCATGTCCGTGCGGATATGAACCGGGTCCTCGACCTGCGCATGAGCGTGGATGCATCACGGAAAGAATCTTTTCCCGACCCCGTCAAGGAAGAACGCGAAGTCGCGTTGATCGAATCCTTTTCTGAGCTGCTGGCCGATACGGCCTCCTCCTCGATCCGTTCGATTGAAGACGCGGTGCGCGTCCAGCTCGGCTCTAAGCGTGAGGCCGACAGCTCTGCCCTGGACGCTATCTACGACGTGTCGCGACGGACTCTCGAAGGGAACGTCGCACTGTTGTACGGAGCGGGATTTCTTCCTGACACCTCATTCGGCCATGCGGGCGTGGCGTGGTGCCATGCCCCGACAGGACCGCGATCACTTCAGCGGCTCGTGATCGACTGGGACTTATATGACATCGGAACCGTAGCGTGGCGCCCTGAACACTACGGCGACGGAACCGTCCACATCAGCCATGCATACCTGGACGCCAACGGGAGCAACGAAAACGTCCTCACCTTCAGCAAAGCCGTTTTCGTGGAAGGGGAAATGGTCGGGATCGTCGCTGCAGATGTCCTCGTCCGGGGAATCCAGAGCCACCTCGAACCCCACCTTCGGGCCTTGCCTCCCAATACGTGCCTCGTTGACCAGCAGGATGCGATCATCGCAACCAACACCGGCCGCTTTATGGGAGGAACCTACTCACCGGGACAATACGCCGGGAAGCAGATAGACCTCGACGCCATGCCGTGGCGGCTGTTCGTGGGCACCCCTGCCGCCGGCCCCACCGGAGAATGAGGCGTTTCCGACGACGGGCCTAGCGCCGCATCGCCTCGTGAATCTGCAGGGCGAACCACAACTGTGCAACCGTGGACGTTTCACCCATGTCCAACCCGGTCAGCTCCCCGATTTTCCGTATCCGGTAGATGATGGTTTGCCGGTGCGTGAACAGGGCAGCAGCAGTCTTTTGCCACGAACGCTGCGAGTCCAAATACGTCCTCAGCGTGATTGTCAGATCGCCTTCCTGGCTCTGCTCGTATTCAAAAATCGGGCCCAAAAGACGACGAACCAGGGCAGTTCCTTCCTCAAAGCCGGTCAGCCCCAGCCATGATGGACCTTGCGCGTAACGGGCCAGGCCCAGCTTGTTGGCCCGGGCCGATCCCAGCGCCCAGAGGGACTCCTGCAAAGCCCGTTGAATGCCGGCAACCGTAGCCGGGGCGCTGATGCCCATCGCGGCGCCGGACCCGGCACAGTGGACCAGCACGTCGTCGGCGACGTCGGCCGGAATCACAACGTGAAGCCTGTTGTTCCGCCTTAAGGAGGCGGCTGAAACTCCGTGACGCCAAAGTTCGATGTGGACGTTAGCCAACTGTCCGCCGTCGTCCGCTGCGATTGAGGCGACCATAAAGGCCTGCGCCGGGACGTCGAAAGCCGTCAACCGGCTTTCCATCTCCGCCGTCCCAAGCCGGCCGTCAATTGCCTGCAGCAGGAACTCACCAGCCAGCCGATGCCGTCCTTCCAGCGACAGGACTATGCGCGAAAGCTGAAGTCCCAGCACGGTTGCCGCGTGCAAAAGTACGACGGCGTCAGGGTGCGGCTCGCTCCTGGGCAGCACCACAAGGAGCGCGTTGGCGTGGGTCGGGATGTCCATGGTCAACACGTGGTGGCCCCGCACCCGATGCCACTGGAAGTTCTTCCCCGCCAGGGACACCTGCCCGGAGAGCGGCGCCCACTCATCCGCGAGGAACACTGGCAGGGCTTGCCCGTCAGGATGCCACGGATGAAGGCAGCGATGATCCACCACGAAGAGCTCAGCATCCAGTTCCGTCGCCAACCTTTGGACGAGGCTCTGCCAATGGTCCTCTGAGGCCCCCGCCGTTCTGAGCAGGTCGTAAACCCGGGCCGTCTGCCGCAGGCGCCGGGACTCTTCGAGCAGGGAAGACTCGGCAACCGAGCGGGCGATCGCGATGAACGGCAACGGGTAGGGGATGTTGATCAGGGGCAGCGGCAGCCGGTCGCAGGCCTCAAGGAACTCCGGAAGCAGCGGGGGCGCATGCATCTTCTCGCCGATGGCCAAGGCGCTGGCACCCGAATCCATCAGGGCCTCTGCGAGCGCCACCTGACCCGCGGCATCAGCGGGGATGGACAGGCCGTTGGTCATCATGAGTTCGCCACCGGTGACCCATTCCCACAGCCGGGGCAGGTCCGAGGTATGAGCCCAGGTGATGCGGTTGTCCCGGCCAGCCGTACCGGCCAGGAAGGTAAGCCCCAGCTGCGGTTCAGCCACAAGTTCGGCCACGGTAATTGCCATCGGATTCCGTCCTGTTTCCTTGCTTCCGGCCTGTTAGAGCGGTACTTAGACATTCGTCTAAACGCCTCGGCCATTTGTAGTCAATGTAGCGCTATCCGCGGTGATCCGCGTCACCAACAATGGAATTACTCAGTTCCCGCTCAATGGCGAGCACCCCTCAACCCAAGGATCCCGGCATGACAACGCACAAGCCCATCGGCCCTGTCGACGCAACCAAAGTCCCCCGGTATGCAGGCCTCGGCACCTTCGCCCGCCTCCCCCAAATTGACCGCGTCCCGGACTACGACATCGCCATTGTCGGCGTACCGTTCGACGGCGGAACCTCCTTCCGGCCAGGCGCCCGTTTCGGTCCTGCCGCAGTCCGCGAAGCCTCCCGCCTTCTGCGTCCCGGGTACCACCCCGAGCTCGACGTTGAGCCCGTGTACGAAGCCCAGGTTGTGGACGCCGGCGACATCGCGTGCACTCCGTACGACATCAGCCGTGCAGTCCGTGAGATCGAAGAGCAGGCCTTGCCGCTGATCAGCGAGGACAAGCGACTAATCTCCATCGGCGGCGACCACACCATCGCCCTTCCCATGCTGCGGGCCCTGAACAAGGTCCATGGTCCGGTGGCGTTGCTGCACTTCGACGCCCATTTGGACACCTGGGACACCTACTTCGACCAGCCCGTCACGCATGGAACCATCTTCCGGCGGGCATTTGAGGAAGGCCTCCTCGTGGAGGACAAGTCCATGCATGTGGGCATCCGCGGACCGGTCTATGACCGCAACGACTTCCTCCGCGACCACGAATTCGGGTTCCAGATCATCCGTTGCTCAGACCTGGACGTCATTGGTGTTCCGGCGGCAATCGCCCAAGTGAAGGAGCGGCTCGGCGACACCCCGGTCTACGTCTCCATCGACATCGACGTCCTGGATCCGGCCTACGCACCTGGCACCGGCACGCCGGAGATGGGCGGGCTCCACTCCCGCGAACTCCTTGCTCTGCTCCGCGGACTGAACGGCATCAATATTGTGGGCGCCGACGTCGTGGAGGTCGCCCCGGCCTATGACCATGCGGATATCACCACCGTGGCCGCGGCCACCCTGGTCTTCGACCTTCTCGCGCTGATGGTTAACCGCAGCAAGGCCACCTCTGTCCGGGAACTTCAAGAAGCCTCTTGGACCGCATCATGAGCACCACAGTCACTCCCAAAACAGAAGTACCCCGGCTCGAGGACAAGACCATCCAGCCCATCCCGGCCAACGAACGCCACGGAAAGGCCCGTGACCTCTTCACCATCTGGTTCGGCTCCAACATCATGATCATGACCATCGTGACCGGCGGACTCGCCACCACGGTGTTCGGCCTCGGCTTTGTGCCGGCGATCGTTGGCATCATCATCGGCAACGTGGTGGGCGGCATCTTCATGGCGTTGCACTCCGCCCAGGGCCCGCAACTGGGCGTGGCACAGATGATCCAGACGCGCGGCCAGTTCGGCTCGTTCGGCGCCCTGCTGATCGTGGTCATCGTGGTCATCATGTACGTCGGCTTCTTCGCTGCGAACCTGGTCTTTGGCGGCGAAGCCATGGCCGCCGTCAGCCCCGGCATCAGTGTGGATGCCGGCATCATCATCATCGGCGTGGTCAGCGTCATCGCCACGGTTTTCGGCTACCGGCTCATTCACGCCTACGCCCGGGTCCTGAGCATTGCGGCCGGCCTGGCATTGGTACTGGCCTTCGGCTGGATCCTGCTGGTCCACGGCCTGCCCGCCAGCTTCCTGGAGCAGGGCAACTTCAACTGGGTGGGCTTCATGGGGACGATCTCCGTGGCCGCCCTGTGGCAGCTCGCGTACGCCCCGTATGTCTCGGACTATTCCCGCTACATGCCGCAAGGCACGGGCTCGGCACCGGCGTTCTGGGCTTCCTACTCTGGCTGCGTCCTGGGAACACTGTTCCCCATGATCCTGGGCGCCTTGGTGGGAACGCTCGCCGTGACCATGAGCAGCGAGGCGGGCGACGTCGAGATCGTTGGCAGCCTGGGTGCGCTGCTCCAGCCGTGGACCCTGATCATCGTCGGCATCTTCTGCCTGGGCGTCGCGGCCTCGAACGCCATGAACCTGTACTGCGGGGTGCTTTGCACCCTCACCATCGGGCAGACGTTCAAGCCAACGTGGCTGCCACGCGCCAAGACCCGGAGCATCGCGGCGATCATCCTCTTCGTTGTCGCCGTCTCCATCGCGCTGTTCGCCCGCGATAACTTCATCCTCTTTTACACCAATTTCCTGTCTTTCCTGATGTACGTCCTGGTTCCATGGACGGCCATCAACCTGGTGGACTACTACCTTCTGCGGCATGGCGACTACCGGGTTGAAGACTTTTTCAAGCGCGACGGCGGTGTGTACGGGCGGTTCAATTGGGTGGCCATCGGCTCCTACGTAGCAGGCGCCCTGATCCAAGTCCCGTTCTCCGCAACGGCCGTGTACACAGGACCACTGGCCGCCGCGATGGGCGGCGTGGACATCTCCTGGATCGTCGGCCTGGTGGTTGTTGCTCCGCTCTACTACTTCGCGGCCCTGTTTTTCCGCAAGAAGACCGAAGCCGCCCCCTTTCCTTCCACCGCACTCACCCCAGACCTCATCTGAAAGCGAATCATCATGACTACCACCCAGACCGAGCAGTTCACCGTTCGACGTTCCTCCGCCAATTCCGCAGACGTCGCAGGCGTCATTCCACTGCCTTTGCCTCCGGCGGGGCACTTCATCAACGGATCCTTCGTGCCCGGAACGTCAGGCCAGTCCATCGACGTCGTGGATCCCACCAGCGAGCAGGTCATCGCCTCAGTTCAAGCCGGCACAGCCGATGATGTGGACGCCGCTGTTGCCGCCGCCGTCGCAGCCCAAAAGTCCTGGGGTGCCACCACCCCGAAGGAACGCGCGGACGTCCTGAATCTCATTGCCAACATCATTGAAAGCCAACCGCGAAGCGTTCGAAGTCATCGAGTCCGCCAACACCGGCAAGCCGCGCGCAGTTGCCGAGGACGATGTCACCAGCACCATCGATACGTTCCGGTTCATGGCCGGCGCCTCGCGCACACTGACGTCCATGGCCGGCGGCGACTACGCCACGGGCCACACGTCAGTGATCTTGAGGGAACCCGTTGGCGTGGTTGGCGTGATCACTCCGTGGAATTACCCGCTGCTGATGGCCGCGTGGAAAATCGCACCCATTCTTGCCGCCGGCAACAGCATCGTCATCAAGCCCTCCGAGCAAACGCCGCTGTCCACACTGAAGCTGGTGGAAGTCCTGGCCGGGCGTATCCCCGACGGCATCCTCAATGTGGTCACGGGACGGGGCCGGACTGTAGGGCAGCGGCTTTCCGAACACCCTGACGTCGCCCTGGTCGCGTTGACTGGCAGCGTGGTCAGCGGCCAGGCGGTGGCGGAGACCGCAGCCAAGTCCGTCAAGCGCGTCCACCTTGAACTCGGCGGCAAGGCTCCCGTTGTGGTCTTTCCCGACGCCGACCTCCGCGCCGCCGCTGCCGGAGTCCGGAACGCCGGATTCTGGAACGCCGGCCAGGACTGTGGCGCTGCCTGCCGCGTGCTGGTTCACGAATCCGTGGCTGAGGAATTCACCGAGCTTTTGGTCCGCGAAGTCAGCACGCTGGTAGTTGGTTCACCTGAGGCGGGGGACGATGTGGAAATCGGTCCCATGATTTCGCTCCCCCACTTCGAGCGGGTCAAGGAATCGCTGGCAGAAGCCCGCGCTGCCGGCCTTCATGTGGCCATTGGGGGTTCGGCCCTGGATGGTCCCGGCTACTTCATCGAACCCACGGTCATCAGCGACGTTCCTGCCGGCGCACCCATCGCCACTCACGAGATCTTCGGCCCCGTGGTCACCGTGGAGACGTTCAGCACCACCGAGGAAGCCATCACCCGGGCTAACGAGAGCCCATACGGCTTGTCCGCTTCAGTGTGGACCCGGGATTCGAGCCTCTCCCTGCGGGTTCCCAAGCAGCTCGATTTCGGCACTGTCTGGGTCAATGCACACCTGGTCCTGGCTTGCGAGGTACCGTGGGGCGGATTCAAGGGATCCGGTTACGGCCGCGACCTATCGCTCTACGCCCTGGATGATTACTCCCGCACCAAGCACGTCATGATCAACCACGGCGCATGAGCAGCACCCAGACAAGCAACGGAGCTTTCACCATGACCACCAACGTTTTCCGTCCTGCCTCTTTGGCAGGCGCCTCCACGCCTTCCGCCCCCTTCGGGACGGACGTCACCTGGACCAACTGGGGCGGGAACCAGAGCGCCACTCCAGCCTTCACGGTCCGGCCGGGGAATGAACAAGAAGCTCTCGACGCCGTCCGTTTCGCCATCCGCGAGGGCTTGCCTGTGCGGGCGGTCGGCTCAGGGCACTCGTCTTCTCCGCTGGTCCAAACCGGCGGAGTGCTGATGGACATGTCCGGCCTGTCGGCGATCACCGGCACCGATCGGGTGGGGCGCCGCGCCCGGGCCTTGGCCGGCACCACCATCAACGCCTTCGGTGATGCCTTGTGGGAGAAGGGACTGGCGCTCAGCAATCAGGGGGATATCGACAAGCAGCAGATCGCAGGGGCCCTGGCCACCAGCACCCACGGGTCCGGCAAAGACCTGGGCAGCTTCTCCTCCAAGCTGCGCTGGGTGAAGCTGATCAACGGCTACGGCGACATCGTGGAGATTGGCGAGGGCCAGCTCCGCGAACTCCGGGCCGCACAGGTGGCATTGGGCACTCTCGGGATCTTCCTGGAGGTGGAACTGGCCGTTGAGGACAGCTACTACCTGCAGGAACAGATCACGTACCCGACGTGGGCGGAAACTGTGGAAACGTGGCAGGCCGACATCGATTCCAATAGGCATTACTCCTTCCTCTGGTGCCCCAAAGACGATTCGTGCGAGTTGCTCGATCTTCCGGGTTCGCCGGATTACGGCATGGGAGGCCGGAGCTACACCAAGAAGTACAACATCGTGGATGTCCAGGACGAACGCCAGATCTCAGGCCTTGAAGGTGCCCGGCTGGACCGCTCGTACCGGATCTATCCCGGCGGCTTCACCACCCAGTTCCATGAACTGGAGTACTTCGTCCGCAGCGAGGACGGCCTGGCCGCCGTCGAGGCCATCCAAGACCTGATCCGCAGCAAGCACCCCGAGCAGAAGTACCCCGTTGAGGTCCGCTGGGTGAAGTCCGACGACGGCTACATGTCCCAGTTCCAGGGCCGGGACAGCACTGTCATCACGCTGACCACCGAACCGGGCACCGACTACTGGCAGTTCTTCCGGGACGCCGATGCCGTCCTGCAGGAATTCGAGCCGCGGGCACACTGGGGCAAAATCCACTTCATGACCAGGAGCCGTCTTGAGCGCCTCTACCCGGAACTGGACACCTTCATCCAGGTCCGCCGCGAGTTCGATCCCCGCGGCATATTCCTCAACGACCACACGCGGGCCCTCGTAGGCTAACCCGGCAATTCCAACCTATGCCCCAGAGCCGCGCTCCGGGGCACCTCAACCAACCCCTCGATGCGGGAAGAGAAGACATGAGCCATTTTCAGGACAAGGCCTACCTTGTCACAGGAGCGAGTTCCGGCATCGGTCTCGCGACCACCCGGGCCCTGCTGGCACAAGGGGCAAAAGTTGCCGCGGTCGGGCTCCCCGACAGTTTGCTGGAGGATGCGAAGCGCCGGATTTCTGGCGACGTACTCTTCCTCGAAGCCGACGTATCCGAGTCCCCGCAGGTGGACACTGCGTTCGCCCGGGCGGAAGCTGATCTCGGACCACTGAGCGGAGCATTCAACGCGGCTGGAATATCCCGTGTTGCCCCCATCACCGAGACATCCGACGAGCTGTGGCAGAGATTGATCCAGGTGAATTTGTCCGGCACGTTCCATTTCGCCAGGGCAGCGGCGCGATGCCTCACATCCAACGGGGGTGGATCCCTCGTCTGTACTGCCAGCGAGCTGTCACTCGTCGGCCAGGCAGGCTACACAGCATATGCGGCCACCAAGGGTGGCGTGCTTTCGATGATGCGGGCCCTGGCCGCCGAACTGGCACCTGCCGGTGTCCGGGTCAACGCATTGTCGCCAGGCACCACTGACACTCCCATGCTCGCGGCCGAGTTCGCGAACGAGGAAGAACGCGCCAGGGACGAAGCTTCCGTCCCACTTGGCCGATTCGCGCAGGCTGAGGAGATCGCTGCCGCGGCGCTGTGGCTGCTGGGCCCGGAATCCTCCTACGTCACTGGCACAAACCTTGTGGTCGACGGTGGCCGGACCACCACCTTCCCGCTCGGTCACTGAACCGAACACCCAACACCCGCACTGAAAGGCACAACACATGAGCTCTGTCCTGGTCACAGGCGGTGCCGGATTCACCGGACGCCACATCATCAACGAACTTGCCGACGCCGGCCACAAAACGATCAGCTTTAACCGGGATTTCCTTGACGCTCCACGCCCCGACGTCGTTTCCGTTCAGGGCGAGCTGTTTGATATCCCCCGCCTCTTGGAGATCTTCCGGGAGCACGACGTCGACACTATCGTCCACACCGCGGCAATATCCCACCCGACCTACTCCCTGAGCTTTCCCCTGGCAACGTTTGCTGCCAACGTCGAAGGAACAGTGGCAGTTTTCGAGGCAGCACGCATCCACGGCATCAAACGGATCGTCAACTTCTCTTCCGAGTGCGTGTACGGAAAGACCTCAGCATCCGTCGTTCTCGAATCGGAGCCAGTAAATCCGACGACGCCCTATGCGGTCACGAAGGTCACTGGGGAATGGCTCGGCCAGGTCTACGGCGACAGGTATGGGATCGACGTCATCTCCCTGCGCATCAGCCAGGTCTACGGGCCCGGGAACCGCATGGATGAAGTCATGCGGGACATCATGCGCGGCGTGGTCAGGGACGGTTCATTCTTACAGGACCACGGCGCCGACCACCGCTACAACCTGGTCTACGTCCGTGACGTGGCCCGTGCCATTCTGGCGGCAGTCCAGGCGCCGCAGTCAGCCTCGGCAAGGCCGCTGGCCTACAACATCTCCGGCAGCGAGTACTGGACGCTCAGCGACGTCGTCAAAGAAGTTCGGATCGCCTTCCCGGACGTCACCGTGGAGATCGGGCCCGGCACGGATCCAACCCTGGACTTGCAGGGCCACTTCAGCGTTGCTTCCGCAGCCGCGGAGCTCGGGTACGAACCGGCCTGGCCGCTGCAGCGGGCCATCGGCGACTACGCCGACTGGCTGTCCACCCATGACTTCTGACATGACATTCGACAAAAGCGGCTGGAGGCAGGGGGCTGCGTGCGTTGCCGCGTTGACCTTCGACGTCGATGCCGAGTCACCCATCCTGGCTGCAGGCCGGCGCCATGCCGACAATGCGATGGCAATGACTCATCAGGCCTTCGGACCCAAGGTGGGCGTTCCTCGGATTCTCCAAATGTTGAAAGACGTGCAGCAGCCGGCCACATTCTTCATTCCCGGCGTAACCGCAGAACGATACCCGCTGATGGTTGAGCAGGTATTGGAAGCGGGTCACGAGATCGCGCACCACTCACACACCCACCGCACTGCCGTGAGCATGAGTTTCGATGATGAACGCAGGGACTTCGATCTGGCACTTTCCGCATTAGGGCGCTTTGGGATTTCTCCAACAGGGCATCGTGCCGCAATGTGGGAGCCTTCCTGGCAGACTCCGTCGTTGGTTGCCGAGTACGGGCTCAAATACGATTCCAGCCTGATGGATTCGGACGTTCCGTATCTCATCGAAACCCCTGCAGGGACAGTCGCGGAGCTCCCCCCGCATTGGAGTCTGGACGATTGGGAGCAATACGCCTTCCTTCCGGAACCCAAGATCGGGGAAATCATCCAGTCGCCACTGGTCGTGGCGGATATGTGGATTCACGAGATCGACGCGATGCGACGTCATGGCGCCCTTTTCATGCTCACGTGCCACCCGTTCCTCACTGGACGGGCAGGGCGGCTGGAAGCCCTGAGGACCGTCATAGAAACAGCCATGGAACGAGGCGACGTTCGCTTCACTACCTGCGAAGCGCTCGCCGAAGCGGCACTCGGCGACCCTGCCTTGGTTGCCGAACCCCTCACACCGGTGACAGCGTCCGCGGAGCTGTATCCGGACTACTAAACCGCAGCTTCTCCCCCAACAGAGCGACGCTTCTCCCCAACAGAGCGACTCAGTGAAAGAAGGTTCAGAGCAATGAACTACCCATTACAGCTGTTGCCGGACGCACCCTGTCCAACACATGTGCCAGTACCTGTTGACTCTTATAGGCAAGGGCAAGCTGCATGAGCACGGACACGGACGTCCTGGAGGCAACTGCACCGACGCCCACTCCTGAAAACCTCCAGCTGAAACGGGAGATGGGGTTCTGGTCGTCCTTCTCGTTGGCTTTCGCCTTCATGTCGCCCATCATCGGCTTGTACGGAGTATTTGGCTTGGCTTTGATGGCGGCGGGTCCGGCCTTCTGGTGGGGCCTGTTGGTGGTCCTCCTGGGGCAGGCCCTGGTAGCTGCCGTACTTGCCGAGCTCGCTTCACGTTGGCCTGTGGCCGGCGGGGTCTGCCTTTGGTCCAGGTCCCTTCTCGGGCACACCTACAGCTGGTATGCAGGGTGGGCCTACATCTGGACCCTCATCATCACAGTTGCCGCTGTCGCCTTCGGGGGAGGCACATTCCTGGCCCCATTGCTGGGCATAGAACAGCCTGACACCACAACGAAAATCATATTGGGCGCCGTCATCTTGTTGATCAGTACCATTGCCAACTCCGCCGGAAGGAAATGGCTTAGCCTGCTGGTGACCGTGAGCATCGTGTGCGAGGTCATCGCCAGCCTGGGAGTCGGGTTGGTACTCATCATCTTCCACCGCCGAAATTCCCTTGGCACCATACTGGAGTCTTTCGGAAACGCACCCGACACCACCGCATATATCTTCGGGCCCTTCCTCGCCGCAGTGGCGATTATCGGATGGTCGTTTGTTGGATTTGAAAGCGCAGGCGCAATAGCCGAGGAAGTTCGATCGCCCGAACGCAAGGTGCCACGGGCAGTACTGACATCCCTGATCACGGTGGCATCTGTCATCACGTTTTCCTGCCTGGCCCTGCTCCTCGCAATTCCGGATATTGACGCCGCCATATCGGGGGCAGACCCGGACCCGATTACGACAACCCTCACAGCCAATCTTGGCGAGGGAGTCACCAAGCCCCTCCTGGTAACCATCGTCCTGGGATTCATCGCGGGGACGGTGGCGCTGCAGGCGGCTGTATCGCGTTCGATTTTCGCATTCGCCAGGCTGGATGCCCTGCCGGCGGCCAAGGTTCTGAGGCGCCTCAGCAAAACCGACCGGCTGCCCATCAACGCACTCCTGGTCTCCGCGGCCGCTTCGCTGATCGTTCTCGCGCTGTCGGCATCACAGGTGTACGGCGCCCTGATCGCCTTCGCGACGGCGGGCTTCTACGTGGCATTCATCTTTCCGGTGCTGGCCGCGCTGATCGCTCGGCTGAAAGGACAGTGGAAGGCCGGACCCTTCAGCCTGGGAACTTTTGGTCCAATGGTGAACGTGGCCGCGCTCTTGTGGCTGGGTTTTGAAATCGTCAATATCGCGTGGCCGCGCCAACCCGAGGCGCCCTGGTACCAGAACTACGCAGTGATTGTGGTTTTCATAGTCCTTGGCCTGACGGGTTTGGTGGTGGAGAGACTCCTGCGTCGACGCAATAGCACCAACAACAAGCCAGAACCAGACTTACTGAAAGTCGGGCTGTGAGCGCCACCAAGCAAACGGCGCGGCAATAGTCCCCATATCAAAATGAGAGGCTCCGTACTCATACGAGTATCGGGGCCTCTCATTCATTCGATCCCAATCGCTTAAACCTCCGCCACGGGAGCCGCGAACTGCGCCTCATACAGCCGCGCGTAAGCCCCGCCCGCGGCCAGCAGTGAAGCGTGCGTCCCCTGCTCCACGATCTGGCCGGCCTCCATCACCAGGATGAGGTCGGCGTCGCGGATCGTGGACAGGCGGTGCGCAATCACAAACGAAGTCCGGTCGGACCGCAGAGCCCGCATCGCCTTCTGCACCAGCACCTCGGTCCGGGTATCCACCGAAGACGTCGCCTCATCCAGAATCAGCACCGAAGGCCGGGCCAGGAACGCCCGGGCAATCGTCAGCAGCTGCTTCTCCCCCGCGGACACGTTCGAGCCCTCGTCCTCCAACACCGTGTCGTACCCCTCCGGCAGCGACCGCACGAACCGGTCCACATACGTCGCCCGCGCCGCCTCCAGAATCTCGTCCTCGGTAGCCGAAGGCCGGCCGTACGCGATGTTGTCCCGGATGGTCCCGCCGAACAGCCACGTATCCTGCAGCACCATGCCCAGCCGCGAGCGCAGCTCGCGCCGCGGCACCGAGGTGACGTCCACGCCGTCGAGCGTTATCCGCCCCGCATCCAGCTCGTAGAACCGCATCATCAGGTTCACCAGCGTGGTCTTCCCCGCCCCGGTCGGCCCCACAATCGCCACCGTCTGCCCCGGCTCCGCCACCAGAGACAACGACGAAATCAGCGGCTTGTCCGGCGAATACGAGAACGAAACAGACTCAAACACCAGCCGCCCCCGCCCAAACACCGGACCCGACAGAAGCAGGAGGCTCCGCAGACTCCTCCTCCTCATCCAGCAACGAGAACACCCGCTCGGCCGACGCCACCCCGGACTGCAGCAGGTTGGCCATGGACCCCAGCTGCGCCAGCGGCATGGTGAACTGCCGCGAGTACTGGATGAACGCCTGCACATCGCCCAGCTGCATGGCCCCGGACGCCACCTGCAGGCCGCCCACCACCGCGATCCCCACGTACACCAGGTTCCCGATGAACGTCATGGCCGGCATGATCAGCCCGGAAATGAACTGCGCGCCGAAGCTCGCGTCGTACAGCTCCACGTTCTTCTGCCGGAACCGCTCCTCCACCTCGCGCTGCCGGCCGAACACCTTCACCAGCGCATGCCCGGTGTACGTCTCCTCGATCTGCCCGTTCAGCTCCCCCGTGTGCTTCCACTGCGCCACAAACAGCTTCTGCGAGCGCTTGGCGATCAGCGCCGTGATCCCCAGCGTCAGCGGCACGGTCACCAGCGCGATCAGCGCCAGCGTGGGCGAGAGGATCACCATCATCACCAGCACACCCACCACGGTCAGCACCGACGTGACCGCCTGGCTGATGGACTGCTGCAGGCTCTGGGAGACGTTGTCCACGTCGTTGGTCACCCGGCTCAGCAGCTCGCCGCGCTGGATCGAATCGAAATACCGCAGCGGCAGCCGGTGGATCTTCGCCTCGATCTCCTCCCGCAGCCCGAACACCGTCCGCTGCACCACCCCGTTCAGCACATACGCCTGCACCCACATAAACGCCGACGCCAGCACGTACAGCACCAGCGCCCACAGCAGCACGCTGGACAGCGCCGCGAAGTCGATCCCCTCCCCCGGCGTCAGCGCCATGGGCGTGAGCATGTCCGCCTTCTGGTTCTCCCCCGCGGCCCGCAGCTGCGCGATCAGCTCCGCCTTGCTCACCCCGGCGGGCAGCTCGCGCGACACCACCCCGGCGAAAATCAGGTTGGTGCCCTCCCCCAGCAGCCGCGGCCCGATCACCGAGAGCGCCACACTGGCAATGCCCGTCACCAGCACCAGCAGCAGCCACGCCCGCTCCGGCCGCAGCGTGCCCAGCAGCCGCTTGGCCGACGGCCAGAAGTTCATCGCCTTCTCCGCCGGGATGTTCATCCCGCCGAACGGTCCGCCCTGGCCCGGTCCGCGTGCGGGCCGGGGAATGCGTACGACGTCGGCAGTCCCGGTTTTCGAGGCGGGTGCGGTGCCGCCGGGGGCGGCAGTGTTGGATCCGGCTGCGTGCGCGGAAGCAGCGCCCGACGTCGGCCGGTGCGGCGCGCTCATACCGTCTCCTCCGCTGCCAGCTGGGAGGAGACGATCTCGCGGTACGTCTCAGAGGTTTCCAGCAGCTGCGCGTGCGTTCCGCGCGCGACGATCCTGCCGTCGTCGAGCACTAGTATCTGGTCCGCGTCCACGATGCTGGAGACCCGCTGGGCGATGATCACCAGCGTGGCGCCGGCGGTGCTGCGCTTGAGGGCCTGGCGGAGCCGGGCGTCGGTGCCGGTGTCCAGGGAGGAGAACGAGTCGTCGAAGATGTACAGCTCGGGCCGTTTCACCAGGGCCCGGGCGATGGCCAGCCGCTGCCGCTGCCCGCCGGAGACGTTGGTGCCGCCCTGGGAGATGGGCGCATCCAGCCCGCCCTCCATCTCCTCCACGAAGTCGCGGGCCTGGGCGATCTCCAGCGCTGTCCAGAGCTCGTCCTCGGTGGCGTCCGGCTTGCCGTACTGCAGGTTGCTGCGGACGGTCCCGCTGAACAGGTAGGGCCGCTGCGGCACCAGGCCGATGTGCCCCCAGAGCAGGTCCGGGTGCAGCTCGCGCACGTCCACGCCGTCCATCCGGACCGAGCCGGTGGTGGCGTCGAACAGCCGCGGCATGAGGTTCACCAGGGTGGTCTTGCCGGCGCCGGTGCTGCCGATGATCGCCGTGGTCTGCCCTGCCCTGGCGGTGAAGCTGATCCCGGAGAGGACGGGCTGATCGGCACCCGGGTAGGCGAATCCGACGTCGCGCATTTCCAGCTGCCCGCGGCGGTGCCCGTCCGGTGAGACGGCGGAGCTGACGGGATGCAGCGGCGGCCGCACGCTCGATTCCGTGTTCAGCACCTCGCCGATCCGGTCCGCGGAGACGGCGGCGCGCGGGATCATCACCGCCATAAACGTGGCCATCATGACGGACATCAGGATCTGCATCAGGTAGCTCAGGAACGCGATGAGGGTGCCCACCTGCATGGAGCCGTCCTCGATCCGGAACGAGCCGAACCAGATCACCGCCACGGACGAGACGTTCAGCACCAGCATCACCACGGGGAAGGCGAGCGCCATCAGCCGGCCGGCACGCAGCGCGGTGTCCGTGACGTCGTCGTTCGCCTGGCCGAAGCGGGCGGTCTCGATGTCCTCCCGGACGAACGCGCGCACCACGCGGATGCCGGTGAGCTGCTCGCGGAGCACCCGGTTCACGGTGTCGATCCGCTTCTGCATCTTCCGGAACAGCGGCACCATCCGGGTGATGATCAGCCCCACGCCGATCATGAGTGCGGGCACGGCCACGGCGATCAGCCAGGACAGCTGCACGTCCTGCCGCACCGCCATGATCACGCCGCCGATGGCGAGCATGGGCGCGGCCACCATCATGGTGGCGCCCATCAGCACCAGCTGCTGGACCTGCTGGACGTCGTTCGTGGACCGCGTGATCAGGCTGGGCGCGCCGAACTTCGTGACTTCCTGCTCGGAGAACTCGCCGACTCTTTGGAAGATGGCGCCTCGTAGGTCGCGGCCGGCGCCCATGGCCGCCTTCGCGCCGAAGTACACCGCGATGACGGCGCACACGATCTGCAGCAGCGTGATTCCCAGCATCAGGGCGCCCAGGCTGAGGATGACGCCGGTATCGCCCTTGGCCACACCCTCGTCAATGATGTCCGCGTTCAGCGTGGGCAGGTACAGCGACGCGATGGACTGCGCCAGCTGGAAAACCACAACGGCGATCAGCAGCTGCCGGTGCGGCCGCAGGTATTCAACAAGCAGTTTCCAGAGCATCCGGGCTCCAACCTGACGCAGTGTCCACAAAACGTGGTGCGAGGGTCAGTTTACGTCCGGCGGCTGGGAACGGAGCCTCTGGGAGGGAATGAACTTGAGGCGGTTCTCGCAGGGCGTACCCGGTCGCTGCAATGCAGTGCCGCCGCCCCCGTTGACGTAACCGGCGTCACGTTCTATTCTGGATGAAACGATTCAAGGGAAAGGCCTTTCCAGCTTTTGACCCTTCACGGTCACGTCGACCGTCCGGAACAGAAAAAGTCCCGGTTCCTTGCCAATGACGACGAAGGAATTCATCCGAATGAGCACCACCCCCGGGGAAACCCGCCCCATCCCTGAAGCCGGTGTTGGCCAGAGGGACCCGAAGAAAGCCGCAATGAGCGGCTGGATCGGAAGCGCCCTTGAGTACTACGATTTCGCACTGTACTCGCTGGCCGCCACGCTGATCTTCCCCGCCATCTTTTTCCCGTCCGAGAACAAGACCGTGGCCATCATCGCCTCGCTCGCAACCTACGCCGTGGGCTACGTTTCCCGTCCGGTGGGTGCGGTTGTCCTGGGCGCATACGGCGACCGGCACGGCCGTAAGCAGGTGCTCGTCTTTGCCATGCTGCTGATGGGCTTCGCAACGTTCGCCGTCGGGCTCCTGCCCACGTACGGACAGGTCGGCGCCCTGGCACCGATCCTTCTGGTGATCCTCCGCCTGATCCAGGGGTTCGCCGTGGCCGGCGAACTGGGCGGAGCCAGCGCGATGATCGTGGAGCACTCCCCCGACGCCAAGCGCGGCTTCTTCACAAGCTTCAGCCTGCAGGGCACACAGGTGGGCTCCATCCTTGCCACCGCCGTGCTGCTTCCCCTCGCAGCCATCCTCCCCGCCGACCAGTTCCAGTCCTGGGGCTGGCGCATCCCGTTCCTGCTCAGCGCCTTCGTGATCCTGGCCGGCTACCTTATCCGCCGTCGCGTCCAGGAGCCGCCGGCCTACCTGGCGCAGACCGGAACGGGCAAGGCGAAGCCCCGGTTCCCCTTCGTTGACCTCGTGCGCAGCCACCCCTGGGTCATGGTCCGCTGTGTCATCATGACGTTCACCAACGTGATCGGCATGGCCACGCTCATCTTCGGCGTCTCCTATGCCACCCAGGAGGGCTACGGCAACGGCTTCACCAGCAGCGAATTCCTCTGGGTGACCCTCGTGGCCAACGTGGCCGCAGTTGCCACCATCCCGCTGTTCGGCGCACTGTCGGACAGGATCGGCCGGCGGATACTCATGGTGGCCGGCGGCATCGGCGGTGGCGTGCTGGCCGGCGGATACCTGTGGGCCATCGAGCAGGGCAGCCTGGCACTGGTCTTCGTCTGCATCGTGATCGTCCAGGGCATCTTCTTCCAGATGTGGAACGCCACCTTTGCCACGTTCTTCCAGGAGCAGTTCCCCATGCGGATCCGCGTGACAGGGTTCGCGGTGTCGCAGAACCTGGGCCTCATGATCGCCTCGTTCTTCCCGAGCATCTTCACCGCTGTCGCTCCCCCGGGATCCGCCAACGTGCCCCTGGTCATCGGGCTGACCACGTTCGGCATCTGCGCCGTCGCAGCGCTGGCTACCTTCCTGTCCCCCGACACCAAGGGCAAATCGCTTGACGACCTCGAGGCCCGCACGTCTGATCCGCAATTCCTGACCAGCCCCGAAGCACAGGATTTCCGGCAGGCTCGCGAGGCCGCGGCCGCGGCAGCGCGGGTGCGAGTGTAGCCCTTGGATGCCACCCTGGTGCGGGCTCACTGAAGTGGCACCCAGGACCAAGCGGCCGACGGCGGGACTTCCCGCCGTCGGCCGCTTTCGTTAAGCACCGGCGAGCCTCTCCCCGCGCTCCCCTCTCGTGGTTACATAGGAGGGTTGCACCGGCTCGCCGAGTCCGACCGCGGCCTCGGCCATCAGGAAGGAAGCACATGACCGATCGCCAGGAACACCCCCCGATCCCCACGCCCGGAAGCGCCCAGGGCCTGGACAGCAAGGTTGCGGGCGGATGCCCCGTTGCCCCTGGCAGCGTCACCTCGCACGGCAGCGAGAGCGAGAACCCGGCCATCGACTCGCCGCAGCCCAAGGCACACCGGCCGCGGACCGTGGCGGACTGGTGGCCGAACCAGCTGGACCTCTCGGTCCTTCATGCACACAACCAGGCGGGCAACCCTCTCGGCCCCGCGTACAGGTACAGCGAGGAATTCCAGAAGCTCGACGTCGAGGCCCTCAAGCAGGACATCGTCGGCGTCCTGACCACCTCCCAGGACTGGTGGCCCGCGGACTTCGGCCACTACGGCGGCCTGATGATCCGGCTGAGCTGGCACGCCGCCGGCACCTACCGCGTCCACGATGGCCGTGGCGGAGCAGGCGACGGCAGCCAGCGGTTCGCGCCGCTCAACAGCTGGCCGGACAACGCCAACCTGGACAAGGCCCGGCGGCTGCTGTGGCCGGTGAAGCAGAAGTACGGCCAAAAGCTTTCGTGGGCGGACCTGCTGGTCCTCGCCGGCAACGTGGCCCTCGAGTCGATGGGCTTCAAGACGTTTGGCTTCGCCTTCGGCCGCGAGGACGTGTGGGAGCCCGAAGAGATCTTCTGGGGACCGGAGGACACCTGGCTCGGCGACGAACGCTACATCGGCGAGGGCCGGATGTCGGCGGAGGTCGGCTCCACGGAGATGGGCCTGATCTACGTCAACCCCGAGGGGCCGATGGGCAACCCGGACCCGCTCGCGGCCGCTGCGTTCATCCGCGAAACCTTCCAGCGCATGGCGATGAACGACGAGGAGACCGTGGCCCTGATCGCCGGCGGCCATACCTTCGGCAAGACCCACGGCGCCGGTGACGCCGACGCCCATGTTGGCCCCGAACCGGAGGGCGCCAACCTTGAGGACCAGGGCCTCGGCTGGCTCAGCACCTACGGGTCCGGCAAGGGAGCCGACACGATCACCTCCGGCCTGGAACTCACCTGGACGGACCGGCCCACCGAGTGGAGCAACCGCTTCTTCGAGATCCTGTTTGAGCACGAGTGGGAACTCGTCAAGAGCCCCGCCGGTGCCCACCAGTGGGTGGCCAAGGACGCGGAGGCGATCATCCCGGACGCCCACGATCCCGGGAAGAAGCACCGGCCCACCATGCTCACCACCGACCTGTCGCTGCGCGTCGACCCCGCCTACGGGGAGATCTCGCGGCGCTTCCTGGAGAACCCGGACGAGTTCGCCCTCGCGTTCGCCAAGGCCTGGTACAAGCTGCTGCACCGCGACATGGGCCCTGTCGGCCCCCACCTGCTCGGACCGTGGGTTCCTGAGGCCCAGCTGTGGCAGGACCCCGTCCCGGCAGTTGACCACGGACTGATCGACGAGCAGGACATCGTCTCCCTCAAGGCCCGGCTCCTGGACTCCGGCCTGTCCATCTCGCAGCTCGCCGGCACGGCATGGGCTTCGGCCGCCACCTACCGCAAGACCGACAAGCGCGGCGGCGCCAATGGGGCCCGGATCCGGTTGGAGCCGCAGCGCAGCTGGGAGGGGAACGAACCGGAGCAGCTTTCGACGGCGGTGCAGGCGCTTGAGCGCGTGCAGGAGGAGTTCAACTCCGGCCAGACCGGGGGCAAAAAGGTTTCGCTCGCTGACCTGATCGTCCTGGGTGGCGCTGCCGCGGTGGAGAAGGCAGCGGCCGACGCCGGGGTCCCCGTCACCGTGCCGTTCCGCCCCGGCCGCACCGACGCCGCCCAGGAGCAGACCGACGTCGAGTCCTTCCAGTACCTGCAGCCGCGCGCGGACGGGTTCCGGAACTACGTGCGTCCCGGCGGGAAGGTCCCCCCGGAGACCCTGCTGCTGGACAAGGCCTACCTGCTGGACCTCTCCGCACCGGAGCTGACAGCGCTCATCGGCGGCATGCGCGCCCTCGGCACCAACGTCGGCGGATCCGGCCACGGCGTCCTCACCGACAGGCCGCAGGTCCTGACGAACGATTTCTTCGTCAACCTGCTCTCCCCCGGCACCAAATGGAAGGCGTCTGAGGCGGAGGAGAACGTCTACGAGATCACCGACGTCGCCACCGGGGAGCTGAAGTGGACGGCCACCCCGGTGGACCTGGTCTTCGGTTCCAACTCCCAGCTCCGGGCACTGGCGGAGGTCTACGCAAGTGATGACGCCAAGGAGAAGTTCGTCAATGACTTCGTGGCGGCCTGGGTGAAGGTCATGGAGCTTGACCGCTTCGACCTGAACTAATCACGGGTTCACTGACGTGAGGCGTCCGGGCCGGCTGCGCTGTGCGGCCGGCCCGGACGCTGCTTGATCGGCATGCATCGCGCTCAGCCAGGCCACCGCTGAGGCAGCGTTTCTCACGTTCGCCTGAGCGCCTCGTAGTCAAAGCACCAAGAAAAATAGACGGACGCAACATCAAGGCACCCAGGCTGAGGAGCCGGTGCGGCCGCAAGGATGTGTGCCGGGAGAGTTGCGCTGGGCAGCAGCTACTCGCCCTGCGCCTGCTGACTGTGAAAGGCAGCAATTACCGTAGCGGCGTCCTGAGGATTGGCGGGGTCGAAGCCCGTGAGTTGCCCGAACCGGGCGAGCCGGTTGAGCACCGTGTTGCGGTGGCAGTACAGCTCCCCGGCAGTTTCGGACACCGACCCGGAACGAAAGTATGCCTGGACCGTCTCGATGAGCCGATCCCTCTCATGGGCGGCGATTGCTGCGAGCGGCCCCAGCACGGTCTCCGCCAGAACGGTTCCGTATTCACCCAATCGGTTGGCAGCAACATATCCCCAAGCATCACGCACCGTCCGCTGGCCGGGACGGTCCGTCGTTACCACCGGTAACGATTCCAGTGCGATCCGAAGCATTGGAGGCACTTCGGCCAATGACCGGGCGGGAGGAGCCACAAAACAGTCCAGCGCGCCAAGCCATGTGCGCGTCCCTTCCGGTTTCCGTCCGGCCCGGGCCGGAACGTCCTCAAGAATGAGGATCAGCGCGCCGTCGCGCTCGTGCAGAAACTGGTCGACGCCGGCGCGTAGCACGCCGGCCCGGAATGCCTTCTGCGCGTGTCCTGCTGCAACGGCAACGATGAAGTTGCTCTCCGGCTTCACGCCGAGCGCGCGGGCAGCCTGTCCCAGCAGCTGTGGGTCCTTTCCGTCCGAGTTGATGAGCCGCGACAGGAGGAACGCCCGCTGAGTCTCTTTCTCCTGTGCCATGGTGGCAAGCTCGTTCAGATAGCCCGCATGCACGCGGATGGTGTGGAACTCGACCGCTTCCCAGACACGCACCGCGTCCTTGGTGAAGTCCGGCAGGAACGCGACGGGAACTTTCTCCAGCATTGCGGTCCAGAGGACCCGGAAGTCCATGCGCACCGCCCGCAGGAGGGATTCAAGGGGCAGGCCCTGCTGGGCGCGCCGGTGGCCGAGGGCGTCGGATATCCCGGCCAGCCGGTCGGGTATGGGAAGGTTTCCCACGAGCCGCAGAAGGAGTTCCATCGACGCAACGGCTGTCTCTTCGAGGTCCCGGGTGACCACCAGGGAGCCCGCATAGCCTTCGATCTTCTCCACCTCAAGCAGGTACTCGTGCGCTATCCGGTCGATATCGGCAAGGCAGTCGGCCACCACATCCGATACCACCGAGCGGGGAGCGGTCTCGCGGGACGCGTTGGTGGCGTCTGAAGACGCTTCGCTGGGCATATGCCCATTCTAAAACCGGACTGCACTGTGTTCATCCATTGTTTACGCGAGTGATCCAGACCACCATTGAGTGAGCCGGTTCTGTGCGGCTGCGTCTGCTGTCCGGAAAGGCATCCCCCGAAGACCATGCTTGATCTGAAACTTGTAAACGCCAGTATCTTCACCCTTGCCGACGCCCCTTCTACGGCGCACTCCATGGGGGTGCTTCACGGGCGGATCATCGGTTTTGACGACGATGTCCTTCCCCTCCCGGCGCGCCGCACGCTCGACTGCGCTGGCGCCGTCGTCGTCCCCGGCTTTGGCGATTCGCACAATCACATGGCGTGGTTTGGGCAGTCCCTGGCCGAGTTGGATCTGTCCGGCTGCCGGACCCTGGACGAGCTGTACGACGCCGTTTCCCGGTTTGCCCTCGACCTCCCCGACGATGCGTGGGTGGTGGGCTCCGGCTACGACGACACCGTGATGGGCGGGCACCCGCACCGCAGCGGCCTCGACCGGTCCGCGCCCGGCCGTCCGGTCTGGCTTAAGCACCGTTCCGGGCACATGTGCACCGTCAACACCGAGGTGCTTGAACGCGCGGGCATTCTGGACGGTTCAGCGGTTTCCCCTGAGGGCGGCATGATCGTCCGGGATCCCGAGGGACCCACAGGACTACTTGAGGAACAGGCCCAGAAGCTGGTCACCGCACTGGTAGTCCCCTACGCCGTGACGGATCTGGCAGACGCGATCGGCGCGGCGAGCGAGGTCTACGCGTCTGAAGGCCTGACACACGTGGTGGAGGCCGGCATCGGCTCCGGCTGGATTGGCCGCAGCCCCGTGGAACTCGCCGCCTACGTCGAAGCCCGACGCCGCGGCCTCCTGAAGACCCGCGTTCAGCTGATGGCGTCCAGCGATGTCCTGCACCCGATGCAGTCCCATTCTGCCGACGGGATCACTTTCGGTCTGGACCTCGGCATCGCCTCGGGGTTCGGCGACGACCAGATCCGGCTCGGTGCCATGAAGATTTTCATCGACGGTTCCCTCATTGGCCGGACTGCCGCCGTGACCGAGCCGTTCTGCGATCACGGCCACGGCACCGGCAGTTTCCAGCTCTCCCTCGAAGAGCTCACACGTCGGATTGTGGACGCCCACTGTTCGGGCTGGAACGTCGCGGCGCACGCAATCGGAGATTCCGCCGTCGACGTCGCCCTGGACGCCTTCGCGGCTGCGCAGCAGAAGCTGCCACGGGCCGAAGCGCGGCACCGCATTGAGCACGCCGGCATGGTGCGGCCCGACCAGATTTCGCGGTTCGCGTCGCTGGGAATCACGCCGGTTCCGCAGCCGCATTTCCTGTTTGAGGTGGGCGACACCATGGCGGCTGCCGTCGGCGCGGAGCGGGAAGCATGGGTCTACCGCCACAAATCCTTCCTCGACCTCGGGGTACGGGTTCCCGGCAGCTCAGACCGCCCGGTTGCGTCCGGGGCACCCCTGCTCGGCATGCAGTCGATGGTCACCCGCCGTACGTCCGGCGGGGCAACACTGAGCCCTCAGGAACGTGTGGACGCCGGGACTGCCCTGCGTGCGTACACCGTCGACGCCGCCTGGACCGCAGGCGAGGAGGACCGCCGAGGGACGCTGGAACCGGGAAAACTCGCCGATTTTGTCTTTCTCTCGGCCCACCCGGCAGACGTGCCTGTCGAGGAGATCGGCCGGATCGCTGTGCTGGCGACTGTGCTCGACGGCAGTTGCATATTTGGGCACGACTATCTCAATGAACTGCAGACCACCCACAACACCGTCCCATCCCCGTTCCACCTTGAGAGGCAGGAAGACTGATCATGCAACCACATGAGACAACCCAGGGAGAGGAAGCGTCCGTACCGGCCGTCAGCGGAGCCGACGCGGGCACAATTGCCCGCGCGGCCTTCGTCGGCACCGCCCTTGAATGGTACGACTACTTCCTCTTCGGCACCGCCGCTGCCATCGTGTTCAACCGGCTGTTCTTCACATCCCTGGACCCGACGGCGGCGACGCTGGCAGCGTTCGCCACGTTCGGCGTCGGCTTCGCTGCCCGGCCGCTTGGTGCCGTCCTGTTCGGATACATCGGTGACCGGGTAGGACGGCGGCCAGCGCTGCTGATCACCATCGTGGCCATTGGCGTGGCCACCGGTCTTATTGGTGTCCTGCCTGATTTCGGCAGCATCGGCCTCGCAGCACCCATCATGCTTGCCATCCTTCGCCTGGTGCAGGGCCTTGCGGTCGGCGGTGAGTGGGGAGGTGCAATGACCATCGCGATCGAACACGCCCCGATTGAGAAGCGCGGCCGGTATGCAGCGCTCGTCCAGGTCGGTTCCCCCGTCGGCACGCTGATGTCCTCCGGCGCTTTCGCCCTGGTGCTGCTCATGCCTTCTGAGGTCTTTGATTCGTGGGGCTGGCGCCTGCCGTTCCTGGCGGCCTTCCCGCTGCTGCTGATCGCCCTGTACATCCGGTTGAAGGTCGAGGAATCCCCGATCTTCCGTGAACTGGTCAAACTGGAAAAGCGCGCGAAGATCCCGGCGGTTGATGTCTTCCGTATGGCCTGGGGCCGGCTGATCGTTGCTGTCGCTGCCGCTTTCCTGGGGGTCGGCGGGTTCTACGTGATGACGACCTTCGTTATCAGCTACGGCACCACCACCCTCGGCATGGACCGCGGACTGATGGTCAACGCAACCCTGATCGCCGCCGTCGTGCAGATCGGAGTCATCCTGGTCATTGGCCGTATCAGCGAGAAGGTTGGCCCTGGCCGGATGACGTTCTTCGGTGGCCTGGTAACCGCTGCCGCAGCGTTCCCGCTCTTCTGGTTGATCGACACACGCAACCCGGCGGCCATCATCCTCGCCGTCACTCTCGGCATTGCGCTGCTGTCCGTGGCCTACTCGGTCACCGGTGCCCTGTTGACCGAGCTGTTCCCGCCGGAGCTGCGCTACAGCGGCGTTTCCCTGGGCTACAACCTGGCCGGCGCCCTGAGCGGGTTCCTGCCGCTGATCGCCGTCGCCCTGCTCGGCGTTTCCGGTGGAGCATCCTGGACAGCTTCCCTGCTGCTGATCGTGGTGTCGCTGATCACCGCTGCCGGTGGATTCTTCGGCGAGCGTCTGCGCGTCAAGGACAAAGCGATCGTGAAGTAAGGGGCGCCATGCTGAATTCAGAAACAGCGCGTCGGATTACCGACGCCGTTGATGCAGCCTTCGACCGTCAGCTCGAGTTCACGGCCGAGCTGGTCCGGCATCCCTCGCTGAGGGCTGCCGAGGCCAGCGCCCAGGACTTCATGTTCGCTGAGCTCGAGTCACGCGGGCTCGCCATGGACCGCTGGACGCTCGACGGCGAAGCCTCGGCCGCGCATGTGGGCTACGGTCCCAGCACGGTGGACTTCGAGGACCTCACCAACGTGGTGGGCACTTACACTCCGGCGGAGGAGACGGGCAGGTCGTTGATCCTGAACGGGCACATCGATGTTGTTCCCACCGGACCTGAGGAGACCTGGGAGCGCAGCCCGTGGGATGCCGAGGTCAAGGACGGCTGGATGTACGGCCGGGGTGCCGGTGACATGAAGGCCGGCCTCGCAGCCAACGTCTTTGCGTTCGACGCCATCCGTGCTGCCGGGCTCGCGCCGGCAGCGACCATCCACATTCAGTCCGTTGTGGAGGAGGAGTGCACGGGCAACGGGTCGCTGGCTGCGCTGCAGCGCGGGTACACGGCGGACGCCGTCGTTATTCCGGAACCGGAAGAGAACATGCTGGTGCGTGCGAACGTGGGGGTGATCTGGTTCCGCGTGCGGGTTTCCGGCAAGCCGACCCATGTGCGGGAGATGGCGTCCGGCTTTAATGCCATCGATGCTGCCTACACCGTCATGGGCGCGCTCCGGGAGCTGGAAGCCAAGTGGAACGCCGATCAAGGCAGCCACCGGTACTTCGAGGACATTGATCACCCGATCAACTTCAATGTCGGCATGATTTCCGGCGGTGACTGGCCCTCAAGCGTGCCGTCCTGGTGCGAGTTCGATGTTCGTGCGGCCCTATACCCGGGGATCCCGGCCGCTGATGCGTGGGACGAGATCCAGGAGTGCCTCCGGACCACCGGGGCCGGGGCAGAAGTGTCGGCCGAGCGGACGGGCTTCTTCTCCGAGGGCTACGTCCTGGAGGAGGGATCCGACGCCGAATCGGTGCTGGCATCCGCGCACCAGGATGTCTTCGGCTCCGCCCTGCAGAGCTTCACGACGCCTGGATACCTCGACGGGCGGGTGTTCGTCCTCTACGGGGGAATCCCGGCGCTGGTCTACGGGCCCGTGTCGGAAGCGATCCATGGATTCGATGAACGCGTACATATCGAATCCGTACGTAAGGTGACCAAGACCATCGCCCTGTTCATCGCGGACTGGTGCGGCGTAACCGAAACCGCGTAACGCCTCGCAGCAACACAGAAGGCGCCCGGCCACTGGCCCGGGCGCCTTCTGTTGTGTGGGCTGCTAGCGGGGGTCGAGTTCCCCGAGGCAGAGGCTGCGGACGACGTCCGTAAGGACGTGCAGGCCGCTGATGATGTCCTGGTCGGTGGTGTACTCGTGTTCGTTGTGGGAGATGCCCTCCACCGACGGGACGAACAGCATCACCGTGGGAACGATGTCCTTCAGGTTAGTGGAGTCGTGTCCGGCCAACGTCTTCACCCGCGCATAGGTCAGCCCGCGGTTCGCCACCGTCTTCTCGGCCAGTGCCACACCTTCCGGCTGGTACGGAGTGACCGGCCAGCAATGGGATCCGGTCTTGCTGATCTCCACCCGGGCTGCCCGTTCAATCTGGTCGATGCGGTCGTGGAGCATCCGGTCGGCCGCGGCGAGGAGTTGCTCGTCGGCGGACCTCAGGTCAAGGAGCAAGGTGACCAGCGAGGGTACAACGACGGGCGAGTTGGGATAAACGTCCAGCTGGCCTACGGATGTGTGGACGGCGCCGTCGGCGAAGTGGTCCGCGATCTCCCTCGCGGCGACCACGAGCATCGACGCACCAAGCAGCGCATCGCGCCGGTCGGCAATGACGGTTGAGCCGGTGTGGCCCTGTTCGCCGTGGACCTCGAACTGGTACTTGTTGGCCGCCCAGTTGGAGTCGACGACGCCGATGGTGATGCCGTCGCGTTCCATGCTGCGGCCCTGTTCGATGTGGATTTCGGCGGCGTAGGCGGCGGTCGGCCCGGTTCCCTGGCCGAGTGTGGCGGTGGCTTCCAGCGCCTCCCGAACAGTGATGCCCGCCGCGTCCGTGGTGGCGAGGGCGTTCTCGGGCGTCATCTTTCCGGTGTAGACGGAGCTGCCCATCATCGACGGCTTAAAGCGGGCACCCTCCTCGTTGAACCAGTTCACTACTGCGAGGTTGTAGCGGGGAGCAGTTCCGTCGGCTTGCCATTCTGCGGCAAGGCGGAAGGCTGCGTGGGCGGCGGCAAGGACACCGTAGGCGCCGTCGTAGCGTCCCGCCGTCGGCTGGGAATCGAGGTGGGAGCCGACCAGCACGTAAGGCGCACCGGGCTGCAGTTCCAGCAGGCCGAACTGGTTCCCGACCTGGTCAAAGGAGACGTCGAATCCCTTGTCCTGAAGAATCCGGGTCAGCCAGGCCCGCTGTTTCCCGTCTGCGGCCGAACCGGCCTGCCGTTCCACCCCCCCGCCCACAGTAGCGCCGAATGTGCACAGGGTGGCGAAGTCCTGCAGGAACGCGGCGTCAACTCCTGTGAACTTGGTGGGATCAGGTTCCGGCACAGCACCGTTGCTCATGATTAGTCCTTTGTGCTCGATTGATGGTTTACATAATCGTCGCAGGACAGCGTGGCGCAAGCACTGGCTCCGGACAACCAATTGACTTGGTTGAATTGTGATTCTGCACAGCAGGCTCGGGCGAGATCCGCTTCGGCGTGCGGCACCCCGGTCAAACGGCAGCGGACGACGGCGGAATGTCCCGCCGTCGTCCGCTGCACTTTCAGCGCCTGGCTCAGTAAGCCTTTACGCGCTGTTCCACGATGAGATGGATGAGGGCGAAGACGCCGTCCTCGTCGATGGCCGCCAGGGCGGCGTCCAGTGCGGCCGGAACGTCACAGTCCTCGGTGACTGTGACCCCATAACCGCCGAAGGCCCGGGCCATCAGGCCGAAATCGGGATTCTTCAGCTGGGTCCCGGAGACGCGGGAGGGATAGTGCCGCTCCTGGTGGGTCCGGATGGTGCCGTATTCCTGGTTGTCCATAACGATCACCAGCGGCGTGGCCCCGTACTGGGCCGCGGTGGCCAGCTCCTGCCCGTTCATGAGGAACTCCCCGTCCCCGGCGATGGTGACCACACGGCGCCGGGGTTGGGCCAGCGATGCCGCGATGGCCGAGGGGACGGAGTAGCCCATCGAGCCGTTGCGGGCGCTGATCATGGAGGCGTAGCGGCGCGTGGGGAAGTAGCGGTGGGCCCAGTTGGTGTGCTCGCCGGCGCCGAACGTCACCAGTGAATCCTTCGGCAGCCTGGGCACGAGGTTCGCCATCAGGGTGTCCATCCTCGCCTGCCCCGCTGCGGGCGCCGCCGGGGGCAGCGCGGCGAACCGCTCCTGCTCGCCACGCATCCGGCCGGTCCACGCCTTCCACTCTTCCTTCACCGGCAGATTAATACCCTCAAGGTCGCGGACAAAGGCTTCGGGCTTGGCCAGAATCTGCCGCGAGACGGGACCCGACCGCCCACGGAGTGAGGGGTCCACTGTGACCAGGAAGTTCTTTTTGTTCCAGTCCTGCCGGCAGACGAATCCGTCCGTAATCACATCACCCGGCACGGTCCCCACAAACACCAGCAGGTCGGTTTCCTCCAGCAGGTCGTAGGTGGGGCGGGGGCGGCCGTAGCCAATCGGGCCCACATACGAGGGGGAATCGAAGGAGACGGTTCCCTGCGTCCGCCATTCAGCTGCTGCCGGGATATGGTGCCGCTCCAGCCATCCGGTCAGCTGGTCCGCTGCTGCCTGCGTCCAGTCGTTGCCGCCGGTGACAAAGAGGGGCTTGCTGGACTCTGCCAGCGCAGTCTCCAGGGCGGCGGCGTCGGTGCTGCTCATGCCGCCGGCCGCCACGGGAATGGCGGGGTGCAGCGCCGGGTCTATCTGCTGCCGGATGATGTCCTCCGGCAGGCCCACCACCACCGGGCCCGGCCGCCCGCTCATGGCCGCAAACATGGCCTCCGCGACGATCTCGGACGCCCGCTCCGCATGGTCAAGGACCATCACGCGCTTCGCTCCCGTATCGAACCAGGCCTTGATGTCGAACTCCTGGAACGCCTCGCGGTCCCGGTGCGCGAAGGGGATCAGGCCGACGAACAGCAGCATGGGGGTGGAGTCCTGCCATGCGGTGTGCAGCCCCACATGCGCGTTGGCCGCGCCGGGCCCCCGGGTCACCATCGCGATGCCCGGACGCTGGTGCATCTTCCCGTCAGCCTCGGCCATATAGGCGGCGCCACCCTCGTGCCGGCAGACGATGGTTTCAATGTCCGATTTGTGCAGACCGTCCAGCACATCGAGGAAGCTCTCGCCGGGAACCACGTACGTGCGCTCCACACCGTGGGCTACCAGCGAATCAACAATGACGTGCCCGGCTGATTTCAGTGCTTGGCCGGTACCGGCCTGGGGCACGTCCGAATGGCTGGCCTGCCGTGGGTTTTGACCCGGGAGTCACGACGGCGGTGGGCAGGGTGTGGGATGCGGTCAGGTTTGCTTCGGTTTCCGTTGTCATGGGCTTTCTTTGGCTGTTGGGACTGGTTTGGCGTTTGCAGTGGATGGTGCGGGGTTTATCTGAAGGTCTCCGCGGGTGGGTTGGCGACCACCGGGGCGGTGCCGGTGAAGCCGTCGCGGGCTTCGGCGATTTCGCGGATGCGGTGGCGGCAGGCGTACCAGCCGAACACCATCAGGACCGAGGCGATGGCTGTGACCAGCATGGTGAGCGGGGATTCGATGAAGACCATGACCAGGACGCTGACGAGGAAGAGGAGGGAGAGGTAGCCGGTGTAGGGGGCGCCGAACATCCGGAAGGAGGGGCGTTTGAGCCAGCCTTTGTCGGCCCAGCGTTTGAGCTGGATCTGGCAGAGCACGATGGTTGCCCAGGTCATGATGATGCCTACGGAGGCGACGTTGAGGACGATTTCGAAGGCCTGGGCGGGCACGAGGTAGTTCAGCGGGACGCCGAGGAGGGATACGCCGGCGGTGATGGCGATGCCGCCGTAGGGGACGCCGGCTTTGTTCATCCGGCCCGCGAACTTCGGGGCGGAGCCGTTTACGGACATGGAGCGCAGGATGCGGCCGGTGGAGTAGAGGCCGGCGTTGAGGGAGGAGAGCGCGGCGGTGAGGACCACGAGGTTCATGATGACGTCCACGCCCTGGATGCCGATGGAGCCGAAGAAGGTCACGAACGGGCTGACGCCCTTCTCGTAGGAGGTGTACGGCAGCAGCAGGGCGAGCAGGATGACGGAGCCGACGTAGAAGACGGCGATGCGGAAGACGACCGAGTTGATGGCCTTGGGCATGATCTTTTCCGGGTTTTCGGTTTCGCCGGCGGCGGTGCCGACGAGTTCGATGGAGGCGTAGGCGAACAGGACGCCCTGCATCAGGATGATCATGGGGAGCAGGCCGTTGGGGAAGACGCCGCCGTTGTCCGAGAGGAGGCTGAGCCCAACCTGCTGGCCGTCCACGGGGGTGCCGAAGATGACGAAGTAGGTGCCCACCACGAGGAAGACCACCAGCGCGGCGACCTTGATCAGGGCGAACCAGAATTCCATCTCGCCGAAGACCTTCACGGAGACGAGGTTCAGGGCGAGGACCACCAGCAGGGCGATCAGGGCCCACGCCCACTGCGGGACCGCGGCCATCCAGGGGATGTAGTTGCCGAAGAAGTTCATGTACAGGGCGGCGGCGGTGATGTCCACGATGGTGGTGGTGGCCCAGTTGATCCAGTAGAACCAGCCGGAAACGAACGCGGCCTTCTCGCCGAAGAATTCCCGGGCGTAGGAGACAAACGAGCCCGACGAGGGCCGGTGCAGCACCAGTTCGCCCAGGGCCCGGAGGATGAGGAAGGCGAAGAAGCCGCAGACCGCGTAGGCGATGACCAGCGAGGGTCCTGCGGCGTTGAGGCGGCCGCCGGCGCCGAGGAACAGGCCGGTGCCGATCGCGCCGCCGATCGCGATCATCTGGATCTGCCGGGGCTTGAGGTTCTTGTGGTAGCCCTTGTCCTCCGCGTGCAGCGCGGACTCGGAGGCGTGCGCGTGGCCGCCGTCGGCCTGGTTCAGTACAACCTCGTCATTGGGGTTGATGGGCATGGGTGATCCTTTCGATACGGAGAAGATCCTGCTTGGGTGGGGAAAGTAGTTGCGGGGATGTGCGGCCCGGGGGCTAGAAAACGGACCAGCCGGTGCGGTCGGAAAGATCGGCGAGGGCGGCAGTACCGGCAAGGGAGTTCCCTTTGGCGTCCAGCCGCGGGCTCCAGACGCAGATGGCACAGACACCTGGAACGATGACCAAAATCCCGCCGCCCACACCGCTCTTTCCTGGAAGGCCCACGCGGTAGGCGAACTCTCCTGCTGCGTCGTACATCCCGCACGTCAGCATGATGGAGCCGATGCGTTTCGCTTCGCTGGGGGTCAGCACTGTTCCGAGCGCTCCCTGGCCGTCCCGGGCGAGGAAAAGTCCGGCTTTGGCGAGTTCAGAGCAGGTCATCATGATGGAGCATTGGCGGACGTAGTTTTCCACCACTGATTCCGCGGCCTGCCTCAGGTTGCCGAAGCCCTTCAGGAAGTGCGCCAACGCCAGGTTTCGGCTGCTGCTGGATAGCTCGCTGGCTGCGGCGGCCTCATCGATGAAGGGACCTGTGCTGTCCGCCTGGGCGGTGAGGAACCGCAGAAGCCGGGTGGCGGCGTCGGGCGTTTCTTCCATCAGGTGGTCGGTGACCACCAGGGCGCCGGCGTTGATGAACGGGTTCCGCGGGATGCCGTGTTCCACTTCCAGCTGGACCAGGGAGTTGAACGAGGTGCCGGACGGTTCGCGCAGCACGCGGGACCACAGTGCTCCTGAGCTGTCGGCTCGAAGCGCCATTGCCAGGGTGAACACCTTGGAGATGCTCTGGATGGAAAACGGGACGTCGGCGTCGCCGGAACTGAACACCTCACCGGAAGCGGTGGCAACGGCGATCCCGAACCTGTTGAAGGGTACCGCTGCAAGGAAGGGGATGTTGGCCGGGACTGAGCCCGTTTCCCGCTGTGGCCTGTGGCTGCGGACGATGTCGTCCAGTATCGGCTCCAGCGGCGGTGCCTTGAGTGCTGTGGTCATTTCCTGCCCATTTGTTCTTTGCGTGTGCTGGCCCATTCCTGGATATGGAGCAGGGCCACCAGCGAGTCCCGGGGGTTGCCGAAGTCCAGGCCAGTCGCCCGGGAGGCCTTGCTGATCCGGTAATAGACGGTGTTCTTATGCAGCCCCATCCTGCGGGCGCACTCGGCGACATCGAGTGAGGCCTCGAAGTACGCGTGCAGGGTTTCCGCGAGTTCGCCGTCCTGCCGCAGTAGCGCGGAAAGACTGCGGTGGCGGAACGTGGAGGACATGAAATTCTGCACCGCCTCGCGGAAGAGGATCTCTCCCTCGAAGTCGTCGATCGTGGCAACTCCCCTGTTTGGAGACATGCCCACACACCTCAACAGGGCCTCGGTGATACGGGTGGTTGAGTGCAGGGACAGCAGATCCGGGGCTACCGGACCCACCGCTGCGAACGGGCTGATGCCGAGGTGCTTGCCGGCATCCCGGACGATGGACTCGGCCAGGCTCCGCAGCCCGGGCTCCGCTGAGGTTGACTGCAGGCCAGGGACAATGACGGCCGTGTCGCCCTTGAACTGGCCGACGACGGCGGACGCTTTGTAGGCGGCAGCGTGGATGGACGCCAGATTGGCGAGTTCGCCGTGCTTCAGTGCTGCGTCGTCGGCTTGGGCTTCGGAATCGGGCATTCCTATCAGGATCAGTGCGGCCGGGCGCTCTGCGGAGATCTTCTCGCTGTGGGCACTGGCCGCGGCTTCCGCCGAACCTGACAGGATCCGCACAATGCGGTCCTCGCGCATGTGCACAGATTGCTGGTTGCGGTGACGGATCAGCTCGGCGGAGGCCCGTGCAGCAGATCCTTTCAGCACATAATCAACGTCCGGGCCGAAGCCGTCCCCGGTTTCCTGCAGCCAGATGTAGCCCATGATCCGGTCGCCGGCGAACAGTGTGATGGCCACGCGTTCGCGCAGCCCGTCCTGGGGCCGGGCCGGTACCCGCACGGGCAGCCGGGTCCTGTGCAGTTCACGGTAGGCGCCCAGGTCCTTCAGCAGCAGCTCGTATTTACGCGGACCACGCCGGGCCAGGATGGAGGCCTTGCGCAGCTCGTCGATGTCGTTCGAAACGGTGGAGTATGCCAGCACTTTGTTGGCGGCATCTTCGATGAGCACGTGGCTGGAAGTGAGCCTGGCGGTGGTCTGGGCAATGGCAAACAGGTCTTCTTCCAGCAGCGTCAGAACTTCGCTCTGGTAGCTGCGCGGCTGGATGCGGTCCTTGGCGATGGACAGCAGCCGGTCCCAGTCAGCCCCCGGATCCACCAGGAGCAGGCCCGTGCCGGCATCGCGGAGCAGTTCCTCGGCCTCGGCGAGTTCTTCACGTCTTCCCTTGACGGCGACCACCGGCGGAGCGTTCTTCAGGAGCCGCCGCAGCGCGGGCAAAGCCGAGCGGCCGCGGACGCCGATCAGCAGCACAAAGGCTGCGCCGCCGTCGGACGTTTCATCATCCGCATCCACTATCAGGAACCGTTCGATCACAGCACTCGCCGGGGCAGGCCGGAGGATGAGGCTTGCGAAACCCAGGGGGAGATCCGAGAGGATATCGTCCACCGTAACCGCTGCCATGGGCTTCCTTCTGCGTCGATCTGGCCGGACGGCTCTGTCCGGTCACCTCATGCTATCGAGGCAGGCGGCCGCAAAATATGGAAGCGAATCCAAAGGCAGTGGCAGCTTTTCGGTTGGCGGACCAAGTTTCCAGGGTGCATGGCCCTGTATGGCCTAGGGCCGCGGAGAGGCCAACGCTCGGTCCGCACCAGCTACTCGGCGATGTCTTCTGCCCATAGTTCAGGGTGTTCGTCCTGGAAGGTCCGCATCATCTCAACGCATCGGTCATCATCCAACACCACCACTTCGACGCCGCGTGAGCGGAGAAGTTCGAATTCGCCGGGGAACGTCTCGGCCTCGCCCACCACCACGCGCGGAATCTTGAACTGGATGATGGTCCCGGTACACATCGCACACGGCGCCAAGGTGGTGTACAGGGTTGTGTCCCGGTAGCTCGTCTGTCGTCCGGCAGCCCGCAACGCAGACATCTCGCCGTGGGCGATTGGATCGCCGTGCTGGACACGCTGGTTGTGGCCGCTGGCAATGACCACCCCGCCGCGGGCCAAGGCAGCACCGATCGGGATGCCGCCCTCTCGGAGGCTCTTTTGTGCGGCGTCGTAGGCAGCCTCGAAGGACAGGTCTGTGACGGTTCGTTCAGTTTGGGACATGCGTGCAGTCTAGATTGCGGGAGTCGGTCTCCCGGCCAAGGCGGCAGGGCTGGCGGTTAGTCCTTGGCCAGGTTTTCCCTGAGCAGCGCGCGGTGTTCGACGGCGGCCTTCCGGTGGAGCGCGCGGCCGGCGTCGGTGAGTTCCAGGAACAGTGAGCGCCGGTCATCTTCGCAGGACTGGCGGGAAATCAGTCCGGCTTTGTCGAGCCGGTCCACCACCTTGGACATGGCGCTCTGGGTCATGGGCGTGCGCTCACCGAGTTGCTTCATGCGGCAGGCCGCGTCGGTGCTTTCGGCCACCAGGTCCAGGATTTCAAACTCCGTCAGGCCGATGCTGAACTTCGATTCCAGCGCACGCTCCAGCGCCCCCGCAGTATGGAAGTACGTGGTCTGGATGCTGCGCCATTGCTCAACCAACTGGCGGTCCTGCGGTGTTGCCATGCAGCGATTCTAGTTCATGACCAATTAAAAGTCCACGTCATAATATTCCTTGTCATTCAATGACGCGTCATATATGTTGTTCCCATGACTTCAACTTCCACCCTCGAAAGATCAGCCGGAGACCGGCTTGACGGCTGTGCGTTGGACCCGTGCACAATGGATGCTCCTCCTGGTCCTGTGCACCGTTCTGGCACTCGACGCGCTGGACGTATCAATGGTCGGCGTGGCCCTGCCCTCGATCGGCAACGAACTCCATCTCGGAACCGAATCCCTCCAGTGGATCGTCTCCGCCTACGTGCTCGGTTACGGAAGCCTGCTCCTGCTGGGCGGACGGATGGCGGACCTGCTCGGCCGGCGGCGCATCTTCCTGATTGCGCTCAGCGTTTTCGCCGCAGCATCCCTGCTCGGCGGGCTGGTGGATGACCCGGCCCTGCTGATCGCCACCCGTTTCGTCAAGGGCCTGGCCGCCGCATTCACGGCTCCCGCTGCCTTCTCGATCATCACCACCAACTTCGCGGAAGGGCGCGAACGCAACCGCGCCTTGTCCATCTTCACCACGTTCGGCGCCAGCGGCTTCTCCCTCGGCCTGGTCGTCGGAGGCCTCATGACGGCCCTGAGCTGGCGCTGGACCTTCCTGGTCTCCGTTCCGGTGGCAGTCGCCGTCGTGATCCTTGGCCTGAAGTACATCCCCCGGGACGGAGCGGCAGGCAAGGCCGCAGACGGGGAGCAAGAGAGCGGGCATGACGTCTGGGGCGCCATCACGCTCGCGGGCGGCATGCTGGGGCTGGTGTACACGCTGGTATCGGCGCCGGGGAACGGCTGGGGATCTGTGGCAACTATCGCCGGATTCGTGGCCTCCACCGCGGTGCTGGCAGCGTTCGCCGTGATCGAAACCCGCGTCAAGCACCCTCTGATCCGGTTCAGCATCCTCAAGGAAGGCTGGGTTGCCCGGGCCAACCTCAGTGCTGTGGGGCTGTTCGGTTCCTACCTGAGTTTTCAGTTCATCCTGACGCTCTACCTGCAGTCCGTGCTGGGATGGAGTCCCCTTGGCATGGCACTGGCGCTGCTCCCGACCGGCCTGCTTGTCGCCTCGAGCGCACCCTTCGCAGACCGGCTCATCGAGAGATTCGGCGCCCCGCGGCTGATCCTGACGGGACTGGCGTCGTTGACACTCGGATACGTGCTGTTCCTTCGCGTTGGCACCTCGCCCAATTACGTGACCGACATTCTGCCGTCCGTCCTGCTGCTGGGGGTCGGCTTCGCGCTGGCCTTCCCCTCCATCAACGTCCAGGCCACCACCGGCATCCGGGATTCCGAGCAAGGCCTGGCCGCAGGCCTGATCCAGACCAGCACCCAAGTCGGCGCCGCCCTGGTACTGGCCGTCACCACGGCAATGGTGAGCGGTCACGGCAACGCGCCCGAAGCAGGTGCCGCCGTCGATGCGGCCGCGATGCTGGAACAGTACCGCCCGGGCCTGATCCTGAGCGCCGCGGTGGCCGTGGCAGCCCTCCTCGTTGCCGCCACGCCTAAGCTATCGCTGCGCAGGAGGCCACAGACGGGAGTTGAGACCGACGGGCGTCTACAGGATTCCACGGTGAGCCTTCAGGAATTGTGAGCAGCTGAAGCGGTCCCGTTCCAACAGCAATGCCCAGCATCAGGCCGCCCAGCATCAGGACGACGGCGGGAAAGTTCCCGCCGTCGTCCGTTTCCGTGCGCTGCCTGCCGCGTTAGATGCCCTCGGCCTGACCGGCGGCTTCCGGGCCCTGGGCCCGCCACTTGCGTGAGCGCTTCCGAACGAAGACCGTCCCAAGCTGTTCCTGAAAGGACAGCCTGCTGCTCCGGCTGACCACGATGATGGCCACGATGCCGGTCAGCAGGACGATTGCGCCGCCGACAGCCACCGCCCAGCGCGCGCCAAATTCCGTACCGATCCACCCCATCAGCGGCGCCCCCAATGCGGTCCCGCCTTGGAGGACAGCTAAGTACAGCGCCAGGACGCGCCCCCGGAACTGGGGATTCACCGAGAGCTGGATGCTGGTGTTGCAGCTGTTGAGGAAAGTGATTGACGCCAGGCCCACGGGCACAAGGACGGCGGCGTACAGCCAGAACGACGGCGACACGCTGCCCACCAGCGTGAAGATGCCCAGCGCGAGCGCCCCGCCCAGAAGGAGGCGAAGCCGCGGCCCCGATCTCCGGGCTGCGAGCAGGGCACCGGCCAGGGTCCCCACAGCCATGATGGACCCCAGGAGCCCGAATTCACCCGGGCCCATGCCGAATTCCGCCGTGGCCATCAGCGCATTGGTAATGGGGAAGTTCATCCCGAACGCTCCCAGGATCCCCACCATCACGAGGATGAGGGTCAGATCCGGACGGCGGCGGACGTAGGCCAGTCCTTCGACGACCTGGTGCTTGCCGCGAGTCGCCGGCACGGAGGGGGCCAGCTCAGAGGTGCGGATCCGCCACAACGAGAGCAGGACCGCGGCAAAGCTGGCGGCGTTGAGGAGAAACACGGGGCCGGTGCCGATCCAGGCAATCAGCAGGCCGGCGATGGCGGGTCCGGTGAGCCGGGCGGTATTGAACGACGCAGAGTTCAATGAGACTGCATTGGAGAGGTGTTCCTGACCCACCAGTTCGGCGACGAAGGCCTGGCGCGCCGGACCGTCAACAGCACTGGCCAGCCCCAGGCACAGTGCCGCAATATAGACCTGCCACAGCTGCGCCGACCCGGAGACCACCAGCAGCCCAACCGCCAGGCCGACCAAGCCCATGGCCGTCTGCGTCCAGAGCAGGATCACGCGTTTCCGGTAGCGGTCAGCGAGCACTCCCGCGTAGGGACCCAGCAGCAGCATGGGAAGGAACTGCAGTCCGGTGGTGATGCCCACGGCGGTTCCGGAATGGTCGGTGAGGACGGTCAGCACCAGCCAGTCCTGCGCGATCCGCTGCATCCACGTTCCGATATTGGAAACAAGCGCCCCGCCGGCCCACAGCCTGTAGTTGCGGTTCTCGAGTGCGCGGAACATGGCGCTCATCGGGCGCCCAACTCCTGCATGATGTGCGCGGCCCGGCTCAGCGTCAGTCGGTCCTCCTCGCTGAGTCCGGCCACCCGCTGGGCCAGCCAGGCTGTCCGCTGGCTGCGGGCTTCGTCGAGGACGGCCTCGCCCGCCGGAGTGATCCGTACGTGGATTTGGCGGCCGTCCTTGGGATGGGCTTCGCGCGACACAAAACCGTGTTCCGTGAGTGCATTGACTATCCGCGTCATGGACGGCGCCTGCACGTGCTCACGTTCTGCCAGTTCACGGAGGGTCAGGGCGCCGTTGCGGACATGCGCCAGCACCGTGTACTGGCCCGGCGTGATGACATCCCCTGTTGCCTCGATGCGCAGCCGGCGGGACGTGCGCATCACGGCAATCCGAAGGTCGATTGCCAACGTGCAGCAGCGGCCCTCGTGAAGGACTCAGCCGTTCTTGAGCAGGGCCACGTCGGAGACAAGGTCAATGTGCTCCAGCATTGCCGCAGCAGCAGCGGCGGAATCCTGGGCCCTGATGGCGTCGGCGATCTTGCGGTGTGAGGCGAGGGACTGCTCAGGGCGGCCCGGCTGTCCGAGGGATTCGAGGCGGGTTTCCAGGACCATTCCGGCGATGAACGCCATCAGCTGGGCCAGGACGGCGGAGTGCGCTGCCGCGGTCACGGCCTGGTGGAACAGCTCGTCGCCGTGCGCGCCGCGCGCCCCGGAGGCAACCTCCTCAGCCATCGCGTCGAGCGCTTTGTCGATGGCCTTCATGTCCTCGGCGGTACGCCTGGCCGCGGCCAGCTCGGCCAGCTTCACCTCAAGAGTGCTCCGGGCCTCCACGATCTCGGGCAGGCGGCTGCTGTGCTCACGCAGGCCCTTGATGACAGACGGAACATTCGGACGGTAGACCAGCACCGCACCGGTGCCGTGCTGGACGTCGATGACGCCGAGCACTTCCAGCGCCACCAGGGCCTGGGCGAGCGTAGCCCGCGATACGCCCAGGCGTTCGGCAAGTTCACGCTCGGCCGGCAACGTATCCCCGGGTGCCAGCTGGGCAGCCGCGATGTAGTCCATGAGCTGCTCCACGAGCTGCTCATAGAGCCGCGGCCGCGAAACGCGGGAAATCTGTTGTGCTGCTGACCGTTTCTGCACGCGCTTCCTTTCGCAAAGAGCCTCAGAGCTAAGAGTACTTGATGACTATTGACAAAGACACCTACTGTCTAGGAGGCTAGGCCAGTGAGCCACTTCACAACCATTCCAATCCGGAGGCACAAAGATGTCCGCTCCCGTCCTGTCCATCATCATCCTGGCTGCGATGTTCCTGCTGGCCACGGTGCTGCCCCTCAACATGGGGGCCCTGGCCTTCGCGGGAGCATTCCTGCTGGGCACCGTCGTGCTGGGGATGTCCACCGCTGACATCCTCGCCAACTTCCCGGGTGGCCTGTTCCTGACCATCGTCGGGGTCACCTACCTGTTCGCCATTGCGCAGAACAACGGCACCATTGACCTCTTAGTCAGAGGCGCCGTCCGCCTGGTGGGCAGCCGTGTAGCCCTCATCCCCTGGGTCATGTTCGCCATTACCGCGGTGATCACGGCCGTGGGCGCACTCTCCCCGGCCGCCGTCGCCATCATTGCGCCCATCGCGCTGAGCTTTGCCGCCAAGCACAAGATCAACCCGCTCATGATGGGCATGATGGTGGTGCACGGCGCCCAGGCGGGCGGCTTCTCCCCTATCGCCGTTTACGGCGTCACTGTCAACGGCATCCTCGCCAAGACGGAGCTGGAAGCCAGTCCCATGGCGATCTTCCTGGCCAGCTTCTTCTTCAACCTCGCCATCGCCCTGGTTCTGTTCATCGTCCTCGGCGGGAGCAAACTGCTCTCCACCAAGGGCGGGCGCCTGGTGGAGCAGGCTGCCACGAAGCGGATGTCGGTCAGCCTGGGCGCCCGAGCTGCCGGCGTCACCCTGCAAGGCTCCGGATCTGACATTTCCTCTGCCGGCGTCTCGTCGAAGGGCACCTCGGGCGGCTCCGCCGAGGGTTCTTCAGCCGGTTCCTCCACGGCAGGCGGGCAGGAACACAACGGTGCCCGGGCCTCAGTTCCACAGCTGGTAACGATCGCGGGCCTGATCGCCCTCGCCGTCATCTCCCTCGGCTTCAAAGTTGATGTTGGCTTCGTCTCCATCACCATTGCCATCGTCCTGGCCCTCGTGTCCCCCGCGGCCCAAAAGGGCGCCGTGAACAAGATCAGCTGGTCCACCGTCCTGCTCATCTGCGGCATGCTCACTTTCGTGGGCGTCCTGGAAGAAGCCGGAACCATCAAGTTCGTATCGGACGGCGTGACCCAGCTGGGCATGCCCCTTCTGGCCGCCCTGTTGATCTGCTACATCGGCGCCGTGGTTTCCGCCTTCGCCTCCTCCACCGCCATCCTGGCCGCCCTCATCCCGCTGGCCGTGCCGTTCCTGGCCAGCGGAGAGATCGGGGCCGTCGGCGTCATCGCCGCCCTCGCCGTCGCCTCCACGATCGTGGACGTGTCCCCCTTCTCCACCAACGGCGCCCTGGTACTCGCCAACGCGCCCGAGGACGTGGACAAGGACAAGTTCTACAAACAGATTCTGGCCTACAGCGGCATCGTCGTCGCTGTAGGACCCGCGATCGCCTGGCTCGTCATGGTGGTTCCGGGCTGGATGTAGCCCGCCACTTTCAGCCCGCGCCCCACACCGCTAACAGAGGATTACCGCTATGAGCACCGAACCGACCATCCAGACCGACGGCCCGCTGTCGGGGTACCTCGTGGTTGACCTGAGCCGCGCCCTCGCCGGTCCGCACGCCGGCATGATGCTGGCCGATCTCGGCGCCCGGGTCATCAAGGTCGAAAACCCCGGCACGGGAGACGACACCCGCGGCTGGGGTCCGCCCTTCGTCGGTCCCGAAGACGATCCGCAGGCCACCTACTTCCTGTCCTGCAACCGCAACAAGGAATCCATCGCCCTGGACCTGAAAGACGACGACGGCCGGACGGTACTGCGCGAACTGCTGGAACGCGCCGACGTCGTGATCGAAAACTTCCGTCCCGGCGTCCTGGACCGGCTCGGCTTCTCGCCAGCGGAAATGCACGCGATCAACCCGGGACTGGTCATCCTGTCCATCACCGGTTTCGGGCACGACGGCCCGGAATCCCGGCGCAGCGGCTACGACCAGATCCTGCAGGGCGAGGCCGGGCTGATGTCCCTGACCGGGCTCCGGACCGGACGACCCCCAGCGGGTGGGGGTTCCCATCGCCGATCTGCTGTCCGGCATGTACGGGGCGTTCGGCACGCTCGCTGCCCTGCTGCAGCGTGAACGCACCGGGCAGGGACAGATTGTCCGGACCTCACTGCTCGCGGCGCTCATTGGGGTGCATGCCTTCCAAGGCACCAGGACGACGGTGGCCGGCGAGATCCCGAAGGCGCAGGGCAACCACCACCCCTCCATCGCCCCCTACGGCCTGTTCCGCTGCCGGCAGGGCCAGGTGCAGATCAGCGTGGGAAGCGAGAAGCTCTGGCGCTCGTTCGCGTCCACGTTCGGAATCGACGCCGCACGTCCGGAATTCGCGTCCAACGCGGACCGGGTCCGCAACCGCGGACTCGTCATCGAAGTGGTGGAGCGGGCCTTCTCCGGATACGAGGCCGAGCCGCTGCTCGCCAAGCTCAACGACGCCGGCATCCCGGCCGGCAAGGTCCGCACCCTGGACGAGGTCTACGCCTGGGAGCAGGTCCACTCCCAGGGGCTGGTGATCGATGTTGACCATAAGATCCTCGGCACCGTGAGCCTGCCCGGCCCGCCGCTGCGGTTCTTCAGCGCTGCCGACACCGCGGAAACGACCCTGACAACCCACACCGCACCGCCGCTGCTTGACCAGGACGGCGAACAGATCCGGCAGTGGCTCGGGTTGGTGCCACGTGCCGGCACGCCGCCGCGGCACAGGAAGGGCGCTGACCATGCTGACCGAGCAGAAAGCCAAGCACCTGGACGCTACTGAACTCATCACCGCGGTGATCGATCCGGGCACGTACCGGAGCTGGGATGCGCCGGTGGTGGACCCCGATCCGGGTCCCGAATACAGCCAGGAACTGGCGGCCGCCCGGGCAAAATCCGGTGTGGACGAATCCGTCCTCACCGGCGAAGGCCTCATCCGCGGCCGCCGCGTGGCTGTCATCGTCAGCGAATTCCGCTTCCTCGCCGGCTCCATTGGCCTCGCCGCAGCCGAACGGATCGTCACCGCCGTCGAACGGGCAACCCGGGAGGGCCTGCCGCTCCTGGCAGGACCGGCATCGGGAGGCACCCGCATGCAGGAAGGAACCATCGCCTTCCTGTCCATGGTCAAAATCAGCGCGGCCGTCCGCGCCCACCGCCAGGCCGGGCTGCCCTACCTGGTCTACCTGCGGCACCCCACCACCGGCGGGGTCATGGCATCGTGGGGATCCCTCGGCCACATCACCGTCGCGGAACCCGGCGCGCTGCTGGGCTTCCTCGGCCCCCGCGTCTACGAGGCCATCAACGGCACACCCTTCCCCGAAAACGTCCAGGTCGCCGAGAACCTCTTCGACAAGGGCCTCATCGACGCGGTGGTCCCGCCGTCGCAACTGTCCGACGTCGTTGACCGCGCACTGAGCATCCTGGTCACCGGACCGCACCCCAGGCTTGAGCCGCCGAGGACCCTTTCGGTCAGGCCGTCCGACGCCGGCGCCTGGGAATCCATCCTCATTTCCCGCAATCCGAAACGGCCGGACCTGCGCCAACTCCTCGCCTACGGCGCCAGGGACGTGCTGCCCCTCAACGGCACCGGGCAGGGCGAAAAAGACCCCGGCCTCCAGCTGGCCCTGGCCCGCTTCGGCCAGGAATCCTGCGTGGTCATCGGCCACACCCGGCCCCGGCCATCCCAGCAGACGGCAATGGGGCCGGCCTCCCTCCGCGAGGCCCGCCGCGGCATGAGGCTGGCCGAGGAACTCGGGCTGCCCCTGCTCACCGTCATCGACACCAGCGGCGCGGCTCTCTCCAAGGAGGCCGAGGAAGGAGGGCTCGCGGGAGAAATCGCCCGGTCCCTGCACGACCTCATTGGCCTGAACTCGCCCACCCTGTCCGTGCTGATGGGCCAGGGCACAGGCGGCGGGGCACTGGCGCTCCTGCCTGCGGACCGCACCATCGCCGCCCAGCACGCGTGGCTTTCACCGTTGCCTCCGGAGGGCGCCAGCGCCATCGTCCACCGGACCACCGATCACGCACCGTCGATGTCCGAAGCCCAAGGCGTCAACGTCGCCTCCCTCTACGCCAACGGCCTGGTTGAACACATCGTGGACGAGCGCGGCGACGCGTCCCTCGAGCCGAAGGCGTTCTGCCTGCGCATGGGCCAGGCCATCGAATACGAACTGGCAGCCCTGTCCAACGCCGGGATAAGTAATCTGCTTCCGCAACGGCTGGCGAAATACCGGAGGCTGGCAGGCTCAACCACCGGTGGTTGAGCCTGCCGAAACCCGACGTTCCTCTAGTTGGACGGGAAGTTGTACGAAGCGCCTGAGGCGTGGCTTGCCTCGGGCCAGCGTGAGGTGACCACCTTGCCGCGGGTGTAGAAGGAGACGCCTTCGGGTCCGTAGATGTGCTTGTCGCCGAACAGGGACGCCTTCCAGCCGCCGAAGGAGTAGTAGGCAACCGGTACGGGCAGCGGCACGTTGATGCCGATCATGCCGACATCCACGGAGCGCTGGAACTTCCGGGCAGCAGCGCCGGAGGAGGTGAAGATGGCCGTGCCGTTGCCGTAGGGGTTGGCGTTGATGAGGGCGATTCCGGCGTCGAGGTCCTCGACCCGGACCACCACGAGGACCGGACCGAAGATCTCCTCGGTGTACGCGCTCATTTCGGTCTTCACGTGGTCGATGACCGTGGGGCCGACCCAGAAGCCTTCCTCGTGGCCGGGGACCACCAGGTCGCGGCCGTCCACCACCATCGCGGCGCCCGCGGCTTCCGCCTCGCGCAATGGTCTTGACGATGAAGTTCCTGGAGTCCGCGCTGATGACCGGGCCCATGTCGGCGTCGGGTTCGGTGCCGTTCTTGACCCGGACGGCCACGGCGCGCTCCTCGACCTTCTTCACCAGCAGATCGGCGGCGTCACCGACGGCAACGGCGACGGAGATGGCCATGCAGCGCTGGCCGGCGGAGCCGAACGCGGCGGCGGCGAGGTGGTCGGCGGCGTTGTCCAGGTCGGCGTCGGGCAGCACGATGGCGTGGTTCTTCGCCCCGCCCAGGGCCTGGACCCGCTTGCCGTGCGCCGTTGCCACTTCGTTGATGTGCTTGGCCACCGGGGTGGACCCGACGAAGGAGATGCCGTCGACGTCCGGGTGGGTCAGCAGGCCGGAGACCACTTCACGGTCACCGTGCAGGACCTGGAACACGCCGTCGGGCAGCCCCGCCTGCTTGAAGAGCTCGGCCAGCAGCATGGCTGCGGACGGGACCCGGTGGGAGGGCTTGAGGATGAAGGCGTTGCCGGTGGCGATCGCCATCGGGGCCATCCACAGCGGCACCATGACGGGGAAGTTGAACGGGGTGATGCCGGCGACGACGCCGATCGGCTCCCGGAAGGAGAACACGTCGATCCCGGTGGAGACCTGGTCGGAGTATTCGCCCTTGAGCAGCTGCGGGATGCCGCAGGCGAACTCGATGACCTCCAGGCCGCGGCCGATCTCGCCCTTCGCATCCGAGAGGACCTTGCCGTGCTCGGCGGTGATCAGCTCGGCGAGGTCATCCACGTGGGCGGCGACGAGTTCGCGGAACTTGAACAGCACCGCGGTGCGCTTGGCCAGGGAAATGTCGCCCCAGGATGACGGCGGCGGCCTTGGCCGCCGCGACGGTGGCGTCAAGGTCCGCGCGGTTGGCCAGCCGCAGTTCTGCGGTGACGGCGCCGGTGGCGGGGTTGTAGACGGGCTTGGTGTCGGTTCCGGACCCTGCGGCCTCGGATCCGCTGATGAAGTGGTTGATGACGGTCATGGTTACTGCTCCTGTAGTAAGTGGTGTTCCACGGAGTGCACGGGTTCGACGTTCCGTGGGAGTCCTGCGGCGAGGGATTCATGGATGGCGAGCCGGACGGCGAGGTTCTGTTCGGTCAGTTCCTGGTGGACAACTTCCTGCCCGGCGCTGCGGGCCCAGATGCTGAACCGTTCAATTTCGACCTTGAACGGGTCCTCGATCACATCGAAGACCTCGGTGCTGCCGTCCCGGAGCGAAACGGTCACGCGTGCCGGGTCCCCGGGGTCCGGGTCAAACGCCTTGTCGAGCGTGATCTGTCCTTTGGTGCCGATGATCTGGAACGTGTTGGTGCGGGGTCCTTCGAAGCCGCAGTCCAGGGTTCCGATGACGCCGTCGTAATCCAGGATCGCGGCGACGGTGGTCTCCACGGGGTCCGCCGGGCTGGTTCCCTTGGCGTACACGCTGACGGGGGCGCGGCCCATCACCATGTTCATGATGTCGACGGCGTAGCAACCGACATCGTTGACGGCGCCTCCCTCAAGTCCTGTCTGCAGCCGGACCTCCCCCGGGCTCGCGGTCCATCACAAAGTGGAAGCGCGCATGCATCGAGACAATCTGGCCGATCCGGCCGGCGTCGATGAACTCACGGACTTTCTGGTGCTGGGGGTGGAAACGGTACATAAACGCCTCCATCAGGCTCACACCGTTCCGTTCGCAGGCCTCGACGACGCGGGCGTAGTCCTCGAGGCTGCCCACCAATGGCTTCTCGCACAGGATGTCCTTGCCGGCCTCCGCCGCCGCGATGATCCATTCGGCGTGCAGGCCGTTGGGAAAGGGCAGGTAGACGGCCTCGATGGCCGGGTCAGCCAGCAGTTCCTCATGGGATGAGTAGGCGGCCGGGATGCCGAAGCGGGCAGCGACCTCGGCGGCGCGGCCGTTGGGGCTGCTGATGGCCGAGGCCGTGGCGTTGCGCGCCTTGCGCATCGCCGGCAGGAACTTGTCCTGCGCGATGCGGGCGGTAGTGAGGACGCCCCAGCGCACCGCGCTCATGTGGCGAGCCCGGCTTCCAGGTCGCGGAGGAACGCCACGGACTGCCGGACATCCCGGACGGGCCCGTCGCCTGCCGGTGCGGCGTCGAGGATGGTGTCCTGTTCCATCGTGAACCATCCGCCATATCCAGCTTCCAGGAGGTTCAGGACGATGTCGGCGATTCCGGCGTCCCCCTGGCCCAGAGGCACGTACATCCCGGCCTTGACGCCGTCGGTGTAGGAGATTTCACCGTTCTGGACCCGCTCGGCGACGGCCTTGCGCACGTCTTTGAGGTGCGTGTGGCCGATGCGTGCGGCGTAGTCCCGGGCGAGCTGTCCGGGGTCCGTGCCACCGATGAGGAGGTGGCCGGTGTCCAGGCAAAGGTTCGCCGCGGTGTCGTTCAGGACGCGGTTAACGTCCGACGTCGTCTCGATCATGGTGCCCACGTGCGGGTGCACCACTGCCTGGATGCCCTGATCGGCGGCTGCCTTGACGATGGTGTCCAGGTTCCGGCCGAACAGGTGCCAGCCGTCGGCGTCGAGCTCGTGCCGCTGGTCATAGCCGGCGACGCCGGTTTCCGCGGCCAGCACCATGATGCTGGCCCCTGCCGCCTGGTAGGCGTCCAGTTCCGCCGACACCGCTTTGAGCGGGTCCTTGGCGGCGTCGTGCAGGATGATCGGGAAGAATCCGCCGATGGCCTGCAGGTTGTGCCGCTGCAGCACCTCGGCCCGTGCGGCGGCTTCCTCGGGCAGGAATCCTGCCGGGCCGAATTCGGTGGCCGTGATGCCCAGCGCGGTCATCTCGGACAGGACGCGGTCTGCTTCAAGCTGGTGCCCCCACCCGGGGACTTCGCACACCCCCCAGGAAATCGGGGCGGCGGCGAGGCGGCTGGTGATGATGCTCAATCTGATCCTCCAAGTACGTTCTGATCCCAGTCAATGACCGAGCCGGTGACCACTCCGCTCCTGCTGGAGAGGAGAAAAACTGCAAATTCGGCGATCTCGTCCACTTGGCCGAGCTTTCCCATCGGTACAGAGGCGTTGGCCTTTTCAAGCCAGTCGTCGCCTGCACCGTGAAATTTCCGCTGGGTCTCTTCTTCGCCCTCGGTGGCCGTCCAGCCGATGTCCAGGCCGTTGATCCTGATCTTGTCCCAGCGGTGCGCGTGGGCCGCATTCCTGGTGGCACCGGCCAGCCCGGCCTTCGCCGCGACGTAGGGCGCGAGGTAGGGCTGGCCCCCGAGTTCGGCGATGGAGATGACGTTCAGGATGCTGCCCGGAGCTCCGCGTTCCCGGAGGTGTTTGATCGTTTCGGCCATGATGAAGAACGGCGACTTCAGGTTGATGGCGATGTGCGCATCGAAGAGTTCCGGTGTGGTGTCCAGCATGGTTCCGCGGGTGGTGAGGCCGGCCGCGTTGACGGCGCAGTCGAGCTGCCCGAACACGGAGATGGTTTCCAGCACGGAGTTGCGTGCCTGCTCGACGTCGGCCAGATCGGTTTTGATGAACCGGGCCTGGACGCCGGACTTCTCCAGCTCGGCGGCGAGACTTTCGCCCGAGTCGGCGTTGCGGCCGGTCACGGCCACTCCGGCGGCACCTTCGGCTGCCGCCCGGCGGGCAATGCCGGCACCCAGGCCCTGGGTGCCGCCGCTGACAAGGACCACCTTGCCGGCGAGGAGCGGACTGTTCATTCCCTACTCCTTTCCGATGGTGACGACGCGGCCTGACCTGGCGGATTCCTCGGCGGCGTTGGCCAGGATGAGGGCCATCACGCCGTCGTCGAAGCCCGGGCTGCAGCTGGTCCCGCCGCGGATGGCCTTAACGAAGCTGTCCAGCTCATTGCGGTAGGCCTGGCCGTAGCGTTCCAGGAAGAACGGCAGGTAGGCGTCGGACTCTTCGGTGCCCGCGGCGCTGTACTTGCGAACGGTGGTGGGGGCCATGTTGCCGGCGGTCAGGAGGCCCTCGCTGCCGAAGGCTTCCAGCCGCTGGTCGTGGCCGTAGGCGCTGTGGCGGGAATTGATGATGGTGATCTGCTCACCGCCGCGTCCCCGCAGGTTGATGACCACCGAGTCGAAGTCACCGGCCTCTTCGATGTAGTCGCAGAACAGGTTCGAACCGGTGGCCGAGACTTCGATGATGTCCGGGACGAAGAACCGGGCCATGTCGAGGTCGTGGATGCTCTGGTCGCGGAAGATCCCGCCGGACGTTTCGATGTAGGCCTTCGGCGCCGGAGCGGGGTCCCGGCTGATGATGGTCAGCTGCTCCAGGCGCCCGATTTCGCCGGCTTCCACCCGTGCGCGGAGCGAGGCGAAGTTCGGGTCGAAGCGGCGGTTGAAGCCGAGCATCAGGGGGCTGGACGTGCCGCGGATCTGGTCCCGGCATTCGCGGACCCTGTCGATGTCCAGGTCGATGGGCTTTTCGCAGAGGGCGGCGACGCCGGCAGCCGCTGCCCGGGAGATCAGGCCGACGTGGGTGGGCGTCGGCGAGCCGATGATGATGGCGTCCAGGTCAGCGTTGGCGAAAACCTCGTCGGCGGTTTCGACGGCCTGCGCGCCGGTGGTGGCGGCGAGGGCCTGTGCACCCTTGATAAACGGGTCGGCGATCCAGGCCAGTTCCAGCTCAGGGTGGTCGGCGATGTTCCGGGCATGGACCTGGCCGATGCGGCCGGATCCGAAGAGTGCAACCTTGAGTGGTCGTTCACTGGACATGGGTAAGGGTCCTTTCCTGTTGCCGCCGGCGGATGATCCGCCTGCGGTTGATTGAGCTTGAGTGAGTTTCGTGGGGGTCCGGCCGCTGTTCGTCATGGGGCGGCCACTGCTGCCGGGGAGCGTCCGGCGAGGACGTCGACGGCGCCCTTGGCGGCGTCGCGGACCGTGTGGGCCATCCCCTGGCGGGTGAACCCCATCAGGTGGGGTGTCAGGACGACGTTCCCGTGGTCAAAGACGGGGTGGTGGGCTGGCGGTTCGGGATCGTAGACGTCCAGTCCGAGGCCGCCCAGCTGCCCTGAGAGAAGGGCCTGGTGGGCGGCGTCCAGGTCCACGAGTCCGCCCCTGCTGCAGTTGATGAGGATGGCCCCGGCGGGCATCAGGGCGAGGCGTTCGGCGTTGATGAGGTTGTGGTTTTCCGGCGTCAAAGGCACGTGCAGGGTGACGAAGTCGCTGCGGCCCAGCAATTCCTCGACAGTTCCGCAGCGGATGCCGGCAGGGACGTCTGCGAACGGATCAAAGGCCAGGACCTTGAGGTCGAAGGCCTCGGCGATCCGGGCCACGCGGCGCCCAATCCGCCCGTAGCCGATGATGCCCAGGGTGAAGCCCTCCAGGTCACCGACGGCCACCCCCGTCCGTTCCTCCCAGCGGCCGTCCCGGACCAGCGACGTCAGCGTCGAAAGCTTCTTGACCAGTGCCAGCAGGTGGGAGAACACGCCTTCGGCGACGGACGCCGTGTTGCTCCCGGGCGTGATGACCACGGGGATGCCGCGGCGGTTCGCCTCCGCGACGTCCACGAGATCGGTGCCCACGCCGGTCCTGGCGATGACCTTCAGGGCGGGCATCCGGTCCAGGAGTTCCCGGTCCACACGGTAGGCGGCGCGGACAATGGCGGCATCGGCCCGGGCGAGGTCCGCGTCGGTGGGATTATGGATAATTTGCTGGTGCGGAGCCAGTTCCGGTTCGACCAGTCCGGCCTCCACGCTGCCGAGAGCCACGAGTATTTGGGGTGTGCTGAGAGAAGCCATCGTCATCCTTGAAGATGTGGGGGTGCACTCCCGCCAAGGCTTGGCAGCCTGCGGGGTGACGGTATGGGAGGGAGGTTAGAGGCCCAGGAGGCTGGACTTGCGTATGACCAGTTGAGGGACGATCGGCTGGTGGACGAAGCCGCCGGCGAAGTCGCTGTCCCCGATCCGTTGCAGGAGCGTTTTCGCCCCGGCGACGCCGATGCCGGAACTGTCCGGGTCAACGGTGGTCAGGCCCAGGCGCGGCATGGCGCCCAGCGCGATGTTGTCGTATCCGGTGATGGCTACTTCGACGCCGCGTTCATCGGCAGCAGTCATCGCGCCGAAAGCGGCAAGGTCGTTGATGCACGCCAGCGCCGTGGGGCGCTGGTGCCTGGACCGCGAGGAACCAAGCGCCCGTTGGGCGGCGACGTAGCCGGACTCCTGGAAGAAGTCGGCGTCGACCACGTGGATGTGGCGGGCCAGCCCGTGTTCTTCCATGGCGGCGGAATATCCGTCCACGCGGGCCCGGCCCACCGAGCCGCCCAGCCCGCCCAGATGCGCGATCTTCTCGTGCCCCTGGGCGATCAGGTGCTCAACAACCATGCTCATGCCGAGGGCATCGTCGCTGCGGACCACATCCGCGGTGTCGATGTAGTCCGGCCCGCCGCCGGCAAAGACCACCGCCCCGCCCGAAACAGCCCGGTTGAACGGAGCCTTGTCCGGCACCGTGCCCACCACCAGCAGGCCCGCCACGCGCAGGTCCCTGAAGGCCTGGAGGATGGACTGGTCCACTCCCCTGCCGGCGGCCGTGACCGCGCTGAAGAGGACTGTGTGTCCGGCTTCCTCGAGTACGGTCCGGGCGGCGTCAGCCACGTCAAAGGCCCACGGGTTGTGCATGTCGCTGACCAGCACGCCGATGGTTCCGTTGTCCCGTGTTGCCAGGGAGCGGGCTGCGAGGTTCAGCTCATAGCCCATCTCCTCAACAACCTGGAGCACCCGCTGGCGGCGTTCGTCGCTGACGCGCGGTGAGTCGCGCAGGACGAGGGAGACCAAGGACTTGGATACGCCGGCGCGTTCAGCCACGTCCTTGATCGTGGGCCGACGGGCGGATGCTGTGGTCATCGCTACCCCCGCGCTGCCGTGGTGCCGTGGATTTCCTCGATCTTCTGCCACTGGCCGGAGAGTGAGGATGCTTCGGCCGCACTGACGATCGCGGCGGCGGACGCGGCATCGTGGATGTTGGAGTTTTCCTGGGCTCCGCCGGCGACGGCGACGAGGAACTTTTTCGCCTCGATCACCTTGAGGTCGTCAAAACCCATGCTGTTGCCGGGGCCGGGCTGGAAGTATGCGTAGTCGCCGTGGCGCGGGCTGGCGTTCACCGTGGTGTACCCCTGCTCCTCGTTGTTGCGTCCCAGGCAGACCTTGAGTTCGTTCATGCGCTCAAAGTCCCACTTGAGGGAGCCTTCGGTGCCGTAGACCTCAATCTGGTAACCGCACTCGGGGCCCACGGCGACGCGGGACGACTCGATGGTGCCGACGGCGCCTGCGCCGACCGCGGACGGGCCGAAGCGGACCAGCGCTGCAGCGTAGTCTTCATTCTCGACCTCCCCCATTTCACCGTTTTCAATCACTGCGAAGTGCGTGCCGGACCCCATCGCCAGTTTGGGCCGCTGCGTGTAGACAGTGCTGGTCAGCGCGGTCACCTCGGCGATGGGTCCGACTACATACTGGCACAGGTCCGTTGCGTGGCTGAACAGGTCGGCCAGCACGCCGGTGCCGGCGAGTTTCCGGTCGAAGCGCCAGGACAGGGCGCCGTTGGGCTCGGAGGCGTAGCCGGAGAAGAAGACGGCGCGGACGTTGGTGATCCGGCCGAGGCGGCCCTCCGCAATCAGTTTCCGGGCGTGCTCCACTGCGGGGGCGTGGCGGTAGTTGTAGCCGATGGACGTTACGACGCCGGCGTCCACTGCGGCTTCCTGCACGGCGGCGGTTTCCTGGTACCCGCGTCCAACAGGCTTTTCGATCCAGAAATGCTTTCCTGCTTTTGCTGCCGCAATGCCGATTTCAGCATGCAGGAAGTTGGGGGCGCAGATGGAGACGACGTCCACGTCCGGGTGATTCAGGACATCGTGGTAATCGGTGGTGCCCTCCGCGAACCCAAGCACATCGCGGGCATAGTCCACGCGGCCGGGAGCCGTATCTGCTGCGATGACCAGCTTGGTCTTAATGCCGAGCTCCGGGTAGGCATACGGGACGGTCTGGTAAGCCCGGGAGTGGAGCTTTCCCATCCACCCGACGCTGATGAGACCGACACCGATGGTGCGAGATTCTGCGTTCACGTTCTTGTCTTTCCTTTGGTTGTTGGTCAGTTGCGGGCGGTGTCGAAAGCGTCGCGGAACGCCGCCGCCATAATGGTGGAGTCCGAGCCGATGGCCACGAACCGGAAGCCCTGGCGGACATATTTGGCTGCCCCCATGCCGTCCACGGCGAGGATTCCGGCCGCCTTATTGTGCAGCTGCGCCGCGGCCACGACGCGCTGCAGGGCCTCCTGGAAGACGTTGCTGTCCAGCTGCAGCGGGACCCCCAGGGCGTAGGAGAGATCCAGGGGTCCGACGAAGAGGACGTCGACGCCGTCCTGGGCGGCGATGTCTTCGACAGACTCCAGCGCCTCCAGGGTTTCAATCTGGATGACTCCCAGGGTTTCCTGGTCCGGTTCGGTGAGCGTCCGGCGGTCCATGCCCCAGCGGCAGGAGCGGTTGTAGGTGGCCACGCCGCGGTCCCCGAGGGGCGGATACAGCATGTGCCGGACCGATTCCGCGGCCTGGTCCACGGTGTTCAACCGCGGAACCATGATTCCCGCGGCACCCTGGTCCAGGACGCGGCCGATGCGGATACGGTCGCCGGACTCGACGCGGACGATGGTGGGGACGCCGTAGCTGCCGGCGGCAATAACGCCGTCGCGGACCGCGTCCTCGCCTCCGGAGCCGTGTTCGAGGTCGATGAGTATCCAGTCAGCTCCGGCCGCGGCGCAGACTTCGGCCGCCGTCGCCGATGAGAGTCCCACGAAGGTGCCGATCGTGACATCGCCCTCGGCGATGCGACGGCGCAGCTGTCCTGCGTCCAGTGGTCCCTGGCTCATCCGAACCACCGCTGGCTGCCGCGTGCCTTCTCGTAGTCGGTGCGTAGTGCGCGCACCCATTCCTGGTCAGAGACTTCCGCGGGGGCAACGTCCCACCAGACGTCACCGCCGGGCAGATCAACGTGCGGCACGGTGGGTACCACGATGACCACCGGGCCCTGGGTGTCCCTGGTGGAGGACAGTGCCTCCCGGACCTCGGCCGCCGAGGTGGCGCGGATGGCCAGGGCGCCGAGGCCTTCGGCGATCTGCCGCAGGTCCACTTTGAGGTAGCCGCCGTCGAGCCGGGCCTTGGGGGCGTCGGCAGTTGCGACGCTGCCGCCGGTGGTGCGGTAGCGGAACTCGTTCCCGAATTCCTTGCCCGTCCGGTTCATCTGCAGGCGGTGGATGACCTGGTAGCCGTGGTTTTCGGAGACGATGATGGTGACGTTGAGCCCCTCCTGCGCGGCGGTGAGGATCTCGGTGGGTGCCATCAGGAACGTGCCGTCGCCGATGAAGGTGACCACCCGGTTGTCGTTGTTGCCTTCGGCCAGCCTGACGCCCATGCCGGCGGCAATTTCGTAGCCCATGCAGGAGAACCCGAATTCCAGGTGGCAGTTGCGGTTGCCTGTGGCGTCCCAGACCTTCTGCAGGTCGCCGGGGGCCCCGCCGGCAGCGGCGATGACTGTGTCGCCGGAGCGCGCGTGTTCCTGCATCAGCCCGATCAGCTGCGGCTGGGTGAGGACGGCCTCGGTGACGGGCGCGTCCGGGTGGTCTGCAGGGTTGTAGGCGGTATCGGCGTCGAGCCACGTGGACCGGATAGGTGCCCAGCCGGCCTTCTCGGCCTGGACCGTGTCCTGCCAGGCCTCGCTGGTGCTGTGTCCCTCCAGCGCCTGGGCGAGGGCTTCCAGACCGAGCCGGGCGTCGGCGAGGATCCCGGTGGCGCCCTGCTTGCGGGTATCGGCGTCCACAATGTTCAGGGACGCGAAACGGACGTCCGGGTTCTCGAAGATGGACTGCGAACCGGTGGCGAAGTCGGTGAGCCGGGTGCCGATGTTCAGGACCAGGTCAGCCTGCTTGACGAGGGTATTGGAGGCGAAGTTTCCCTCCAGGCCCACGCCGCCTACCTGCCACCATTCGTCCTTGGTCACGGCGCCCTTGCCGCCGAAGGTCTCCACCACGGGAATTCCCACCTGGCCGGCCAGCGCTTCAAGGGCAGCGTGGGCGTCCGAGTAGTGGATGCCGCCGCCGGCGATGATCACCGGACGGCGTGCCGAGCGGATAAGCCGGGCGACGTCGTCGACCTCTTCCGGGTCCGGCAGCGGCCGGCGGATCTTCCAGTCGCGGGGTTCGAAGAACTCGGCCGGGAAGTCGTAGGCGTGGGACTGCACGTCCTGGGGCAGGGAGATGACCACGGCGCCGGTATCGGTGGGGCTGGTCAGCACGCGCATGGCCTGCGGCAGGGCGGTCAGGAGCTGCTCCGGACGGGTGATCCGGTCGAAGAAGCGGGAGACGGGACGGAACGCGTCGTTGACGGTGGCATCAGCCTCGATGGGGTGCTCAAGCTGCTGCAGGACCGGGCCCTGGTGCCGCGTTGCATACGTGTCGCCGGGCAGGAGCAGCAGCGGAAGCCTGTTCACGGTTGCCAGTCCGGCGGCGGTGACGAGGTTCAGGGCGCCGGGGCCAATGGATGCGGTCACGGCCAGGACGGCCTGGCGGCGGGTTGCCTTGGCAAACGCCGTCGAAATGTGGGCCATGTACTGCTCGTGGCGGCCCTGGATGAAGGGCATGTCATCGGCCAGTTCGTCGAAGGCCTGGCCCAGGCCGGCCACGTTGCCGTGTCCGAAGATCCCCAGGGCGGCCGGGACGAGGCGGCGCCTGACGCCGTCCGCAACGGAGTGCTGGACGGACAGGTATTTGATGACGGCTTGGGCTGTGGTGAGCCGGATGGTCTGTGAGTTAGTGGTCATTGCCTTATTCCAAGTCGGTGGTGGGTTACCAGGGGCGTCCGTGCAGAATGACCGTTTTTTCTTCGGTCATTTCATTCACTGCGGAGCGGACACCTTCCTTGCCGATGCCGCTGCCTTTGAGGCCTCCGTAGGGCATCAGGTCGGCCCGCCACAGCGGCGTCCAGTTGATGTGGATGTTCCCGGCGTCGATCTGGCGCATGGCCCGGATGCTGCCGGCGACATCGCTGGTGAAGATCCCGGCGCCGAGCCCGTAGTCGTTGTCGTTGGCCATGGCGATGGCTGACTCGATGTCCGTTGCCGAGGAAACGGCGACGGCGGGTCCGAACAGTTCGTTGCGGCTCAGCGGGGAGCGGGGGTCGACGCCGGCAACAACGGCCGGGGTGACCACGGCGCCGTCGCGGTCGCCGCCGGTGAGCACTTTGGCGCCGGAGTGCCCGGCCTCGCGGATCGAGGAGTGGACCCGGATCGCTTCCTCTTCGGAGATCAGGGACCCGAGCCGGGTGTCGGCTTCCTTCGGGTTGCCCACTGCGATGGCCTCCACCTTGGGCACCAGGGCGTCCAGGAAGTCTGCTTCGACGCGGCGGTCCACGATGACCCGCTGCACCGAGATGCAGACCTGGCCGGAGTTGATGAAGCCGCCTGCGGCCACGGCGCTGGAAGCCAGTTCAAGGTCCGCGTCCGGAAGGATGATCACGGGGCAGGAGGCGCCGAGTTCCAGGGACAGTTTCTTGACCCCGGCGATCGATGCTGATTCGCGTGCCTGTGGCGGTGGACCCGGTGAAGGAGACTTTCCGCACCCGGGGATCGGTGACCAGCACATCGCCCAGGGTGCTGCCGGGGCCGGTCAGCACGGACAGCGCCTCCGCCGGCAGGCCGGCGTCGACGAAGCACTGCGCCAGTTTCAGCGCGGTCAGCGGCGTGGCACGGGCAGGCTTAAGCACGACGGCGTTACCGGCTGCCAGCGCGGGTGCGATTTTGTGCAGCACCAGCAGGGCGGGGTAGTTGAACGGGGTGATGGCCACAACGATGCCCACGGGCTGCCGCAGGGTGAAGCCGATTTTGTCCAGCCCGGTTCCTGCGTTGGCATCCAGCGGAAGAGTGGAGCCGTACAGCTGGCTTCCCTCGTAGGCGGCCAGGCGGATGATGTTGCCTGACCTGCTGGCTTCGCCCCGGGCTTCCGTGATCGGCTTCCCGGTTTCGGCGCTGATGGCCTGGGCAATGTCCTCGGCGCGCTCGTCGGCCAGGGCAGCTGCGCGCAGGAGGATGTCCACCCGCTCGTGCGCCGGCGTTGACCTCTGGAGGTGGGCGCCGATCTCGGCCCGGTCCAGGGCGGCCAGGGCGTCCTCGACTGTGGCCACGGGAACCGTGTCAATGATCCGGCCGTCAAAGGGTGACCGGACATCTTCGGTTCTGCCGTCGGCGGCACCGCGCCAGGTTCCGGCGATTAGCATCTGCATGGTTGCTCCATCTGGTTGTAAACGTTGGCGCTCAGTGGCGCTTGGTGATGCTTTCGTGCGCTGCGTCGGCGACTTCGGCGACTTCGGCTTTGACTTCCTTGAGGGCTTCGCTGTGGCCGCCGAGTTGTTCGAGTTCGTGGGCGAGTTCGGCGAGTTCGGCGCCGCCTGCCATCTGGGCGGTGAGTTCGTCGAGGGTGATGTCTTTTTTGTCGTAGTAGCCGATCGACTTGCCGCGCTTGAGCAGCAGGAACCGGTCCCCCACGGGGAAGGCGTGGTGCGGGTTGTGGGTGATGAAGATGACGCCCAGGCCGCGGTCGCGGGCCTGCAGGATGTAGCGCAGGACCACGCCGGACTGCTTCACGCCCAGGGCCGCCGTCGGTTCGTCCAGGATCAGGACCTTCGCGCCGAAGTACACGGCCCGGGCGATCGCCACACACTGGCGTTCACCGCCGGAGAGCTGCCCGATGGGCTGCTCCACATCGCGGAGGTCGATGCCCATCTCGGCGAGTTCCTTCAGCGTGATGGCCTTCATCTTCTCCACGTCCATGCTCTTGAACGGGCCAAACCCACTGGTGAGTTCGGAGCCGAGGAAGAAGTTCCGCCAGATCGGCATCAACGGGACCACGGCCAGGTCCTGGTAGACGGTCGCGATCCCGGCATCCAGCGCATCCCTGGGGGAGGAGAATTTGCGTTCCTCGCCCATGATGTTCAGCACCCCGGCGTCGTGCTGGTGCAGCCCGGCGATGATCTTGATCAGCGTGGACTTGCCCGCACCGTTATCACCCAGCACACAGGTCACCCGGCCGTTATCCACCGCCATCGTCACATCGGACAGGGCGATGATGTTCCCGTAGTGCTTGCCCACCCCCTCGAGCGAGAGCAGGTGGACCGGGGTGTGGGTCAGGGGGTCTTTTTCGTTTTGCAGCAGGGTCTGCTGGTCGATGTTGTTGGCATTCATGTTCCGTTGCCCCTTACTTGAGTTCCGCGCGGCGTTTGACGATGAGGTTCACGATGGTGGCCAGCAGCAGCATCAGGCCCAGGAAGAACTTGAACCAGTCCGGGTTCCACTGCGCGTAGACGATGCCCTTGTTGGCCATGCCGAAGATGAACGCCCCGATCGCCCCGCCCACGGCCGAGCCGTAGCCGCCGGTCAGCAGGCACCCGCCGATCACCGCGGCGATGATGTAGAGGAACTCGTTGCCCACGCCCTCACCGGACTGCACCGTGTCGAAGGCGAACAGGTTGTGCATGCCCAGGACCCAGCCGCAGAACCCCACGCCCATGAACAGGCCGATCTTGGTGGCCTTGACCGGCACACCCACGGCGCGGGCCGCGTTCTCGTCCCCGCCGACCGCGAAGATCCAGTTCCCCACCCGGGTCCGCATCAGCACCCAGGTAGCCACCGCGACCAGCGCGATCCAGATGAACACCGTGATCTTCACATCAACCCCGGCAATCGTCACCGAGGACGCGAACACCGCACGGGCGGAGGCGAAGCCGTCCATCGTCGAGATCGAGGGTGAGGACACAGACCCGCCGATCAGCCGGGTCAGGCCCAGGTTCAGGCCGGTCAGCATCAGGAACGTCGCGAGCGTGACGATGAAGCTCGGGAGCTTGGTCTTCATCAGGATCCAGCCGTTGATGAACCCGATGCCCACCGAGACGATCAGGGCCAGGAGGACCCCGACCCACACGTTCGTGCTGAAGTACCAGCTGAACATCGACGCCGTCAGGGCCGAGGAGATCACCGCGACGCCGGTGGAAAGGTCGAATTCGCCGCCGATCATCAGCAGCGACACCCCCACGGCCATGATCCCGATCGTGGAACTGCCATACAGAATGGTCGCCAACGCGTTGGGCTGGGTAAACGTTGACGAGACCAACGCGAAGAAAATGAACAGGACGATCGCGCCCACCAGGGCACCGACCTCGGGCCGGCCCAACAGCTTCTGGAACGGACTGCGCCTGGCCACCCGCTCATCGGCCGCCGGCGATGTCGTGGTTGTTTTTGTCTGGGTAATGGTCATAAGAACTCTCCTTGCTGCCGGGCCGGCCGTGACCGGCCCGGCCAGCGGGCTGTTAGCGGATACCCTGCTCGGCGAAAGTCAGGACAGCCGCCGCATTGCTCTTGTCGATGACGGCAGGTCCGGTGTAGACCTGCTGGCCACCGCCCACCTTGAAGCCGCCCACCTTGCCCAGCCAGATGGCGTCGACGCTGCCGTAGCCCTGCAGGTACGGCTGCTGGTCAACGGTGAATGCGACGCTTCCGTCCTCAATGGCCTTGGCGAGTTCACCGTTCAGGTCGAAGGACGCAACCTTGACCTTGCTTCCGGTCTCCTTGACGGCCTTAACAATCGTCAGCGTGAAAGGTGCGCCGAGACCGATAATGGCGTCGGCATCCGGGGTGGACTGGAGCTTGGCGCTGACGGTGGAGGACACTGATGTCATGTCGGCCCCGTTGACGTTGAGGATTTCTGTCCCCGGGACGTTTTCCTTGACTCCGGCGCAGCGATTTTCGAGGCCCACGTGGCCCTGCTCCTGGATCACGCAGATCGGGTGCTTGATCCCCTCGGACGCGAGCCGCTGCCCGACGGTGACGCCGGCGAGCTTGTCGCTCTGGCCGAAGTGGGTGAAGGCGCCGAGGGCTTTGGACTGGTCTTCGCCGGCGTTGAAGCTGACGACAGGAATGCCGGCATCGGTTGCCTTCTTCACCACGTCCTTGAGGGCGTCGGGCTTGGCGAGCGTGAGGACGATGCCGTCCACCTTCTGATCGATGGCCTGCTGCACAAGCTGCGCCTGGCGGCCACCTTCAGCGTCGCCGCTGTAGAGGAGCTCGACGTTGTCTTTCTTCGCCGCGGTTTCGGCTCCCTTGCGAACGATGTCCCAGAAGGTGTCGCCGGCGGCGGCGTGGGTGATCATCGCGACCTTGATCCGGGCAGTGTCCGCAACCTGTCCGGCTTCTCCGGACGATGCAGGTTCGGTTTTGCCGCCGCTGGACGAGCATGCGGCCAGTGTAAGAAGCGGAACGATGGCCAGGGCCATTGCGCCCCGGTGCCAGCTGAATTTTGCCACGTGAAATCTCCCTTGATTCGCGCAATTTCGACCGTCATGAACGCTTTCAGTCCCACGCCGCGGCGTGGGCGAAATGCGGAGGTCGCTGATGTTGAACGGATGTGATCCACATCGCTTAGTGGAACGGTCCAACTCTAGAACGCAGGGTTTATGGATGTCAATAGACCGTTCCAATGATTTGTGGTTTCATACTTTCACGCCTTCATTTCATCGTGGGGCAGCCCCCACGTGCTCCAAAGGAGAACAATGACCACCAACTCTGTCCCCGAACTCGTCGCGTCGTGTTGGACGAGCGCCGGCAATGTGGCGCCGCTGCAAAATCCTGAAACCAGTCCCGTGCCACTTGCCGAACGCCTCGAAGCCATCGCCTCCACCGGATGGTCAGGCTTCGGGCTGGCCCACGACGATCTGGCGGCAGCACGCGCCACCCTGGGCTTTCCGGCTTTGCGCGGCCTCATCGACGACGCCGGCCTGCGCTACGTTGAAGTTGAGCTCCTCACCGACTGGTGGGACGAGAGCCTAGCCCCGGCCTGGCGGCCCAAGTTCGACCTCCTCCTGGAGGCTGCAGAGACGCTCGGTGCACGGTTCATCAAGGTGGGAACATCCATCGGTCAGCCCTTGGACAACCTCGACTTCCTGGTTGAACCCCTCCGCCGGCTGACGGCGGAGGCCGCGCTGCGGGGTACGCGGATTGCCCTGGAGCCGATGCCCTTTTCCATGGTCGGAAGCGTGCCTGCGGCCGCTGACCTCATGCGAAAAGTGGACATGCCGGAGTGCGGGCTGGTGGTGGACTACTGGCACGTCTTCCGCGCAGGAACAACGCTGGACGAGCTGTCAGCGAGCCTCGATGCGGACCAGATTTTCGGCGTCGAACTCAATGACGCTGCGGCGGAAGTCCGGGGCACCCTCTTCGAAGACACCCGGGACAATCGCCGCCTGTGCGGGCAAGGCGACCAGGATGTCACCGGGTTCATCCGGGCCCTGACATCCGTTGGTTTCAAGGGTCCCTGGGGCGTGGAAATCCTGTCTGAGGAGCACCGCGCCCTTCCCGTCAAGGAGGCTCTGCGGGCGGCCCATGCCAGCACTTTGGCCTGCTTCCCCGCGGACTCCCCACGGTAGGTCCGGAAATTCCGTGAAAAACAAACTGCACTTCCAGTCCGAGTGGTTGCCGGTGGTGGGTGAGGTTGTCGAAATTCGCCGCCATAACGAACTTGTACGGAGGGGACGGGTGGACAGCGTGACGTCTGACGGTCAGATCCTGTGGGTGGCTACCGACGGCGCCGATGCCAGGTCGATGTTTGAACGCTCCCGGGGCTATTCAGTCTGGATCGAATACAGCTGGGAAACGGCGCCGGCCGGGCTGCCACGACGTTGAGGGCTTCAGCCCAGGAGCCAGGAGGCCCCAAGAAGGAGCGGTACGGCGAGGACAGTCGTCATCACCGCTGCGGATTGGGCAATTTTTTGGCCGACACCGTACCTGACTGCGTAGAGGACCACGTTTTGGCCGGTGGGAAGAACGGCGCAGGCTACGACGACAAACGTGCTGAACGGGTCGAGGTGGAAGACGAACGTGGCCAGCACCCAGGCGAGGACCGGGTGGACGCCGGATTTGAGCAGCACGGCCAGGAACGTTGGCGCCCGGTCGCCGGTGCCTTGGGCGGTGGAGAGTCCGTTGAGGGACATGCCGAAGATGATCAGCATGAGTGGAACGGTCAGCTGCGCAACGAGCTTCATGGGGTCCAACGCCCAGTCAGGCATCTGGAATCCGGAAGCGCTGACCAGGATCCCAAGGATGGCGGCGACCGTCACCGGGTTGCGCAGCGGAATGGAGAGCATGTGCCCCAGCGACACCTTCTTCCTGGACGGATCCGTGAGATCAAGGATCGTCAGGGCAACCGGCGTCACCACTGCCAACTGGAAAAGCATGATCGGCGCCACGAACGTGGCGCTTCCGAGAATGTACAGGGACAGCGGAACGCCCAGGTTCGTGGAATTGACTATGCCCGTGGCCAGGGCCCCGATGGTGGTCCGGCGGACTCCCCAACGGCCGATCGCTCCGACTATGGCGAACAGGAGCATGACGGCCGCTGCCGTGACCACTGAGATCAGGCCGGTTGGGCTGAGGATCTCAGAGATGTGGCGCGAGGCGATCATGGAAAACATCAGGCTGGGCAAACCGACCAGGAACGTCAGCGTGGACAGTACCTTCGTCCCCTGCGGCCCCAGCGCATTCGTCTTGCCCAGCACGTAACCGACCAGAAGCACTGCGCCTACGACGAAGAAGCCCTTCAGCACTCCGTCCAAGCGTCAGCCCTCATTCAGTTCAGGTTGTCATTTGGTGTTTACGGTACGGGACTTGATCGCCAACGCCGGCATTGTGAATTGCACGGTCAGGACCCGTACCAGCAGCCTCCGCCGGCTTCTAGGGATTCCCTAGGAACCGGCGGAAGACGTTTCCCGTTCCTTGGAAAAAGCCAGAGAGCCTGCAGCTCGACTTGGTGCTCGCCGGCCCCTTCAGCGGAATGCTGGCCAGCATTTCCCCAAGGTGGCCGACCTAACTTGTGACCGTGCGTGAACCCTTTGCGCACGCACCCAGGATCAGTGAGGTTGTCATGAAAAATGGACTACACGAACCAGGAGAGTCGAGGTTCCGCGTCCCAAGTCTTGGAAAGGCTGGGATTATTGGATCGGTTTCCGCCGTACTTTGCGCCACTTCCCTCTTAGCCATTCCCACCGCCAACGCGGCCGTCCCGGCGTTCCCGAACAACGTGGTGGTTTTCCCCGATCGCGACTTCGTCACCATCGAGGGCTACCAGGACAGGATAGGCGAGACCGCCACCGTGGAGGTCAGCCGCCCCGGAGCCGGAATAGTCGGTTCTGCGCAGAGCGTCGTCGCGGCCGGGGACGTCGCTTTTGAAATCAATCACCCCGGCGGAGTCTGCTGGGGTGCCGGCACAGGCCTGAAGGTCACCCCCGACATTCAGCCCGGCGACTCCGTGTCCATCAAATTCGGCGGCACTGAGTCAGGGACCACCACGGTCCAGGACACCTACGTCAATGCTTCCTCTGTCCGCGACGGCAACACCGTGACCGTTAAGGGGCACGTCGCGGACGAGGTCAACCGGGACCAGATGGAACAGCGCATCATCGAGCCCGCGCTGAAGGACACAACTGTCGGCCGCCGCGACGTCCGTGCGCTCCCCGGACCCATGACTCCGGCCCCGAAGGGCGGTTACAGCTCCAGCCTTGAATTCGGCGATGACGATACCTTCACCGCCACCTATGTATTCGACGAACTTGCCAGCGCCGAGCTGGCGGCTGACGCTGGCGGTGCGCGTTCCATGGCCTGGCAGGAGCAGGATGCGGACGGCAACCGGCAGGGCCTGACCATTGCCGAGTTCGGTGAACCTGGCGGCCCCGGAATGGGCGGCTGCCCGAACGGGCCCCTGCGGTTCGGGTCCTGTCGGACCCACCGAATGTCAAGGCGGCCAAAGTCAATGGCGGACTCAAAGTGAACTGGACGCCGCCCAGGCCGTGCCCGGAACGCCGGCCATCACCGGCTACCGCGTGACCGCAGTGGCCAAGACTGCGTCCGGTGACGAGCGGAAGGAATCCGGCGTCCGCATCAGCGACCAGAGGGCCGCCAGCACCACCCTCAAGGGTCTCTCAGCCGACGAAGAGTATGACGTCTACGTGGTATCCGTCAGCAGCACCGGTGAGACGTTCCCGGCCATCCACGCCTCCCGGAAACGGACACCACCGCTCCCACGGTGACGGCCTCGCCAAACGGCGGAACCTTCTCCACGGCGCAGGAACTGACGCTGACAGCCAGCGAAGCAGGGCAGCGACATCTACTACACCCCGACGGGAATCGGACCCTGTTTTCCGGCGGCGGGGCGTCCGACAGTGCAAACCGCTACACCGGGCCGATCAACGTCACCGCAGACAGCAAGTTCAAGTTCGCTGCCATCGACCCCTCGGGCAACGTCTCGGATAAGGAAACCATCGATTTCAATATCACCAACGACCCCGTACCGGCCGCTCCGGCCTTCACCGGCGCGCCTAAGGCAGGGCTGGGAACGGCGGAAGTGTCCTGGGACCCCCTATGCCGGAGCGGACGGGACTCACCATCAGCGGCTACACGGTCCAGGCCTACACGACTGATGGAGCGGCGGCCGGCGCTTCCAAGACGGTGGCCGGGCAACGTGACCACGCTGGTCTATGACGGGCTGAGCGGTGACACCGCCTACCAGTTCACGGTCAGGGCCAGCAACACCAACGGCGCCGGACCCGAATCGGCCGAAGAGCGCCCCCGTCACTGTGCAGGGTCCTGTTGTCTCGATTGCCGGACCGGATCAGACCGTCGCACGCCGTACCACCGCCACCGCCAGTCACCCTGGACGGCACCGGATCCACCACGACCGGCGCCACCTACAAGTGGGAGCAGGTCCTGACCGGAGCCACGGATCCGGACAAGGTCACCCTGGGTGCGGGCACCACACTGAAGCCAACCTTCAGCCTGCCGGTCTACAGAACCCCCATGACCAACAACCCGCTCACGTTCAAGCTGACTGTCACCGTCGGCACGACCGTCCGGACGGATGAGGTCAAGGTGACACCCGTTCCGGACAGGGTCACCATCGGCCAGGCCCAATGGAAGAGCGGCGACATGAGGATCGGCGGCACCAGCAGCGTCATCGGCGGCATCGTCACCGTCCGCGTTGGCGGTCCTGCCGGGCGGGTGCTGGGCCAGGTAAACGTCACCGCGGCAGCTGCCCCGGCGACCGGAGGCGAGTATCTCCTCCGGCTGCGCAACGCCGCCGCAGGCACCACCAACCCCGGCACCGTCTGGATCGAGTCCACCGTAGGAGGTACGGCAGGCCCGGTAGCCGTCACAAACAAGTAAGCAGAGCCGCACCAAGGCCCGGTGGCTTCCGGTAATACTCCGGAGGCCACCGGGCCTTGGTGCGTCCGGCTGCCTCGTCCGATCGTGTGCGATAGGTGAGCGCCGGGCATGAACCTCTTCTTGAGGTTTCCTGGACTCGGTGCTTCGGGGCAGCTCGGTGGTGGCCTTCGCTGTTGGGGAGTCCGGTCCGTATGTTCAACGATGCGGCGCCCGCCGGAGTCGGCACCCTGGTCTCTGCACCCGAGGCCCTGGGCCAGGCAGCCCCAGTCCGGGCACCCTGTGGACCCCGGACCTTGGACCCGGACCCGGACCCCGGACCTTGGACCGTGGGCCACCTGGACCCGGCCGGCCAGTGACAGACGTCCTTACTAAGACACCGGGGCCAAAGTGCGCATCAGATCCCGAACGGGCGCCAACAAAAGACAAGTGCCAACTCGGGCACCAAAATGCCTGAGGAAGGGCTCAAGTAGCCGTCGGTACGGTCACGTGCTGCCGTGCCGAAGCAGCGGGGCGCCTGCCGGTGAGGCGGAGGCCTGTTGCGGCCGCGCCAAACGTGGCGATGACGCAGGTTCCCTCCCCCGGAGCAGAACGGACTTCAAAGGCGCCGCCGGCCTGGCGAATCGTGTCCCCAAGGATCCTCAGGCCAAGGTGGCTTTCCCCCCGGGGTTCGTTCGGGTTGAAGCCAACGCCGTCATCGGAAATTGTGATCTCGGTACGCTGGCCGGCCTGCCGGACCCGGATGGCAACCGACCGCGCCGAGGAATGCTTGCTGACATTGACCAAGGCCTCGCGCGCCACCCGATAGAGCAGGACTGCCCGGTCCCGGTCCAGCACAAACGTTTCCGGAATCTCGACAGTCAGGCCTATTCCACGCTCCACCAGGGGCGCCTCCAGCCTCATGAGGGAAGCGTTGAGCCCGAGCTCTTCGAGGTCGGGGGGATAGAGCTCACTGGTCATGGCCCGCAGGCTGCGGATGTTGTTCTGGAGCATCGTCCGGGCGTTCGTAAAGACGTGCTGCAGCTCGGGCGGGCCGCGGCGCTCCTCTGATTCCAAGGCATACGCCAACCCGGACAAGTCCTGGATCACCTCGTCATGGAGTTCGGCGGCGATCTGGCGGCGCTCCTGGTCCGAGGCCTCGATCGCACACCGCAACAAAACGTTGCGTGCCGCCTGGTTCACCTGCATCCTCCGTGCCAGGCGGACCGCCGGAATGAGTTGCGTCAGCTGAAGAACCGCCAACGCCAGCAGCATCGGCGGGATCATTCCCATAAGGACTTCGTGCTGTTCACGGCGAACCCCGTCGCCTGAAGAGTACGTTTCAAAGATCATCGGGGCCCCGCTCTGGGAGGCGGAGCGGACATAGACTTCCACGAGTTCGCCGGAGGTCGCCTCGAACTCATTTTCTTCGCCCGTCTGGGGCTCAAAGGTAGCAGTCGCCGGCCCGCCTTCAAGGAGCAGGCGAGCCCATTCCTCCTGTTCGAAATCCTGCCCGATGAGCGACTCGACATCCGAGTAGACCACCCGGAAGTGCTCGTCCCAAACCTTGATCCTCGTCACGCCGCTCTCGGCCAGCCAGGGCGCCAGCCTCTGGTCGAGCAGTTCGAGCGCGGCCGGGTCCCTGGCAAGGAGCTGCTCCGTTATCAACGGCCCCACCACGTTATCGGCCAGACGCTGGGTGACATCCCTGGCATTGGTCAAGGCGTGCCGTTCCGCCTCTGCGCGGATCCAGAAGGCAACAGGGGTGGCCACCAGGACGAGGGCCACAAAACCGGCCGTGAGAAAGCGGGTAACGGCTGCCCTGACCTCACGCCGGTCAGTGTCGTCGTTGCCAGCGCTGGCGTTGCGGATGGGCTCCCCCGCGAGAAGTCTGAGCACCGTGGGTCTGCCCGGCTACATTCCCGAAGTTCCGGGGGCAGCTGCAGGAGTGCCGCCCCACCTCGCCACCAGGGACGGATTCACGATCATGCTGCCGGCATGGGCGTGCCTCAGCGTGTCCAGCATGACTCCCAACGCGCCGTCTTTCGGGAGGAATCCGCAGATACCCAGCCGGGCGGCCTCACGCAGCGCTTCCTGCGACGGATTGCCTGTCAGCATCACAATCCGGGTCTCCGGTGCTACCGCAAGGATGCTCTCGGCAGCCGTGAGTCCTGAACCGTCCGGAAGATACAGATCCATAATCACGACGTCGGGCCGCAGGTCAGAGAACATCGTCACCGCGGATGCCACGGACTTCGCAGCTCCCACACTCGTCAGGTCCGGTTCGCGGTCCAGGGCCCCGGCCAACAGGTCGGAAAACGTGGTGTGGTCATCAACGATCAGGATTCGCAGGCGTTCCGTTTCCTTCGTGGCCACAGTGGCAGTGGGACGGCTCTCCGTGGCCACCTGAACGGGGCCGCGGGCGCCCGCAGGCCAGGCAGTTGCCGCGGTGCTCGCCAGGAGCCTGGCCTGTGCCTCCCTCAGGGCCGGACCCGGGGCGCAACCCAGTTCCTCATCCATGACCCTGCGGCAGCGTTCAAAAGCCCGCAGGGCTTCCGTGTTCTCGCCGTTCTGCTCAAGCCCAAGAATCAGGGCCGTCCAGGCCCGTTCGTTGAGGGGGTCTTCCTTCGCAGCCGCACCGCCCAAGGCAATGGCCACGCCAACTTCCCCCACCGCGAGGGCGGCTTCTGCGGCCGCGACGCGGGCAAGGCCGACGCGCGCTGCCTGTGAAGCCCGCTCCTCCTCGGCCCAGGCCGGCAACAGCTCGTCTCCCAGCAGCGGAGCGGAAGCGAGTTCAAGCGCTTCCGTAAGGAGGTCCAGCGCCGTTCGGGGGTCCGCCTGGCCGGCCATTTTGGTCAACGTTTCGAACCTGTCCAGATCCAGATCCACCAGGGAACGGTCGATCGCATAGCCGCCAGTGACCGTCCGCAGAGGACCTGTCCGGCCGGTGCCGGGCTGCAGGTGGCGTCGGAGGACGCTCACATAGCTTTCCAGGGTAGGCAGTGCAACGGCCGGATGGTTACCGCCCCACAGCAAATCCATGATGCGGGTCTTGGACACTGCCGAGCCAAAATTCATCAGAAGAATTTCGAGCACCTGCCGGGGTTTGGGTCCGCCGAGATCGTTGGCACTTAGTTCTCTGTCGCCGCGGCGAATCGTCAACGGGCCGAAGACTGAAATCTGAAGCGTCGCCAACCGGGGCAACGCTTCAGGAACCAGACGTACATCGCCTCTGTTAGTCGCTAGTGCCAAAGTATTCACGAAAGCATCCCCCAAGCGGTTCGATAGTGCGTGGTCTCATTGAAACGATGGGAAAACTCGCGAACAACAGTACCGAGTACTCGCTTCCTAGGCCGCCCGCCACTTGGTTTTGCGGGCCCTACGCAGAACCAATGCGGCGGAGACCCTCACTGCTCAGGGAAAGGGCACCCGGCGGGACGCGTTTGCGCTGGTGAAACCATGGATTCAGCTCCGGCTTCAAGGTTGGGAAAACCCTAGGTAGCGCGGCACAAGAGTAAACCCCAGTACCAAAGTTTCCCCAAGCCGGACCGCCTACTTTTGCAGGAACAAGCGAAACATCTGTTTTTGTGACGGGAACAAAATGACATTGGGGACCGCAACCACCCACAAAGGTTCTGCCAGGATGCGCACCACGCCGCTGAGTCAGCGATGGCGCAGCGTACAGGCGGAGCTGCGAACTGTCCGCTTTCGAGTACTTGCCACGGTCCTGTCTTTCCTCGCTGCCGGCCTGTTGGTTACCGGCATCACCACGCTGGCTCTTGACCTGCGGAACCTCAACAGCCGCGTCAGCGGGGAACTCCTGCTGCAGTCCGAACGGCTCCGGAACGCCGCGGAGCAGGGTGTTCCGGGCGGAGGGCGATTTACTACCCTTGATGAGCTGTTCAGCGTGTTTCTTCAGGGTGACGCTCCCGGCAGGTACGAATCCGTGATGGCCACTGTCAACGGTGGCAACACCTTCCTGCCCGCGGGTGAGCAGCCCAGCAATCTCGCCACTCCCGAGCTGCTCGAGACAGCGTGGGCACAGCACAGTGAAAACCAGACAGTCTTCCGCGATGTGACCTTGGACGGCAGGACGGTGCGCCTGGCCATTACCTCCGCATCGCTGGGTGACGGAGGGTCCAGCGGCTTGTTGGTGGCAGCAAACGAAATCGGGCAGCAGCGGGAGCAGATGATCGGGTCCTTTGGCACCTTCGCAGTGGCATCGCTGGCCACGCTCCTGTTGGCCGGCGCTGTAGGCTTCGCGGTGACAGGCCGGCTGTTTGTTCCTGTCCGGCGCTTACGCCAGGCCACTGAATCCATCACTTTTGAGGACCTCAGCGCCCGCGTCCAGGTCCCGTCCGGAGACGACGACGTTTCGCAACTGGCCACCGACTTCAACCGCATGCTGGACAGGCTGGAAACAGGCATCGCGGACCAGCGTCAGTTTGTGGACGACGCCAGCCATGAACTGCGGACGCCTTTGACCATCATCGGCGGACACCTCCAGCTGCTGCAGGCAGGAGACCCCCGGGATGTCAGCGAAACCCAAGTGCTGCTCCTGGAAGAACTGGACCGGATGCAGGCCATGGTGGATGAGCTCCTGCTGCTTGCCAGGAGTGGGCGCCCGGACTTCGTCCGGTTGGACTGGATCGACGCCGATGCCTTCCTTGGGGCGGCCATCGACAGGATCGCCGTCCTGGCTGACCGCCGGTGGCGGATCGACAGTATGCCCGGCGGCCGGTTCCGGGCGGACCGCAACCGCCTCATCCAGGCGGTGGAACAGCTGGCGATGAATGCAGTGCAGTCCACGCGGCGGCAGGACGTTATTTCCCTTGGGCAAGGTGGACAGGAACGTCGGGCAGCGCAAGGCGCCCGGACACCGATCCTTGGCGGCCTCGAAATCTGGGTGGCTGACACGGGTTGCGGGATCAGCGCTGCGGACCAGGAACGCATCTTTGACCGCTTTGCCAGGGCAGGCGTATCGCGGGGCAAGGAAGGATCTGGCCTGGGGCTGCCCATCGTCAAGGCCATTGCCGAAGCACACAGCGGATCGCTTCGAGTGACTTCGCAAGTCGACGAAGGCAGCACGTTCGTGCTGTCACTGCCAGGGGGCACACCATGACACGGATTCTGATCGCCGACGACGAACCACGGATCGCCAGTTTCATCACGAAGGGGCTCACCGCGGCCGGTTACACCACCTCAACAGTGGAGGATGGCATCCGGGCCCTGGACTACGGCAGCTCCGGGGAGTTTGACCTCCTCATTCTGGACATCAGCATGCCGCGAATGGACGGGTTCGCGGTGCTCTCAGCCTTGCGGGCCTTAAATTGCACGGTTCCGGTCATCGTCCTGACGGCCAGGGATTCGCTTCAAGACACCGTGGCCGCGCTCGACGGCGGCGCGGACGACTACATGACCAAACCTTTCCGGTTCGAGGAGCTGCTTTCCCGGATCCGCCTGCGGCTGCGCGATAAGCCGGGGGTCCAGGGGGTGCCGGACCCAACATCCGGCGACGTCACCCTGGATGTGGACCTTCGCAGCGCCAAGGTCCGGGGCCGGACGGTGCCGCTGTCCGCCCGGGAATTCGCCATGGCCCGCGCGTTCGTGGAGAACGAGGGCAGGCTGCTCAGCCGCGAACAGCTGCTGAGCCGGGTGTGGGGCTACGACTTTGACGGGTCCTCCAATGTGGTGGACGTCTACGTGGGGTACCTGCGGAACAAGCTCGGCCCGGAAAGATTCCTGGCTGTCAGGGGCGCCGGATACCGCTTTGTTGCCGCTCCTGCGGCCCCGTCCCAGCTTGGAATCGGTGCATGAGAGGTCTCTCATGAAGGTCTCATACCCCTCTCACCATGTCCCGGCAGAGTGGGAACACATCCCAAGAAAGGCGATCTGATGAAGAATTTTTGGTATCTCCCCATCGCAGCCGTGATAGGTGCTTCGAGCCTCTCGGTCTGGGGCCAGGCCACCGCAGGCCCGCCCCCCGAAGTTTCCCCGGGAGTGGTGGTGGTGGCCGACGTGACGGACGGCAGTGACAGGGCCAAGCCTGAGGACTCGCCCACTCCGCGTTCCACGCCGACGCCGACGCCGACGGCCAGCATCACCGCGATCCCTGACCATGCAGCCCCGGGAACCCAGCTCGTCCCCGCCGAACTGCAAACGTACGCGCCGGTGCAGGCAACCGATGGCCCCACGCACGATCTCTACGACGACAAGGGCGGCCTCAGGGCACCGGGCGTCTCCGATGACGCCCCCGGCGACGACAAAGGCGGCCTCAGGGACGACAACGTATCTGACGACGCCCCCGGTGATGACAAAGGCGGACTCAGGGATAAAGGGGACTCCGACGACGACGCCGGCGACGATAAAGGGGGCGATCGCTAGCGGCTGATCAGCCGCACCAAGGTTTTCCCTAGAACTCCCCTGCACCATGGCCTTGTTTCGCCGACCCACTGGGGCGTCGGCCCTACTGGGGGAGCAGATGCAGGATGAAGGCCTTACCGCGCACGTCAACGCCCACGCCACACCCAAAGACCGCCGGCACGCGCCTGCGGTTTTTGGCCGCATCGGGAGCACTGGCCCTGGCCGCTTCCATGGGCCTGCCGCCTGATCGCCGCCAACGCCGCGCAGGCTCCGGTAGGCGCGGGCTTCACCGTGACGCCCGCCGACCTGTCCTTCATCCTGAAGCAGATCAAGATCGCCGAAGCCCACGTCGCCAACACCACCTCTGAAACCGGGCCTTGCGGGGCACTGGTGGGGACCGGGCCCAACAAGCTTGCCAGCCCGCTGCTGTCCTATGGATTGCGTACGGTTGACGGAAGCTGCAACAACCTCCAGCAGGGCCAGGAGACCTTTGGCGCCTCGGACCAGGTGTTCCCGCGGCTGGGATCCAAGTCCTTCAAACGCCGCCGAGAGCGGATCCTTCGGCGGGCCCCCCGCAGCCACAAGCTACGCCCAGAAGTCGGGAAGCGTCTTCGACACGCGGCCCCGCACCATCAGCAACCTGATCGCCGATCAAACGTCCACCAACCCGGCCGCCGTGGCCGCGGCCGGTTTCCCGGCGCGGACCCAAGGCAACGAGGGCGTGGTGCCCTGCACCACCGAACCCAACCCTGACGCGGTTCCCCCCGTCGCCGCCGCGCCTGACGGCTGCGTCCCATCGCACAACACGCTGTTCATCCCCAACGTCACTACCGACGTCGGACTCTCACCGCCCTACAACTCCCTCTTCACCCTCTTCGGGCAGTTCTTCGACCACGGCATCGACCAGACGGTCAAGGGCGGAGGCACCGTCTACGTGCCGCTCAAGGCCGATGACCCGCTGATTGCGGGACCGGACCACGTCTTCGGCAACGCCGATGACCTCAATCCGCACATGCGCTTTATGGTCCTCACCCGCGGCCAGAACCAGCCGGGCCAGGACGGCGTTTTGGGCACCCCGGACGATGTCCAGGATGCCCTGAACACCAACTCGCCCTGGGTCGACCAGAGCCAGACCTACTCATCCCACTCCTCGCACCAGGTCTTCCTGCGCGAGTACGTCGACAACCCCGCCGGGCACCCCGTGTCAACCGGCGCGTTGCTGGGCGGTGAAGCGGGCACGCTCACGGCCGGCGGCATGGCCACCTGGGAGGGCACCAAGAAGCAAGCCAGCGAAAGGCTCGGCATCCAGCTCCTGGACAAGGACGTCCTCAACGTCCCGATGCTCGCCGTCGATGCCTACGGAAAGTTCATCCCCGGACCGAAGAGCGGACTTCCGCAGTTTGTCACGAAGTCCGGGCTGGTAGAGGCTGACCGGGCTGAGAACGAGGGCAAGGGAAAGCTGGTGCCCGCGGACGTGCTGTACTTCAACACTCCCTTCCTGACGGACATCGCACACAACGCGGATCCGTCACCGCAGGACTCCGACCACAATCCCGCCACCCCGGCAGCGGCCCCGGCCCCCGACGGCGACAAAGCAGCTTCCGCCGATTTCGCGAGCCAGGCCCCGGGCACCTACGACGACGAGATGCTGAACGCGCACTTCATCGCGGGCGACGGCAGGGTCAACGAGAACATCGGGCTGACCGCCATCCACCAGGTCTTCCACTCCGAGCACGACCGCCTGGTCGCTGACATCAAGCGGGTCCTCGGCAACGACAAGTCGGCCAAGGGCGTTGCCGCCCTCGCCGAATGGAAGCTGGCCGCCGGAGCAGACGGCTGGAACGGTGAACGGCTCTTCCAGGCCGCACGGTTCATCACCGAAATGGAGTACCAGCACCTGGTCTTCGAGGAGTTCGCCCGGAAGATCCAGCCTGCCATCAACCTCTTCGAGCCCTTCGCTTTCGCCCAGACGGACATCAATCCCGCCGTCAACGCCGAATTCGCGCACGCTGTGTACCGCTTCGGCCACTCGATGCTCACGGAAACCATTTCCCGCCGCAACGAGGACGGCCCGGGTGGCGACGGCGTGTGGGGGAACTCGGATGACGTCCGGGGCTCGCAGAACGACGTGTCCCTCCTGGAAGGGTTCCTGAATCCGCCGGCCTACACCGACGGCGGCCCCGCCGGTCCCCTGACCTCGGAGGAAGCCGCAGGCAGCATCATCATGGGAATGTCTGACCAGGTGGGCAGCGAACTGGACGAGTTCGTCACGGACACGCTCCGCAACAAACTGCTGGGACTGCCCATGGACCTTGCCGCGATCAACCTGACCCGCGCCCGGTCCGAAGGATTGCCCACGCTGAACGCACTGCGCCGGGAACTTCACGGCGCCACCAATGACAGCCAGCTCAAGCCGTACACCAACTGGATCGACTTTGGCGAGAACATCAAGCACCCGCAGTCTCTGGTCAACTTCATCGCCGCCTACGGCAAACACCCCTCGATCGTGCAGGCCACCACGCTGGAGGCCAAACGGACAGCCGCCCGGCTGATCGTCAGCCCGGACGCCCTGGCCGGCGAAGTTGCCCCGGACGATGCCGTGGCATTCATGAACAGCATCGATGGCTGGGCCAACGACGGAAGCTCATCAACCACGGGACTCGACGACATCGACCTGTGGATGGGCGGCCTGGCCGAACGGACCAACCTGTTCGGCGGCCTGCTGGGCAGCACGTTCAACTATGTCTTCGAGAGCCAGATGACCGATCTGCAGAACGGCGACCGGCTCTACTACCTGGCCCGGACTCCCGGGATGAACCTGATGGCGCAGCTCGAAGGAAACTCCTTCGCCGAGATGATGATGCGTAATACCAACGCAAAGGCCCTGAAGGCCGATGCCTTCGCCACCGCCGACTGCAAGTTCGAGCTGAAGAACCTGGCCGGAACCCCCCAGGGCTTTGCATCCGCCGGCAACACTGTTGCGGACGACCCCGGCTCGGAGTGCAACGAAACTGCACTGCTGATCCGCATGCCCGACGGCACCATCAAGTACAAGGCTTCCAACTCCGTGGACCCGGCCGGCATCAACGGCCAGGCCGTGTACAACGGCTCCGTCAACGCAGACCGCATCCATGGCGGCGTTGACAACGACACCATGTGGGGCGGCCGCGGCAACGACGTCGTCGAAGGCGGCGACGGCGCCGACATCGTCCTGGGTGGCGACGGAAACGACATCATCACCGATCTGAACGGAGACGACATCCTGAAGGGCGGGCCGGACAACGACGCGATCGACGGCGGCCCTGGCCTTGACATCCTCATCGGCGGGGACGGGAAGGACTTCATCAACGGCGGGGCGAACTCGAATGAGACCTTCTCCGGTGAAGACGACGACTTTGTGATCGCCGGTGAAGGGCTGGATGCAGTATTCGGCGGTGGCGGGAACGACTGGGCGGAAGGCGGCGACGGCCCCGACCTGCTGATCGGTGACTCCAGCAACCTGTTCTTCCTGGACGACTCGCAGAAGCCAGGGCACGACGTCCTGGTCGGCCAGGGCGGCGATGACGACTACGACATGGAGGGCGGGGACGACATCGGCCTTGCCGGCCCCGGCGTCGAAAAAGTGGCTGGAGCCTCCGGCTACGACTGGGAAATCGGCCTCTCCGATCCCCAGCCGCAGGACGCTGACCTTAGCCTCCCGATCGCGCCGCTGGACATCCTCCAGGTGGGCGTCCGCGACAGGTACAACGAGGTGGAAGCGCTCTCCGGTGGTCCTTTCAACGACGTGCTCCGCGGAGATGACCTCACTCCCCGGACCGTGGGCGGCGGCGGCTTCATCGGCTGCGATGTACTGGACCAGGACGGTGTGGACCGCATCGCCGGACTCAACGAACTCATCCCGTCCCTGCCGACACCCATCGATGAGGTCATCAATGCAGCCGCATCCAAGGAATGCCCGGTGCTGACCGGAACCCATGTCTGGGGCGAAGGCAACCTCCTTCTCGGCGGCGGCGGCGACGACCTCATCGAAGGCCGCGGCGGCAACGACATCATCGACGGCGACCGCTACCTCAGCGTCCGGCTCAGCGTCCGCACGGACGCAGACAATGCGTCCACTGAGATCGGCAGCGCCACCTCGATGACCGCCCAGTACAAGCGCGATTCGGCCGGCGCCCTCACCGGCCCGACGCTCCAGCAGTCCGTCTTCGCGGGCGATGTAGACCCCGCGGACATCGTTGTTGTCCGGGAGATCCTCACATCGGCCGAAGGAACCGACACTGCAGCCTTCTCGGATTTTGAATCCAACTACACCATCACCACAACCGGCGGAGACGGCACCATGGGCTCCCCCGGAGCGGTCACCACCGTCCAGCACAACAGCGGTGAGGACGGGACCGACACGCTCCACAACATCGAGCTCCTGGTCTTCGGCGACGGAACTGACCCCGGCGACGACGACGGAGTCGAGGACGAGGTCGAAGACGACGAAACCGACGAGGTGGAGGACGTCGAGGACGGCGTCGGTGATGGGACCGAGGACGAGCCGACGGCGGGACTGACGAAGGAAACGACGGCGGCATCGATGAGGTCATTCCAGGCGACGGCGAGGTTATCGTGGTTGTGACGCCGGACCCGGAGCCCGTCACGGACCCCGCACCCGTCGACCCCGCACCAGTCGATCCTGCGCCCGTCGATCCCGCACCAGTCGATCCTGCGCCCGTCGATCCCGCACCGGTGAACCCGGCGCCCGTGAACCCGGCACCGGTGAAGCCCGCACCCGTGAAGCCTGCACCGGTAAAGCCGGCGCCAGTGAAGCCTAAGCCGGCGAAGCCAGCGCCGACGAAGAACGCCGGAGGCTTCTCCATCCGGACTGTGGATTCGACTGGCGCACAGGTAGGGGCCATCCAGACCGCTGAAACCGGTGCCACGCGGATGGTGATTGGAGGCCTGGAGAACGGGGCCGCCTACCGGTTCCAGGTTGCCCCGGCCGGCGGCAAGGAACCCGTGTTCTCCGACCTGACCGCACCCGTGGTTCCCGGTGCCACGGCGGAAGAGCGCGCCACCTTGAACCAGGCCGCCACGGCGCCGTTGGCGGCAGAAGCCGGAGCGGATCCGGCGGCCGGCTCCGCACCGTTCGGGGGCGTCTTTGGCCCGGCGACGCCGATCGCCCTGGCGGCACTGGGCGGGTACGTTGCGACCGGTCCCGGTGCTACCGTCCTGGCCATCACCACAGGAGGCCTGCTGGCTGCCGGCGGCTTGCTGGCGTACAAACTGTTCCGGCTCCGCGCCAACGCCAGGAAAGCACTCTCCAAGGAAGCCGCAAGTTCCACAACGCCTACGCCATAAACGGCGCGGCGTAGATTAGCCCGCACCTGTGTACCGGACCTTGGCAATTAGGAAACACCAAGGTCCGGTACACAGGTTCCCCCAACATCCCCTCAGTACCCTCGCAGCATGTTTACTTGCTCAGTCCTTCGGTGCACGAACCCCGGCTCCGCCTTTATGGCAGGATGCCTCAACCTGGCTGCCGACTATCACGAGGCCTATATCTGTGCTGAGCACAAGGCCCTGATCGAAGCCGGCTCCCCCTGGGACATGGAAGGGCGCAATGTCCTCATGGGCCGGGACCTTGCGCCAATCCTCGAGAATTGGTCTGCCCGCCCCAGCGTCGGGTCTGAAGGTTTCACTTTGACCCTGGAGATCGCGGGGCAAATCAAGCCCTTTGAAGTGTTCCTCCTGCCCGCCGAGGCAAGGACGCTGTCCGCGTTCATTGACGCAGCCAATGACGACGGCGGTCGCTGCTTCTAGCAGCGCACCATCACCGGTGTACTGGCCCCGTCAGGTCCCAGTCGCACCGCACCGCACCGCAAAAATTCAGGGTCCTGTTCGCTTAGCGGGCAGGACCCTGAGGTGTTTGCTGACCGGACCCCAGAATTCCCCAACGTTTTTGCAGTGTGCTCCTTCCATTCTTTATGCATGGCAATTTCACGTCGGCAGGCACTGCAAATAGGTGGTATCGGAATCATCGGCGCCTTTGGGCTGGCCGTCCCCTTGGGGTCGGTCGAGGCCAAGTCCGCGAGCCGGTTGGATCCCCGCAACATGCCCAAGCCCTACCAGCGGACCTTGACGGTCCCTCCGGTGCTCAGGGCCTCAAAAACCACGGTGGATGCCGACGGCCACACAAGGCACCACTACCGCATTCAGCAGAAGCTCAGCTCGGCGAATATTGTGCCGGGACTGAGCACGCCCATCCTTGGCTACAACGGGACGTTCCCTGGCCCCACCATCAAGGTGAATCAGGGCGACCGTATCTCCTTGATGATGGACAACGTGCTGCCGTTGCTCCACCCGCAGTGGGGGTACCGGCTCGACACCTCCACCCACCTGCACGGTTCGGCCTCGCTGCCGCAGTTCGACGGGTACGCCAACGATCTGACCGGGCTTGGCTACTGCAAGGACTACGAATACCCCAATTTCCAGCCGGCGCGGACCCTCTGGTATCACGACCATGCCGTCCACAACACGGCACAAAGTGTCTATTCCGGGCTGGCGGGCCACTACCACCTGCACGACGAAGTTGAACAGAGCCTGCTTCCCCAGGGCCAGTTCGATGTGCCGCTAACCGTTTCCGACGCCATGTTCGCCGCGAATGGCTCCCTGGGCTATGACGACAACACGCACTCCGGCCTCTGGGGCGACGTCATCCTGGTCAACGGGGCTCCGTGGCCGGTAATGAAGGTCCAGCGGCGGATTTACCGCTTCCGCATCCTCAATGCCTCCATTTCACGCTCCTACCGTTTCTCCCTGAGCACGGGGGATCCTGTGACCATGGTCGCCACGGATGGCGGCCTGATGCCCTCGGCACAGCAGGTGACGTCATGGCGGCACAGCAGCGCTGAACGCTACGAGGTCCTCATCGACTTCTCCAAGTACCCGGCAGGAAAACGCGTGGAACTGCGCAACGCGTCCAACAAGAACAACGTGGACTACGACAACACCGGCAGGGTCATGGCCTTCGACGTGACGAATGAACCGGTCGATACGTCAGGACCGGCCGCAAAGGTCATGCCGACACTGCTCACCGCGAGCACCACCATGAGCCTGAAGCCTTCCCAATCGGTGAAGACCCGGCGCATGCGGGTGAAGCGGGACAACGACATCTGGACCATCGGCGGCCTGACCTGGGACGAGGTGGTCGAGAGCGGCTACAGGAAAGTCCTGGCAGACCCGGACCTCGATGATGTGGAAATCTGGGAAATCGAAAACAGCTCGGGCGGATGGTTCCATCCGGTCCACATTCACCTGGTGGACTTCCAGATCCTCAGCCGCAACGGGAAAGCACCCTTCAGCTATGAACGCGGGCCAAAAGACGTCGTCTACGTCGGCGAGGGGGAGACGGTCCGGCTGCTCATGAAGTTCGAGCACCACCGCGGACGGTACATGATCCACTGCCACAACCTCCCGCACGAGGATCACGACATGATGGCCCAGTTCAGCGTGGGCATGGACACCAACGACGTCGACCCCAATCATCCGATCGAGGCCTCGCGTCCGCATCCGATCACCCCGGACGCACCAGCGGAGGAACCAGCAGAAACCCCGTCACCGGCACCAACCGAAACAGTTGAGGCCGGCGGCTCAACCGGGACGGCTGAGCCGACAGAAGCCGCAGCTCCGGCCACCACCAGCCCGGCAGCAACGCCGCCGGCGGCGGAACCCCCGGCGGTCCTCAAAGACGTTCTCACCATCACCTCCGCCCGGCACCGCCTCAAGAAGGACATGACCATCTCCGGCACCTCCAAGGTCACGGGAAGCGTCCCGTCCGGTTCAGCAACGGTCACGCTTTACGACGTCTCCCCTGGCCGTGCCTCCAGCAAGCTGGGCACCGTGACGGTCAACTCTCTGGGTAACTGGTCCCTGGCGGTCAAGCCTGGCCCGGGGCAGCAGGTCACGTCCGTCCGGGCCGATTCAAGCCGCGGCGGCACGGCCACCGGCCGTGTGGACACCCGCTGACAAACCAGGAAGGGGCCGGAATGTCGCTGAGAACACAGGTGGTGGCGTGGTTGGCGCTGCTGACGGCCGGGATGCTCGCGCTCGTCTGGGCCTACAGCTTCGGCGGCGGCGCGGACGCGGGCTTTTTGGACCGCTCAGGCCCGGCGGTGACGTGGGGACTTCCCACGGCGAAACTCGTGCTCAACCTCGGCAGCGCCGGCGCCATCGGGGCACTCGTGCTGGCGGTCTTTGTACTCCCCCGCGGCGGAGGCGCTTATGAACCGGCGCTTCGACTTGCCGGATGGTCGGCGGCGGTCTGGGCCTTGGCCGCCGCAGTTCACACGTACGCAAACTTCCTGCTCCTTGCCAACAGGGCGCCCTCGGCCAGGTTTGAGGCGGAGTTTTTGACGTTCATCACCAGGATCGATGCCGGCCGTGCCGGCGTTCTGACCACTCTGATCGCTGCCGCTGTGGCAATCGCATGCTTCTGGCTGCGGAGCCCCCGCATTCTTGCAGGTGCCGCCGTCGCAGCTTTCGCTGGTCTGCTGCCGCTGGTCTTGAAATCCCATGCGGCCGGCGGCATCGACCATGCGGACAGTACAACCGCACTCTTCCTGCACGCCGCCGCCGCTGCCGTCTGGCTGGGCGGCCTGCTGGCGCTTGTGGTGCTCCGGCGGGTACTGCCCGGCGGCCAGCTGGGCGTGACGGTACGGCGCTACTCGACGCTCGCGTTGATCTCCTATATCGCCCTGGTGGTTTCAGGGACCTTGGGCGCCCTGGCGAGAATCAGCACAGTGGAGGCCCTGCTCAGCCCCTACGGTGCCATCGTCCTGGCTAAGGCCGGAGTTTTCATCATCCTCGGAGCGTTCGGGGTGCTGCACAGGCGCTGGTCACTCGGCCGGATCGAAAAGGCCCCGGGCCGGGGCGGCAGGCACTTCGCCGCCCTCGCCGTCGTCGAACTCGCTGTCATGGGCGCCGCTTCCGGGATGGCAGCGGCGCTTGCCCGGACGGAACCACCGCAGGCCGCCACGTCCGGAGGATTAGACGCGGCGCTGCCCGAACCGGGGCTCTGGGAATACCTGTCCCGGTGGGCCCCGGATCCGTTGTGGAGCCTGCTTTGCGGCTTCGCCGTTTTTGCATACCTGGCGGGCGTGCGGCGCCTCCGCTCGCAGGGCAGGTCCTGGCCTGCCCACCGCACGGCGCTCTGGCTGGCGGGGCTGGCGGTCCTGTTCACGGTGACCAACGGCGGCCTGCACGTCTACCAGGCCTACCTGTTCAACGCCCACGTACTGACCCAGATGATGCTCACCGCCGTGGTGCCGCTGCTGCTCGTCCCGGCCGCCCCGCTGACTTTGGCCAACCTGGCCGTCACGGCACGAACGGATGGCAGTACCGGGGTCAAGGAGTTCCTGGAACGATCCGTGAACCCGGTGCTGACAGCGCTGCGAAGGGATCCGTCCCTCACTATCTTTGTCCTTGCTGCGTCACTCTTCACCATCTACTACACCCCACTGCTTGAGTGGGCAGCCCAGGGACAAATCGGATACAGCCTCATGAGCCTGCTGGCCCTGCTGAGCGGCTGTCTCGTCAACGCAGCCCTTACCGGGTCCCCGGATCCCGGCACCAGCAGCACCCCACGAAACCGGCTTTCCGTCCTGGCTGGTCTAGCCGGACTCTACGCATTCGGCGGGTGGAAACTGGTAGAGCAGGCCCTGGCTATGGAACTGCCCTGGAATACCGCTGTTGGACGGCCCTTGGTGCCATCACCGGCTGCCGCGGCCGAAGTGGCCGGCCCCATGATGTGGTCCATAGCGGCGGTGGCGCTGGCCATCATCACCGCCACCGTCCTCCTGCGCCGTGACCCATGTCCCGGGACCCCAAGCCATATGCCCGCAGGCAGCGCCGCCCCGGACCACCGCATGGACATGGTAAATTAGCCAACCCTAAGAGCTACTTTTCGGCATGCCTAATTTCGGGCTATCCTCGAAGTATCAGTTCGCCTCGAGGATGAGGACCATGATGCCTATCCCCACACTCCAGGCCCGGCCGGAAACGGGCCGCCGCTGGTCCCGCCTGTTGCTCATGGGCCCGGCCTTTGTCGCCGCGATCGCCTATGTGGATCCGGGAAACGTTGCCGCGAACCTCACGGCCGGAGCGAGCTATGGCTACCTTCTGGTCTGGGTTCTCGTCGCAGCGAACGGCATGGCTGTGCTGGTGCAGTACCAGTCAGCCAAACTCGGGCTGGCCACGGGGCTGAGCCTTCCTGAGATCCTGGGCAAGCGCCTTGGCAACGGGCGCCGACGGCTGTATTGGCTCCAGGCCGAAATCGTAGCCGGGGCCACGGACATGGCAGAGGTCATCGGCGGTGCAGTCGCCTTGAACCTGCTGTTCGGGCTTCCACTCTTGGCCGGCGGGCTCCTTATCGGCATGGCCTCAATGCTGCTGCTTGCCTTGCAAACCGCACGGGGCCAAAAGACGTTCGAATACGCGATCCTGGTGCTGCTGGGAGTCATTGCGGTGGGCTTCATGTCCGGACTGTTCGTCAACCCACCGGACGGGGGCAGCGCCCTTGGCGGCCTGGTCCCCCGGTTCGAAGGGACGGACACGGTTTTGCTGGCGGCCAGCATGCTCGGCGCAACCGTTATGCCACACGCCATCTACCTGCACTCGGCGCTGGCCAGGGACAGGCACGGCTTCTCAGAGGATCCCGCCGTCCGGTCCCGGCTCATCAGGGCCACGCGTTTCGACGTTGCCGGCGCCCTCATGCTGGCGGGAGTCGTGAACATCGCCATGCTTCTGCTGGCCGCCTCCAGCCTCCGCGGCATTGAAGGAACGGACACCATCGCCGGCGCCCACGCCGCCGTCACGTCAGCGCTCGGTCCTGGCATTGGCGTGGTGTTCGCCATCGGGCTGCTCGCTTCCGGCCTGGCCTCGACGTCGGTCGGCTGCTACGCCGGTGCCACGATTATGGGCGGCCTCTTGAAGTTCCGGGTGCCTTTGCTGACCCGCCGCGTGATCACCCTGATCCCGGCCCTGTTGATCCTTGGCGCAGGAATCGAGCCGACGCTGGCCCTGGTGTTGAGCCAGGTCCTGCTGAGCTTCGGCATTCCCTTCGCCCTCATTCCCTTGATCCGGCTCACCGGCAAACGCGACGTGATGGGCATCCACACTGACTCAATGCCACTGAGGATAGCGGGCTGGACCAGCGCCACGCTGATCGTGGTTTTGAACACCGTCCTCATCGTGCTCACCTTTACAGGCCAGGCCTGAACAAGACCGGCTGCTGCGCCGGAGCCTTACTTCTGTCCGGTCAGCAGAGCGCCCGTGATGGACGTCAGTGGCACGGCCCCGAAGTCCCTGGAATCTATGGACACGCCGCGGTTATCCCCGAGCACAAAAACGCTTCCGGCCGGTACCTTCTCGGGTCCGAAGTAGGTGCCATCGATGCGGCTGTGGTCGACAAAGGGCTCAGCAATGGCGACGTCGTCGACGTAGAGTTCCGAGTCGCGGATGGCAACGCTCTGCCCCTCCCCCGCAACCACCCGTTTGATGGCGGTCCCGCCGTCAACCGGGCTGGTGAAGGCAACCACCACGCCGTTCCTGACCCAACCCGAAGCCGCAGCGGGCTTGTAGAGGAGTACGACGGCGCCCGTGGAGATGGTTGGCTCCATGCTGTCCGACGACACAGTGACAGGTTCCACCAGCCAAGCGCGGGCGGCAAGGACCACCAGGCCAGGTATCAACGCGACCACAACCATGCGGGGCCACCGCCCCTTGGTCAACCGCAGCTTCGGCGGCATGGCCGGCCACGGCAGGCGGCGGCCCGGGAGCCGCCGCCTGCCGTGGCGCTTGACCTCTACCGTGTTCAATCCTCTGCTTCTTCATCGTCCCATTCAGCTTTGGCCGCTGTCATGGGATCGTCGGGGTCCACGTCGGTTGCCTTGAGGCCCACCCGGAATTGGGCCATCATGTCGTGGTCCTCATGGGGCAGGTTGTGGCAGTGCATCATGTAAACGCCCTTGTGCGGCGTGAACTTCATCAGGAGCTTCACAGTCTCGTCTTCGCCGACGTACACCACGTCCTTCGGGCCGCGCTCGTAGGCGAAGGGCGCCCTTCCGTTGCGGCTGATGACCTGGAAATCGACCAGGTGGATATGCAGCGGGTGGAACCAGCCGCCCGACTTGTTTTCGATTTCCCAGATTTCCACCGAGTTGAGGGCGGGATCGGCAATGACTCTCTTGTACCCACTGGCGATGACGTCCTGCCAGCTGTCATCGTTGATGGTCCACAGGTTGGTGGCGTCGTTCCGCTTGACCCGGAATCTCCGTGTCTTCACGGCTTGCGTTGTCTTCAGCGACATGGTTTCGCTGCCCACCAGCGTTGTGGGGATGCGGTTCCAGGTCGGGTCCGCGGTGTCCACCGGCTCGTCCGTGACATCGAAGGCCATGATCCTGTTGGTGTAGTCGTAGTCCACATTGTTTTTGTTGGACAGGTTCCGGAGCTCGATCCGCTGCCCGGTCTTGTACTTCCGGAAATCGACCAGGACCTCATACCGCTCCGCCCCGCCGTGGCGGTAGTTCGCGACGCTCTGCGCTACCGGAACCAGGCCGCCGTCGGTCCCCACCACCACCAGGGGATCGCCGGTACTGAGCGCCGGCCGCAGGGAGCGGGAGATGGAAGCGTTCAGGATCCGGAAGCGGTACACGCGCTTCTGCACCTTCATGACGGGCCAGGGCTTGCCGTTGACCAGGATCACGTCGCCCCATAGGCCCGAGTGGCTGTTGTCGTCATAGCCCAGGGCGCCGTTCGAGGCGAACATTGCATCACTGACGGTCAATGCAACGTCGTAGCGCCCCTGCGGAAGCAGCTGCCGTTCGATGGGATCGTGCATGTGGTACTGCGCCGCAAGGCCGGAATAGGCGTTCATGGCCGTGAAGTGGACACCATGATCGTGATACCAGAGCGTGCGGGCCGGCTGGAAGTTGGGGTAGTGATAGTCCTTGTAGAACCCCGGGTGCGTGATGTCGCTGGCATAGCCGTCATACTGCGGCAGCGATGCGGACCCATGCAGGTGGGTGGACGTGGAGAGGGCGTGCCCGTCCAGCGCATGCGTGGCCGGAAGCTGGTTGCGCATCCTGATGACAGCTTTTGTGCCCTGGTCGAGGCTAATCGTCGGCCCGGGGAACAGCCCGTTGTAGCCAAGAATGGGGGTGCTCAGCCGCGGCAGGATGTTGGCCATGGCGGCCTTCTGCGTCAAACGGTAGTAATTGACTGGCAACCCGTCTACGGGATCAGTGCCCTTTGAATAGGGCTCGAGGATTGGAGCCTGGACAAAGGATGCCTGGTATGGCCGGGGCATCTCCCTGTCACTGAGCCGGCTGGCCGACTTGGCCTCCACCGATCCTGTGGGCAACATGGCCCCACCTGCTCCGAGGATTCCGAGGCCCCCGATCAGCAGAACCTGACGGCGTGAAATTGTCACGATCGGTCTCCTTTTGTTCAGTACCCCGACAATGCCGCACCCAACTTGGAAATTTCCTGCCCGGGACTCCCGTTCCTTGGAGAAACCCTGAAAGCCGCAATGAAAGCTCCCTGAATTGGCAGGCGGGCTAGTTGCCGCCCCGGTGGTGTCCTTTACCGAGGGACAGTCCGGGTCCTCCTGGCAGTTCCAGGGTCAGATCGACGGCCCGGTCCGGGAGCTCGAACACGAGCGTGGCGTTGATGCTTTCCCCTTGGCGCGCGGTCGCGGGGGCGGGAGAAAACCAGACTGCCTTCCACGTGCGGGTGCCCAGGGCCGAGACGGCGTACTCTGACGGGTCGAAGGTAAGGCCGTCCAACTCCATTGCGGTCAGCTCCAGCAGTATCCGGACGCGATGCAGTTCGTCGCCGGGTGGATTGGCGAGCGCTGCGGAAGGTGTGGGGGGCATCCATCCATCGGCCTCAATGGGAATTACTCCGTGGATTCGTGCCAGACCGCCGGTGAGGCTCGCTGAGGCCCCCAACATGGCAGGGGGCGTCCGCGGCGCGGCTGTCAGAACGCTGGCCACCAGGGTCCCTACGAGGGCCAGCAAAATCGCCGGAACAAGGATCTTTGTGCGCTTGATCAATGCTGTGGATGCCATGCCGGCCAGTCTCCTGCCGGCTCCTAGGGAATCCCTTGGAGCCAGAAGCGGGAGCCTGGATGCCGGTTCCTGATGACACCGAACAGCCAGCCGGTCCGGTCACCGCGGAACACCCGCGGTCCGCGGTCATCGAGCTGCGTGGAGATGCGCTTCGAGGACGTAGGAGGTTTGTTCGGCACGTTGCTTGATTCGGTGCAGGTGGTCTACGGCAAGCTGTGGCAGGGCAACAGACGGGGAAGCGACGCGGGTGCCCTCACGCTGCGCCAACTCGAGGCCGTAGGCGAGGCTTGCAAGGCGTCCGGCGCCCACCATCTGGCTGGCGCTCTTAAGGCTGAGGACCGCATCCATGGCGCCCGCCGTATCGCCGGTAGTCAACGTCAGACGCAGATTTTCGATCCTCAGGGGCAGGGCGGTGATGAAGTTCTGCACAAACACCCTCCAGACCTCGAACTCATCGAGGTCCTCGCGCAATTTGTCCAGCACTTTATGGTCCAAGAGGGGCTGGGAGGTTTCCTCGGCACTTATCAAGGGTGATGTCCCGCCGGGCCGGGACCAACTCATCTCGTGCAGCTGGGCTGTAGTAAGCATGCTTTGGACAGTACGGACCGGTGGTTACGGTAACCCTGCAGGCCGGCTTGTGGTTTCCTCCTGTTTTCCTTGGCCCGGTCCGTGGCGGCGTCGCCGCGGGCGGACTGAACCCGGGAAGGTCAGCCCTGGAGGTCAGCTCTTGGAGTGCGCAGGGTCCATGGCGTGGCCGTCGCGCAGGCTGGCCTGGCAGGCTGCCGTGCGTCCGTCGACGTCACCATGCACCGCAGCAGTAATGGCCTCAACAACGGCAATCTGGCCTGTAGTGTCCGGAACGCCGGGGAACTGAACGTGAGTCTCATCGTCAGCAGCTACTACAGCCGGCTGGCTGACCGATCGCATGCGAAGAAGTGCAATGCCCGAAATGAGGAACCAGGCAATGTTCGTGACCACGGACGGCCACGCTTCATGGACTGCACCGTTGATGATGAAGGCACAGGCACCGATCAGGTTTGCTGTCTGGAAGCGCTTGCCGGCCTTCAACCAACCCATGGAAACAGACAGGTACGCACTCAGAATCAGGGCCGCGCCAGTCCATCCGGCGATTTCCCACAGCAATTCCATGGCGTCCTTTCAGGGGCAGTGCACGGCTGTTATCGGCCGAGCGGTTTGTTGGTGGCAGGTCTTCGGAGTTTGATTCCAGTGGCGGCCATTGCCGAATGGATCAGGCATCGCCGGACGATGCGTCTGCTCAAACCCGTCCTCCGGGCGAGGTCCTCGCTGGTTGGGCGACGGCCCAAATCGTGCTCTGCCGCAAGGACTGTTCTTAACCCGCTGGATGGCCCATATTGGCACTGTTTGATTGGACACTGCTTGGGCCCCTCTCCATCCTGGTCGTCGTTGCTCAATCGCCGTACATAAGGCTGGCGAGGAAGCCCTCCAACCCCGAATCAGCGGGCAGCACTTGGGCCGTAGCGTCGTCCCGTGACTCTTCGACTTCGAAGTAGAGCCCCACCCAGGGAGCGGCCGTGATTCCGGTGCCGACTCTGGCGGCGGGGACTTCCGTAACCGCGTCCGCAGGCGTGGACCGGGTGCCCCAGCGCTGCACGGCCGGGCGGTGCAGGAAGGCGGCAGAAAAGGTGCGCGGGACGATGGTCATGATGGCTTCCTCTCTGAAGCAATCGGCAAACTGAGATCATGGCAAAAACTGAACGTAGTGTTCATTTTATGAACATAGCTAAAGCATGACACAGGTCACGCTGTCAGGCAAGGGCGCCATTAACCCAAGGGTGGCGCGCGGAACCGGGGCCTCGCCGAGCCATGGATGCCGGCAGAAATACTTTGAACATTGCGTTCATTATTCTCTTGCGCGGCGGAGTGAAATCCGTCACAATGGAGTCATGTTCACAAATTGAACGCCACGTTCAATTTAGTTCCGGCAAGTGCAAGAGGATGTGATCGGTGATGACACGACGCGACAGGACCGGCGCAGGCAGCCGAAAGGCGGCAGCTGCAACGGTGCCCCTCGACAAGAACCTGCGGCCTGAGCAGCTGGTTCCGGTGCCTGACTACGACGGGCCGTTGTTTCCCGACATGGCGGAATAACAGCCCGTTCAGCCCTGGTGTTCCATCCGGTGGCGCATCTCCCCCACGCCCCGCACATAGCTGACAAGCTCATCACCGTGGTTGAGGAACCGCTGGGGGACACGGCCCACTCCAACTCCAGGCGGCGTGCCGGTGAAGATGACGTCCCCGGGAAGCAAAGCCGTGACGGCGGAGAGCCGCGCGATGATCTCAGGAACCGGAAAGACCATATCCGCGGTACTGCCTGTTTGCACCGGTTCCCCGTTGACTGAACAACCGAGTTCGATCGCGTCAGGGTTTTCAAATTCATCAGGAGTCACCAGCAGCGGCCCCATAGGGCCGAACCCGGGGAATGATTTGGCGAGGCTGTACTGCGGCGCCGGCCCCGCAGCCTGCCTGGTCCGCTCCGAGAGGTCTTGCCCGCCCGTAACGCCCGCCACATGGCGCCACGCGTCTTCCGGACGGATGTTCTGTCCTCCCCGGCCGATGACCACTACAAGCTCGATCTCCCAGTCCACGGTCCCGTGTGGCAGGGTTACCGTCCCGTACGGACCGGCGAGCGCGCTGACGAACTTGGTGAAGACGGTGAGTTCCTCAGGGACCGCCAGCGAGGCTTCCGCCGCGTGCGCCGCGTAGTTCAGTCCGATGGCAAACACCTGCCGCGGGCGCGGAGCAGGACTGCCGAACTGGTGCTGCGGTACGTCGGCCAGCGGCCGGCCGGTGCCGGTCTCCATGGAACCAACGACGTCGAGGACCTCGTCCCAGCGGTCGTAGCACTCCTGGACGCCAGGGCTGATGCGTCCCCCTGTTGCCTGCGAGATATCCACCACCAAGCCGGCGGGCGTTATCAGCGACAGGCGGTCTGAGATATTGGCCAAACGCATGGGACTCCTCTTTGTACTGCGTGGATACGAACGCGGGTCCGGCCCCTTCCGGGACCGGACCCGCGCGGGACGCCGGGTTGAATCAGTTGGACTGAATCAGTTGGTTGCGGCTGCCGCGACGTCGAACTCGATGGTGCCCCAGCCCTCGAAAGTCCCGGTCCACCGGCCGGCTTCGTTCATGGGAACCGCCTGCAGGCAGCTTCCCGGAAGGATGACCTGGCCGGCCTCGAACGTGATGTCGTACGCGGCGAGGCGGTTCACGAGCCATGCGACAGCAGCAAGCGGGTTGCCGAGGATGTAGCCGGTTGATCCGCTGATGACTTCCCTGTTGTTGAAGTACAGGACTCCTCGGGTGTCCCGCAGGTTCAGCTCGGTCAGCCGTCGCGGCGTACCGCCGAGGAGCACCGCGCCCGTGGAGCCGTTGTCAGCCAGGGTGTCAGAAAGCCCGATGTCCCAGTTCTTGACGCGGGAGTCGATGATCTCAATTGCCGGGAGGGCGTATTCGATGGCATCGATAACGTCGGCCACGGTGGTGTTGGCTCCGCCGAGAGGCTTGCGGAGGATAAACGCCGGTTCGAGTTCCACGTAGGGTGCGATGAACCGGTCCAGCCCCAGCGTGGTTCCCTCGTAGGCGAAGGAGCCGGCAAGGAGGTGGCCGTAGTCGGGCTGGTCGAGGCCAAATGCGTCCTGCATGACCTTGGCGATGTTGCCGAGCTTGTATCCAACCAGGCGGTCGCCATTGGCGATCGCGTGGCTAACGTTGATTTTCTGGACTTCGAAGGCAGCATCGGGATCCAGGCCCGGCCACGTTTCAATCGGTGCGTCGATGGGCTCGCCGTGCTGGCGGGCCGCGCGGAGGGTGGAGGCAATGTCTTCAAGGGTGAGGGTGGACATGGGGAAAGTCCTTTCAGGGCAGATGGAATTCCGGCCCCGGACGAATGTGTTGAGAGAGTCCTGTCCGGGGCCGGAAGCTAGGTGTGGGTGAGGGAGTTCAGTTGCGCTGCGGGTCGGCGTGGCCGTTGACCAGCCGGTTCACCTTCCACGGGTTGGCGTCCTGGAGGGGTGTGGGAAGCAGCCCATCGGGAAAGTTCTGGTACGAAACCGGCCTGAGGAACCTGTCGATGGCCAGGGTCCCCACCGACGTGGTGCGGGAGTCGGACGTGGCCGGGTAGGGGCCGCCGTGGACCATCGCGTGGCCCACTTCAACCCCGGTGGGCCAGCCGTTGACAATGATCCGGCCAACCTTTCGTTCCAGGACCGGGATGAGTCCCGACGCGGCTTCAAAGTCTTCAGCGGCGAGGTGCAGGGAGGCCGTCAGCTGGCCTTCCAGCCGAGAGGTGGCTACAACCAGGTCGTCGACGTTTTTGTAGCGCACTATCAGGCTGGCGGCACCGAAGATCTCCTCATGAAGTGCGGCGTTGCCCGCGAAGACATCGAGGTTGGCTCCGAAGACGGCAGGGGCAGGGGCGTTCGCCGTGGTTCCCGCTTTGCCACGGGCAATCAGCTGCACATCATCGACGCCGGCAACTGAGTTGTACCCTTCATCCCACGAGGCGGCGATCCCCTGGCTCAGCATGGTCTGACCGGCGTGCTCTCCCACGGCCGACGCGACGGCTGCGGCAAAACGGTCGCCGGCCCCGCCCTCGGGCACGAACACCAAACCGGGTGAAGTGCACAGCTGGCCGGAGCTTCCCGTCACAGAGGTGACGTACTGGGAAGCCAGGGTATGAACGTCGCCCGTCAGGGCACCTGGCAGAACGTAGACCGGGTTGATGGAGGACATCTCCGCGTAGACAGGAATGGGCTCCGGGCGAGCCGCGGCGGTACGCATCAACGCCGTGCCGCCGGCCCGGGATCCGGTGAATCCCACCGCTTTGATGGCGGGATCGGCAACAAGTGCCTGTCCGATGCTCGCACCGGAACCGTATACGAGGGAGAAAACGCCCGGGTGCAGATCAAGGTCGCGGACGGCTTTGACCACAGCCTGGCCGACGAGCTCGGCCGTGCCCGGATGGGCATTGTGTGCTTTAACAACAACAGGGCAGCCGGCGGCAAGCGCGGAGGCGGTGTCCCCGCCTGCCACTGAGAATGCCAGGGGGAAGTTGCTGGCACCGAAGACAGCCACAGGGCCCAACGGAACCTGCCGCAGGCGGATGTCCGCGCGGGGCAGCGGCGCCCGCTCAGGAAGTGCCGGGTCTACCCGGACGCCGCGGAAGTCACCGGTCCGGACAACGTTGGCAAAGAGGCGAAGCTGACCGATGGTGCGGGCGCGTTCGCCGCGCAGCCGTTCTGCTCCCAGCCCGGTCTCGGCGGAGGCCCGGGTGATCAGTTCCTCGCCGATCGCGTCAATATTCTCTGCGATGGCGTCGAGGAAGCGCGCGTGGCGGCCGGGCTCCAGCGTGCTGAACGATTCGAAGGCGTCGGCGGCTGCATCGGTGGCTGCCTTCAGCTGGTCGTCGTTAATCAGCGTGTAGGCAGGCTCCAGTGCTTCGTTGGTGGCCGGGTTGATGCCAAAGGTTGAGCCGTTCGTGCCGGTCACCTGCGTCCCGGCGATGAGGGAGTTTCCGGTCAGTGTCATGGTTGCGTCTCCTGGACGTAGTGAAAGTGAAGGCCTGGACTTAGTTGCCGGCGCCCAGGTGCCAGATTCCGAGGGAAGAGAGAAGTTCCCGGGGGTCCCAGACCACCCATTCCTCCGCGATCTTTCCGTCCTCGAAGCGAAGGAAGGATGCTCCGGTGACGGTGACGCTCCGCCCTGTGGCGGGCACGTCCATGAAGGTTCCCTTATGGGTGCCGTGCGTCTGCCAGTGAATGGCGGCAGTTTCACCTTCCTCGATGATGTGAAGGATTTCCGTTGTGGTGTCCGGGAAGGCGATGTGCGTGGCTTCAATGGTGTGTCGCAGCTGGTCGTAGCCTTCGCTGCCGGACTTGGAGTGGCGTACATAGCCTGGCGCGAGCAGCGCCTCGAAGGCCGAGAGGTTCCCGCTCCCCCATGCACCGTTCCAGGCATCGAGGATTGTTTGCTGTTGGGTGCTCATGATGCTGCTCCTTACTTCTTCGGGGGCCGGGATTGCGATGGGCTGGTACTGGCCGAATTTGCCGCCCCGGAAGAGCAGGGCGTCGCCGTTTCCTTCTTCCATGCTGGTCACTGCCCCGACCACCATGTAGTGGTCGCCCACCACCACTTCCGCGGTGACGATGCAGTCGATGTAGGCGGTGGCACCGGTCAGGTGGGGAGTGCCAAGCGGCCCGGTGATGCAGGGGAGCCCCTCGAACTTCTGCGGTCCCTTGCGGGAGAGCGACTTGCAGATGCCGATCTGGTCGTCGGCAAGGATGTTGGCGGTGAACTTCTGCAGCTTGCGCAGTTTCGGCCAGCTGGAAGAGGACTTGTCGACGCAGAACATCACCAGCGGGGGCTCCAGGGACAGCGACTGGAAGGTGCCCACCACGAGGCCGAGCTTCTCGTCGTCGTCGTTAATTCCCGTGATGGCCACGACGCCGGTGGGCAGCTTGCCGAGCACCTGGCGGTAGAACGCGGGGGTGATGTCCGCGGTAAGTGTGTCGGCTGCTGCCGGGGTGATGTCCATGTCAATCTCCCTTGATCGATGAGGTCGGTGTGACGCCGGGTTCGGCGAACCCGCCGAAGCGGCCGCCGTGGAAGATGAGGGGGTTGCCCTCACCGGGGGTCATTTCCAGCACGCTGGCGATGACGATGAGGTGGTCTCCGGCGACCATCTGCTGCTCGATACGGCAGTCGAACCAGGCCAGCGCACCCTGGATGTGCGGGGTGCCCCAGAGGGACTCCGACCAGGTCACCGTGCCGAGCTTGTTCCCGCCTTTGGCTGAGAGAGCGCGGCACACCTGCTGCTGGTCTTCGGCGAGCAAACTGACGCTGAAGCGATCGGCGGCGGAAATCTGCGGCCAGCTGGAGGACGTGTGCGTGACGCTGAAGGTGACCAGGGCCGGTTCCATGGACAGGGACGCGAACGTCCCAACGATCATCCCGTTCTGGGCGCCGGTGACGGAGTTGGTGGAGCAGATCGCTGCGACTCCGGTGGGCAGGTGCCGCATGACGGCACGGTAGTGGTCCGACGCGATCGGGCGGGCTTCCAGTGCCGGGGCGCTCATGGCCGTTCCTCCTTCAATTCCGCGTGGATGGTGCGGCCGGCGCGCAGGCCGCTTTCGATGGCGCCGTCGAAGAAGCCGGCCCAGATGTTGGCGGTGTCGCTGCTGGCGAAGTGCAGTGCGCCTTCGCTGGCCTGCTGTGCGGCATGGTACTTGGTGAGCTGGCCGGGGCGCTGGATCTGCCAGGTTTCCTCGGCGTAGGGGTCTTCGCCCCACTTGTGTCCGGTGACCTCGAGGACTTCCAGGTCATCCCGCCATACCCTGATGGCTTCCTGGACCTGGTCGATGTCGGTGACGTCGATGCGGTTTGCATCGGCACCGAAGCCAACCAGGACGGCGTCGTCTTCTCCGACGAATTCGGTGCGGATCACGGAGAGCGGCTTGTCCTGGGCGGAGTAGGCGAAGAAGGGCTTGATGGGTCCCTTGACCCGGATCCAGGCCTTGACGCCCTGGGACGCGGTCTTTTCCCGGCTGGGGGCGAGCTTGCCCTCGGACAGGGCGGGCTGGACATCGAGCTTGTGCAGGACGTTCTGCGGCAGGGTGATGACCACCTTTTCGGCCTGGATTTCCTGGCCGTCGCCGTAGGTGACGGTGGCGCCGTCGCTGTGGTGGCGGACGCTGGTCACGGGCGTGTTGAGGCGGATGTCCGCGTTGGTGTCCGCGGCGATGGCGTTGGCCAGCCCGTCGTTGCCGTCCTTCAGGCGGTAGATCGCTGAGGCCTCGTGCATCAGGTGCCAGTGGCCGGAGGATCCGGCGGTCCAGCGCAGGGCGTTGACGTAGGCGCACTGGTCCAGGGGTGCGTTGAAGTGGCCCACCCAGGCGGCCTCGTTCGCGTTCCGCTCGTCCTCGGAGAGGTCCAGCTTGTCCAGCATTTCCTGCAGGTTGTACTGGTCCACCTCGGCGAGGTTCTCCACGGTCAGCGGTGCATCCGGGCGGGGAAGCCACTTCATGGTGTCTTCCAGCAGCCGGGTCATGCCGGGGTCGATCAGCTTCATGAAGTCGTCCAGGTTGCCGCGGCGGACCTCGTTGCCGGCCAGCCAGTAGGTTTCTTCCGAGCGCGGGCCGCGGGAGACCTCCAGGCCGTAGCGGGTGACCTCGGCCCAGACGTGGGGCTGGGTCCAGTGCAGCCAGTTGCCGCCGAGTTCCAGGTTCTGGCCCAGGCGGCGCTCGGTGTACAGGCGGCCGCCGATGCGGTCGCGGGCTTCCAGGACAACCACGTTGTGGCCGCGGTTGCCGAGTTCGCGGGCGGTGACGAGGCCGGCGAGACCGGCACCGATGACGACGACGTCTGTTTGTTCAGTCATTGAAGGATCCTTTCGTTGATATTCTGGTTGGCTCGGGCCGCGTTCAGCGGCTGGCTCGCTCAGGTGCTTGGCGCGCTGTGCCGTTGCGGGGTGGCCGTCCAGGTGTACTTGTGGCCGAAGAGCTTCTCGCGCAGGGTGACCGGTTCCTGGTCCTCGGCGCGGGCGGGGGCAATGATGCCCTGGGCGCGCAGTTCGGGAAGGGCGAGTTCGATGAAGTCTTCCCAGCTGCCGGGCTTGGTGGTGTAGCTGAGGTTGATGCCGTCGATGTCTGCCTCGTCGCGCCAGCGGCGCAGTTCCGCGGCGACGGTTTCCGGGGAGCCGACGATCGTGGATCCGGTGCCGCCAACAGCGAGGAATTCCGCGATCTGGCGCGGGGTCCAGTCCCGGTCCGGGTCAGCCTTGGAGAACATGTCCACCATGGACTGCCCCGCCTTGGTGCCAACGGACCGCAAGGGAGTGTCCAGTTCGTACTCGGACATGTCGATGCCGGTCCAGCCGCTGAACCGTGCCAGGATCCCATCAACCGGCGCGTTGTCCACGGCCTTCCGGTACTTGGCCTGGGCTTCTTCATCGGTGGGGGCGACCACCGACGGTGAGCAGAATGACCACCTTGACGTCACGGGGATCACGGCCGGCGTCAGCCACGGACTGGCGGAGCTTGGCCACGGTGCGCTTGGCACCTTCCACCGACGTGCTCTGGATGAAGACGGCTTCAGCGTGCTTGCCGCCGAATTCCATGCCCCTGGAGGAGGAGCCCGCCTGGAACAGCACCGGGGTGCGCTGCGGGGACGGCTCGCACAGGTGGAAACCGGGGACGGTGAAGTGCTCGCCGGAATGGTTGATCGGGTGCACCTTGGCAGGGTCGATGTAGGTTGCGGATTCGGCGTCGCGGACCACGGCGTCCTCCTCGAAGGAGCCTTCCCAGAGCTTGTAGACAACGTCCATGTACTCGTCGGCCAGTGTCGTAGCGCTCAGCGGGGCTGAGCTGCTGCTCCTTGCCCAGGTTGCGGGCGGCGGCCTCCGAATAGGAGGTCACGATGTTCCAGCCGACGCGGCCGGAGGTGAGGTGGTCCAGGGTGCTGAACTTGCGGGCCAGCAGATAAGGCGGCTCGTAGGTCGCCGAGCACGTCACACCGAAGGTCAGGTGCTTCGTCACGGCGGCCATGCCGCTGATCAGCACGGTCGGGTCATTGATCGGGAACTGGGCGGCGTCGCGGAGCGCGGCGTCACCGTTTCCGCGGAAAACATCGTGGTAGCCGAGGTTGTCGGCGAAGAAGATCCCGTCGAAACCGGCGTTCTCCAGCATCTGCGCGATGCCGGTCCAGTACTGCAGATCGGTGTAGCGGTGGCCCTGGTCTCCTTCATTGCGCCAGGACCCGGAGGTCAGGTGGGCGGGGGCGAAGACATCGAAGGCGAAGAGGCTAAGAGGTTCGTTTTTCATGGCAACGGTTCTTCCTTGGACTCGTGCCGATATGTACGACAACTTCATTGTTGGATGTTCAATTTCTGAACGTTGTGTTCAATTTAGAGTGTTGCGCACGTCACTGTCAAGGGCCCGGGCGGGAAATGCTGCCGCAGGGCCTGCCGCATGGGCCCCTCTTGACACCACACTGTGGCGTCTGTCATATTTTTTGATCATCACGTTCGTTATGTGAACGTACTGAGCCCCGAACTATCGGCCCTCACTCGCTCGCCGCGCAGCCACGCCGGCATTTGTACTCACGAGAACAAGGAAGTCCACCGTGAATCCACCTGCTAACCCGGTCATTGATCCGTCCCCCACACTCCAAACGACACCGGACCCGCGCAAGACGCGGTTCATCTACAGACTGAGCGGCATCATTGCCGGCGGGATGTTTATTGACGGCTTCATCCTCGGGAGCATCGGCCTGGTCATGCCGGCCCTGAGCGCGGACCTGAACCTCTCGTTCGCATGGCAGGGACTGATCGGGGCGTCAGCCCTGATCGGCATCTTCTTCGGCGGACCCATCGGCGGTTACCTGGCCGACAAGATCGGCCGCAAGCCGATGTTCATCGTGGACCTGGCCATCTTCCTGGTTGGCTCGGCCGCGCAGTTCTTTGTGGGAGAGGCCTGGCACCTCTTTGTGATCCGACTGGTTATGGGCATGGCCATCGGCGCCGATTACGCCATCGGGTGGCCCCTGCTGGCCGAGTTCTCACCGGCCAAGCTGCGCGGCAAGCTCCTGGCCTTCCAGGAGGTTGCCTGGTATGTCGGCTACCTGGGCTCGTACGCCCTGGGCTACTTTATGTCCACCGCGATCGACGCCGACTGGCGCGTCATCCTGGGCATGAGCACCATTCCCTCGCTCATCGTGTTCCTCCTGCGCCTCGGCACACCCGAATCGCCCCGCTGGCTGCTCAGCAAAGGCCGGGTTGAGGAAGCCATGGCCATCGCCAACCAGTACATGGAGCCTTCCGATGTGCGGGAGATGGAGGCCGAAAAGCGCGAAAAGACCAGCTTCCGCAAGCTCTTCTCCCCCGAGTACCGCAAGGCAACAATCTTTATCTGCGTCTTCTGGGTCTGCAACGTCACACCGTACTTCGCCATTGCCACGTTCGCTCCCATCGTTCTTGAAAGCCTTGGCGTGGAAGACGGACTCGCCGGTGCCCTGATGCTCAACGGCGTCGTCGTGGCAGGTTCGCTGGCCGCCATGTTCCTCATCGAACGGGTGGGACGCCGTAAACTGTCCATTCCGCCCATGTGGATTGCCGCCGTGGCCCTCGTTGTCATTGGCCTGTTCGCGCACGTCTCGCCGCTGGTCATCCTGCTCTGCTTCGTTACCTTCTCCTTCGCCAACGCCGTCTCCACAGCCCTCACCGGGGTCTACCCGGGCGAGGTGTTCCCCACGGAAATCCGGGGTGCCGGCGTCGGCTTCGGCACGGCTGTCTCCCGCATCGGTGCGGCAGCCGGCACGTTCCTCCTGCCGCTTTCGGTGGATGGACTCGGGGTGGGAATCACCATGCTGTTCGCCGCGGCCGTCTGCATCATCGGCGCGGTGGTCTCGCAGTACATGGCGCCCGAAACGCGGGGCCTGAGCCTGAGTGAAGCCTCCGCACCCAACAGCGCAGCAGTCCCTCGGTAGCCACCCGGACACGGCAAGCCCAAAGAATCCCCCCAGCTCAGGAGCACGCAATGAAGATTTACGGTGAAAGCGGCCGCGATGCCGGCCTCTCAACGCCCCGACTGACAATTAACGACGGCGGCACCACTTTGGGTGCCTGGATCAGCTTCCGCGATCCCGCAGTGGTAGACATTGTCGCAGCAGAGTCCTTTGACTGGATCTGCGTCGACGGCCAGCACGGCGGCGCAGAAATCCATGAGTACCAGCAGCTGATCGAGGCCGCCCACCTGTTTTCTGTGCCTTCCATGGTCCGCGTCCCCGGGCACGATCTGGGCGCTCTGGGCCGGGTGCTGGATGCGGGTGCCGGCGGCATCATTTTCCCCACAGTCGAGGACGCCGCCACCGCCGAAATCCTGGTAGCCGCCTGCCGCTTCGCCCCTCGCGGCAAACGGAGCTATGGGCCTACCCGCCGCAGTCCCCGGTACCCCAAGACCACCCCCGGCAACCCGGCGGAGGACACCCTGTGCATTCTGATGATTGAAACTGCAGAGGGCCTGGCCAACCTGAACGGGATCCTGGCCACGCAGCCGGATGCGATTTTCGTTGGACCCTACGACCTGTCGCTGAGCCTCGGCATGACCCTGGAGGAGCTCACCGGCCAGGGCGAGGACGGGATCCTGGCAGATATTGCCCGCCGGGCCACAGCAGCCGGAGTCTCGCCGGGTATTTACACCGGCGAACTGTCCCTCTCTGAGAAGATGCGGAGCCTCGGATTCCGCTTTATGCCCGTAGCCTCGGACACCGGACTCTTGGCCATCGCAGCCCGCAGTGCCGCATCGGCTTCCGGTCGGTTGGCACCGCAGGCCGTCTGACCCCCGCAGAAAAACAGCCTGTTCCACGTCCCGCGGCGTGGAACAGGCTGTCTGCGGTGGCGGACCGCAACAACTGAATGAACACGGCATTCAAGTTAGGGACCTATGATGGCACAAGGGTCCCTGTTTGCCGTGCACCCAGCCACGAGGGCAAGGGCCCGGACCATAAGTCCCAACGAACGGCGCAAAAAATGACTGACGCAGGAATCGAAGAACTGACGCAGGAGCCCAGCGACCTGACCAACAAATCCGTCATCAAGGCAGGCGTCCTGCTCAGGGAATTGGGCCGCCATCCCCAAGGGATCACCAACACGGAGCTCGCGCAGGCCGCCGGGATGACCAGGCCCACCGCCTTCCGCCTTCTTCTGACGCTGGAGCAGATGGGTTTTGTGGACCGGGACGAAAACCTCTACACACTGGGCTTTGAGATCGCCCGCCTAGGCCGTCTGGCTGATCCGACCACCGGCTTGGCGTCGCGGATCCAGCCAATCCTGGATGAGGTGGCTGCCGATCTCAATGAATCGGTCAGTTTCGCCGTTGTCAACGGCGACTTCGACTATGACCTCGTAGCAGAAGCCAGCAGTTCCCGGCTCCTGAACGTGCCGCAGCACTACATCGGGAAGAAATATCCCCTTCATGCCAGCGCCTCGGGCAAGATTCTCCTCGCTGAGCACAGCGACGAGAAGATCACCGAAGCGCTGCCCGATGTACTGGAGAGCTTCACCCGCCACACCATTACCCAGAGAAATGATTTGCTCCGGGAGATCCACGAAGTCCGGAAACAGGGATATGCCACCTTGGACAACGAACTCGAAGAGGGTCTCTTCACGGTTGGCTGCGGTGCGCGTGACGTCAAAGGACGGCTGACCGGCATCATCACGGCAAGCGGACCGGGCGAACGCCTGAGGACAGGCCGGTTGCCGGCAATAGTCGAGCGGCTGAGGCAGGCCGCCGACGAGATTTCAAAAGCGGTCCTCTGACGCCGTCTGGCGGCACCCGGCGCGCGGTCCGCGCTGCCAGGCGCCGCCGTCGGGCGCTCAGCGTTGAGGGCACCAAGCGTTAGGCGCGCTCAGCGGACGGAGTAAGGATAATCTTCCCGGTTGTCTTGCGGGACTCCATCGCGATGTGGGCGTCAGCGGCACGTTCAAGCGCGAATTGCGCGCCAATATTGACCTTCAGGCTGCCGTCGGCCACCATGCCGAACACCTCCTCCGAACGCCAGCGGCGTTCCTCGGCGTCGAGGAGGAAATCGTCGATTTTCGGGCGCGTGATAGTCAGCGAGCCGTGGGCGTTCAGCTGCTGCAGGTCGAATGGCGGCACCTGCCCGGAGGCGCCGCCGAAAAGGACCAGGGTGCCGCGGATCCGCAGGGCGTCCAGGGAACCTTCAAAGGTATCCTTGCCGACGCCGTCATAGACGACGTCGACTCCACGGCCGCCGGTCAGCTCCCGGACGCGTGCGGGTACTTCGCTGTAGTCGAGGACATGATCGGCACCGGCCTTGCGGGCCTGTTCCGCCTTTTCGGGGGTGGAGGTGGTGGTGATGACGACGGCGCCGCGCTGCTTCAGCATCTGGATCAGGAGCAACCCCACTCCCCCAGCCCCTGCGTAGGTAAGGACCGTCTGTCCGGGCTGCACGTTGAAGCTGGAATTGATGAGGTAATGGGCCGTGATGCCCTGCGCGGTCAGCGCCCCGGCCACTTCGTCAGAAACGCCCTCCGGGACAGGCAGGGCCTTGGCGGCATCGAGCACCATGTATTCCGCATAGCTTCCACCGCCTTCGGTGGTGGCTACGCGGTCTCCGGCGCTGAACCCGGTAACCCCGGGGCCGACCTCTTCAATGGTTCCGGCCGCTTCCACTCCGGGAACGAAGGGGTAGGTCGAGGCGTAAACGCCCGAGCGCTGGTACGTCTCGATGAAGTTGACGCCTACTGCGGCCACACGCAGCAACACCTGGCCGGGACCCGGGACGGGCCGGGGAACCTCGATGCGCTCGAAGACTTCCGGCCCGCCTGCGCGGGGGATTTGCATGGCGTAAGGCATGGTGGGGCTCCTTTGTCGTTGGGAGTTGGGCTGTCTTGCTGACGTGAAATGGTCCGGTAGTGCGGGCAGTCCAGTCCCAGCTGGAGCCGCTTCGGCTCAGTGCGAGTAGCCTGAGGCGGCCTCGGTCAAAGCCTTGCCCTTCGTCTCGGGAGCCAGCCACTGCGACAGCCCCGCGCCGGCCAGGGCGACAGCGGCAGCGATCAGCATGGTGGGGCCTGCCCCGAGGGCCTCCATGGACATTGGCATCAGGAAGATGCCGATCCCTGCCCCGACGCGGCTGACAGCGGCTGCGAAACCTGTTCCGATTCCTCGGATCTCGGTCGGGAGAACCTCGCTCGGATAGACGCCGGTCAACGTGGTGTACATCGCGTTGAAGAACGAGAAGACCAGGAACAGGATGAGTACGACGGGCCCGGGCGCGCCGGCCCACAGGCCGATGATTGCGAGGACAACAGCGCACAGCCACTGCGGCGGGACGCACAGGATGCGGCGGCCTGCTTTGTCGATCAGCAGGACCGTGACCACCACCCCGGCCAGGGCGATGGCGGACAGTCCGACTCCGCCTGCGAGTCCACCGCTGAGGCCGTACTGGTTCAAGACGCTGTCGGCGAACGTGGCGATGGCGAAGTACGGTGTCACGGCGCAGAACCAGAAGGCCGAGATGAACAGCGTGGAACGCCAGTGCTGCTTGGAGAACAGCATCCCGAAGCTGCCCTTGCGAACGTCCTCGTGCTCGACGTCGTCAAGGGCGTCGTCCGGCATGTACTTTTCTGCGAGGGCGCGGGCCTCGTCCTTGCGGCCCACGCTCCACAGCCAGCGTGGCGACTCCGGCAAGCCAAGCCGGGCGAAGAACAGGGCCACCGCGATGAACGTACTCGTACCCAGGATAAAGTGCCAGCTAAGGTCGGTGTACTCAGCCAGCAGATGGCCGATCAGGAACGCGATCATGAAACCGGCGTACCAGGCGATCTCCATTCCGCCCATGAGGCGCCCCCGCATATGGGTGGCCGAGAACTCAGCCATCAGGGGCCATCCCACCGCGTACTCCGCGCCGATGGCAATGCCCATCAGCAGCCGGGCCACCAGGAGCCACATGGGTGAGTCGATGAAGAACTGCATGCCTGACGCGACGGCGAACAAGCCGATGTCGAACATAAAAATTGGCTTACGGCCCCACTTGTCGGCCGCCCAGCCACCAAGTGGTGAGCCAAAGAGGATGCCGATCAGGGCGGCCGCGGCGATCAGGCCCTGCCAAACCACTGAGAGCTCCAGGTCCTCGGCCATCTTCCCCGACAACGGTCCGATAATGCCGAGGATGTAGCCGTCCAGGAACATGCCGCCGATCAGGACGGCGATCATTCTGATCATGAAGCGTTTTTTACTTGCCGCTGAGACGACGTCGTGGCGTGCAACTGAATCATTTGTGGCTGACACTCTTTAGCTCCTCCCGGACTGGTGGGATGAACTTGCCACTTCAACAGAGGTGGCGTCCGGTGCAAAGTTCTTGGTGCTCATATGAGCCTCTTTCAGAAAGGGATGGGGAGTTACTGTCACGCCGTAGGAGTCTCATCAAAGTAAAGACCTGCCCATGGGGCGCAGCTCAAGCTGCCCTGCCCGCTGAACCGGGATGGGGCGACGGAGGGGAGTGCCCAGGGTGGGTGCAGGGGAAGCAGGCGGGGCGAATGGCAAAATGCAGTGCTCAAAAAACGGAGAGCGGTACTCACAATGGACTCCTCGACGCTGACAAGGGAACCGGGGTTCCGGAGGCTGGATATTTCGGGCGGGAGGACCATCATTGGCCTTCACAGAAACTTTTGAACGCGATGTTCATTTTTGAACACATTTCGATTGTGTCGCAGCTCACTCGATATGGCAAGGGAAAATCACTGTTTGTTTGAACGTTACGTTCGTAGTGTGAACGAAGAGTTGAGCCCCGGACTATCCGCGTGGGCCCCGCCTCGGGCTAGAGAGCCATTGATTTAGCCTGGTGAGCCGTGCCACAATTGGTTCAGGTCAAGAATGAACGCCGCGTTCACTTTTGAGGCCAAGCCAGTCCTTATACCCGTTTCCGGCACGATGATGTTCCGCGAGGCCGCTAGTTCAAAGGAAATCATGTCCGTCACATACCGCACCCCAACCCGCACGTTCCCCCAGCCGATCGGTGAACCTCCATTGCACGCGCAGCGCGACGCTGACGACTGCGATCACGGGTGCTTTTACTGCTCAGGACCTGAGACGGACTAAGACTGGGTCCGGCCGGTCTCCCTGACCCTTCAGTCCTCCCCTCCCAGGGCGGCTTGCTCTATGAGTTCCGTCAGCCATGGCCGGTGTTCACGGTGGAATGCTATTCCTCCGGGCAGTCCCTGCACGGAAGGTTCGGAACCCGTGATGTCGATGGTGATCCGGCCTCCCGCCATGGGCGCATTGGTGATGTGCAGGTCGCCATAGGATTCCGGGAGCGCCGGGTCCATCCAGAATCCGCCGCGGGAAATATGGGCGTCATACCGCATCAGGCTCGTGACCAACATGATCGGTGTGGTCGCTGCCCAAGCCTGAGGGGAGCATGCCGTCGGATACGGCACGGGCTCGGCGACCTGGTCACGGCTGAAGCCGCAGAACAGTTCCGGGAGCCGGCCGTCGGTGTAATCGGCGGCCTCGAAGAGGGCGGTGGCGATCCGCTGCGCTTCTCTCAACGAAACCGTAGCGCATCAGCCCGGCGGCGATGATCGCGTTGTCATGCGGCCAGACCGACCCGTTGTGGTAACTGGCGGGATTGTAGGCGCCCATGTCGCTTGCAAGGGTCCGCACGCCCCAGCCACTGAACATTTCGGGGGACATAAGCCGTTCGGCCACCTGCGGTACCTTGTCTTCATCGACAATGCCGTGCCACAGGCATTGGCCCATGTTGGACGCGCACGCGTCGACCTGCCGCTTCTTGCCGTCGAGTGCGATGGCGAAGTAGCCGCGGTCAGGCATCCAGAACTCGTCGTTGAACTTTTTCTTCAACCGCGCCGCTTCTCCGGTGAGCCGGGCCGCCAAAGCCGGGTCGCCGGCGTCGTACGCCATCCATGCGCGGGACAAAAACGCGGTGTAGGCCAGTGCCTGGGCTTCGCACAGTGCGATAGGGGGCTCGGCCAGCGCGGCCGTCAGCGAAGTTGATGCCGTCCCAGGAGTCCTTCCAGCCCTGGTTGATGAGGCCCTGTTCGTTGAGGCGCTGCATACTCGACGAACCCGTCACCGTCCTTGTCGCCGTAGTTCCGGATCCAGTCCAGTGCGCGGTCGGCGTGGGGCAGCAGCGCAGCGATGGTGTCCTTGGCAAAGCCCCAGCGGCTAACCGACGCGAGGGTCATCACGAACTGCGGAGTCGCGTCCACACTGCCGTAGTAGACGGACTTGCCGCCCAGGGAGAGCCCGCTGGAGACACCGAGCCTGACCTCGTGCAGGATCTTGCCCGGTTCCTCCTCGCTCATTGGGATCCACCACGCTGCCTTGCCGGTCAGCCAGCGTCTGCAAGGTGCCGAGTGCCAGGGAGGGGTCCACCGGTAGCGCCATTTCCGAGGCCCAGAGCGAGTCCCGGCCGAAGAGCGTCATGAACCAGGGCGCGCCGGCGGCCACCACGATCCGCTCCGGATGGGCCGGATCCTCGATGCGGAGCGCGCCCAGGTCGTCGTAGCTGCGCCGCAGGGTCCGCTCGATGGAACGGTTGCCCATGTGCAGTTTGGGGATCTTCGCTACCCATTCCTGGCGGCGGCGGTCGCTGGGCGACATCTCACCACCAGCCGGGCGAACGAACGAGCGCCACCCGTCCGGTGCCGTCGACGGTGGGCACCACGGTCAGCTGGGTACTCCAGTGTCCGTGCGGCGGGACCACCGCCCGATACGTCAGGGCCTCCGGCGTGACGTCGGCACCGCCGGCGTTGACGACCACGCCCTTCCGGACGTCCTGCCAGTCGGCCCGAATGGTCAATGAGTCGCCGTCTGAGTGGCGGGATTCTTCCCAGAGCCGCTGGATGCGCGCCTCTTTTACTTCGAAGAGATCCGCGAAATCCGATTCGACGCTGAGGGTGACCACGCAGTCGGCCTCGTCCGAGGAGTAGTTCCGGATGGTGATCTCCTCCAGGATCCCTGCACCGACTTCCCGCAGGCGCTCCACAATCAGGGGGCTGTCCGCGTACCCATCGGAGCGGGGAACACGGCCAATAAACAGGGCCCGATAGGGTTCCTTCGTTGATGCGGTCAGCGGCTCCAGAGACTGCCCATTGATTGCCAGGTTCCAGCGCGACAGGATGCGGGTGTCCTCATGGAAGACCCCATGCGGATGTTCCGGGTGGATGTCTCCATTTGCCGAGGAAATGCAGAAGGATGAACCCTCCACCAAAGTAACCGTGCCGGACCCCACGGGCCCCGCAGCCGTGTCAGCATTCCATCCAGCCATCCCCGCCTCCTTCAACGGCTCAAGACGGGGCGGCGGTATGCGGCTCTGAGCCGGACAGTCGAACGCCGCCTTACTCCGTTGGCTACGCTACGCCTGTGGACGCGCTTTGATAATAGGCACTGTGCCCGGCCGGAATACGGCTAGGCCAACCCTCAAGGATCTCATCCGGCTGGATCTGTGTTTTTGGCCCGCCGGCCGCCGGCGTAGGGGCTGATGAGCTCCACCAGCATGGCGATCAGCGCCGCGGGGATCAGGAAGTAACCGGCCAGCACGCCCCAGGTGCCATCATCAAACTGCAGCGCCAGGCCGCCAACCACCACCGCGGGCAGTGCGGTCAGGACGGTTACCCATCGCGGCCCCCGCCGGAGCCAGGCCCACACCGTTGCCCCCGCAAAGGCCAGGGATCCGAGCAGCACCAGCCGGTGCCCCACCGCATAGGTTGGCGGCTCAATAAGGAAAGTAAAAACGTCCGCCAGACCGCAAGCCATCACCGCCGCCGCAACCAGCACCAGCAGCGCCCACAACCCCTTGCGCCACCGTGATCAGGTTCATGGACTGAAGGTATCCCATCCCGCCGTCGGACTCTCCTGATAGGAAGCCCCCACGCGAGGTGAACTCCAGCGCGGGGGCTTCCAGGCTTCGTTGGGGGGAACCGAAACCGAGATCAATCTACCGTTCCATCACGGGTGCATCAGCCGGGGAGAGCCGGTTCCCCGAAATCTTGACTGAACCTTGAGCCGGCCGAGTGCGGCGGAAGGGAGTCAGTGGTGGCTGATGCCCAGCGGCCGGCCCTTGGTCTCCTTGGCGAGCAGGACACCTATCGCGGAGATGACACAGAGGATCATGATGTAGATGCCGATGGATCCGGTCCACTTGGTGCTCTGCAGCAGGGTCTCTGCGATGGTGGCCGCGAACGCCCCACCGAGGATGGCGCCGAACGCGTAGCCGATGGAGATCCCGGAGTAGCGCACGTTGGCGGGGAACATTTCGGCGTACATGGCGGACATCGGGCCGTAGGAGAGGCCGAGTCCGACTGTCAGGACGAACAGTGCCACGCCGTAGAGCACGATGTTCTTGGTGTCGATCAGGGCGAACATCGGGATCATCCACGCAAAGACGATTGCGTAGCCGATCAGGAATGTCTTGACCCTGCCGATCTTGTCGGAGAGCCAACCGCCTACCAGGGTGAAAATCAGCCAGCCAAATGACGCCAGCGTGGTGGCGAGCAGGATTTCCGGCACCGGCATCTTCAGCGTCCTGGTGGCGTAGGAGATGAAGAAGGCAATCAGGAGGTAACCGGCAGCGTTGTTGCCGATGAAGATCATGGTGGAGTACAGCACGGGCAGCTTGTGGTTCCGAATGAGCACGCCCAGCGGGGCCTTGCTCTCTTCCTTGCGCGCGGCCATTTCCTTGAAGACCGGGCTCTCGGCAACGGCGCGGCGGATGAGGTAGCCCACCACGATCAGCACGATGGACAGCAGGAACGGCACCCGCCAGCCCCAGGCTGCGAAGTCCTCCTTGGACATGTTCGAGTTGAGGACGAAGAGCAGGCCGGTGGCGAGAATCATGCCTACGGGAACACCGATCTGCGGGTAGGCGCCGAACAGGCCGCGCTTGCTCTTGGGCGCATGTTCCACGGCCATCAGGGCCGCCCCGCCCCATTCACCGCCGGCAGAGAAGCCCTGGACGATGCGGAGGAGGATCAGCAGGACCGGAGCCCAGAAGCCGATCTGTGCGTAGGTGGGCAGCATGCCGATCAGGGCCGTGGCGGCACCCATCATGATCAGCGTGAAGACCAGCATGGCCTTGCGGCCCAGGCGGTCACCCAGGTGGCCGGCGATGATGGCGCCGAGCGGGCGGAACAGGAAGCTGATGCCGATCAGGGCGAAGGACAGGATCTGCGCCAGGCCCGGATTGGAGTCATTCAGCGGGGCAAGGAACAGCGGCGACAACAGCGTCCCCGTCAGCTGGGCAAAAATGAAGAAGTCGTACCACTCGATGGTGGTGCCGACGAGGGTGCCCGCAAGGACTTTTCGTTCCTCGTGCTTGCTGCTGGGGCCCATCTCTGAATCGACGCGTGAAGTTGCGGTCATTGGAACTCCATAGCTGGGGGCAGCTGTGCTGCCTGGGGGTGAGTGTCGAGCGATTTACTGATCGAACGTTCAGTTACTTCAAGATAGTACTACGGATGTGTCGTGGAACACATCTAAACTTTTTCGCGCTTACCGGCGCAGGAGCGGCTGATGCCCGCTAGCGCGAGACCGTTCCGCTGAATACCGGTGTCCGCTTTTCCTGGAACGCACGGAATCCTTCGGCATAGTCGTCACTCTTGCAGAGCCGCGCCTGCTCGGCGTTCTCTTCTGCCATGGCGTCCCAGAGGCCCAGCCGCTGGTCGCGGATGTGCGCCACCAGCTCCTTGCTCGCATTGAACGCCCCCGTGGCGCCCGAGGCCACCTTGGCCACAATTTCCCTGGTGCCCGGCAGGAGTTCATCAGCCGGCATGGCACGGCTGAACATCCCCTGCGCCACGGCCTCGGTGCCGGACATCAGCTCGGCCGTGTAGATCAGGTCCAGCGTCCGGTGCATGCCCAGCCGCTCGGTGAAGTACCAGTGCCCGCCGGAATCCAGCGTGGCCCCCAGCTTGGCGAACGGCGAGCCGAACTTGGCATTCTCCGCCACGTACACCACGTCCGTGGCCAGCAGCAGGCCCAGCCCCACGCCGAGGCAGGCGCCCTGTGCCGCGGCGAACGTCGGCGCCGGGAACGCACTCATCTTCTTCAGCAGCGGCTGCACCAGCCCGGCCAGGTAGGCCTCGGCGTCGTCGCTCTCCGGCGTGACGTTCTGGATGTCCCGTCCCGCGCAGAAGGCACGGCCCTCTCCCCTGAGGAGCAGCGCCCGCACCTCACCGCGCGAGGCGGCGGCAGCGGCGTCGTCGTACGCCTGTGTTAAATCCGCGAGCGCCTGCTCGTCGAGCGAATTCAGCTTGTGCGGCGCGTCCAGGACCACTTCGGCGACGTTGTTGGCGATGGAGAGGGAGATCATGTGTCCTTCTTTCTGGATTTCGACAGGCTCAATCACCGATTAGACGTCGAAGTCGACCGTGACTTCTTTGCTGGTGGGGTGGCTCTGGCAGGTCAGGACGTATCCCTTGTCCAGTTCATCCTGTTCCAGCGCGTAGTTCTCGTCCATGGTCACGCTGCCGGTGACCACCTTGGCGCGGCAGGTGCCGCACACTCCCCCGGCGCACGCGAACGGCACGTCCGGGCGGACCCGCAGCGCGGCGTTGAGGATGGACTCGCGGGCGTGCGTGGGGCTGGCCACCTCGCCCTGCAGGCCGTCGAGCTTGAACGTGATCTTGTACGTCTCCTTGGACTCGTCCACCAGCACGGGCCGGCCGGCATGGCCTTCCGGGCGGTCCGGCTTGCCCGAGGTGAACAGCTCGAACCGGATGGTGTCCGGGTTGACGCCGCGCTCGGCCAGGGTGTCCCGGCACAGCTGCACCAGTTCGAACGGCCCGCACAGGAACCACTCGTCCACATCATCCGCGTGGATGGCGGTGCCCAGCAGCTGCTGGAGCTTCTCGGCGTCGATCCTGCCGCTGACAGCAGCGGCGCGATCCGCTGTTCGCGGGACAGCACGTGGTGGATGGCCAGGCGCTGCGGGTACTTGTCCTTCAGGTCCGCCAGTTCCTCCAGGAACATCACGTCCATGGCGGCCTTGTTGGCGTAGATCAGGTCGAACCGGCTCTCCGGGTTGGCGGCCAGCAGCGTGCGGGCGATCGCGATCACCGGGGTGATGCCCGAGCCCGCGGCGATGGCCACAAAGCTGGCCTCACCGGTCGACGCGATTTCCCCGGCCAGTTCCTCCGGGTGGTTCATGGAGTTCATGCGGTTCTGCTCCACCGCTTTGCCGTCCCGGCCGTGCTTGGACACAAACGCGCCCATGGGGCTCATCACGTCCAGGGTGTCCCCGGCCTTCAGCTCGGCGTTGGCCCACGTGGAGAACAGCCCGCCCAGGTCCTTCTTCACGGCCACCCGGATCTCGCTGCTGCCGTCCTCGAAGCTGCGCGGCTCGGCACAGATGGAGTAGCTGCGGCGCACCTCACGCACTTCGCCGGTCTCGTCCGGCAGCTTGGTGCGCAGGGCCACGTACTGGCCGGGCAGGTAGTCGAACTGGCCGGCGAGTTCCGGCGGAACATCGAAGGTGACTTCGATGGCGTCCTCGGTGAGCCGGCGCACCTCCGCGACGGCGAGGGTGTGGAAGGACGGACGACGGCGGCCGGTGGCCTGCGCCGATTCGGCGGCGGTCTGGCGGACAACAGGCATGGGGGCTTCCTTACAGGACTTTGAAGTAGTCGAACGGTTCCTTGCAGTCCTGGCAGACATAGAGCGCCTTGCAGGAGGTGGAACCGAAGCGGGTGAGTTCCTTGGTGTTCAGGGACGAGCACTGCGGGCATTTCACGGCCATGGTCAGCCGGATGGGACCCGCGTGCCGGGCTGCATTGGACATGCCCGACGGCGGCGCGATGCCGTATTCCTGCAGCTTGGCCTTGCCGGCCTCGGTCATCCAGTCGGTGGTCCAGGCCGGGGCGAGGACCAGGTCCACGTGGACGCTGGGGTAGCCCTCCTCGGCGAAGGCGGCCTTCAGGTCGTCGCGGATGGCGTCCATGGCCGGGCAGCCCGAGTACGTGGGCGTGATGGTGACGCGGACCGCGTCACCGCGTCGACCTGGACGTCCCGCAGGATGCCCAGGTCCTCGATGGTGAGGACGGGGATCTCGGGATCGCAGACCGTGGCGGCGATGGCCCACGCCTGCTGCCGGGCGGTGACGTTTTCCGTGATCACGGCGGTCACCAGCTTGCTCCGGGATGCTCGCGGGCCAGCACCTGCATCTCGGCGAGGAGGTAGCCCAGGTGCTCGGAATGCTTGCCCTGCCTGCCGCCGCCGGGGGCCGCCGGAACGTCCGGCACCTCCAGCTCCGCTTCCTTGAAGACCTCGCCGGTCAGGCGGTCAAAGTCCTCCCGGATGGAGGAAGGCACGACGGCGGCGCCCGCCTCCGCGAGGCGGGTCACCAGGGCGTCGTCCTCGAAGAGTTCGCCGACGTAGGGCCAGACGAGTTTCAGGCCGTGGATCATCCGCTGGCGGGACTCGTCCGTGCCGCCGGCCAGGCGAAGCACCCACTGGGCGCTGTGGTCCCGGTGGTAGTCCACTTCCTTCACGGCCTTGGCAGCGATGGCAGCCAGGGTGGCGTCCGTGGATTCGGTGAGCCGGCGGTACAGCTCGAACTGGTAGTAGCTCACCACGAACTGCCGGGCGATGGTGGCCGCGAAGTCGCCGTTGGGCTGCTCGAAGATGTGGGCGGACCGGAACTCGTGTTCGCGGCGGAAGTAGGCGAGGTCATCCTCGGACTTCACGGCGCCATTTTCTCCCAGCGCACCGCCGGCGTAGGTGAGGAAGCTGCGGGCATGGCCCAGCTGGTCCAGGGCGATGTTGCCCAGCGCCACGTCCTCCTCCAGCTCGGGGGCGCGGGAGATCCAGTGGCCCAGGCGCTGCGCCAGGATCAGGGCGTCGTCGCCCAGGCGGAGCGCGTACTCGGCCGCATCCTCCGTGGGTTTCGCGAGGCCGGTGCGGACTTCGAGGGCGATGTCCTCCGGGCGGAGGGCATTGCCCGGGGTGATCCGGGTGGCGCTGGCGTTGCTGTCGCCGCTTCCCGACGGGGCAGCCACACCGGTGGAGATGTCACCGTGGCCGTGGGTCTCTTCTGCTTCGGTGTGCGTTCCGGGGGTGCTCACAGGTGCTTTACCCCTTCGCTCTTGGTGTAGTAGGTGGCGTGCCGGTAGTCCTTGCCCTGCGGGGACTCGAAGAAGGAGCCCTTGGAGTCCGGATCGCTGGCGGCGATGGCGTCGGCCGGGACCACCCAGATGGACACGCCCTCATTGCGGCGGGTGTAGAGGTCGCGGGCGTTGCGCAGGGCCATGGCGGCGTCCGGTGCGTGCAGCGAGCCGGCATGGACGTGGCTCAGGCCGCGGCTGGACCGGACAAAGACCTCCCACAGGCCCCAGGCATTGCGGGTCTCGACTGGCTGGGTTTCGACAGGCCTCGCCGACCGGGCTTCGACCTTGGGCGCCTCGCGGTTGATTTCGGTGGCCGAGCTGGCCGGGACTTCCGGGTTGCCGTGGGGGCTCATGCTGCGTATTCCTTCGTCGTCATTGACTGTTTTGCCTGCTGTTTGTCCGCATACGCGGCCGCTGCCTCGCGGACCCAGGCGCCGTCGTCGTGCGCCTCCCTGCGGCGCTCAAGCCGCTGGGAGTTGCAGGGGCCGCGGCCGGCCAGGACCTCGTGGAATTCGTCCCAGTCGAGCGGGCCGTGCTCCCACTTCTTCGTTTCCTCGTTGAAGCGGATGTCCTTGTCCGGCAGGGTGAGCTCCAGGACCTTGACTTGCTCCATCATCATGCCGACGAAGCGGTTGCGGAGCTCGTCATTGCTGAAACGCTTGATGTTCCAGGCCATGGACTGCTTGGAGTTGGGCGAATCGTCATCCGGCGGGCCGAACATCATCAAAGCCGGGGCGTACCAGCGGTTCACGGCGTCCTGGGCCATCTGCTTCTGCTCGGGCGTGCCGTGCGAGAGTTCCAGCAGGATCTCGAAACCCTGGCGCTGGTGGAACGATTCTTCCTTGCAGACCCGGACCATGGCGCGGCCGTAGGGGCCGTACGAGGCGCGGCACAGCGGCACCTGGTTGCAGATGGCGGCGCCGTCCACCATCCAGCCGATGGCGCCCATGTCCGCCCAGGTGCGGGCCGGGTAGTTGAAGATGGACGAGTAGCGGGCCTTGCCGGCGATCAGCGCGTCCATCATCTCGTCGCGGGACTGGCCCAGCGTCTCGGCGGCCGAGTAGAGGTACAGCCCATGGCCGGCCTCGTCCTGGACCTTGGCCATCAGGATGGCCTTGCGCTTGAGGCTGGGCGCGCGCGAAATCCAGTTGGCTTCCGGCTGCATCCCGATGATTTCCGAGTGCGCGTGCTGGGAGATCTGGCGCAGCAGGGTCTTCCGGTACGCCGCCGGCATCCAGTCCTTCGGTTCAATCCGGGAGTCATCGGCCATCACGCGGTCAAAGTTTGCCTGGCCCTCGGCATCGCGCCGGGCAGCGGCTTCCAGTTCTTCCGGGGACAGCTCAGCGGTCACTGACTGCAGATTCTGCACTGCCATGGTTGCTCCTAATGCAAAGGCCTTCAAGGGCGCGAATTATTTACCGACCGTTCGTTCAGTATATGGGCCGATGAGGGATGAGGGCAAGGCCGCTGAACTTTTAGTTCAGCCCTTTTCCACGAGGGTGAGGACGTCGTAGGTGGCCACGATCTCGTCGTTCTGGTTGGTCAGCACCGCGTCCCAGGCCACCTCGCCGTACTCGTCGGTTTCGCGCGGGCGTGATTTTCTTGGCCGTCAGGGTGACGCGGATGGAGTCCCCGGCGGCCACGGGCGTGATGAAGCGAGGTTCTCCAGCCCGTAGTTGGCCAGGACCGGGCCCGGCGCCGGCTCCACGAACAGCCCCGCGCCCCAGGCCAGGAGCAGGTAGCCGTGCGCCACGATGCCTGGGAAGAACGGGTTGGCTTCCGCCGCTTCCTGGTTGGTGTGCGCGTAGAAGGTATCGCCGGTGGAGTTGGCGAAGGCGGCGATATCCTCAAGGCTGACCTGGCGCAGGTCGGAGCGGACGGCGTCACCGATGTGCAGCGTCTCGAGCGACTTGCGGAACGGGTGCGTTCCTTCGGTCTCCACCGTGAAGTTCCGGTCCGCGCCGGCGTGCCAGACGCCCGTGACGGCGGTCAGCATGTTGGGTGAGCCCTGGATGGCGGTGCGCTGCATGTGGTGCAGGACCGAGCGGATGCCGCCCAGTTCCTCGCCGCCGCCGGCCCGGCCGGGTCCGCCGTGGACCAGGTGCGGGACCGGGGAGCCGTGGCCGGTGGAGCTGCGGGCGTCCTCGCGGTTGAGCATCAGGACACGGCCGTGGTGCGCCGCGATCCCGGTGACGAGCGCCTGGGCTGCGGCAGGATCGTTCGTGCAGACCGTGGCCACGAGTGAGCCGCCACCCCGGGCGGCGAGGCGGACGGCGTCGGGAATGTCCGTGTAGCCGATCACCGACGCGACCGGACCGAACGCCTCCAGCGAGTGGATCGCCTCAGATTCAGGGTCATTCCAGCCCAGGACAACGGGTGACATAAACGCGCCGCCCTCCACCACGCCGGTGGTTCCGTCCGCGGAGGTGACCGACGGCGAATCGAGCGTTCCGTACGCAAGCTCACCGCCGGCGTCGAGCATGGACTGCACGGCGGCGCGGACGTCGGCGAGCTGCTCGAGGGACGCCAGGGCGCCCATGGTGACGCCGTCGGCGCGCGGGTCACCGAGGACCACACGCTCCTGGATGCGCTTGCCGACGGCGGCAATCACCGCCGGCACCAGCTGCTGCGGGACGATGGCGCGGCGGATGGACGTGCACTTCTGGCCGGCCTTGACGGTCATCTCGGTGACCACGGACTTAACGAAGGCGTCGAACTCCGGCGTGCCCTCCACCGCATCGGGGCCCAGGATTGCGGCGTTAAGGGAGTCCGTTTCCGAGGTGAACCGGACTCCGCCTTCCACCACGTTGCGGTGCGACTTCAGGGACAGCGCAGTGGATGCGGAGCCGGTGAACGCCACGAGGTCGCGGTAGTCCAGCACGTCGAGGAGGCCGCGGACGGAGCCGGAAATCAGCTGCAGCGAGCCGGCGGGCAGGATGTTGGATTCGATGATCGCCTTCACCACGGCGGCGGCCACATAGCCGGTGGGGGTGGCGGGCTTGACGATGGTGGGCACGCCGGCGATGAACGCGGGGGCGAGCTTCTCCAGCATGCCCCACACCGGGAAGTTGAACGCGTTGATCTGGACGGCGACGCCCGGGATGCGCGTGTAGATGTGCTCACCGGCAAACGAACCGTCCTTGGACAGCACCTCCATGGGCCCGTCCACCACCACCTGGGAGTTGGGCAGCTCGCGCCGGCCCTTGGAGCCGAAGGTGAACAGCACGCCGATGCCGCCGTCGATGTCGATCATCGAATCGACCTTGGTGGCGCCGGTCTGGGCCGAGAACGTGTAGAAGTGCTCACGGCGGGCGTTCAGGTACTGCGCCAGTTCCTTGAGCTTGAGCGCGCGCTGGTGAAAGGTCAGCTTGCCCAGTTCAGCCTGGCCGGTGGTGCGGCCGTACTCCACGACGGCGGCGAGGTCCAGGCCGTCGGCGCTTACCCTGGCGAGGACTTCGCCGGTGCTTGCATCCCGCACGGGGACGGCGGAAGCTGCCGAGCCGGCGTCGGGCGTCCACCACGAATCCTGCACAAAGCTGGGAACGGTCTCGACGGTATTGACGGTGGCTTCAGCTGTTGCGGTGGTGGTCATCGTTGACGGGTCCTTCCAACACGGGGACAAAACGGCAGGGGCCAATTCATTTACTGACCGTCCGTTCGGTAATATAACTAGAGTACATGAATGATCCGTGCTGCACACCGAAAGATCAATGCCCCACCGAGGAGAGCCCATGAACGCCCCAGCCCAGAAAAGCACCGACCTGGCCCCGGAACGCACCGAACCCGAACTCTGGAAAATCACCCTGGGCGAGCTCGACGAGAAGATGGGCGTCAAGATCCTGGAGGAATCGGTGGAACGGGTGGTGGCCACCATGCCCGTGGAGGGAAACAGGCAATCCTTCGGGCTGCTGCACGGCGGCGCCTCCCTTGCCGTCGGCGAGGCGGTGGGGTCCTGGGCGGCGGTCATCCACGCCAGCACGCTGGGCAAGACGGCGGTGGGCGTTGACGTTTCAGCCACCCACCACCGCTCCGCACGCGAAGGCCTGATCACCATCACGGCCACGCCCATCCACCTCGGCGGCACGCTGACCACCCACGAAGTGCTGATCACCAACGAGGCCGGCCAGCGGCTCTGCACGCTCCGCATCACCAACCTGCTGATGAAGCGGAAGCACTAGCCGGCGGGTGAACCCTTGACACCGGCACCCCCTTTGGGATTACCTAATGAACATTCGGTAAATAAAGCTGGAGGCAATGACGCATGACTGAAGCAGCCCTCTCCGGGACCACGCACCCCATCCTGGAAAACGACTACGCCTCCGAATGGATGGGCATCGAAGTCCTCGCCCTCACCGACGGCCACGCCACCATCCGCATGACCCTTCGGCAGGAAATGCTCAACGGCTTCGGCATGGCCCACGGCGGAATGATCTTCGCCTTCGCCGATACCGCCTTCGCCCTCGCCTGCAACCCGGTGAACCCGGGCCCCGCGGACGCGGACAGCATCACGGTGGCCGCCGGCGTGGACATCAACTTCCTCAAGCCCGCCTACCGCGGCCAGGTGGTCACCGCCATCGCGGACCGGCGCTCCAGTGCAGGCCGCAGCGGGCTGTACGACATCCAGATTTTCGCTGCCGACCCCGGCGCGCAGCCCGGCTCCCCGCCCAGCTCCGGCCAGCCGGGTGAACTCATTGCCGAGTTCCGCGGACGCAGCCGGACCATCCCCAAGAAGTAGGAAACCATGACCCTCCACGCCCCCGAAACCCCCACGTCCCAGGCAGCCGCCCAGGCAACCAGCGCAGGCGCCGACGCCGCACTGGACCCCGAGGAGACCATGTCCCGCGACGAGCTGGAGGCACTCCAGCTCAGCCGCCTGCAGCACACCGTGGCCTACGCCTACGACCGCGTCCCCCTCTACAAGCGCAAATTCGACGACGCCGGGATCCACCCGAGCGACCTCCGCGAACTCAGCGACCTGGGCAACTTCCCCTTCACCACCAAGGATGACCTGCGCGCGGAATACCCGTTCGGCATGTTCGCCGTGCCTCAGTCCGAAGTAGCCCGCGTGCACGCCAGCTCCGGCACCACGGGCCGGCCCACCGTCGTCGGGTACACCAAGCAGGACCTGGCCGACTGGGCCAAACTGGTGGCCCGTTCGCTGCGTGCGTCCGGCGTCCGCCCCGGCATGAAAGTCCACAACGCCTACGGGTACGGCCTGTTCACCGGCGGCCTGGGTGCCCACGCCGGCGCCGAGGCCCTGGGCTGCACGGTGATCCCCATCTCCGGCGGGCAGACCGAACGCCAGATCCAGCTCATCCAGGACTTCAAGCCGGACGCCATCCTGGCCACGCCCACGTACCTGCTGACCATCGCGGATGCCATGGCCCACATGGGGATCGACCCCACCTCCACGTCCCTGAAGTTCGCGGTGCTCGGCGCCGAACCCTGGACCGAGGAGATGCGGCACGAACTCGAAGTCACCATGAACATCAAGGCCTGCGACATCTACGGCCTCTCCGAGGTGATGGGCCCGGGCGTCGCCGGCGAGGCAGTGGAGACCCAGGACGGCAGCCACATCTGGGAGGACCACTTCCGCCCCGAGATCATCGACGCCTTCAACCCCGTGGTGGGCAAGGAAAACGTCCTGCGCGACGGCGAACACGGCGAACTCGTCTTCACCTCCCTCACCAAGGAAGCGCTGCCCATCATCCGGTACCGCACCAAGGACCTCACCCGGCTCCTTCCCGGCACCGCCCGCCCCGCGCACCGCCGGATGGGACGCATCACCGGCCGCAGCGACGACATGATCATCCTGCGCGGCGTGAACGTCTTCCCGTCCCAGATCGAGGAGATCGCGCTGCGGATTCCCGAGCTCAGCCCGCACTTCCAGCTGGAGCTCACCCGCCCCGAGGGCCAGCGCATGGACCAGATGACCGTCAAGATCGAACGCCGCGACACCGTAACGCTTGAACAAAGCACGACGGCGGCGCGCACCTTGCAGGAGCAGATCAAGATCCACGTGGGTTCTTCGTGCAGGGTGGACGTGGTGGAGCCCGGGGCCCTCGAACGGTCCAACGGCAAGCTGCGCCGCATCTACGACATGCGGCCCAAGCAGTAAACCGCATGGCGGTGCGGCCTCCCGGCTGCACCGCCAAACCGGCACCGTCTGACCGACCGTTCATGAGAAACTAGGCACCATGCCCAGCACCACTGACACCGCCAGCACTGCCGCCGCCAAGCGTGGCCGCCCCGGTTACGACCAGCAGTCCGTGCTGCTCATCGCCGTCGACGTCTTCAACCGGCACGGCTATGACGCCACCTCCATGGGCATCCTGGCCGAAAACCTGGGCATCTCCAAGTCCGCCATCTACCACCACGTGCCGTCCAAGGGCGACCTCCTCAAGCTGGCCCTTGACCACGCCCTGGGCGGCCTGGAGGCCATCCTGGAAGCCCCTCAGGCGAGGACCGGCGCGGCGGACTCACGGCTGGAATTTGTGCTGCGCCAGACCGTGGCGGTGCTGGTGGAGCGCCTGCCGTTTGTCACCCTGCTCCTGCGGTTGCGCGGCAACACCGAGATTGAACGCGACGCCCTGGAACGCCGCCGCGCCTTCGACCACGAGGTGGCGGGGCTCATCTCCGCGGCCCGCGACGAAGGATCGCTGCGGCAGGACATCGACCCGCGCACCGTGACGCGGCTGCTGTTCGGCACCATCAACTCGATCGTCGAATGGTACAAACCGGGCGGATCCCTCTCCCCCGAAAAACTGGCCGACGACGTCATCACCATCGCGTTCGACGGACTCCACGCGCCCCGCTAGCAGTTCACCTCTTCCCGAGGTTGACCTCCACGGCAGGGCGTGCCATCTTTATAGAACGAACGGTCGGTAAATAATTCTTAGCCGGCCCACTTCCCTGCTGAAAAGGATTTGTTCTTATGGTTGAGGCTTTTCTTGTTGGCGGCGTCCGGACGCCGGTGGGCCGATATGGCGGAGCACTGTCGGCGGTCCGCCCGGACGACCTGGCCGCGCTGGTGGTCCGCGAGGCCGTCTCCCGCGCAGGACTTGATCCGGACAGCATCGAGGAAGTCATCCTCGGGAATGCCAACGGCGCCGGCGAGGAAAACCGCAACGTCGCCCGCATGGCCACCCTGCTGGCAGGACTTCCCCTCCACATCCCCGGCATCACGGTCAACCGGCTGTGCGCGTCCGGGCTGAGCGCCATCATCCAGGCCAGCCACATGATCAAGTCCGGCGCTGCGGATGTGGTGATCGCCGGCGGCGTGGAGTCCATGAGCCGGGCGCCCTGGGTCCAGGAAAAGCCGGCCACCGCCTTCGCCAAGCCCGGAGCCGATTTTCGACACCTCCATCGGCTGGCGGTTCGCCAACCCGAAGTTCCAAAAGGGTGAACTGGCGCGCGACGGCAAGATGACGTACTCCATGCCCGAAACCGCGGAAGAAGTAGCCCGCGTGGACAAAATCTCCCGCGAGGACGCCGACGCGTTCGCTGTCCGGTCCCACGAACGCTCCCTCGCAGCCATCGAGGCCGGACGGTTCGCGGACGAGATCGTCCCCGTGACCGTCAAGTCCCGCAAATCCCAAACCGTGGTGGACACGGACGAGGGCCCCCGCGCCGGCACCACCCTGGACGTCCTCGCCGGACTGCGCCCGGTGGTTGCCGGGCGGTTCCGTGGTGACCGCGGGGAACTCGTCCACCCTGAACGACGGCGCCTCCGCCATCATCGTCGCGTCCGAAGCCGCCATCAAACGCCTCGGCCTGACCCCACGTGCCCGCATCATCGACGGCGCTTCGGCCGGCTGTGAACCGGAGATCATGGGCATCGGCCCCGTGCCCGCCACCCAGAAAGTGCTCAAGCGGAGCGGCCTCAGCGTGGGTGACCTTGGCGCCGTCGAGCTTAACGAAGCGTTCGCCACGCAGTCCCTCGCGTGCATGCGGCGGCTGGGCCTGGATCCGGAGATTGTGAATAACGACGGCGGTGCCATCAGCCTGGGGCATCCGCTCGGTTCCAGCGGATCACGGATCGCCATCACCCTGCTGGGGCGGATGGAACGCGAGGACGCCAAGCTCGGCCTCGCCACCATGTGCATCGGCGTGGGCCAGGGCACCGCCATGCTGCTGGAGCGCGTGTAATGGCCGCCCCGGACCTCGCCAACGAACACTTCAGCACCCTCCTGGTCGAGGAGCGTGAGGACCGCGTGGTGGTCCTGCTCAACCGCCCGGACGTCCGGAACGCCATCGACCAGCAGATGGTGGACGAACTGCACGTGGTCTGCGCCGCGCTGGAGCAGAACCCCAAGGTCCTCATCATCGCCGGCACGGACGGGGTCTTCGCCTCCGGGGCGGACATTGCCCAGCTCCGCGAGCGGCGCCGCGATGACGCGCTGCAGGGCATCAACTCCACCATCTTCGTGCGGATCGCCAAACTGCCCATGCCCGTCATCGCCGCGCTTGATGGCTACTGCCTGGGCGGCGGCGCCGAACTCGCCTACGCTGCGGACTTCCGGATCGGAACGCCCAGCGTGCGGATCGGCAACCCCGAAACCGGGCTGGGCATCCTGGCCGCGGCCGGCGCCAGCTGGCGGCTGAAGGAACTCGTGGGCGAACCGCTGGCCAAGCAGATCCTGCTGGCCGGCCTGGTGCTCCGGGCAGAGGACGCCCTGGCGGCGAACCTCATCACGGAAATCCACGAGGCACCCGAGCTGATGGACGCCGCCCACAACCTCGCGGACAGGATCGGCCGGCAGGACCCGCTGGCCGTGCGGATCACCAAGTCCGTGTTCCACGCCCCGGCCGAGGCGCATCCGCTGATCGACCAGCTGGCGCAGGGAATCCTCTTTGAATCCCAGGCCAAGTTCGACCGCATGCAGTTGTTTTTGGACAAGAAAACAGCCAAAAAAACAGCCACGAAAGCTGACAACGAAAAGGCGAAGCAGCCATGACGAACCCGAACCTTCCTTCCACCGTTGGCGTCCTCGGCGGAGGCCGCATGGGCGCGGGAATCGCCCACGCCTTCCTCATCAACGGAGCCAACGTCCTGGTGGTGGAACGCGACGACGCGTCCGCCGAAGCCGCCCGGGAACGGGTGGAATCTGCCGCCGCCAAGAGCATCGAACGCGGCGCCACCGACGCCAACCTGGATGAGATGGTGTCCCGGCTCGCGGTCACGGTGGACTACGACGACTTCAAGGACCGCCAGCTGGTGGTGGAGGCCGTCCCCGAGGACTGGGACCTGAAGGTCACCTCGCTCCGGGGCATCGAGGAGCGCCTGGCCGGGGACGCGTTCCTGGCGTCCAACACGTCATCCCTGTCCGTCAACGGGCTGGCCCGTGAGCTGAAGCGGCCGCAGAACTTCCTCGGCCTGCACTTCTTCAACCCCGTCCCCGCCTCCACCCTCATCGAAGTGGTGCTCGGCGAACAAACCTCCGCGGACCTCGCCGAGGCGGCGAAAAAGTGGGTGGAGGCACTCGGCAAGACCGCCGTCGTCGTCAATGACGCGCCCGGCTTTGCCTCGTCACGGCTGGGTGTGGCCATCGCGCTGGAGGCGATGCGCATGGTGGAGGAGGGCGTGGCGTCCGCGGAGGATATCGACGCCGCCATGGTCCTCGGCTACAAGCACCCCACCGGCCCGCTAAGGACCACGGACATCGTGGGCCTGGACGTGCGGCTGGGCATCGCCGAGTACCTGCAATCCACGCTCGGGGACCGGTTCGCCCCGCCGCAGATCCTCAGGGACAAAGTGGCCCGCGGCGAACTGGGCCGCAAGGCCGGCAAGGGCTTCTTCGACTGGTCCTGACCGGTCCGCTGCCATCACCCGCTCGCCCTACCCCGCCGGCCGCAGCGACGTGATCATCCGCTTGATGTCCTGGTATTCCGGCGTCTTGGCATACGCTTTCGCCTGCTCCAGGTAGGGCAGGGACCCGGCTCCCGGTGTCACGTTGTTCTCGGGGCTGAAGAACGCCCCGAACATCGCGGCAGTGGGCGGCCAGGTGAAGAAGTGGAAGATGGGGCAGGCCGTGGCGCCGGTGGGCAGCTGACTGGTTTGGATGCCGTAGGCCGCTGCCGGGGTGTCGGCCGGACCCGGCGTCGCGTCATTCCCGCGGGTCTCGAAGATGTAGCGGGGCGCTGTGCCGTTTTGCGTCAGCGCCGGCAGCTCTTCCGAGTCCAACACCGAATACGGGGAACGCTCCATGCACGTGGAGCCGGTGGCCATATTGGTCCGGAGGGTGGCCAGCGGCTTGCCTGCCTGGTTGGTCACCTCCGCAAAGGTGCCCCCGCCTTGAGGCAGTTCCCCGGCGGGATCCCTGACGCTCCACGCCGCCGGCAGATCGAAGGTCAGCTCGCCGTCCGCCGTGGTGAAGCTCGTCCAGGAGTCCGACGACGGCGCGGTGGCAGTTGCGCCGGGTGTCCCCTCCGCCGTGGGCGGCGGAGTGCGTTGTGGTGACAGCAGTGGGGCTGGGACTGGCCGACGTCGTGCGGCGGTCCCGCCTGTGGACCGCAGCCGGCGAGCAGCAAGGCGGCCAGAAAAACCGTGGGAATTACCGCGCCTGACGCGGCCTGACTGCGCATCACACCCTCCTTTGGGCCTGACTTTTGGTCCTTAAATTGTCCGGGCGAAGGGCGCGAAAAGATCTCCCGGCCGGTGCTTTGGCGCCGAACCGTTGCGAGGATAACGAAAGACTCCTGCCGCCTATCGAACGGGCCAACAGCTGGCTGGTTCAGGCGTCTTCGGCAGGATTCGGGTCTTCTTCAGGTTCGAACGTGTTGGGTTCGTGCGTGGCACCCAGGCCAACGCCGTCGTCGCCTGCGGGGATCCCGCCGTCGGGCTTTTCCGTGCCATCCGCCGCGCCATCCTGCGGCTCGTCGTCAGGCAGGGATTCGGGTGATTTGATGCTCATGGCTCCTCCTGGATGTGGGGCAATCACGGTATCAAGCATGCCGGGCAGACAGAACCCCGGCCCGGAAATACCCTCCGCAATGGGTTCCGAAAAATTTGATTCAATCTTGAGCAAACCCTTCGCAAGCCATGCAGTTTGAGGTTCACTCTGGATTTATCAACACAATGTACGGCGGGGAAGGCAGTTCAATGGCGAACGAAACAGCTCTCGACGAAGTAGTCGCGGTGGGAGGAGTGATCACCGATCACCATCCAATCGATTTCTACAGCTTGGGGCTGGCCGGTTGTATTGACCGGCTCACTGGCCCTCTCCGCCAACAAGGGACGGCAGTCCGCTGGGATACTCCGCACTGGGGCATCGAGATCCCGGCGGACTGCGCGTCCCTCCTCTACCAATCGGCCCGCGAGGCGCTGAGCAACGCCCTCAAGTACTCGGAAGCATCAGAACTCACCGTCCAGCTGGCCGCCGTGGGTCACGGCGTGCGCCTGGTGGTGTCCGACGACGGCACGGGCTTTGACAGCCAGTTCGCCCTCAACGGGCGGCACCATGGCTACGGGCTGCGGCTGATGTCCGTGGCTGTGCACGAGGCCGGCGGCACCGTACAGGTCTCTTCGACGCCGGGGCAGGGCACCACCGTAACGGTGACCCTCCCCCTGGACTGAGCCTGCGGGCTTGGGAAGGCTGGACTACCGTGAAAGCTTGTCCGGGTCCGGCTCCGGATCGCCGATGTGGCCCGGCGCATTGGCGGCCAGTACCCGCTGGACGAACGCGCTGTATTCCGCCATGTAGTGCCGGAGGAACTTGGCAGTCGATTCATCCCGTATCTCGCCGCCTTCCCCGAAAACCTCGGGCTTGAACTGGATGTAGACCTCCGGGGCGTTCAGCTGGGGAGCATCCAGGAAACTCAGCACGCTGCGCATGGAGGACTGCATCACGGCCGTTCCGATGCTGCCCGGCGAGGCGCCGATGATGCCGGTTGGTTTACGTGCGAACGAGTTGGTGCCCCAGGGCCGTGACGCCCAGTCGATGGCATTCTTGAGCGCGCCGGGGATGGAGCGGTTGTATTCGGGGGACACAAACAGGATGCCGTCGGAGGCTTCGATGGCTTCCTTGAGTGCGCGTCCCTCCGCCGGGAAATCGGCGTCGTAATCGTAGCTGTAGAGCGGCAGGTCCCTGATGGGGATCTCAGTGAATTCAAGCTCCTCCGGCGCCAGCTTGATCAGTGCCTGGGAGAGCGTGCGGTTGATCGAGCCTGACGCCAGGCTCCCCACTAGATATCCGATCCTGTACGTTGCCATGCGATTGTTCCTTCCCAACAGCCGGCGGGCCGGCTGGCCAGTGATTTTTGGCCGGTGAAGCGGCACAGTGCCCCCTCAGTCCAGCACAAAACCCCTGCCACAGCCATAGCGTTTCCGGGGTTATTGACACCCCGCCGCGGGAGGCGCTGAATGATGAATATGCCGCCATCCACAACCCATCACAGGGAGCATCTGTTATGAAGGACAAGCCAGTAGCAGCACAGCGGATCCATAGCGAGGCCCCGGCCGAAGGCGACGACGCCGCGGATCCCACCGACATCCGCATGCACTCGCAGGAACCCGCCGAAGGTGCCGACCCGGACGACGACTGACACCGCGGAGTCATCAGCCCGTTCCAGTCAAAGGAGACGCCATGAGCAGCAAAGTGGAGAAACGGATCATTGTGGACGTGCCGGTGGGCACGGCCTACAACCAGTGGACGCAGTTCGAGGATTTCCCGCACTTCATGGACGGCGTGGAAAGCGTGACCCAGCTCAGCGATGACCGGCTGAAATGGGTGGCGCGCATCGCCGGGGTACGCCGGGAGTGGGACGCGACCATCCTGGAGCAGGTTCCGGACCGCCGGGTGGCGTGGGCGTCCACCGGAGGCGTCACAAACTCCGGTGCCGTGGAATTCTCCGACGCCGGCGGGAACAGGACCGAGGTTGCCCTCACCCTCGAATACCTCCCGGAGGGCATGCTGGAAAGGGTGGGCGACCTGCTCCACGTGGTGGGCCGGCAGGCCGACCACGACCTGAAGAAATTCAAGGACTTCATCGAACACGAGGGCCACGCCACCGGGGCATGGCGGAAGCCAGCCTCCGGAACTGCCGGGGCTGCACGCCGGGACTGCAACCGGCGACACCGCCGAAAGCCTGACCGGCGATTCACCGCAGGAGTACAACCGGTTCACGCACCCGTTCGACCAGACCGGCGGCCTGGTGGATCTCGAGGGCGAGTCGGATGGATCGGCGGACGGCGAGTTCCACAGCAGGGGTGACCGTAGGGCCCGCAGGACGGACGACGGCGGGAGCATACCTCCCGTCGGAGGCAACCTGGGCGACCGCTAATCCCAGGCCGGCACCAGCACTACCTCATAGGGACTGGCCGGCTGGTTGAACTGCGCATTCACGGCCGCGAGGGTGTCCCCGAACCGGGCAACGGTGGTGGGAATATTGAAGTATTTGCTGGTGATGGTGTGCTCGACCTCTCCGGAGGACAGATCATCGGAGAGCTCAATCCGGACGATCCGGTTCAGGAAATTCTGGACCGCCCAGACCGTCTGGCCCCGGACCAGGATGCCGTCAACATTGGGCACGTCCACGCCGGCAATGGCAGCGCTGTCACCTGTTTCCGGGTCCACCGTGAAGAGCTTTCCGAAGCCCGAGTGGGCAACGATCAGTACGTCGCCGCCGTCGGCTGCAGCGATGCCGTTGATGTTAAAGGCGCCAGGCAACTTTGCCGCCGGCCCCTTCAGCGTCAGCGTCTCCACATCACCGAGCCTGCCGTCCCAGCGCACTGGAACGAAGTACAGCTCTCCGGCCGCTGAATTCGTGAACCAGGCGCCGTCCGGGGTGAGGGCGACGTCGTTGATGAACCCGGCCGCCAGCGTGAAGTCTTCGACCGGCTCGCCGGATTCCGTGTCATAGACGTACGCCTTGCCCGTGGCGCCGCCTGCAACGAACAGCAGGTCGTTCCGGACATCGGCCTTCATGCCGACGGCTGCCCGGTGGGTCGCATCAAAGTCGGAAACGTCGATAAACAGTTCTGTTTCCTCATCGCGGATGTCGCCGCGGTAGATGTCGCCTGTCATCAGGTCACCGGCATAGAACGTGGTCCCCTCGCCGGCAGCTATCCCCTCCGCGGAGGTGGCACCCTCAAGCACAATGACTGAGTCGCTTGGCGGCGTGGCTGCCGCCGGGCTGACAGGTGCCAGCAGCCCCATGAGCGCGAAGGACACAATGGCGGTACGGTGTTGTACTTTTCCTGAATTCTGGGTTGTGCGGGCCATTTTGGATTCCTTGATTCGGCTGATCCGCACAGGCCAACATGCGGCAGGCCCGCACGGTTGTCCTGCCAGTTTAGGCACCCCGCGGCACGGCCCGCCAGAGCCCAAAACCCCCTCCGTGACGGGTCACACTCCGCCCTCCGGCGGCGCACGAAGGGCGCCGGACCGCGCACTCTGCTTACAATCGAAACCTCAACCGCCTACTGAGGGACCCATGAAGAAACTCGCCACCGCCCTGATCGCCGCCGGCCTCGTGCTCACCGCTTCGGCATGCACCACGCCCACGAAACTTTCCAACGCCGAGACCTGCGAGCGTGTGCAGGTTGTCCTCTCGAACCCCTCGAACAACGCGGGCAAGACCGGCCTGGTGCGTCTCGCCAACCAGATCCGGCCCATCGAGGCCGTGGCATCGGACGACCTCAAGCCTGCACTCGGGTCCTTTATCGAGTACGCGGACGAGGCATCCAAGGAGACCCCGGACGAGGCCAAGCTCGCGGAGATGCAGTCGAACAACGAAGCAGCCAACACAGCGCTGTCCAGCTTCTGCCGCTAGGCACCAGGGTGAACGCACGACGACGGCCGGCTGGCCGCCGTCGTGCGTTGCGGTTCGGCTTCGGCGCGGGGCTCAACGTGGCCCTCGACCTGCGCCGCCGACTGTGAACTGCACCTCACCCCGGCACATTCCAGGGCTCCCCGCCGTTTAACTCATGGCGGAAGGAGGCCACTTGCTTATTGTCCTGACTGGAATCGACGGTTCGGGGAAATCCAGGGCCGCCCACGCCCTGGTTTCCGAGGCCCGTGCAGACGGCAAGAATGCCCTGCTGCTCAACAACCATGCCGGCCGGCGCAGCATGTCCGTGCTCGGCGAACGGCTGGGCATCCGCTGGCCACACCGCCTGGCCGATGCCGTGGAGACCACCCTCCGCGTGGCCAACGTGCTGGCTTCCCACTTCAGGGCCAGCCGCTTTGATGGGCTGGTGGTGATGGACCGGCACCTGTACTGCCAGCTGGCCCTGCGCGCTGCGAAGGGCCTGCCGCGCGGCCGTCTGCTCCCCTGGCTGCTGACCCGCCTGCCGGCGCCCGATGCCGTGGTGCACCTGGACGTCGCGCCGGCCGTGGCCCGCCGGCGCATCATGGCGCGCGGCAGCGATACCGAGACGCTGGCTGATCTGGCAGCCCTGCGGGACGCGTACCGGTCCCTGCCGGAGTACCAGTACTTCCTCAAGCTCGACGCCGGCTGTCCGCCGGAGGACGTGGTGGACTCACTGCAGCACATTGTGCGGAACTGCCGTGGCAGCCCAGGGCCGTAGCAGCCTAAATCAGTGCGTGCAGGCCCCGGCTCCGCGGCCGGCCAAACGAGGCCGTCCCCAGGAATTCGATGGCGACAAACGGCTCGGAGCCCACCACCCACTCATCGTGCCCGGGTGGCAGGGCGTACGTGTCATGGGCGCGGATAGTGGACCTCACGCCGTCGGACGTTTGAATCTCCAGCGAGCCGGAGACGCAGTAGCCCAGATGGTTGTGTTCGCAGAAATCCGTCAGTTCCGTGGGCTTGGCGGACTCGGACCACCGCCAGCCGGGGGCGAGGATCAAGCGTGCCACGGAGTAGTCGTCGACGGTAACGAGATCGAACTCGGCCTTGTCCGGGCATCTCTTTTTGTCCGGGATGTCCAGGGACTTAACGGCCAGGGCTCTGATGAAATTTGCGGTCATAAAGGACACAGCCTAGGAAATGATTCGCGGGCGTATTCGGGCAGGGACCACACCGGGCAGTGTGGCTACGGGCGGGCGGCAAACGTACTGCAGAGACCATTTCTGAGTATCTTTAACCGTATCCCTGCAGCCACCGAAGTCAATGAAAAAAACTGGACCTGCGGAATACTCCACATGACGCCCGGGTTGTTTCTAGAGCGGAAAGCCCGCTTCACTGGTTTTTTGCCTTTAGCCAGAGTCTCCCGAAGGAACGCCATGAGCCCCCAACTGACCATCAAGCTTCAGCCAGGTACCCAGGCCCCGGATTTCACCCTCCAGGACGCCGCCGGCAAGGCAACCTCGCTGTCCGACTACCGCGGCAAAAACGTCATTGTCTACTTCTACCCGGCCGCGGCAACACCGGGCTGCACCACCGAGGCCTGCGATTTCCGCGACAGCCTCGCATCCCTCCAGGGCTCCGGCTACGAAGTCCTGGGCATCTCCCCGGACGCCCCCGGGGCGCTGGCCGCTTTCACCGGTGACTTCAGCCTGACCTTCCCGCTCCTGTCCGACGAGGACCACAGCGTGGCCCTCGCCTACGGCGCCTGGGGTGAAAAGCTGGTCAATGGCGAGATCGTCGAAGGCCTGGTCCGGTCCACCGTGGTGGTTGACCCCGCGGGCAAGGTTGCTCTGACCCAGTACCAGGTCAAGGCACAGGGCCACGTGGCCGCCCTCCGGGAGACGCTCGGCATCTAGCGCTTACTTTGCCAGTCAAGCCGGCCCACAGGCAGCCGCGGATCGGAGTCAGGCATGGCCATCGAAGTTCGCCCCGGCACGCTTTTTGAGGACGTCCGGGCCATCGTTGGTCCCAAGCGTCCCGATGCCAACGTGTGCTGGTGCCTGAGCTACCGGATCCCGTCCAAGCAGAACCTGGAACTGCGCGGCACCGCCCGCGGGGACCTCGTGAAGGAACTGGTGCGGCAGGATCCGCCGCCGGGGGTGTTGGCGTACGACGGCGACGACGTCGTTGGGTGGGCGGCCGTCCATCCGCGCGCTGACACCAGCTTCGCCCGCAACCGCAAGATTCCGCACGTGGATGACCTGGAGGTGTGGTGCGTCTGGTGCATCCGGGTCCGGCCCGGCCACCGCGGCCAAGGCATCTCCCACCACCTGCTCAAGGGTGCCGTGGAACTGGCCCGCAGCTATGGTGCGCCGGCCATCGAGGGCTACCCGGTGGACAACAAAGGCAGCAAGGTGGACCTGACCATGGCGTTTGTGGGCACGCGAAGGCTCTTTGAAGAGGCAGGGTTCGTTAAGGCCGCGGACACGGATTCAGTGCTCAATGGCTTCCCGAGGGTGCTGATGCGCCTGGATTTGCGCTGACCCGGCCCAACGTCGCCAGGGCAGCGTGGTTCAGGGTTTCTTCCGCCAGTTATTGGGCCAGTCCGAATCGATCGCCCACAACGCCAGAAGAAGCGCGTCCATGGTCATCAGCCCAGCTAAGAGGTAAGCCCAACCTGTGTACCAATGCACGGTGATCTCCTGACCCGGTAACCCCAGCCACTCGATGGTGGTAAGTCTGGCATGGATTGGGTCAGGAGGGAACGGCTACTTTATGAGCGCCACCAGGCGTCCGTGCACTTCGGTTTCGCGGTTGAGCAGGCGTGTGAGCCTTTCGACTTTTTCAGAGAGCTCAACGCCTACCTCAAGCCGATCGCCGGGCCAGCTGGAGGCTTCCCATGATTCCCCCAGCGCCTCGGCCAGGGACCGGGAAAGCAACCGGAGCTTCCAGGAATGGATCAGGTAATGAACAGTCCGGCGCGGGCGGCGGCCCTGCTTCAAGAGCCGCCATGACCGGGCCACCCTGCCCTGCAGGCCGTTATCGAATTCAGTTGGTTCCATAACTCCTGCACCGTCCTCCGGCAAGCGGCTCATCCATTCAAAGCTCTCCCTCGGAGCTCCTTCTTCGAGTGTGGGCAGTGACGCTCAAGGTCCCATCAAGTCGGCAGAAGTATTCCCACAAGACCTGTCACTGGCGTCCGGGGTTGCTGTAGCGTGAAGCCGTCCGCCACGCGGAGATTCAACGGGCGGAGTCAGGCCTGTGACATGCCCCGGCGGCCTTAATACGGTAGAAGTAGAGTTATGCCATCCACGCCCGAAGCCCGCCGTGCCGTTGTGATCGAGGACGACCCCGACATCCGTGGCCTCCTGGTCCGGATCCTGGTCAAGCAGGGCTTTGAGGTCACCCAGGCCGAGGCTGGCCTCCCCGGCGTGGAGGAGGTCCGCCGCGACCACACCGGACCTGGTCACGCTGGACCTGAACCTCCCGGACCTGGACGGCCTGGAGGTGTGCAAGCTCCTGCGCGAATTCTCCGATGCCTTCATCGTGATGCTGACCGCCCGCACCGACGAACTGGATAAGCTCACCGGCCTGGACAACGGCGCCGACGACTACATCAGCAAGCCGTTCAGCCCCCGCGAGCTCCAATCCAGGATCAACGCCCTGTTCCGGCGGCGGGGCCAGTCCCCTGCCGTGGATACCGCCGCGCGCAGTGAGCTCGAGCGTGCCACCGAAGTCCAGCAGAGCCTCCTGCCCAAGGAGGATGTCCGGGTGGAGGGCTACGACCTCGCGGGCGTCTTCCGTCCGTCCCGCAGCGTGGGCGGGGACTTCTACGACTGGTACCGCACACCGGACGGCCTCCACCTGACGTTCGCCGATGCCATGGGCAAGGGCATGGGGGCGGCCCTTATTGCCGCCACCGTCAGGGCGGTCATGCGGTCCACCGGGCACCGCCCCGACCTTGACGCAGCCTTCGCCTCTGCCGCCCGGACCATCGCAGCGGACCTGGATTCCTCCAACTCGTTTGCCACCCTCTTCCACGCCCGCCTGGATGCCGCGTCCGGCGTCGTGCATTATGTCGACGCCGGCCACGGCCTTGCCCTGCACCTGACAGCCGGAGGTGCGGTGCACCGCCTTCCCAGCGGCGGCCCGCCGGTGGGGGCCTGGGCGGACTCGGACTGGCCGCAGTCCTCCATCGACCTGGCACCGGGCGACTCCCTGGTGGTGGTCAGCGACGGCGTGCTGGATGTCTTCGACTCGGTGGAGCGGTTCACCCAGGCCGTGTACTCCGCAGCCCACGGCCAGGCCTCCGCACAGTCCGCCAGCAATGCCATCCTGGCCCTGGCACCGGCCGAAACGGCCGAGGATGATGTGACAGTTGTGGTGGTGCGCCGCCTGCCCCGTACAGTCGCGGCATGACCCGGTTCTGGACCCGCATTGTGGTGGTCCTGACCGTCATCTTTGGCCTGAACTACGTGGCCTGGCGCTGGGCCGCCTCGCTCAACTGGGACGCGTGGTGGATTGCCGTGCCCCTGGTGGTGGCAGAGACGTACAGCCTGATCGACGTGATGCTGTTCGGCATGACCGTGTGGCAACTGAAGATCCGCAAGGCAGCCCCGGCGCCGCCCGGCGATGCCACCGTTGACGTCTTCATCACCACCTACAACGAAGACCTGGACATGGTCATGACCACCGCCCTGGCCGCCCAGAGGATCCGGCACCCGCACAGTACGTGGATCCTCGACGACGGTGCGCGCCCCGAGCTCAAGGCCCTCGCCGAAGAACACGGGCTGGGTTATGTGACCCGCAGCGGGGACTGGACTGCCAACGTGCCGCGCCATGCCAAGGCCGGCAACCTGAACAACGCCCTGATGGTCACGCACGGCGAATTCCTGCTCATCCTGGACGCGGACCAGATCCCGGAACCGGACATCCTGGAAAAGACCCTGGGCTACTTCAACAGCCGCCGGGTGGCCCTGGTCCAGACCCCGCAGTACTTCACCAACGTCCCCGCGGACGATCCGCTGGGCAGCCAGGCGCCGCTGTTCTACGGCCCCATCCAGCAGGGCAAGGACGGCTGGAACGCCGCCTTCTTCTGCGGTTCCAACGCCATCCTGCGCCGCGAAGCGCTCATGCAGCTGGGCCTGGTGGGCTATGTCAAGGAAACCGAAAAGAGCATCCGCCGCGCCCTGACTGCCTCCCGCTCGGCCATCCGCCAAGCGCGGAAATCCGCCGACGTTGGCACCCCCCTGGTATCTGAAGTGCTCGACGAGGTGGAGGCCGCCACCCTGGAGGCCCAGGAACAGCTGGCCGCCGGCGAGCCCCTGGGCGAGATCACCTACCGGGTCCGCCGCCGGGTGGATGCCGCCGTGCAGACCCTGGTCCTGGCCGACATGTCAGCCCTGCAGGCAGACCTCGAAGAGATCGCCGCGATGGAACTCGCGCACGTGGGCGACGCCGGCGTTCCCGTGGTGGCGGATGACGCAGTGCAGCGCATGGCGGCCCGCGACTGGTCCCCGCTGGGTGCTTTGGAATCCGTGCAGGCGGTCCTGGATGCCCTGAACGTGGAGCGGAACGACGAAGCCCAGCCGGTGATGCCGCTGGCCACCATCTCCGTCACCGAGGACATGGCCACTGCGATGCGCATGCATGCGATGGGCTGGGAAAGCGTCTACCACCACGAGATCCTCGCCTACGGACTGGCGCCGGAGGACCTCAAGACCATGCTCACCCAGCGCCTCCGCTGGGCGCAGGGAACCATCCAGGTGCTGCTCCGGGAGAACCCGCTGGTCCAGAAGGGCCTCAAAATCGGCCAGCGGTTGATGTACTTCGCCACCATGTGGACGTACCTGAGCGGCTACGCGGCAATCATCTACTTCGCCGCCCCCATCATCTACCTGCTGCTGGGCATCCTGCCCGTCACCAGCCTCAGCTGGGACTTCTTCCTCCGGTTCATCCCGTTTATGGTGGCCAACCAACTGCTGTTCGCTGTGGCGGGCCGGGGTATTCCCACGTGGCGGGGCCAGCAGTACAGCCTCGCCCTGTTCCCCACCTGGATCAAGGCGTGTTCCACGGCCGCCAAGAACGTCTGGTTCGGCCGTCCCCTGGGGTTCGCGGTGACGCCGAAAGCCCGCCAGACGGGCGGCCCCAGCTGGAGCCTGATCAAGCCCCAGATCATCGTCTCAGTGCTGCTGGCGGTGGCCGCCGTCGTCGGGATCATCCGCCTCGCCACGGGACTGGCCGAGCCCCTTGGCACCCTGGTGAACGTGGCCTGGGTTATTTTTGACCTGGTGGTCATGAGCATCCTGGTTCGGGCTGTTTTGTACAAGGGCTACGAACCCGCTGGGGACGTTGATGCTGGAGAGAGGAAAGCCGATGGAGTTTAGCTACGAGGTCAAGGATTCGTACGCGGAGGTCAAGGCGGACGGGCGGCTGAACATGGTGTCCGCCCCCAAGCTGCGCGAGTTCGTCACCGACGTGATCGCGGGCGGCTCGTCCCGGATCGTGGTGAACCTGGAGAACACGGCATTTATGGATTCCTCCGGCCTCGGCGCGCTGATCGGCTGCCTCAAGGCCGCCCGCCAGGCCGGCGGCGACCTTCGCATCGCGGCCGTCCAGCCGCAGGTGAAAATGGTGCTGGAGCTGACCAGCATGGACCGGGTGCTCAACGCCTATGCCACCGCGGACGAAGCGTTCAGCAATGACTGAGGTCCTGGCGCAGCGCAGCTTCCGGGGCCTCTCCACGGCGGAGGCCATCGAGTCCGTCCACGACGAACTGGACGGCCTCTGGAACGACGCCCCGTTTGTCCAGGCCATGGACCAGATGACGTTCACCACCGCCGTCATCGAATCGGCGTCGAACATCGTCCAGCACGCGCTGCCGGCCAAGGCCCAGCGGCCCGTGGAACTCGGGGTGGACATCAGCGTCCAGCCCACGCTCCTGCAGGCCAGGGTCAGCGCCTTCTACGCGAAGCCGCCGTTCGGTCCGATGGAGCCGGGCACACCGGATGACGAATCCGAGTCGGGCCGGGGCCTGGCGCTCATCGAAGCGCTGGTGACCACCGTGACCTTCGAACGCCAGGACGGCACCAACACGTGGATCCTGTCCAAGACGTCCCAGTCCTAGGCGCCGGCTGTCCCGCAGTAGGCTAGATGCCATGCCTTCTGAAGAAACACCCGCCGAGCGCCGCGAGGTCACCGTCCGCCGGGCGCCCAAATTTGTGCCGTTCCTCATCCTCGGTGCACTGGTTGGCGCCGCCGCCGCAGCGGTGGTGGCGTACGCGCTCCCCGGCGACGAAAGCTTCGACCGTGGCGCGGTGTTCGGCTTCTTTCTGGTGATGTTCGGGGCCGGAGGGGCAATCCTGGGCGCCGCGGCGGCCCTCATCCTGGACCGGCGGAGCGTCAAGCGCCAGGAACGCGCCGTCGTCGAGGCCGTCCCTGATTCCGAGCCCGACGACGGTACCGGCCAGTAGGCTTCCGTCCGGACAGTCACAAACGCGGGCGCGGAAAAGTCTTACCCCATCTCGTGAGATAATCGACCAGTGGCACGCGGCGATGGAAAACTTTCTCATGATCTTCTCCCTGGCGAAAAAGGCCCTCAGGACGCTTGTGGCGTTTTCGGGGTCTGGGCACCAGGTGAAGAAGTAGCAAAACTAACCTATTACGGGCTGTATGCATTGCAGCACCGCGGTCAGGAGTCGGCTGGTATAGCTACCAGTGACGGCAAGCGGATCAACGTCTACAAGGACATGGGCCTCGTTTCCCAGGTCTTCGACGAGACCACGCTGAACACCCTGACCGGGCACCTGGCGGTGGGACACTGCCGCTACTCCACCACCGGAGCCAGCCACTGGGCCAACGCCCAGCCCACCCTCGGCGCCACCAGCACCGGCACCGTGGCCCTGGCGCACAACGGCAACCTCACCAACACGGCCGAGCTCAACGCCATGATCCAGGAACGCAACGGCGGCCAGCTCAGCGGCGAAATGAAGCAGGGCAACACCTCTGACACCGCCCTGGTCACTGCGCTCCTGGAAGGCGAAGAGGGCAAGACCCTCGAACAGACCGCCATGGAGCTGCTGCCCAAGATCAAGGGCGGCTTCTGCTTCGTCTTTATGGACGAGGGCACCCTCTACGCAGCACGCGATACCTACGGCATCCGCCCGCTGGTCCTCGGCCGGCTGGAGCGCGGCTGGGTTGTGGCCTCCGAGCAGTCCGCCCTGGCCACCGTTGGCGCCAGCTTCATCCGGGAGATCGAGCCGGGCGAATTCATTGCCATCGACGAGGACGGCGTGCGTTCCAAGCGCTTCGCCGAGCCGACGCCGGCCGGCTGCGTTTTCGAATACGTCTACCTCGCCCGCCCGGACGCCGCCATCTCCGGCCGTTCCGTCTACGAGTCCCGTGTGGAGATGGGCCGCCAGCTGGCCCGCGAAAACACGCAGGCCGCGGACATCGTCATTCCCGTCCCGGAGTCCGGCACCCCTGCCGCCGTGGGCTACGCCGAGGAATCCGGCATCCCGTTCGCGCACGGCTTCGTCAAGAACTCCTACGTGGGCCGCACGTTCATCCAGCCCTCACAGACGCTCCGCCAGCTGGGTATCCGGCTCAAGCTGAACGCCCTCGAGTCCGTGATCCGCGGCAAGCGCGTTGTGGTGGTGGATGATTCGATCGTCCGCGGCAACACCCAGCGCGCCATCGTCCGGATGCTCCGCGAAGCCGGCGCCGCGTCCGTGCACGTGAAAATCTCCTCCCCGCCCGTGCAGTGGCCCTGCTTCTACGGCATCGACTTCGCGTCCCGTGCGGAACTGATCGCCAACGGCGCCACCATCGAGGAAATCTCCCAGGCCATCGGCGCCGATTCCCTCGCCTACATTTCCGAAGACGGCATGATCGACGCCACCCGGCAGCCCCGGGAACGGCTCTGCACCGCCTGCTTCACCGGCAAGTACCCCATCGAGCTTCCGGGCTCGGACAAACTGGGCAAGAACCTGCTGGAGCGCACCGACCTCGGCGGCCTCACGCCGTCGCCCGCTGCCCTCCCCGGCGCCACCGCCGCACTGGCTGTGTCCGCCGTCGACGACGGCGAGGACCCGGCCGGAGAAGGCCGGAGCCACCGGCTGCGATCCGGGACCGGACGCCGAGTTCGAGAACCTGCTCACCGAAGCCGACCTTGTGCCCGAGATCCACCACGCAGCCACCACCCCCGGCGCCGACAAGAAAGAGTCCGTATGACTTCCGCAACCCCCGCCCCCGGGAACGCCGCCGGCATCACCTACGCCTCTGCCGGTGTTGACGTCGAAGCCGGCGACCGCGCCGTTGAGCTGATGAAGGGTGCCGTCAAGGCAACCCACAACTCCTCCGTCATTGGCGGGGTGGGCGGCTTCGCCGGACTGTACGACGTCTCGAAGCTGCTGACCTACAAGCGCCCGCTGCTGGCCACGTCCACCGACGGCGTGGGCACCAAGGTTGCCATCGCCCAGGCCATGGACATCCACGACACCATCGGCTTTGACCTGGTGGGCATGGTGGTGGACGACATCGTCGTGGTGGGCGCCGAGCCGCTCTACATGACCGACTACATCGCCTGCGGCAAGGTTGTCCCGGAACGCATCGCGGACATTGTCCGTGGCATCGCCGCGGCCTGCTCCGTGGCCGGCACCGCCCTGGTGGGCGGCGAAACCGCCGAGCACCCGGGCCTGCTGGGCGAGCACGAATACGACGTCGCCGGTGCTGCCACCGGTGTTGTTGAAGCCTCCGACCTGCTGGGCCCGGACCGCGTCCGTGCCGGCGACGTGGTGATCGGCATGGCCTCCTCCGGCCTGCACTCCAACGGCTACTCCCTGGTCCGCCGCGTCATCAACCACGCCGGCTGGGCCCTGGACCGCCAGGTCTCCGAACTCGGCCGTACGCTCGGCGAGGAACTCCTGGAACCCACCCGCGTATACGCCGCGGACTGCCTGGACCTGGCCCGCGCGTTCCCCGTGAACAGCTCGGCAACGCCGTGCACGGCTTCAGCCACGTCACCGGCGGCGGCCTGGCCGCCAACCTCGCCCGCGTCCTGCCGCAGGGCCTCGTGGCCACGGTTGACCGCGCCACCTGGGAGCTGCCCGCCATCTTCAAGCTGGTCTCCGAGCTGGGCAACGTCCCGCTGGCCGACCTGGAGCGCACCCTGAACCTCGGCGTGGGCATGGTGGCCATCGTGTCCGCCGAAGCTGCCGACGCCGCCGTGGCCCGCCTCAACGACCGCGGCCTGCCGTCCTGGATCATGGGCACGGTCACGGCCGACTCGGATTCCATCCTCAAGTCCGGCCCGGACTACGTCCAGGGCGCCAAGGGTGTGGACGGCGGCGCCGTCCGTCTGGTCAACGCCTACGCGTAAAGCTTGCCTCGAGTGCCCCCTCCCCGCCCTATAGGTGGGGAGGGGGCACTCGTGTTTAAACCTCCAGCAGGCTGAACTCGCCGCCCTGCGGATCCTTGAGGGTGGCCGTGGCGCCGGGAGTCTCGTCGTCGTCGGACTCCGGCGCGATCAGCACCTCGGCTCCGGCGGCCACGGCCTTCCGCACGGCGTCGGCCACGTCGGAGACGCCGAAGTAGATCTGCCACCTCGCAGGCGCCTCAGCCGCGACAATCCCGGCCACCTCCGCACCGTTCACCATCAGCGTTGTGTAGGTGCCGCCGTCGTCCTGCGGGTACTCGGTCACCTCATGGCCGAAAAGCTGCTGGAAGAATCCGACGGCGGCCTGCGGCTCGGGCGTCAGCAGTTCCGTCCACGAGAGGGCGCCGGGCTCGTTGTAGCGGCCCGTGCCGGTGTGCGTTCCGGGCTGCCATACTCCGGTGGTGCCGCCGCCGGGAGGATCCACAAACACCATCACCCCCGTGTCGCCGACCTCCTCGGGGCCGAACTGCACGGCCCCGCCGGCGTGGGGCGCCTCCTCGGCCAGCGCTGCAGCGTCCTCGGCGGCGAAGTAGATGTTCCACTGGGCGTGGGTGCCCAGCGACTCCTGGTGGGGGTTCTGCGGCGCCACCACGGCCACCAGGTCCTCCCCCACGAACGCCTGGGCATAGCTGCGGCCGTCGGGCGTGGGGAGGTCCTTGAACGTCCAGCCGAACACCGCAGCGTAGAAGGTCTTCGCCGCTTCCACGTCCCGGGTCTGGACGTCAGCCCAGCATGGTTCGCCGTGGCGGTAGCGCGGAGATGGGGAGTTCTCTGTCATGGGAGGTCCTTTCGCGGGCGTCGCATCGCATCAGGACTCCAGTCAACACCAAAAGGCCCGCCGCCCGCACCGGATTCCGGCGCAGGCAACGGGCCTGATAACTGAGGCCAGCACCTCGGATCCGCCTGGATCAGGGGTGCTGAAAAAGAAGCGCTGTACCAGCGAACAGATGTGGCGTCCGAGTGTACTGCGGTGTCACGGGACCGGCCGCCTGACGGCGTCACCAGCTGCGACAGCTAGCCGATCCGACGGGTGTGTACCTCGTCGTCGTCTTCTTCCAAATCTTCCGCGTACTTATCCACATAAGCCGAATAGTCCGGTTCAACCGGATCATTCGCGAAATGGCTTGTGGCACGACCTTCACGGCCCTTGAGCTCGCGCTGGAGGGCCGAATAGTCAGTGTTCGGGGAATAGTACTTAATGTCCCGAGCCTGCTTGGTAGCTTTTGCCTTTTGACGGCCGCGCCCCATGGCGTGACCCCCTTTTTGTACTCGGACCGGAGGTGGTCACCTTGGCTATCGGTGAGGCCCCGGAATGTTTGGTCAATTTGTCGTACACCTAGATTACATGCTTTCGGTGGCAGGTGCTTGCCAGCCTGTGAGTCCGAGGGTCATGTCGGGTACCCTTTCCGCGGCGGACCGCTGGCTTCGCCGGATTTTTTTGTTGGATAGAGTCTCTTAAACAGCTGCCGTTCCACGTGCACGGAGCGGCATCCAACCAGTGCAAACCCGGGAGGGGTATCCCGATGGACAACCAGGAACAGCGCCCCATCCCGCCGAAACCTGCCGCCCCACCCACGGCGGGACTGCCGAAGATGGCCGTGCCGGCAGCTCCCACGGCAGCCCCGCCACAAAAGCACCCGCGGGCCGTGTCGGTGCTCCTCAAAGCATTGTTCGCGGTGGTCCTGCTGGGTGTTGTGGGCGGCCTGGTCTGGCTCGCCAACTGGCTCGGTTCCGAGACAGCAGACCCACCTGCCGACCCCGGCTCAGTCGTCGTGGAAATCTCGCCCACTCCCCTGCCCACCCCGCCCGCGCTCCCCCGGGAGGGCGTGACGCCGCCGGACTACCGGCTGGGGGACTGCTTCAAGGACTTTGACCCTGAGGCGCTGCGGTCCACGGTGGTGGCCTGCAATACCCCGCACTCCGCCCAGCTGGTGGCCGTCTTCCGCTACCCGGGCAACGATTCTTATCCGGGCCGGGAGACCCTCGCCGCAAAGGCGCTGGAGGCCTGCCAGGCTTCCCGCCTGGCGCCGGCTGCCAATGACTTCACGCTGAACTTCCAGCGGGCATACCCCAGCGGCACGAGTTGGGAATCGGGCGACCGCCGCGTGGACTGCTACGTGACGGCCGACGGCGGGAACGTCATCAACGCCAGCGTGCTCCCCTGAGTTTCAGGGGACCACTGCGGCGCCCGCTTGGGGCGCCCTGCTTCAGTTGATGTCTGACGGGTGCTTCGCCAGGGGCGTGACCGAGATGTCCATGTACGGGAACAGCGGCAGGCCCGAGAGCATGTTGTGCAGTTCGTCGTTGCTTTCGGCGTCGAACACCGAGTAATTGGAGTACTCGCCCACAACACGCCAGATGTGGCGCCACTTGCCCTGCTGCTGCAGGTCCTGGGAGTAGGCCTTTTCGACTGCCTTGATGGCGGCCGCCTCCTCCGAAGGCATGCTGGCGGGAAGGTTGACGTCCATGCGTACCAAAAACAGCATTTGTTTCTCTTTTCTTGTGGTTGCGGGCTTAGCCCAGGTAGCCCCAGAGGAGGATGGCGGCGATGTAGATGATTCCAACCCAGAACATCATGATCACTGTGTAGCCCATAATGTCCTTGAGCTTGAGCTTGGACAGCGCCAGGGCGGGGAGGATCCAGAACGGCTGGACCAGGTCGTTCCAGGCATTGCCCAGCATGACGGACATGGCGGTCTGCGCCGTGGAAGCGCCGATGGCGTTCGCGGCATCGATCATAAACGGACCCTGGATCATCCAGTGGCCGCCGCCGGACGGGGCGAAGAAGTTGATCAGGAACGAACTGATCAACCCCCAGAACGGCAGGGATTCAGGGGTGGAGATGCTGGTGAAGACGCCCGAGATGGTCACAACCAGCCCGGACGCAGCCATGATGGCCATGATGCCGGCGTAGAACGGGAACTGCAGGATGATCCCGGAGATGGTCTTGATGCCCTCGTTGAGCTGCTTCAGGTAGGCGTTGGGGGTGCCCAGGAGCAGGATGCCGAGGAAGAGGATAAAGAAGTTGATCAGGTTCAGGTCAACACCGCCGCCGCGGATGAAATGCACCACCACGTAGGCCATGCCCAGCGCGCCGATGGCCATGGCGAGGATCCGGCTGTTGTTGAGCTTGGAAGCGACGGTGCCGGCGTCCACATCCACCACAACAGTTTTGGTGGGCTCGGAGAAGTGCAGGGCGCGGTTGATCTCGGTGACCGGCTGGCCGGGCTTGGGGTGGAGCATGGCGTTGAGCAGCGGCAGGGTAACCAGGACCACGGCGGCGGTGATCATCATGGGTAGCGAGAAGATGGTTTCAGCCAGCGGGATAAGGCCCATCTGCTTCTCCATGGGGTGCCCCGGCGTCGAAATGACCATCGGGATGGTGGCGGACAGGCCGAGGCCGTACATGGTAAAGCCGCTGTAGGCCGCGGCGATGATCAGCGGGTAGTGGACGCCCTTGACGTGCAGGGCCAGCTTCTTGGCAATGATGCCACCGATGACCAGGCCGAATCCCCAGTTGAGGTAGGAACCGACGGAGCCCACCAGGGTTGCCACGATCACGGCGGTGCGCGGTGTTTCCACATGGCTGACGATCGCGTTGAGCAGACGCTCGACGACGGGCGCGTTGGCCAGGACATAACCCATGGCCAGGATGACGGCCATCTGCGTGGTGAAGGCGAGCAGGGACCAGAATCCGTTGCCCCATGACGCCGTGACGTCGTCGAAGCTCTGGCCCTCGATGGTGATGGCGAGGATGACCGTCAGGATGGTCAGGATGATGGCGAAGACAAAAGGATCCGGCAGGTAGCGCCGCATCAGTTCGGTGAAGAAGCCGGTCACCTTCTGCATGCCAACGGCACGTTTGGCGACGGGGAGCTCGGCCCTGTCCATAGTTTTGGTCATGATTGTCCTCATTGAGTTGTCAGGAATGTGGCGCTCGGCAGGGTCACGGGGGTGCCTGCCGACTGGCCGGGGGAGGCGGAGGGATGCTTTGTGGCGGACCGCGGGTCAATGCTCCGCGTCACAGCCGTGGGTAACCTAGCGCACACTCAAGATCGCAGAATCGGCAGATAATTGTCCAATAAACTTTGGCTAAGGGTCCGATTACGAAACCGTTATGAATGGCTGGGCACATGCACCTGAAGTACCTCCGCGCGTATGCAGTCCTCGCCGAGGAACTGCACTTCGGCCGCGCCGCCGAGCGGCTGGCGGTAGCCCAACCTCAGCTCAGCGTATGGATCCGGAGGCTGGAACAGGAGCTCGGCGTCGTACTTTTTGACCGGTCCTCCCGGGCCGTCCGCCTGACCGATGCGGGGCACGCGGTCCACGGCCCCATCCTGAAGACGCTGGAGAGCGCCAGCCTCATTGAGCGCGCCGCGGTGCTGGGCAGCTCGGCCGTGGTGGGGCAGGTGGTGGTGGGGTACGCCGGCGCCAGCAGCCGGGATGTGGTGCCGCCGCTGGCCAAAGCCGTGCGGGCGGCCGAACCCGGCATCGAGCTGAAGCTGAAGTCGCTGGTGTACGGCGGCCTGGCTCCTGCCGCAGTAGCTTCGGGGGCCATTGACATCGGGTTCGCCCGCCTGCCGGTCCGGGACAAGGACGTCCGGGCGCGTGTCTTCGCCTATGAGCGCATCCTGGTGGCGCTGCCGGAGGACCACCCTTTGGCTTCGGCAGATTCGGTCCAGTTGCGCGACCTCGCCAGGGAGCCCTTTGTGGCTTTCCCGGCAACCATCGGCTCGAACCTCCGGGACGCCACCACCCGGCTGGCCCTGGAAGCGGGATTCTCGCCGCACGTGATGCAGGAGGCGCCCGACTCCTATGCCGTCCTGAGCCTGGTGGCGGCTGGGGTGGGCGTCACCCTGACGTTGTCCTCGGTCCGGCACATCAACCCGCCGGGCCTGGTGTTCCGGGAGCTGGCCGGCCCGCCGATCCACCTGGCGGTTGCCGTGGTGTGGCGCAGCCAGGGTGTTGGCCGGGCCACCCAGGCGGTGCTGGACATTTTCGAGCAGATCATGCCGACGCCGGCCGCCCCGGCCGGGCGTCTCCTCGACTGAGGCCCTGGGTATGCATGGCCACGGAGGACGAAAGTGTTTGACTATCCTCATGACACTGAACCGGAACCCTGCGGTGGACGCCTTCCTGGAGTCGCTGAATCACCCAATGCAGCCCGCCATTGAGTCCCTTCGGTTGGCGGTGCTGGAAGCCGACGACGCTATGACGGAGCAGATCAAGTGGAACGCGCCGAGTTTCTGCTTCCAATCCGTTGACCGGGTCACGTTCAACCTGCGGCCAAGGGACCGCGTCCAGCTGATTTTTCACCGCGGCGCAAAAGCTAACCCGAGTCCGTTTCTTTTTGACCCTGCCCAGTGGGATGGCCTGCTGGAAATGATCGGAGAGGACCGCGGCCAGGTCATCTTTCCCAGCGCGGAAGCAGCCGCGGCCCGGCAGACGGAATTCGTTGCGCTGGTGCGGGAGTGGGTCCGGGCCTAGGTAGTCAGCGACGCCCATCCTTTGGGTTCGGGTGCGTCGAGGAACGTGATCACGACGTCGCGCACAAGGTCGGTCCGCGCGAGCCCGAAGAAATGCGTCGTGCCGGGAAACACCGCGAGCTGAGACGCGGGCACACCTTCGAAGTCGCCGTTCACGTCTCCCCCGCGCAGTTGGAGGAACTTCACCGCATGGTCGAGCCTGACCATGTCGCAGTCGCCGACCGTGAGGAGCGTCGGGGCAGCGATTCCGCGGATCTCATCGTCGCTCCATCCGGGTTCGCCGGCGCCGTAGCGTCCGAGCTTGTCGAGGAGCCCCTGCAGGTGCTCCCGATCGGGGTGCGGCGACACAGCGAGGTAGCGCTCCTCCATCGGGGTTCCCGCGATCATGTCCACGGTCATCTCCGCAACCGCTTCGGCATTGCCGCCACGGTCGCCCTCCGGCCGGAACGACACCGACGAAACAATGAGCTTGCGGACGAGTTCCGGGTGGTGGATTGCGAGGTCCAGCGCGACCGCACCGCCGACGCTGAAGCCGAACACATCGGCGCTGTCGACGCCGAGGTGCTTGAGGAGCCCAATGACATCGGACGCCAGATCGGACGTGGCAAGCGGCCTATCGATGTCGTTGGTGCGTCCGTGCCCTTGGAAGTCCGTGGCGATCACCCTGCGCCCGGCCGCCAGGCTCGGGATCAGTGCCCCGAACTGCTGCTCGATGTCGAAGAGCCCGCCGTGCAGGAGCAACAGCGGCGTGCCGCCGTCGTCGTCGTCGCCGTGCAGCTCGTAGTACATCCGGAGCCCGTTGACCGACGCGTATCCGGTTTCGCGTGCGGGCGTCGTCTGGCCGGTCATCCACGTTCCTCCTCTGGCCTGCGCGTGTGTTGTGTCTTCAATCCTGACACCGCATCCGGCGCGCCGGCCAGTGGGAGTCTCTTCTAGCTTTTATCGGCGCCGAGCGCGGCAACCAGACGGCCGGCCAACCCCAGCGGGTCCCCTCACGGTACCACGCCCTCCTTCCGGCTACCAACGCCCAGGACGTCACCGCCGAGGTCTGTTCAGCCCAAGTGAGCTGCAGGGCAGCGATCGTGGCGGACGAGATTGCGGTGTATCAGTTTTGGACAAGGGGTGCCGCGCAGGAGTTTGCTGGCACCCTTGGTGGCGACGGGTACCAGTCGGACTGGATCGTGCCGCGTTATGAGGGTGCCGGCACGGCGACTGGCACGCACTTGAGCTATGGCTCCCTCATTGATGGCATGTGGACCAGCGAATAGTTCCAATACTGTGGAAGGCATGGCGGGCAAGAAGTTGACGACAGAAAGCGGCTGGGTGACCCGGCCCCATGCCAGAATCTATTGGGAAGCCACCGGCGATCCGGCTGGCACCCCAGTCCTCTACCTTCACGGCGGCCCTGGCGGTTCGCTTGGCCGGGGCGGGTATCGTAAACGCCACGACCACAGCCGGTTCCGCATTATCGGCCTGGACCAGCGCGGTTGCGGCAAGAGCACTCCCCTCGCCCAGGACGATCTTGACCACCTGCCTGAGAACTCAACGCAAGCCCTGATCAAAGACATCGAGGCCGTCAGGGAGCACTTGGGCATAGAGAAATGGATCGTCACCGGAGTTTCCTGGGGCAGCACGCTTGCACTCGCCTATGCCCTGGAACATCCCACCCGGGTCCTCGGCATCGCTTTGGTCGCGGTGACAACAAGCAGCCGGCAAGAGGTCCAGTGGATCACAGAAGATGTCGGACGCATCTTCCCTGAAGCATGGGCTGAGTTTGCGGAGGCGGCCAACGCAGCCCGCGGCGAACGCGTGGTGGAAGCGTACGCCCGTCGGCTGGCAGGCCAGGACCGCGAAGACGCCCGGCTTGCTGCCTCGTCCTGGGACGCGTGGGAATCCACGCACATCTCCCTGGACCCGCACTGGTTACCTGGCCCGCTGTTTGAAGACGAACAAGAGCGCATGACGTTCGCCCTTCTCGTGACGCACTACTGGGCCAATGACGGATTCCTGGCCGACGGTCGGGAGATCATCCCGCGGATTCACGAGCTCAACGGCATCCCCGGCTATCTTGTCCACGGCCGGCGGGACATCAGCGGCCCGGCCGTCACCGCCTGGCAGTTGCACCGGCGCTGGGCGTCAAGCCGGCTCATCGTCATCGAGGACGAAGGCCATGGCGGCCCTGCATCCATGGCCGCACTTACCCAGGCGGTCGAAGAAATCGCTGCCATGGCCTGAGCTCACTAGTCGTCCTGATCTGCCGCGGCCGGCATCGCTCCCTCCCAGCCGAGGAGTGCCATCTGGGGCAGAATGTGGGTCATGGGGAATAAGGATTCGACGGCGTCAAGGGTCCAGCTAGGCAACTGGGAGGTTGAGAGTTCGGCGGTCGAAGAAGCGGGAGTGAACTGGGCGGACATCGTGTCAGGGCGGCTTCCGCAGGAGAATATCCTCCCTCCCAGGGCGGGGGACGATTTCCCGCTGCAGGGCTGGAGGCTCCTGCACAGTTCCAGCCCCGCTTGGGCATCCGAGGTGCTCATCCTCGGGGCTCCCTCTGAGCTGCGCCCGGGCCGATGGGTCGTTGTGCAGCTGTCCCATGACAGGAGCGGCTGGCAATTCGCCGCTCCCTCGAGCTACCTCCCAGTCCCGGTCCGGGACGTGCGCCGGCAGGGGTTGCGCCTGGAATGGGCGAAAGATGAGTTCTTCATGACAGGGGGATCCGAGCCAAAAATCACCGTCGTCCTGGTAAACGAGTCCACGGAACAGTGGACCCCCACGGAAGAAGACCTTGCCCATGTCCAAGGCATTGTGCTCGACCAACACGGGAATCAAATCGGAAACGGGTGGTACGCCCATAAAAGAGCCGCCCAACTGCCTGCGCTCCGCCCAGGACAGCGAACCGTTCTCGCTGCCTTCCGGAACAACCCCGAACTCACTGGCCTGCCGTCCGGGCCCTACACGATCCTGGCGTTCTTGACCGCACTCGACCTGCGCACTGCTGCCCCAGCAAGCCTCACCGTCCGTGATGGGGAGCAGGCCGGCGCCCTCCAATAAGTTCCAGCGGGGCCGTCAGGAGTCAGATTTCGGAGTATCTGAAGGAGTGTGATTCCGCGCCCTCGGGGTTCGGGCCATAAACGGTGACCATGCGCGCGTAGACGGGTGCCCAGTAGCGGCCTTTGCGCCCGGGATTTACGCGTGCCGAATCACCCGGCTTCAGGATGACGGTCTCGCCCCCGCTCTCGATGTGCAGTTCGCCTTCCAGCACGAAGTTCGTCTCGGTGTGGGGGTGGAAGTCCTCCCAGGCGCAGGCCTCCAGCTCCCACTCCGAAAGGATGAAGTCGTCCCAAGGGCCCACCGGATGAGAGGTAATAAACCTGCAGCGCAATCCCTGCCATTTGTCCTCCATGGGCGTCAACGTGGCCGCTGGCCAGAAGTCGATCGCTTGCCCGGTGGCCGGCCTCGGGGTCTGAGCGGTGGTTGTGGTCATGTCTCTTACCGTTTCTTCAGTGGAAAACTGCTTTGCGGTTTGCCGTGGCATACCCATGCAACGCTGCGTCATGGTGATGCACGTCACTGCTTTCCCAGAACTCTGTCAGGAACGCATGTTCAAGTCAATGGTCTAGAACCATTGACTTGAACATGAATTCCCTCTTTGGCCCACTGAGAACCATCCACTGATGGGGTGCCCTATGCGGTGCGTACCTGCGTGCCGCACAGGGACAGCGCCTACTCCTTCCGCCGCACCACCAGTCCGGTGCCTGCGGGAGCACCGCCGTCGGGCCCCGACAGAGCCTCCAACCCCTCGATGGTGAGTTCGTCGACGTCGGCCGCGGTGTCCACGACCACCGTGTCACCGTCCGCGATCCCTCCGGCGAGGATGGCCTTCGCCAGGCGGTCGCCGATCTCGCGCTGCACCAGCCGGCGGAGCGGCCGGGCACCGTACGCGGGATCGAAACCGGACATGGCCAGCCAGGCGCGGGCTCCCTCGGACACTTCCAGGGTGAGCCTGCGGTCGTGCAGCCGCTTTCCGAGTTCGGCCACCTGGAGTTCCACGATGTGGGACAGCTCGTCCACGGTCAGTGCATCGAACAGCACCACTTCATCAAGCCGGTTCAGGAACTCCGGCTTGAAGGACGAGTTCACGGTGGCCATGACGGCATTCCGCTTGGCCTCCGCAGAAAGCGTCTGGTCCACCAGGAACTGGCTGCCCAGGTTCGAGGTGAGCACCAGGATGGCGTTGCGGAAGTCCACGGTACGGCCCTGGCCATCGGTGAGGCGGCCGTCGTCGAGCACCTGCAGGAGGATGTCAAAGACCTCAGGGTGGGCCTTCTCCACCTCGTCCAGCAGGATCACCGAATACGGCCGGCGGCGGACGGCCTCGGTCAGCTGCCCGCCCTCCTCGTAGCCGACGTAGCCCGGAGGCGCTCCCACGAGCCGCGCCACCGAATGCTTCTCGCCGTATTCGGACATGTCGATCCGCACCATGGCGCGTTCGTCGTCGAACAGGAAGTCCGCGAGCGCCTTGGCGAGCTCCGTTTTACCCACACCTGTGGGGCCCAGGAACAGGAACGAACCCGTGGGCCGGTTGGGGTCGCTGATGCCGGCCCGGGCACGGCGGACGGCGTCGGATACCGCGGCCACGGCCTTGGACTGGCCGATCAGGCGCTTGCCGAGCTCCTCCTCCATGTGCAGCAGCTTCTGGCTCTCGCCCTGCAGCATGCGCCCGGCCGGAATGCCGGTCCAGGCGGAAATGACCTCGGCAATGTCGTCCGCGGTCACCTCCTCAGCCACCATCTGGGCGGGCTTGTCCGTCACCGCTGCCTCGGCCGCGGCGGCGGCGTTCAGCTCCCGTTCCAGCGCAGGGATCTCGCCGTACAGGACCCGCGACGCCGTTTCCAGGTCGCCCTCGCGCTGCGCCTTGTCGGCGGTGGAACGGAGTTCGTCCAGCTTGGCCTTCAGGTCACCCACCCGGTTCAGGCCGGCCTTCTCGGCTTCCCAGCGGGCATTGAGCGCGTCCAGCTCTTCAGTCTTGTCCGCCTTGTCGGCGCGCAGGGCAGCCAGGCGCTCCACCGAGGCGGCGTCCTTCTCGTTCTCGAGGGCCAGCTCCTCCATGGTGAGCCGGTCCACGGCCCGGCGCAGCTGGTCGATCTCCTCCGGCGCGGAGTCGATCTCCATCCGCAGCCGGGATGCGGCCTCATCCACCAGGTCGATGGCCTTGTCCGGCAGCTGGCGGCCCGAAATGTAGCGGTTGGACAGCGTGGCGGCGGCCACCAGCGCAGAGTCGGCGATGGTCACCTTGTGGTGCGCCTCGTAGCGTTCCTTCAGGCCGCGAAGGATGCCGATGGTGTCCTCCACGCTCGGCTCGCCCACGTAGACCTGCTGGAACCGGCGCTCCAGGGCAGGGTCCTTCTCGATGTTCTCGCGGTACTCATCCAGCGTGGTGGCACCGATCAGCCGCAGCTCGCCGCGGGCCAGCATGGGCTTGAGCATGTTGCCCGCATCCATGGAGGACTCCCCCGTGGCGCCGGCACCCACCACCGTGTGGATCTCGTCAATGAACGTGACGATCTGCCCTTCCGAGTTCTTGATCTCCTCCAGGACTGCCTTCAGCCGTTCCTCGAACTCGCCGCGGTACTTGGCGCCGGCCACCATGGACGCGAGGTCCAGGGCGATCAGGGTCTTGCCGCGCAGGCTTTCCGGGACGTCATTGGCCACGATCCGCTGGGCCAGGCCTTCGACCACGGCCGTCTTGCCCACGCCGGGCTCGCCGATGATCACGGGGTTGTTCTTGGTGCGGCGGCTCAGCACCTGGATGATGCGGCGGATCTCGGTGTCGCGGCCAATGACCGGGTCCAGCTTTCCGGACCGCGCCATCGCGGTGAGGTCCGTGCCGAACTTCTCCAGGGACTGGAAGGTGTTTTCCGGATCGGGGCTGGTGACCTTGCGGTCGCCGCGGACACCCGGCAGGGCGGCGAGCAGCGCCTCATGGGAGGCACCGGCGTCGCGCATTAACCGCCCGACGGCGTCACTTCCGGCAGAGAGCCCCAGCAGCAGCACTTCGGTGGACACAAAGGTGTCGCCGAGGCGGTCGGCCTCGTTTTTGGCGTTCTGGATGGCCTGCAGCGCGGGCCGGGACAGCTGCGCCTGCTGCGTGGAGCCGCCGGAGGTTGCCGGCAGCGCCTTGATGGCACTGCTCGCCTGCACACTGACGGCGTCCGGGTCAGCGCCGGTGGCGCGGAGAAGCGCGACGGCGACGCCCTCCCGCTGGTCCATCAGCGCCTTGAGCAGGTGGGCGGGTTCAACCTGCGGATTCCCTGCCGTGGAGGCGTTCATGGCTGCAGCCGAAAGAGCCTCCTGGCTCTTGGTGGTGAATTTGACGTCCAAAGAGAGCTCCTTCCGGGATGTGCATTTTTGCTAAGTTGAGTCTACTACGCTCAACTTTGAACTGCGCAACACCGGGAGCATTTTTGCCCACAGCGAACCAGGCTTTCCGTGGCATCCTGGGGGCAGCCTGGCGAAGTAGTGTTCCTGCACTGTATCGCCGCCCATTCGGATCAACCTAGGATCGATGTGTGACCGGGGACCACAGCTCCGCCGGCGCACTTCAGCGGAGGTTTGCCATGAAGAAGTTTGCCGTTCTTTACATCGCACCGCAGTCAGCCCAGGCCCAGATGGCGCAGAGCTCCCCGGAGGCCGCGCAGGAAGGCATGAAGGCGTGGATGGAGTGGGCGGACCGGGCCGGCAGCGGCATTGTGGACATGGGCAGCCCCTTGGGAGAAGGCAAGGAGATCACCGCAACGGGCACGTCCGATGTCAGCAGCAGCAGCCACGTTGGCGGGTACGGCATCCTTCAGGCCGAAGACCTCGCCGGCGCCGAGGCGTTGCTCGACGGGCACCCGCACCTCATGATGCCCGGCGCCAGCATCCAGGTTTACGAGTTCCTGGCCCTGCCGGGGATGTAGCGAGTCGGCGTTAGCCCGCCGGGTAGCCGGCGGCGGGCTTGGTCTCGATGTAGTTGATGACCAGGAACTCCCCCGCCGGGACCAGTTCCACATACCAGCGGGTCGGCTTGTCCAGGTCCTCCCAGCTGCCCTGGCCGGCCACCACGGGGCGGTAGACGGCGTCGAACTTCAGGAACGTCCCGCTGTCCGTGGCGCTCGAATCGATCTCCTGGAGGAGTTCGAACTTCCCGCGCCCGCTCGTCTCCGGCTCGGCCAGGCGGACGGCCGCCAGGTTCTGCTGGTTCATCGCCTTCACGGAGGCAAAGTATTCCTGCCAGGCCACGTCGCTGTGGGTGGTGAACAGGGTGTTCGAGTAGGCCTCCGCGTTCCTGGCGGCCAGCCGCTCAACACAGTTTTCCGGGACGGCCTTGCCGGGGCTCCACGCCGTGACCAGCTCGGAACCGGCGTTGAGCCAGCCGCTGTAGGCGTTCAGGACGCTGCCGATCGTCTCGCGCGGCGTGCCCAGCGGGATCCGGACCGGCGTGAGGTCGTTCTCGGCCAACAAAGGGGCACTCCGGCGGCAGCGCCGACACGGGCGTGGCCGGCGCGATGTCCGGCAGGGGCGTGCGGCGACGGGAACAGGCTGCAGCCCGCGAGTCCTGCCAGCAGCGCCAGTGCGGCAGCCGCCGTCGTGATTTTCTTCATGCTTCTCCCCCAATACCGCCGCCGGTCCGGACGACGCTGACCAGCCTACCTGCGCCGGGGCACCGGAAGTGAGAGAGCGTCGGCCAAAAACCCGCGTTAAGTGATAGAGCGTCGGTGGTCAGCTGGGGTAGATGGCGACGGCGCCGGCCTTGATCACGAAGTACACCTGCATGCCCGGGGCGAGCCCCAGATCGGCCGCGGCCGCCGGGGTGATGTCCGCGCTCAGCTGCCCGCTTTCGCCCGCGCGGACGCGGATCTGGTCCCCGTGCGGCTCCAGGTCGGTGATGGTCACGGGGAAGGCATTGCGCGGGCTGCCGTGCGCTTCGGACAGGAAAACGGAAACGGCCGACGGCGGGAAGACCGCCACGCCCGGCTGTCCCGCGGGCAGCGGGCCGGGGAGATCGTGGTGCTGTCCGTAGAGGTTCAGGCCGCCGGCCTGCAGGCCGTGTTCGGTGATCTCGTCCGGCCAGAAAGTTGAGCCCGGCAAGCCCGGCGGCGAACCGGCTGCGCGGCCGCTGCAGGACCTCGCGGGTGGGGCCTTCCTCGCTGATCCGGCCGTTTTCCAGGATCACCACGCGGTCCGCCAGCATCAGGGCATCGAGGACGTCGTGGGTGATGATGATGGCGCGGCGGCCGGCCAGCACCCGCTTGAGCAGGCGCCGGAGCAGCGGCGCGGCGTGGATGTCCAGCGCGGCCATCGGCTCGTCCAGGAGCAGGAGTCCGGGGTCGGCGGCGAGCGCCCGGGCCACCGCAACGCGCTGCGCCTGGCCGCCGGACAGCTCCGCAGGGCGCCGGGACTGGAGGTCCGTCGCCTCGACGTCCGCGAGCCACCGCAGGGCCGACTCCCTGGCGGCACGTTTCGAGGCCCCGGCGCTCCGGGGGCCGAAGGCCACGTTCTCCAGCACGCTCAGGTGCGGGAACAGCAGCGGTTCCTGGGCCAGGAGGGCGGTGCCGCGGCGGTGCGGCGCGGTCCATGTGCCACGCCCGGCGGTGAGGTCAAAGAGGGTCCTGCCGTCCAGCTCGGCCGTGCCCGAGTCCGGGTGCAGCAGGCCGGCGATGACGTTGAGCAGGGTGGATTTTCCCGCGCCGTTGGGCCCCATCACGGCCACCGTTTCGGCCGGCCCGACGCGAAGGGACACGTCGAACCCGCGCTGGTCCACGGCTGCCTGAACCCGAAACGTCACCGGACGGCACCGCCCGCGGCGGGCGCCGGCGTCGTACTCTCCGCAGGCTCGCCGGCCTGCCCGCCCGCGGACTGCGGTAGGCGAGCGCCACCACGGCGACGGCTACCGCGACGAGGACCAGGGAAAGCGCGACGGCGGCGTCGGCGTCCGTTTCGCGCTGCAGGTAGATTTCCAGCGGCAGGGTCCGGGTCACCCCCTGCAGGCTGCCCGCGAACGTGAGGGTGGCGCCGAATTCGCCGAGGCTGCGCGCGAAGGAGAGGACCGCGCCGGATGCGAGGCCCGGCAGCACCAGCGGAAGGGTGACCCGGCGCAGCACGGTGCTGGGGCTGGCGCCGAGGGTGGCGGCCACGGCCTCGTATTTAGGCCCGGCGATGCGCAGGGCACCCTCGAGGCTGACCACCAGGAACGGCAGGGCAACGAAGGTCTGGGCCAGCACCACGGCGGTGGTGGAGAACGCGATCTGCAGGCCCGCCACCTCCAGCGTCCTGCCCAGCAGGCCCTGCCGGCCGAACGTGTAGAGCAGCGCAATGCCGCCCACCACCGGCGGCAGCACCAGCGGCAGGAGGACCAGCGAGCGCAGCACCCGCTGGCCGGGGAAGCTGCCGCGGGCCAGGACCAGGGCGAGCGGCACCCCCAGGACAATGCACAGGACGGTGCTCGCCGCCGAGGTGCGCAGGCTCAGCCCCAGGGCGGCCAGCGACGATTCCGACGTGACCAGCGGGATGAAGTTGGCCCAGTTGACCTTGGCCACCATGGCTGCCAGCGGGAGCACCACGAGCAGTGCCCCGGCGGCGGCCACGGCGTAGATCCAGCCGGGAATGCCGGTGTAGGTGGCGGCTTTGCGGGCCGTCATGGTTCGCCTCACGGCTTGCCGAAGCCGGCTGCGGCCAGTGCTGCCTGGCCGTCGGCGCCGAGGACGAACTCCACAAAGGCGCCCGGCCGCAGGTTTGTTCCGGGCGTTCGCTTACCGCGGCGATGGGATACGTATTGACGGCCTTGGCTGCCTCCGGGAACGGGATCTCCTTCACCTTGGCGCCGGCGCTTTTGGCGTCGGTGACGTAGACCAGCCCGGCATCGGCCTCCCCCGACGTGACCTTGCCCAGGACGTCGGTGACCGAGGATTCCTCACTCACGGGACTGAGCGTGGTGCCGGTTTCCTTCTCGATGGCTGTGGCCGCGGCACCGCAGGGAACCTGGCTGGCACAGGCCACCACCTTGACGCCGGCCTTGGCGAGGTCGCTGAAGCCGGTGATGCCGGCCGGGTTGCCGGGCGGGACCACGATGGTCAGGGTGTTGGTGGCAAAGTTCCTGGCGGTTCCCGTCAAGGAGTTCGGCGTCGGCAAGTTTGTCCATGTTCCTGGTATCCGCCGACGCGAAAACGTCCGCCGGCGCACCCTGGGTGATCTGGGTGACGAGGTCCGACGAACCGGCGAAGCTGAGCATGACCTCCGTGCCGGGGTTGTTCGCCTCGAACTGTCGCGGCCAGGTCGGTGAAGGTGGCTTTGAGGGAGGCGGCCGCGAAAACAGTGACGGTCCCGGCGAGCTGGCCGGCGGACGCAGCCGGTCGAGGCTGCCGGCGCAGTGGGTGCCGGGGCGCAGCCGGCGAGGCCCAGCATGATGGCGGCGGTGACCAGCGCGGTTTTCACGTGCGTGCGGGCGCTCATGCGGAGCCCTTTCCGTGCGGGGTTTCGATGATGACGGTGGTGGCCTTGACCACCGCGGTGGCTACGGAGCCGAGTTCCAGGCCGAGGTCGCGGACGGCTTCGCTGCTCATGAGCGAGACCACGCGGAACGGGCCGCACTGGAGCTCCACCTGCGCCATCACCTTGTCCGCGGTGATGCCCGTGACCAGGCCGACGAAGCGGTTGCGCGCCGAGCTGCCTCCGCGGTGCGGGTCGTCGGGAAGCTGGGCGAGTTTCTGGGCATGCCGGGCCAGCTCCAGGCCGTCCACTGCCAGCCGGCCGGCGTCGTCCTTTATGGCGGTGAGGCTGCCGTTGTCCGTCCAGCGCCTGATGGTGTCGTCACTGACGCCGAGGAACCGGGCTGCTTCGGAAACGCGAATCGTGGGCATTTGCCCATAATAGTCCGCATTTGCGGTTCTATTGCTACATAAGGCTTTCAGGGAAGTGTTCCGGTCCGGGCGGGAGGTCTCTGTTGGCCGGGCCATGGATCACGGTGCCGTCAGCGGCGAACCGGGAACCGTGGCAGGGGCAGTCCCACGTGGTGTCGGCAGGGTTGAACTCGACGGTGCAGCCCAGGTGGGTGCAGATGGCGGAGAGGGAGTGGATGCTGCCCGTCGGTGTCTTTGAAGACGGCGGTACTCTCGCCGGCAACGTCGATGACTGTTCCCTCGCCAGGGGCCAGCGTGACCTGGCCGGTTGGGGGCTGGCCTTGCCGGCTCTCGGCCGTTCTCCTCGGAGCTCTCTTCAACCGGCCGTCACCGTCGGCTGCCGGGGTGGCCCGGTTGCTGTTGAACACTGCGGCCCAGGGGTTCTCCCGTCCGCTGATGGTGTCTGTGAGGATGAGGGCGGCAGCTGTTCCATTGGTCAGGCCCCATTTGCGCAGTCCGGTGATGACATACACGTGCCTGGCGTCGGCGGACATGAGTCCGACATAGGGCAGCCCGTCCACCGGCATGTTGTCCTGGGTTGACCAGCGGTAGGCGACCTCACTGACGCCGAGCCTGTCACGGGCGAACGCGGCAAGCCTGCCGTACCGCGCGGCGGTATCCCCCGCCTCGGACACGCGGTGGCCTTCGCCGCCCACCAGCACGTAGCTCTGGCCGCCGGCGCTGACGGTCAGGATGGAACGCATCGGTTCGTCCACGCTGATAAACGTGGCGTCCAGCGGCGGAGCGTCCACACGTCCGGCCACGATGTAGGAACGGTGCGGCTGGCACCGGGAGTCGAATGCGCCCTGGTCACCGAACGGCACATTCGTGGCGACGATGATGTCCCGGGCGCGGACGGTGCCGCCCTCGGTGTCGACGACTCCCGGGACGCCGTCGTGGACCTGCAGCGCCCGGGTCTGCTCGAAGACGAAGCTGCCACCGCCCTGGACCGCACGGGCGAGGCCCTGGAGGTATTTCACCGCATGGAACTGGGCCTGCCCGTCGAACCGGACCGCGCCTTTGACGGGGAACGGCAGCGGCACATCCGTGGTGAAACTCGAGGGCAGGCCGAGCCGGGCGGCGAGTTCGGCTTCGGCGCGGACTTTTTCCAGGGCTTCATCGGTTCCGGCATAGGTGTAGTTGTTGACGAGGCGGAAGTCGCAGTCGATGCCCTCCTCAGCCACCACCCGCTGTACGTGGCCGATCGCTGCCTGGTTGGCCTGGCCGTAAGTTCGTGCGGCGTCCGTGCCGTGGTTGCGGACGAGTTCGGTGTAGGCGAGCCGGTGGAGGGAGGTCACTTTGCCGGTGGTGTGGCCGGTGACGCCGGTTCCTACACGGGCCGCCTCGATGACCGCGACAGTATGCCCGGCACGTTTGAGCGCCAGCGCGGCCGTCAGCCCGGCGACACCGGCTCCGATGACCGCCACGTCTGCCTCTATGTCCCTGTCCAACGATGGATAGTCGGTATCCCCGGCGGTGGCGAGCCAGAGGGACTCCGGTTCGCCCTGCGATGGCTGTTCTCCATTGAAACCTCCCACACGTCCGCGTCAGGCCACAGGTGCTGATCATCCCCCTTCCCCGGCGGAATATCAACGATTCCGGAACCGCCCGCGCGGCACCAGTAGCCGCAGGTCAGCGGCCAACTGTGGAACATCCCGGGTCCGCGTTCTACGCTATGGGGAGGGGAGGGGCCGCGGCCGCTAAGGAGCGCTGTGATGAAGTGGATCAAGCCTGACAACCCCGACTATGACGCGGCCCGCAAGGTCTTCAACGCCATGATCGACAGGCGCCCCGCAGCCATCGCCCAGTGCGCCAACGATGAGGATGTGGCCGAAGCCCTCCTCTATGGCCGCGGGAACGCCCTCCCCATCGCCGTCCGCGCCGGCGGGCATTCCGTGGCTGGCATGTCCACGAACGACGGCGGCGTGGTGATCGATGTCCGGCCCATGAAGTCGATCGACGTGGACCCGGAGTCCGGCATTGTCACCGTGGGTGCCGGCGTGACCTGGGGTGAGTTCGACCGTGCCACGCAGGAACACGCGCTGGCCGTGACCGGTGGGCGCGCGTCCACCACCGGCGTCGCGGGTTTCACCCTCGGCGGCGGGTCCGGCTGGCTGGAGCGCTCGTACGGGTTCGCCTGCGACAGCCTCGTCTCCGTGAACCTGGTGACGGCCGACGGCGAACGGGTCACCGCGAGTGCCACGGAGAACCCGGAACTCTTCTGGGCCCTGCACGGCGGCGGCGGGAACTTCGGCGTTGCAACGTCCTTCACGTTCCAGGCGCACCGGATCGGCCCCGTGGTGCACGCCGGGATGTGGCTGTGGCCCGGCGAGGAGGCCCTGGACGTCTCGCGCGCGTTCCGGGACCTCGCCCTGGCAGCCCCCGACGGCGCGGGCCTGGGGCTTCTTTACGTGACCGCACCCGCCGAGCCTTTTGTGCCGGAGCGGATGGTGGGAAAGATGGCCCCGCTCATCGTTTACGTCTACGCCGGCGATCCCGAGGAAGGCTCCGAACACGCCAGGCCGTTCCGCGAACTCGGGCCGGCCGTCGACCTGGTGGGCGACACTCCCTATGCGGAGTTCAACGGCTCCCTGGACGATCCGCCGGACCACTACAACTACTGGAGCGCGGACTATCACGACGAACTGCCCGACGAAGCCCTGGACCTCTTCGTGGAATCGGCCCGGAACCTCCCCGATGCCACCTCACAGCAGCTGATTGCCCGCTGGGGCGGCGCCGTCGGCGGCAACGCGGGCGCGGCCACGCCGCTGATCAACCGGAATGCGGCCTGGGTGAGCCACCCGTACGGCATCTCCCCCACACCCGAAGGAAGGCCAACTGGCCAAGGCCTGGGTGAAGGACTTCCGCGAGAAGATCGCGCCCTATGCCAACGGCGGGGTGTGGCTGAACTTCATCGGCAACGAGGGCCAGGACCGCATCCGCGCCGCGTTCGGCAACGGGAACTACGCCCGGCTGGCCAGGGTCAAGCGGGACTTCGATCCCAAGAACGTGTTCCAGGGCAACCACAACATCCTCCCGGCCGGCTCCTGAGCCGGGCAGGAGCGCACGGCCTCGGCGACCAACCCGGCCCGAACTAGACTTCCCCCATGGCGATTTACCTGGATCCGCCCCTGTGGCCTGCCCACGAGACCCACTTTTCGCATCTGGTCTCGGACACCTCACTGGCTGAGCTGCACGCTTTCGCCGCGGCGGCCGGCATCCCGGACCGGGCGTTCGACGGCGACCATTACGACGTCCCCGAGCGCAGGTTCGATGACCTGGTGGCCGCGGGCGCCATACCGGTGGAGGCCCGGGTCCTGGTCCGTAAGCTCATCGCCAGCGGGCTGCGCATCCCGGCCCGGCAGCGGAGCAAATCCTTGAAACTGCCGCTCCTGAACCGCTGGGAAAGCATTATGCCCGGCCACGACGCCCTCTTCCTGGACCTCCTGGACCGGTGGGGCGAGGAGCACCGGAAGTACCACGGCCGCACCCACCTGTTGGCTGTGCTGGAGGCGCTGGACCTGCTCACCGAACCCGCCGATCCGCCGCGGACCGTGCTGCTGGCCGCCTGGTTCCACGATGCCGTGTACCGCGGCGTGGCGGAGCAGGACGAGGAGGAATCGGCCCGGCTCGCCGAGGACCGCCTCGCCGACGCGGGGCTTCCGCCCGCCGAGGTTGAGGAAGTGGCGAGGCTGGTCAGGCTGACGTCGGACCACCGTCCGGATCCAGGGGACGACGACGGCGCCCTGCTCTGCGACGCGGACCTGTCAGTTCTCGGCGGCGAACCGGAGCCGTACGCCCGGTATGTGGCTGCCGTCCGGGAAGACTACGCGCACATCGGCGACGCCGATTTCGCCGCCGGACGCGCCGCCGTCGTCCGCCAGCTGCTGGAACTGGACCCGCTCTTCCACAGCGCGCGGGCACGGGAACTGTGGCTCGACGCCGCGCGCCGGAACCTGCAGGGCGAGCTCGCCTGACCCTTTACGGCCGCTGCGGCCGGATGCAAGACTGCTCGGATGAGCCTGCGCATCCAATCCGTCAGCATCGACTCCACCGACCCCAAAGTGCCTGCCGATTTCTGGGAAAAGGCCCTGGGGTGGCGCCGCACCTACGAGGTGGAGGACGAAATCGTCCTGGAACCGCCGGCAGGCAGCCCGGCCGACGGCGTCAGCCCGGACCTGCTGTTCCTGAAGGTGCCTGAGGGGAAGGAACTGAAGAACCGGCTGCACCTGGACCTGCGCCCGGACGACCAGGCCGCGGAGGTGCAGCGCCTGGAGGCCCTTGGCGCCACCCAGGTCTCGATTGGGCAGGGGCCGGAGGTGACCTGGGTGGTCATGGCGGATCCCGACGGCAACGAGTTCTGCGTTCTGCGTGCACTGCGGTCCGAAGAACTCGAGGCGCAGGGACTGGTGCCCGGCGTGGGGGCGTCCGGCGCCGAACCCCCTCCGGCACCTTAGCGCCGCGGCCTACCGGTAGGCGGTAATGAACGGCCTGTTGGTGGGCACAATCTGCTTGCCCAGCGGCATCAGGCTCACCGGGATGAGCTTCAGGTTGGCGATGGCCAGCGGGATGCCGATGATGGTGACCGCCATGGCGAAGGCCGTCACCACGTGGCCGATCGCGATCCAGACGCCCGCCACCACCAGCCAGATGACGTTGCCCAGGAGCGGGAACACCCCGGTTCCGCCCGGCTTGTCCACCACCATGCGCCCGAACGGCCAGAGCGTGTACGCCGCGATCCGGAACGAGGCGATGCCCCACGGAATGGTCACGATCAGCAGGCAGCAGATGATGCCCGCCAGGAAGTAGCCCAGGGCAAGCCAGAGTCCGCCGAAAACCAGCCAGATGATGTTGAGCAGTGTCTTCATCTGTCCATTGTGCCTTGCAGGGTCTGACAAAAACGTAGGGGTCTGCCCTGATTGGTCCCTGAAATCCCGGCCGGGATCGGGGCGGTTTGGACCTTTGCGTCAGCCCTTGGCGGCCTTCACGAACGCACGGATCTTGTCCAGGTCCTTCACTCCACGCGAGGCCTCCACACCGGAGGAGACGTCCACACCCCAGGCACCTGCCGAGGCGGCGGCCTGGCCCACGTTGTCCGGATTCAGCCCGCCGGCCAGCAGCCAGTTGCGGTCCTGAAGCGCCGTCACGTCCACCATGGAGGCGTAGTCCCAGGCCTCGCCGGATCCGGGGACGGCGGCGTCAATCAACAGGAGTTCCTCGCCCCAGTCGGCGAACGCGTCCGCCGTGGCTGCCATGGTGACAGCCCTGATCAGCTTCATGCCGGCGTCGTGCACTGTGGTGACGTCTTCCGGAGTGAGGTCAGCGTGGAGTTGGATCCAGTCGAGTCCGGCGGCGCGGGCGATGGCAAGGGCATCGGCCACAGGTTCATGCCGGAAAACGCCGATGGCGGTCACTCCGGCAGGCACGTCGGCCAGCATCCCGGAAACCTGCGACGGCGAGACAGCCCGCGGGCTCGCTGTCAGGACAAAACCCGACCGCATCAGCCCCGGCCTCCACGGCAACGCGGACCGATTCCGGCGTACTCAAACCACAAATCTTGACGAACATTCCCGGCTCCTTCACGCTGTTTTCGCGATGTCCCCCGGGAGGACACTAGCAGGAATTGGGCCCCGCGCCGATGGGGACCAGGCGGTCAGGAGCCGGAGAACAGCCGATCCACCATGGCCCGCCCGGCCTGTTCAAAAGCGGTGTCCCCAACTTGGTTGGCCCACACCACGGTGCCGATGGCCTGGTTCAGGTTCTCCAAACGCCACAGGTCCGCTTCTTCGGGTCCCACCGTCTTGCCCAGGCCGTCACAAAACGCGGCTTCCAGGCCGGGTCTGCCAACAAACTGCTGGTGGCGGAGCCGCACCAGGTCGTGCACCCAGGGACGCGTGTCCGCCCGGCCAAAATCAATGACTTTGACCAGCCCGTCATCCTGCAGCCAGTTTCGCGGCTGGTAGTCGCCGTGCGTGGCCACCAACTGCACCGCGTCCGGGTTGAGGGCCTCCAGTTCCCGTGCGAGCCTGTCGATTTGTTGTTCAGGGACGAGTCCAGTTGCGCGGTCCATCCACGAGCGGGTTTTGGCTTTCAGCGCCTTGGCGTAACTGGCGGAGGTGCCGGCAGCCCGGTGGATCTTCTTCAGGAGCGCCCCGGCCTGCCGGTACGTTTCCGGATCATCCTCGGCCGGGGTCCCCTCCACGAGCGTCCCCGGCAGGAATTCGGTCACCAGGATCCCGGCCTGCGCCGAGGCGTGCCGCAGCAGGGGGACACGGCCGGCCAGCCCCTCGAAGCCGGCGGCATAGGCTGCGATCTCGCGGCGGATGTGGTGGCTGGTGGAGCTCGCCTTGACGATGAACTCTTCGCCCGGAGGCGCCACAATGTGGAGGACCGTGGTGTCCTGCAGTGGCCAGCTGTAGTCCCGGATCACGCTGAACGCGCCCAGCCAGGACACCAGCAGCCGGCCCTGTTCGTCGGTGATCCCCTGGCACATCCACCCAGCATGCCACGCCCAGCCGGACCACCCGTCGAACCGGCCCGACGAACTAGGCTGGACGGATGGAGATCATCCGCTTCGCAGAACTCAGGTCCGAACCGTGGCGCAACGGCGGCGGGGTGACCCGCGAACTGGCCAGCCATCCCAAGGCGGCCTCCGCGCAGGACGGTGCCTGGGATTGGCGCGTCAGCATCGCCGACCTCACCAAGGCCGGCGACTTCTCGGCGTTTCCGGGCATGGAACGGGTGCTGACTGTGGTGGACGGCGAACTGCTCCTGCTGACCGTGGACGGCGCCGAGCATCCGCTGGAAAAGTACCGGCCTTTCAGGTTCTCCGGCGACGCCGATGCGCACGGGTCACTTCCCACCGGTGACATCCGGAACCTCAACGTCATCACCCGGGCCGGCTCTTTCAAGGGCTTCACGTCCATCATCGAGCTCTCCAAGAAGCGCGCGCATCCGGTCTTTGAGGGCCAGCTCGCTGTGCTGCTGCAGGGGCAGGCCACCGTCAGTGCCGGCGCTCCCGAGGCTGAGGACGCTGACCAAGGTGCCGGCGCGGAAGCTGCCGACGGCGAAGCTGCCGCCCCGCCGGCGGAACCCGAGGCACTCAACCGGTACGACGCCGTCGTCGGTTCCGACACGCGCTCCCCCGAGGTCCTGGGCCGCGGCTTCCTGGCCGTGGTTTCGATCGATCGCGTGGCGGGCTGACGCGGCCGCAGGCTAGCCTCGCCTTCGTTATCTGAGCCTTTCCACACTGGTCAGCCGCGTGCCACGCTCCTAGACTCGGGCTATGACCTCCACACCCTTTAATGCGCTCCTGTCCACCCAGATCGGCAACGAATTTGCGGCCTCGCAGCAGTACATTGCCGTGGCCACCTGGTTCGCCAACCAGGATCTCCCGCAGCTGGCCCGCTACTTCTACCGGCAGTCGGTGGAGGAACGGAACCACGCGATGATGATGGTCCAGTACATGCTGGACCGCGACATTGAATTCACCATCCCGGGCGTCCCCACCGTCCGCAACGACTTCTCCGCCGTGACCGAGCCGCTGGCCCTGGCGCTCGAACAGGAGAAGGAAGTGACGGGCAACATCGAGGCCCTGTTCCGTGCCGCCCGCGCCGAGGACGACGCCCTGGGCGAGCAGTTTATGCTCTGGTTCCTCAAGGAACAGGTGGAAGAGGTCGCCTCCATGACCACCCTCCTGAACATCGCCGAGCGCGCGGACAACCTGTTCGACATCGAGAACTTCATCGCCCGCGAAACCATCGGCGACGGCGGCCGCGATTCGTCCGCCCCTCCGGCGGCCGGCGGCGCGCTCTAGTCCCACCCCCGGCGGTGAGGTTGGCCACCAACCGGCCACCCGCCGTCGGGGTTTGCTACTCTGAAATCAAGGCTCCGCAATAGGGCCTCCGGACGACGGTTCAGTACCCGGCACGCGACAAGACTGGCCAAAGGATCTGTCATGTCGTGGTTAATCCTCATTCTTTCCGGGGCGCTGGAGGCCGTCTGGGCCGCCGCCCTGCACCGGACCTTCGAGGCGTCCGGCCGGCGCCGCATCGCCCCGGCCCTCCTCTTCCTCGCCTCCGTCCTCGCCAGCATGGCCGGCCTCGCCATCGCCATGCAGTCCATCCCCACCGGGACCGCCTACGCCGTCTGGGTGGGTGTGGGCGTGGTGCTGACCTCCGCTTACGCGATCTTCACCAGGGCTGAACGTCCGACGACGGCGCGCCTGCTGCTGCTGACCGGCATCGCCGCGTGCGTGGTTGGCCTGAAGGTGGTGGCGTAATGACCAAGCGTTCCGTTGCGTGGCTGATGCTGCTGGCCTCCGCCGTCCTGGAAGCCGTATGGGCCACCGCCCTGGGCCTGTCCGACGGCTTCACCCGTCCCCTCCCCACGCTAGTTTTCGCCGTGACGGCCACCCTGAGCATGATCGGCCTGGGGCTTGCCATCCGCAGCATCCCGCTCGGCACCGCCTACGCCGTCTGGGTGGGAATCGGGGCTGCCCTGACGGTGGGCTGGGCCATGGCCACCGGCGTCGAACCGTTCAGCCTGTTGAAGGTGCTGTTCATCGCCGGCATCGTGGGCTGCGCGGCGGGGCTGAAGTCACTGCCCTCGGAGGCCAAAAACGACGAACCGGCCAGCGAAAATCCTGAACCAGCCCGGCGCTAGGTGCCCCGCGGCGCTAAACCCACGCTGGAATACGGCACCGCGCTGCGGGGTTCTTGGCTGGGACACACTGCAGACATACTTCCGAGACCCCAGGAGCGCGCGCATGACTGAACCATCGGTACCCCTCGGAGACGGCCTCAGGGTCAGCCCACTGGGGTTTGGCGGAATGGCACTCACCCCGGTCTACGGCGACGTTGACCCGCACGACGCCCTCAAAACCCTGCACCACGCCGTGGACGCCGGCGTCAGCTTCATCGACACGGCGGACATCTATGGCGGGGGCAGCAACGAGGAACTCATCGCGCAAGTTGCTGAAGGACCGGCGGGACGAGGTCCAGCTCGCCACCAAGTTCTCCCTGGTGGGCACACCGGCTGACGGCTACACGGACATCCGGGGCGACGCCGCCTATGTGACGGCATGCCGTTGACGCCAGCCTGAAACGGCTCGGCACGGACGTGATCGACCTCTACTACATGCACCGCCGTGACCTCCGCGTTCCGATAGTGGAAACCGTGGAGGCCATGGCGGGGCTGGTGCAGCAGGGCAAGGTCAAACACCTTGGCCTGTCTGAGGTGACCGCGCAGGAGCTGGCTGAAGCCCACGCGGTACATCCGATCGCCGCAGTCCAAAGCGAATGGTCCATCTGGAGCCGCGACGTGGAACGCAACGTGGTTCCTGCCGCCGCCGGACTGGGCGTGGGCTTTGTGCCGTATTCGCCACTGGGCCGGGGATTCCTCACCGGCACGGTGGACGCTTCCAGCCTGGGAGCCAACGACTTCCGACGCCGGATCCCCCGTTTCGCCGAGGACGCCGCCGACGCCAACCAGGCAGTGGTGGCAGCGGTTCAGGCCGTGGCCGCTGAGCTGTCCGCAACACCGGCCCAGGTGGCACTGGCCTGGCTGCTTGCGCAGGGAAAGCGGCTGGGCCTGGCGGTGGTCCCCATCCCCGGCACGCGCAAAACGCACCGGATCGACGAAAACCTGGGCGCCCTGTCCCTGGTCCTGACCCCGGCGCAACTGGAGGCGCTGGACCAGGCCGCGGACGCCGTCGTCGGCTCCCGCTCGGCGGACCCGAACTGGGTTTCCCAAGGCCGCGAATGACCGGGCCGTGAATAAACTGAGGCCCATGGACACGCTCATTCACGACTTACAGGACATCACCATCCGCCGGATTTCGGTCAGCGAGATGGACAACAACGTGTATCTGCTGACCGCCAAGGCAGTCCGGCGCGCAGCTGCTGATCGATGCCGCGGACGATTTCCGGCCATCCAGGGAGCTGCTGCAGGACGCCGCCGCGGACACCGCGGCAACGCCCAAGCTGGAGCTCATCGCCACCACGCACCAGCACTGGGACCATGTCCGGGCACTGCCTGAACTGGTGGAAGCCACGGGTGCCCGCGACCGCTGCCGGAACGGACGACGCCGAGGCGCTGCCAGTACCCGTGGACCGGACCCTGGAGCACGGGGATACCTGCGCCTTGGACGGCTTCGAGCTCACCGCCGTGCACCTGCGCGGGCATACGCCGGGATCCATCGCGTTTGTCTACCAGGACCCCGCCGGGCCAGCCCACATCTTCTCCGGGGATTCACTCTTCCCCGGCGGCGTGGGCAACACCCAGAAGGATCCTGAGCGGTTCAGCCAGCTGTTAGACGACGTCAGCGAGCGGCTGTTCGACGCCTATCCGGATGACACCGTGGTGCACCCGGGCCACGGCAAGCCCACCACCCTCGGCGCGGAACGCCCGCACCTGGAAGAGTGGCGCGCCCGCGGCTGGTAGGCCGGGTTAACCACTCATCGAGTGCTCCGTAACTGCCGCTATGAACCTTCTAAACGGCGGTTACGGAGCACTCGATGGTTTAACCGGGGCCACGACCGCTGGGTTCCCTGACCGAGCTTGCGAGGTTAGGGAGCGGTTGGGGATTAGCGGCTGCGGCGTTCGTTCGATGCCGGAGCCGACGCGCGGCGGGGACCGCTGCGGGCCGGACGGCCGCTGCCGCCACCGTTGCCGCCGCCGTTACCGGCGTAGGATCCACCCGAGGTACCACCGGTGTTGGAGGACCAGACAGCCTTGTTGCCGCCGTTGCCGCCGCTGGCTGCACCGGCACCTGCGGAGCGCTGGCCGCCACCGCGTGCGGGCGCCTGCACCTGCACCTGCGGTGCGTGCGCCGGCTGCTGCGCGCTGGCCCGTTGCCGGACGTCCGCCGCGCTGTCCGCCGGACGTCGCCGGACGGCCCGTACCGCCGCGGGGAGCATCGCTGCGGGTCACGCGTGAATCCGTGCGGCCCTCTGAAGCACGTCCGTCTGAACCGCGGCCGGCCGATGCACGGCCACCTGCTGCGGGGACGTCGTTGCGGTGCGTGGAAGCCGTGGTGCCGCGGCCACGTGCGTTGCGGCGTGCAGCCGCTGCCGCGATGGCGCGGTCCTCGTTCTGCTCTGCAACACGGTCAAATGCTGCGCGTGCCTCGGTGCGGCCTTCGTAAGCCACGGCGCGGCGCTCTGCACGGGGCAGGTCGGTGCGGGGGGCCTCAGCGGAGACGCGTCCGCGTCCGCCACGTCCACCACGGCCACCAGCGGTGGGGCCGTCCTGGCTGCGGCGGGCGCGCTTGCGCTCGGCGTTGGCACCGGTGGAGGTACCGCCGCCCTGCTGCTTGGCCTTGGTGGCCAGCAGTGCCGCACGGGTGCGGGGATCGATCTTGTCGGCCATTTCGCCCACGAGCTCAGCAACCAGCGGGGAGTTGGCGGTGACGCGCTCGAAGTTGACCTCGACGCCGGCAGCCTTCATCAGCTTCTTGACGTCGCTCTGCTGCTCCGGGAGGGTCAGCGTGACAACGGTGCCGTCCGAACCTGCGCGGGCGGTACGGCCTGAGCGGTGCAGGTAGGCCTTGTGCTCTGTGGGCGGATCCACGTGGATCACCAGTTCGACGTCGTCCACGTGGACGCCGCGGGCGGCGACGTCGGTGGCCACCAGGACGCGGACGTCACCGGAGGAGAACTCGGCCAGGTTGCGGTCACGGGCGTTCTGCGAGAGGTTGCCGTGCAGATCGACGGCGGGGATCCCGGCGTCGGTCAGGGTCTTGGCCAGCTTGCGGGCGTGGTGCTTGGTCCGCATGAAAAGTACGCGGCGGCCGGCACCCGAGGCGAGCTCGACGATCAGCTGCTTCTTGACGGTCTGGTCGTTGACTACCAGCACGTGGTGTTCCATGGTGGTCACCGCGGCCTGCGGATCGTCCACGGAGTGGGTCAGCGGGTTGGACAGGTAACGCTGGACGATCTTGTCCACGCCGTTGTCCAGGGTGGCGGAGAACAGCAGGCGCTGGCCCTGGCTGGGGGTCATGTCCATGAGCTTCTTGACCACGGGCAGGAAGCCGAGGTCGGCCATGTGGTCGGCCTCGTCCAGGACGGTGACCTCAACGGCTTCGAGGGTCAGGATGCGCTGGCGGATCAGGTCCTCCAGGCGGCCCGGGCAGGCAATGACGATGTCGACGCCGGCGCGCAGGGCCTTTTCCTGGCGGGCCTGGGAGATGCCGCCGTAGATCACGGTGGTGTTCAGGCCCATGGCCTTGGCCATCGGCTCGATGGTGGCGTTGATCTGGGTGGCCAGCTCGCGGGTCGGTGCGAGGACCAGGCCCATGGGGCGGCCGGGCTTGCGGAAGTGCTTGGCTTCCCGCTCAGCGAGTCGTGCTACAAGCGGGATGGCGAAAGCGATGGTCTTGCCGGAGCCGGTGCGGCCGCGGCCCAGGACGTCGCGTCCGGCCAGGGTGTCCGGGAGGGTCTTGACCTGGATGGGGAACGGCTCAACAATTCCCTGGGCGGTGAGGGTTTCGGCAAGGGCCTTGGGCGTGCCGAGGGCAGCAAAAGTAGTCATAAATTCAAGGTCTTTCAGGCGGTATCCGTGCGGATATCGGCCCCCGATGCCGGTTGGCTCAAGGGTTTCGCCGAAGAAAAGTCAGGTGATCAACCGGGCTGCTGCCCAATTCAGGGCGGCGGCCGGGACCAAATGGAACGCGTTCATCGACGCAGGATGTGCCTCTCACATGAAAAAACCCGCTTCCCCAACAAGTGGGACTCCATTAATTCAGGAGCAAGCGGGCATCACTGCACATCAAGTCCCCTAAGCATACCATCCCGCCGAACCCGGAGCCCTGATCGCCCCCGGATGCGCTGGGCGGGACCGTTGCCTTCGACGCCGGGCCGGGGCAGGCTTGAGGCATGACGCAACAGGGCGAAAACCACCACCACACAACGCACGACGGCGACGCTCGCCAGGGAGACCAGCGGCAGCAAAGTGCGGCCGAGGCCTGGGACGAAAGATACGGCAGCAAGCCGCAGATCTGGAGCGGCAAACCCAACCCCCAGCTGGTCCGCGAAGGCGGCGGGCTGCGGCCAGGCAAGGCACTCGACCTGGGCTGCGGCGAAGGCGCCGACGCCATCTGGCTCGCCCAGCAGGGCTGGACCGTCACCGCCGTCGACGTTTCCGCCGTCGCGCTGGAACGGGCAGCCACACACGAAAAGGCCGCGCTGGACCGCGAAAGCGTGCACGCCGAGGGCGCGGGCGTCATCCCCAGCCGCATCCACTGGGAACAGTGTGACCTGGACCAGTGGCAGCCCACAGAGACTTATGATCTGGTGTCCTCCCAGTTCCTGCATGGACCGCAGCTGGTTTGGCAGGTACCGCTGCGGACGGCGGCGGCCGCGGTTAAGCCGGGCGGCACGCTGCTGATCGTCGGGCACCATCCGGACCGGCTGCCGCCGTGGGGAACCCACACCACGCACGAGATGTTCTACACGCCCGCGCAAGCTTGTGCAGGAACTCGGCATCGACTCTCCCGAGTGGCAGGTGGAGGTCAGCACTACGCGGGATCGGGTCGCCAACGGGCCGGACGGGCAGGAAGCCGTGATCGGCGACACCGTACTCCGGGCAACCCGGCTTTCCTGACCCACCACATCGGCAACCTCAGCGGGAGGAATCATGGCACGGCTCATCGCCGAAATGACCATGTCGCTGGACGGGTTCATCGCCCTGCCCGACGACAGCATCGGCGGACTCTTCGACTGGTATGACAACGGACCGGTGGCTGTCCCCACGGCCAGGAAAGACATGACCTGGCACGTCACGCAGGCCAGCGCCGAACACCTCCGGCGGACCATATCCACCGCGGGCGCGCTGCTGGTGGGCCGCCGCATCTTCGACCTCACCCACGGCTGGGGCGGGCAACACCCCATCAACGTCCCCATCGTGGTGCTCAGCCACACCGTCCCGGACGGCTGGCCGCGCGACGGCGTCCCCTACACGTTCGTCACCAGCGGCTTCCAGGACGCGGTGGCGGCGGCCGGGAAGCTCGCGGGCGGCAAGGACGTGGGCCTCGCCGGGCCGGACATCATCCGGCAGGCGATCGACGCAGGCCTGCTCGCCGAGATCCGCGTCAACCTGGCGCCGTGGCTGCTGGGGTCCGGGATCCGCTTCTTCGACCAACTCAAAGCCGCCCCGGTGAAACTGGAACGGACCCGCGTGATCGAGGGCGACGGCGTCACGCACCTCTACTTCAACGTCCTCCCCCGCCCGGACTACTGAGCGCCCCGGAGCAATCCAGCCGCCACCCCAACGCCCCCAACGGGGTCAGCGGGACACCCGCGGCGACACGGCAACCGCGGCGACGGCCACCACCGCCGCCAGGGCGAAGACCCCGGCGAACGATTCCGCCGTCGTCGTAAATGCCGTGAACACGATGCCCGTGGTGGCGAGGGCCAGCGCGCCGCCCAGCGAGTCCGCAATGGACATCGCCGAACTGTTGAAGCCCTCGTTCTCCTTGGTGGAGAGGGCGAGCGTCATGACGCTCAGCCGCGGGTAGAGCAGCCCCATGCCGGCGCCGGCGAAGGTCCAGCCGATGATCGCGACGGCGGCAGGCCAGTGGAGCGCCGCCGTCGCCAACGTCAGGACGATGGCCAGCAGCACCAGCGCGGCACCGATGCGTACCGCGGTGCGGTGCGGCAGCCGGGTGCCCAGGCGGCCCTGGACCGCGGCGGCACCGGCCCACGCCACCGCACCGATAGTGAGCGCGAGTCCGGCGAAGGTCGGCGGGAAGGCGTACTGCTCGATCAGCAGGTACGGCAGGTACACCTCGGCCCCGAAGAAGGCCGCACCGGCCAGTCCGCGGGTCAGGATGACGCTGGGCAGGCCACGGCGCGCGAGCAATGTTCCCCGCGGCACCAGCGGCCGCACTGCCACCAGGGCAATCACGACGGCGGCCGCAGCCAGGAGTGCCGGTGCTGCGGGAAGGCCCGCGATGGTGACGTCCGCGGAGAGGTTCAGGCCAAGCACGGCGAGCGCGGCGAGCACGGCCCAGGCGATCCGGCCCACGGACCACGGCGGCGGCGCCGCCTGCACTGCAGGCGGGTCCATGCCGCGGAGCACCGGAACAATCATCACCAGCGCGGGAACCACCAGTCCCACCACGCCCAGGAACACCCAGTGCCAGCTCAGGGCCTCCGCCACGATGCCGGCGGCGAACGGACCCACCAGGGACGGGACCACCCACGCAGCGGAGAAGGCGGCGAAGATTCCCGGGTGGAGAACGGCCGGATAGACGCGGGCCACCACAACATAGAGCGACACAGTCAGGGCGCCGCCGCCGAGGCCCTGCACCAGGCGGCCGGTGACCAGCACTGGCATGGACACCGCAGTGCCCGCGATGATCAGGCCCAGCACGAACAGGGCCACGGAGGCATAGAGCGGGACGGTTGGCCCGCGGCGGTCGGACCAGTTTCCTGCCGCCACCATGCCGATCACACCGGTGGCCAGCGGCCCGGCGAAGGCCAGCGCGTACAGGCTTGCCCCGTCCAGTTCGCGGCTGACTACGGGCATGATGGTGGTCACCGCCAGCGATTCGAACGCCGCGAGGAACACCAGGGAACACGCGCCGATGGTCACCCACAGGTACGGCCGCTGCAGGATCCCGGCGGTGGTCCCTGTTGAGGGGAGGGTGGAATCTCGCACGGCACCAGCCTGATCAGTTGTTGGAACGCCACCGTATCAGGCACGTGCAGGATCAGTCAGGGCGCCGCTCAGGCAGGCCCCGCGGCGCGTGCAGCCGTCACCTAACCACCCCTAACCAGGACGCTCTCTCACTTAATGTCGCCTTTAACCCGACGCTCTATCACTTTCTTCAGGAAAGTGAGAGAGCGTCGCCCAAAAACCCACATTAAGTGAGAGAGCGTCCAAAGGGGTGGGGGCTGTAGGGCGGGGTGGGGGCTAGCCGCCGATGTACCGGTTCCGGCCGGCTCGGTAGCCAAAAACGGCGGCAAGGGAACCCACCACCAGGAACAGCAGTCCGGCGGCCGTAAACGAACCCGTGGCCTGGTGCAGTTGGCCCACCAGCAGCGTGCCGGTGGAACCCAGCCCGTAGCCCACGCCCTGCATCATCCCGGACAGGTGCGCCGCAGTGTGCCCGTCGCGCGTGCGCAGCATGATCATGGTCAGCGCCACCGCAGTGAGGCTTCCCTGCCCGAGGCCCAGCAGCCCGGTCCAGACCCAGATGAGTTCGAGCGGCCCGAAGATGCTCAGCGCGAAACCGCCTCCGGTCATCAGCGCCACCACCACGCTGATGGCCCGCTGGTCGCTGAACCGTGCGGCCAGCGCGGGGGCAAAAAGCGACCCGAGCATCTGGAGCACGATTGAAACGGACACCATCAGGCCGGCCGTGCCGCCGTCCACTCCGCGTTCGCGCAGGATCGGTGCCAGCCAGGCAAAGACGCTGAAGGACATCATGGCCTGCAGCACCATAAAGATGGTCACTTGCCATGCCACCGCGGAGCGCCACACGTTGACGCCGTCGGAGGCTGCCTGGTGCCGGACGGGGCGCTGCCGGAGCGCCACCGGGAGGAAGAGCAACAGCACGACGGCGGCGGGCACCGCCCAGAACCACAGTCCTGCCGTCCACTCCCCCGTCGCCGTGAAGACGGGATAGGTAAAGCCGGCGCCGAGGGCGGCTGATGCGCAGATAGCCGTGGTGTACAGCCCACCCATGAGGCCCAGCCGGTGCGGGAAGTCGCGCTTCACCAGCCCCGGGAGCAGCACGTTGCACAGGGCGATGGCGGCACCGCAGGCGGCAGTTCCCACCAGCAGGGCAGGGAGGTGGCCGGCGCCCGGCACCAGCCCGCCGATGTCCGCCGGGCGAAGCAGCAGCCCGGCAGTAAGTACGGCCATGGCACCCAGCAGCACCCGCTCGGCACCGAACCGGCGGGCCAGGACGGGGGCCAGCGGCGCGAAGACACCCAGCAGCGTCACAGGCACTGTGGTGAGCACAACCACTGCCCAGCCCGGCAGGCCGGCGTCGGACGTGACCTCCGGAAGTACCGCCGCGAAACTGGAGAAAACAGTACGGAGGTTTAGCCCGATAAGCACCAGGCAAAGGCCCAGGTAAAACAGGGCACGCCGGCTCGCCTGACCTGCCGGAAGCACCGTTGGCGTTGCGGCGGGGATGTCGTCGATTTCGGCGTCGACGAGCAGTCCGGATACGTCAACGTTGTCAGCACGGGTCACGGGACCCATTCTGTCATTGCCGTTGCACAGCTGATGTCGGTCCACGTCCACGTCCAGGGCCCGGTCCGCGCCCAGCCCAGGCCCTCCGCCACGTCCAGCCGCCACGCGACGGTGATGCTTGCCACAAGCGTTTTCGCTCTGTATTTTGATTCTCGCAGCGATCTTTCGGGCGGCTTTCAGGTTGCACTGAGGTCTCGCCGCCTAATTCCGGACGATCAGCAGTATGAGCGCCTCTCCTGCTTGGTCCAGCCGTAATCTTCGGAGCAAACCGCACTGAGAGCCGTTCTGCCGCGCGCTGAACCCGCCGGGGCTGTCCCGGCGGCCGCTTCGTGTATAGGGGACGCACACACTATGACCGCTGTATCAAAATGGGTTGCCGCTGGTTCGTCAGCAGCTGTTTTCACCGCCGGGCTTTTCCTCGGCGCTCCGACGGCTGCCGCAGCACCAGGTGACGCGGCTTGCCTGCAGGCTTCCACCCAGTTCGAGGCCGCCCTGTCCGCCGCCGGCATCACCGAGACAACTGTTGCCCGGCTCGAGTCCGCCGCCGAGGCAGCTGCTGCTGCCGAGGCCATTTATCTTGGGCTCCTCGAAGGCGCCGCCGCGGATCCCGTGCGTCGCAGAGCTTGAGGCTGCCGAGGAAGCACTGGACGCCGCCATCGCAGCAAACGCCGCAGCTGCAGCCGCGCTGGCGGATGCCCAGGGCTCAGGCGATCCGGATGTTCTGGCTGACGCAGAGGCTGCCAAGGCAGCGGCCGGGGACGCCGAGGCTGAAGCACAGCAGGCGGTGACCGACCTGACCGTGGCATACGAGGAAACCATGAACAGGCCGGAGATCCTCGAAGCCTCGGACGCCCTCGATTCAGCGGTGGCCGAGTTCGAGGCCGTGCTGGGCACCGTCTCGCTGGATGAGGCCTCCGCCACCAACCTCATGGGGCTGTTCGAGTCCTTCCTGGCGGCCTGCAATCCGGACGCCATGGTGCCGGTCCGGACACGCCGCCGCCCCCGGTCAGCGTGACTCCCGCAGGGGCCGGCGCCGCGACCGGCGGGACGAACAAGGGCTTCAACGTGCAGACCGCGGCCGAGGTGGAGCCGGCCACGCACCCAGGCCTGGCGCTTCTGGCCGGGCTCCTCGCAGCCGGCATCGTGGTCCCCTCTGCGGTCGCCGTGAGGATGCGCCGCCTGGAGCGCACGCGCAAGTAAGCACACCCAGTTGGAACCGCAAAGAACGTCCAGCCAGCGCCGGCCAGTGCGCCGGCGCTGGCTTGCCGTGCCTGCCATTGCCTGCGCAGGCCTGGCAGCCGCTCTTTTCCTGACGCCGTTGACCGCTGCTGCCCCGAACGACGGCGGCAGCAGCGCCGTCGTTCATTCCACCGCTCCTTCGGCGGTCAGTTCCCCACGCGCCACGGCTGCCCGCAAGCCGGCCCCGCCGGCAGCAGCAGCGCCCCTGGAGCTTTCGATCGAGGCCGCAGACCTTGACGTGCGTGTGCTGCCGCTGACGCCCAGTGCGGATGAGCTGTCATCAGAGTTGATCGTCCCGCCGCTCACGCTTGATGCCTACTGGCTCACCAGCTACGGCGTGCCGGGCGGGGGCTCCACCAACACGACGTACATCGTGGGGCACAGCTGGGACGGCAGGGATGCCCCGTTCAACCGCCTCAGCGATAAGGGCCTCGTGGGCAAGGCGGTCACTGTGACCACTGCGAAGGGGACGTTGAAGTACGTGGTGGATTCGGTGAGGACGCACAACAAGAACACGCTCAAGGACAGCGATATTTGGAACGTCGTACCCAACCGGGTGGTGCTCATCAGCTGCTACACGGAGGATCCGTGGGGCAAGAACGTGGTGGTCACAGCCTCCCCCGTGTCCTAGCGGCGCTCCCTACCCGCCGGATCAGCCGGCGTGGGCCACGGGTATTCTGGAAGGGATGAGTGAAACCCCAGAATCCCCCCAGCCCCCGCATGTCCCGCGGCCGGTCACGCCCGGAACCCAGGCATCCTTCGGCACCTACGGGGGCAGGCCCGTCAGCTTCGTGCGCCGCGGAACCCGGCTGCAGGGCCGCCGCCAGGCGGCATGGGAAGAGCACGCGGACCGGTGGGCCGTGGACGTGCCGCGGCACATTGCGAACACGTCGGTCCACCCGGAGTACACGTTCGACGCCGAGGCGGAGTTCGGCCGCAAGGCACCGCTGATCGTGGAGATCGGGTCCGGGCTGGGCGATGCCATCTGCCACGCCGCCGAGGAAAACCCGGACACGGACTTCCTGGCCGTGGAGGTCTATACCCCGGGCCTGGCCAACACCATCATCAAGATCAACAGCCGCGGGCTGAAGAACGTCCGGGTGGTGGAAGCCAACGCGCCCGAGGTCCTCGCCACCATGCTGCCGGCAGGGTCGGTCAGCGAACTGTGGGTGTTTTTCCCGGATCCCTGGCACAAGTCACGGCACCACAAACGGCGCCTCATCCAGCCCGAGTTCGCCGGGCTCGCGGCCCGGGCGCTCACGCCGGGCGGCCTGTGGCGGATCGCCACTGACTGGTCCAACTACGCCGTCCATGTCCGCGACGTCCTGGCGGACTCGCCGGACTTCGAAAACCTCCACACCGGCGAGCGCCATGGTCCCGAGAGCCCGCTCACGCAGGTGTGGCAGTCCGGCGTCGAGTCCCTGGTGGGCGGTGCGCCGGTCCGGGAGGGCAGGGCACCGGTCAGCACCGAACACACCGGCCCCAACGAGGGCGTGGATGAAACCGGCGGCTGGGCCCCACGTTTTGAAGGCAGGATCCGCACCAGTTTTGAAGCCAAAGCCCACGAGGCCGGCCGGCTGATCTTCGACCTCTGCTACCGCCGGCGCTGAGCTTCTACATGTAGGTAGTTGGGTCAGGCCACGCTGATGCCGGAAACGATCTCCTTCAGCATGTCCACCCGCGGTTCGCTCTCCGGGTTTACGTACGGCCAGATCACCACAACGCCGATGAACCGGCTGTTCTCCCAGACGCCGACAGTGGCTGCCACCCTCGCCGCGCCGGCGGGGTCCGTGTAGCCCACCAGGACCGCGTAGGCGGCCTTGCCGGGCAGGTTCAGTTCACCTTCGGCGAGGCGGGTCCCTGCCCGTTCTTCCAGGTAGAACTCGGACATCAGGTGCGCCCAGCCGTTGGCCTGCGGCGCGTCTGTGACGGAGGTGTCGTCCTTGATCACGGTGACCAGGACGCCCCCGAGCAGGCCAAACTGCTCGGTGTTCGGCCCCGCGGCGGAGTCCTCCAGGACCTGGGTGTGTTCGGGGAAATCTGCCGTATACCCCAAGGCGGATTCGATGTGCACTGACATGGTTGCTCCTTAGCGGTAAGTCTTGGTTTCAGGCGCGGTCACGTCAGAGCCGCTCAAGCTTCGTGTCGTTCGCGACCTTATAGTACGTTTCCACGTTGGTGGTCACCTTGTTTTCTGTCTTGACTTCCAGTTCGCCCGCCTTGAAGTCCACTCCGGCCTCGTTGGTCACTGTCACCACCCTGTTTTCCTGGACGGTGACAGAGCCTGCCTCGTACAGCTTGGCGGCGTCTGCGGCTGCCCCGGCCTCATTACCCGCCGCCACATTGCGCATGTAGCTGTCGATCACGGGCGCGTTCTCCGGGGAGTACTCGACGTTGATCTTGACAGTTCCCTGAGTGCCTACGGTGCCGGTGGACTCCAGCTTGGCGCCCTGCAGGTCCGGGCCGAGGCTTGCTCCCGCCCCAACCGTGCCTTCCATGGATACCGCGATCGACTCGAGGTTGCTGTCCTTGTCCAGTTTCAGCTCCAGGCCGCTCTTGCCTGAGGCCTCGAACACCCGGCCGTCCAGGTCAAGCTTGCCCTGCGCGGAGTACTCGCCGCTGGCCGTTGCGGTGCCGGTTGTCAGGTTCCGCTCGTAGGCGAGATCCAGCTTCGCAGAGCCGCTGACCGGCGCGCTTTCGCCCTTGGCTTCGAAGGAAAGGGTCCCCTTGAGCTTGCTTTCGGCGCCGGTGGTGCCGTTGTCGCCCGCGGCTTCCGCTACCGTGGCCGCGACGTAGACCGGTGCGTTGCTGGCCATGTCCTTGAGCTCACCGAGGCCGTCCGGCGGAATCTCCCTGTAGATCTGGTCCCGGGCCGCCATGGCCTCTTCACGGCTGCCGAATTTGAACTCGGTTGAGCCTTCCCCGTTGAGTGTGATGCCGGCCGTTCCGGTGGGGTCGTTCACACCCACTCCTGCGTTTCCGTAGACCTTCAGGGTGGCCGAACCATCGGCGTTCTCAACCACCACGGTGCCAACTTCCACACCGGCATGGAACCAGGCAATCCGGCCGTCAATGGCGGCCTTGCCGACCTCCGTGTACACGGGGGTGTCGGTCCGGCCGACTCCGTGGAGCGCCGCTTTGGCCTGCTCCTGGGCCGCTTCGGGGATGCCGCCGTCCATCCGCATCAGGTCTTCGGCGAACGGGCCGTCCTCGTTCTTGCCTTCGATCAGGTACTGCCTGTCCGCCTCGGACAGGCCTTCCCACCATTTGCCCTGTTCTTCAGGGCTGGCCTTGAGCATGTCATTCATGCCCTGCACCAGTTCCTGGCGGTGCGCCTGCTCCTTGGCAGCATTCTCCAGTTGTTCCTCGAACCAGGTCTTGACGCGGCCGCCCAGGTCCTTGATCGTGTTCAGGGCCTTGCTCCCCCCGCCGCCACCGGACGTGTCGGAGGCCTTTTCCTGCTCGTCGGCATGCTGGAGGAGCAGCTTGGAGTTATGGCGGAGGCTGGAGGCCACGCGTTCCAGGGTGGGGCGGTGGCTGCCCGACCAGTCCTGCCGGAACCGCGCGCCGTCAAGGCCCTTCCACGGCGCCGACTGGATCTGGCCCTGCAGGGAGCTGGCCCGGCTGCTGAGCAGCGTTGCCGCCTTGTCAACAGCTTTCGCCAGCTCGCGCAGCTGACTGACGTCCGCGCCGTAAAAAGTCATGATTTTCCCCCGGAGAGTGATACGAGTGTGTTTATCGCTGAACATATGGTCGCACGTGAGCCACTCCCCAGCGATGGGGAACACTCCCCATCGGCGGCCATGGACGGGCAGGCCAGCGCCCGATTCTGGCCACCGGGTGCGGGACTGATCCCTCCTCGGATGGCGGGGCTGTTCGGGGCTGGGATTGCGTGGCACGATGGGGTTTGTGCGGGGGGCACGCAATCTGCGCCTCCCGGCGCCGGCCAAAGGAAGCATCATCAAAAGAGAATTCAGACAGGCCGCGGGCGCGGCGGAGGACGTCACCAACTCACGCACTTTGGAGTTGCTGGCCCGGGCGGGTTTTGCGGCGAGCGGCGTCCTGCACTTTCTGGTGGGGGCCATTGCCATCCGCCTGGCCATGGGCGGCTCGGGAAATGCTGACTTCAGCGGAGCTGTGGCCGAACTCGCCAGCCAGCCGGCCGGGCCGTTCCTCCTCTGGGCTAGCTTCGCCGCCTGCGCCGCCCTGGCGCTGTGGCAGGCCAGCGATGCCATCTTCGACTACAACGGACTTCCTGCCAAGGACAAAGCCGGCAAAAAGGCCAAGGCAGCAGCCCAGGCCGTGGTGTTTGCCGGGCTTGCCCTGACCCTGGCCAGCTTCGCCATGGGCACCGGATCCGGCGGGGACAACCAACAATCCGCTACCGACTTCACTGCCACCGTGATGAAGGCCCCCGGCGGCGTGGCATTGCTGGTCCTGGTGGGGACGGGCATCGCGGTCACCGGAGTCATCTACGCCGTCAGGGGCTTCAAAAAGTCCTTCGAAAAACACCTGACCATGCCGGCCTCCCCCTCAGCCCGGCAGGCCGTCACGGCCCTGGGAGTGGTGGGCTACGTGGCCAAGGGCATAGTCCTGCTGCTGACCGGCATGCTGATTGCCATCGCCACGCTTCGCGCCCACCCGGAAGAATCCACTGGCCTGGACGGCGGGCTCAGGGCCCTCCGTGACCAGCCCTACGGCATCTATCTCCTGGCTGCCGTGGGTGTGGGCCTGATCTGCTACGGCGTGTACATGGTGGTGCGGGCCCGCCTTGCCAAGATGAACCAATGACCTGGCGCGGCCCCGCCGATGCAGGACGCCGTTCGCCGGATATCCGGGAGGGCGGGGCCACGGAACAGTGATTAGGGAACAGTGATCACGGCGACGGGGTGCTCGGCGTCGTCGCGCAGCTCCACGCTGGCGATGCGGGCCAGCTGGACCGGCGTTGCTCCCGTGACCTTGATCCGGCCGCTGGGCGTGGCGGTCCACGCGCAGGCGCGGTCCTCCCCGCCGTCCCGGTCCCGCACCCACAGCGAGTACGTCCCGTTCAACGGCATGCTGCTGCCGTTGACCGCCAGCTCCGTGCCCCAGTTCTTCCGGGCCAGGTCCACGCTGAAGCGCAGGCCGCTGTCGGCCTGGACCGAGTAGCTGGCGTCAGGCTGCGGCGGCCGGTTCAGCAGCGGTGCCGCCGCCACGCCCAACGCCAGGCACGCGGCGGCGACGGCGCCCACCAGCGCTACCCACCGCCGTCGTAATTTACGACGACGGGCGGCCAGTTCCGCGAGGACCGCGCGGGGCAAGGAGGTGGCCGGCTGGGTTGCGGCTGCGGGGCGGGAGTGCCCGGTCAGTCCCACTGCGTCCGGCACGGGAAGTGCGTCCAGCAAGGCGGGCAGGCTCTCCAGCTCGGCAAGTTCGGCCCGGCAATCGGCACATTCGCCGAGATGGGCTTCAAAGCGCTGCGAATCCGCGGAATCGAGCCCGCCCAGCACGTAGGCGCCCAACAGGCGGTGCAGTTCGGCGGCGTTCACCGTTCCACCCCCATCTCATCCAGGATGGTCCGCAGCGCCCGGACCGCGTAATAGGCCCGCGATTTCACGGTTCCGCTGGGAATGTTCAGCTGCACGGCGGCCTCGTTCACGGTGAAGCGGCGGTAATGGAGCGCCACCAAAACGTCACGGTGCTCGCTGCTGAGCCGGAGCAGAGCCTCCTCCATGAGTACGCGGTTGAGCAGTTCATCCACCCTTTCAACGGCTTCGGCGGGATCGGCGACTTCGCGCTCCATCGCCTCGGCGGGCCTCCGCTGGGCTTTGCGGTAGTTGTCGATCATGATGTTACGCGCCGTCCGGAAGAGATAGCTGCGCAGGCTGCCCGTAATGTCCGGGGCCTGTTGCCAGACGCGGAGGACGGTCTCCTGGACCACGTCCTCGGCGAGCTGCGGATCGCGGGAGGCGCTCAGCACAAACCGGTGCAGGGCGGGGCCGTGTTCGCGGTAGATGGCGGCCACCACGTCCTCATCGAGCGGCATGCAATCCTCCTGTCGCTGGTCCTGTCACGGCGGTCCCTGTACCTTCCGGCTGATACGACGTCCCCCGCGGCGTAAACGGTTCACTGGCGGTGGCCCATCGGAACTGGCGCCGGAAAAACAGGGGGGCCGTCCCTTGAACCATTCTTCACCCGGGCGCGTCTTACGGTTAGTGTCCGGTGATCCGACGCCGGGCCCCAGCCGAGGAGCATCCGCATGAAAAAGCATCTAGGCACCGGTTTTGCAGCTCTGGCCCTTGTGGCCGCACTGGCAGGCTGCGGCGGCAGCCCCGGAACCACAACAACAACGCCGGCGCCCGCCCCGTCGGCCTCCAGTCCTGCGGCCACATCCGCCGCCCCTTCGGCCACAGCCTCCGTCGACCTCATGACGGCATCCTCCACCGCGGGCAACATCGTGGTGGATGCCAAGGGCATGAGCCTCTACTACTTCACCAAGGACGTGAAGGACTCCGGCACCAGCGCCTGCACGGGAGGGTGCCTGACCGCGTGGCCACCGGCCCTCACCACCGCTGCCACGCCGTCCGCTGAAGGCGTCACCGGCAAACTGGGCACCATCACGACGCCGGATGGCGCCAAGCAGCTGACCTTGAACGGAATGCCGCTGTACTACTACGAGAAAGACAAGAAGCCAGGTGACGTCACAGGTCAGGGCGTTGGCGGAGTCTGGTACCTGTCCGACCCGGCCGGAGAAATGATCAAGTCAGCGGGCTAGGCTCCTGACCGCAGCCACGCCCAGTCAACGGGGACGGGGCAGCTCGGCCAGGCAGCTGGGGCCGGGCGCCTGGTTCGGGCGCCTGGGTCCGGGCGGCGGTACGTCCGGACGGCTACGTCCGGCCATTGACGGCAGGAGTGTCCGGGGGCGCGCGAGTCCAAGGGCTTGTGCGGGACTCCGAGGGGCTTGTGCGCGCTGACGTCGCAACGCAACACGCCGCCCCTGCGCTGGTAGGGCCGGACTGCTACTGCTGCACGCCAGGCAGCGGGACAGGAGGAGTGGACGGCAGGGGCAGGGCTGGGGGCTGTCCCTTGCCGTTGCCCGGTCCGTCCGTCGCGCCGGGCAGGCCGGGCGTGAGGTTTTCGGGCACGGGAAGGTCCGGGAGGGGCACCGCAGGCACTGAGCCCGACGAGCCAGGTGCCGGTTGCGGTGACTGGCTGGAACCGGAAGCCGGAGCGGCGGGCACAGGCTCCGGGGCAGCGGGCGCGGCGGGAACCGTTGCCGGGGCCCCAGGCTGGGCAGGCAACGGGGCCAGAGGTTCCGCCGGGGCGGGAGCGGGTCCGCCACCCACGGTGGCCACGAAGGAGCTGACTGCACGGTTGACGTGGCTTATGGAGTCCCTGATCCCCTGATCGGAAGCAACGGCGACGGCGCCGCCTGCCGCCAGGGAGACGGCCACGGACAGCGTGGTCAGGGTGATCCGGCGTTTGGTCCGGCGGCGGGCCGCGAGCTCGTCGGTGGCCGGCGGAGTTGCCGCGGGGGCTGACGCAGCGTGCTCGGGCTGACCCGGTGCAGGCACAGCCGGTGCAGCGGCGGCAGGCACGGCGGCCAGGTGCCGCGTAGCTGCCGGGACAGCGGCGAGGTGGCGGGTAGCCGCAGGTTGGCTGGCAGCCTGGATCGCCGTCGTGCCCGCTGCGTGGTCCACTGCCTGGCTGCCGACATGGCTGCCAACATGGTTGCCAGCGTGGTTGCCAGCCGGGGCCATCAGCGCGGCCACGGCGGCGGAAGGTTCGGGCTGCCCGCCGGCCAAGCCGCGGAGGTCCTGCAGGGCGCTACGGAGCACGGCGTCGTCGTCGAACCCGGCGTCTCGCAACAGCCCGTCCACGGTCCCGTCGTTGCGGGAACCTGCGATGTCACTCATGATCTGCCTGGTTTCTTCTAAGGGTCTGGTCCTTGAGGTTTTGCAGCGCCCTGCGTTGGAGCTGCTTGATGGCGCCCTGGGACTTGCCCATGATGCCGGCCACCTGTTCGATGGAAAGATCGGCCACCACCCTCAGTGCCAGGACTTCGCGATGGTCGTCGGCCAGGCCTTCGAGCAGATCGGCTGCGCCTCCGGCGTGGCCCAGGGCGTGGTCCTCAGCGGAGGCCGTGCTGCGCCCGTCCTGCAGGGGGTCATACGGAGTGAAGTCCGGCCTGCGTTCCACCCGCCGGTAGTAGTCCACCATCCGCGCGTGAGCAATGGAGAACACCAATGATTTGGCACCCTGCAGCCCGCCGGTCAGGTCACCGATCTTGGGGAAAAATGCCAGGAAAACGTCCTGGGCAACGGCCTCGGGGTCGTCGACGCCGCGGGCCTTGAGGTAGCCCAGGACTGCGCCGGAAAAGGTGCGGTAGACAACGCCGAAGAGCACGGCCGGATCAGCGCCGGCTGTGTCTGCAAATATCTCAATGTCTTCTTCGGCCAAAGTGTCTAGCACCAGTGGCTCCTCCATCCCGGGCGGTGGACTGTTGCTTCCCGGTTTCCGGTGCGGGCGGTTCCGCTGTCCCATGGACTGCGTAGGGACCGCCTTATGAACGGTCTGCCGTTCGAAACGGCGTCCTGGACTGCGGGAAGTCAGGCCCGTAAAGGGCGCTTCCCGCAGTCCAGACTAGCCGAGTGGGTCCTAGCGGCCCGAAACGGTGGGAACATCCACTACATCACCGGGGACAGCGGCGGGCACAGCCGGAACTGCCGGAACGGCGGGCACGGCAGGCTCGCCGTCGACACCCGGAACGGCGGGAACAGCGGGAACGGCCGGCAGTTCGGGGCGCTCGGCCTGGACAGCGGCAGAACCCTCAGCAGCGGCCTCGGCGTCCGCTGCAGCAGCGCCCTCGGCGACGACGTCCGCGCAGAAGGCGTCAACGTTGCCTTCGCCCTCGGCGGCGATGACCAGCGAGGAGAAGCCCTCGGAGGACGAGTTCAGTCCACCGTTGGTGAAGGCGGTGCACAGGCGGAAGGCTGCGGCACCGGCAGCGTCGACGGCGGTGCCTGCGGCGGCGGAGACGTTGGCGTCGGCTGAGACCTCGTCCTCGGACACGGCGGCTTCAGCGGAAGCATCAGCCGCAGCGTCTGCGGCAACTTCTGCGGAGCCGGCGGCGTCGGAAACTGCTTCGCCGGCCAGCTTCGGTGCCGGGGCGCCAAGCAGCTCGTGGGCGGACTGCTGTGCCTCGGCCGGGAGGACGCCGGAAACAGCTGCGACGCCGGTTCCACCGACGGCCAGGGTCCCTGCGGCGAGAACTCCGGCGGCGACCTTGCTGGTGGCGAGAACAGTGAAGAACGACATAGAGACACTCCAAAAAATAGGGAACAATTCAGATCCGGTTCCCTGGGGAACCCATCACCCCCTACATCGCCGGCCGGGCCGGGAAAGTTACGGCCCCTCGAAAATTTCTTTTCGGCCCCTGTCCCGGTGCCCCTTCGGCGCTCCCCTGACCACACTACGATCGAGGCATGCCCAACACTCCCGAACCCCAGAAGACCGCCAAAACCTGGCAGACCATGGTGGACAACAACCAGGCGCTGCTGCAGCGGAAAACCGGCCAGGACGTGGCGTTCTGGGCAGACCGTGCACGCACCGCGGGCCTCAAGAACGACGCCGAGCTCCGCGCCTGGATGCGCGACGAGCACGGCGTCACGGGCTACGCGCAGTACGCCGTGTCCTGGGAGCTCTTCGGCTATCCGGACTTTATGCTGCGGGACGCCGACGAACTCATCGACGGGCAGTACGCCCACCACCCGGAGCTGCGGCCCATCGCGGACTCGATCCTCGCGTGGGCGTCGGCCACCGAGGGCGTGGAGATCCAGATGCGGAAGGGATACGTCTCACTCCACAGCCCGCGCCGGAAGTTCGCCCAGGTCACGCGGACCACCAACACCGCCGTCGACGTTGCCCTGCGCCTCGATGCACCCGCCGAAGGCCGCGTGGAAGCACTGAAGGCCCGCGCGGATGACCCGTTCGGCCGGCGCGTCCGCCTCACCTCGGCGGAGCAGGTGGACGGGGAACTGCTGGACATCCTGGCCCTGGCGCTGGACCAAAACACCTGACGCAACGGCCGCCGTCGAAGTCGCCGGAACGGTGCCGGGGCCGCCGGAACTTCCCGGCGGCCCCGGCCGGAGCTGACGTGCTGCACCTGAAGGTGCCGCGTCCTAGAGGTGGGGCGCGCTACGCGTCAGCCATCTCGTCGTCGTCCACTTCCTCGAACTCAACCGCGGCCACGATCTCCTGCGTCTCCGGGTTGATCATGAAGGCCTCGTCCTCTTCCTCGACCATCAGGAAGTCGCCGTGGTCCGTGCTGAAGTGCCAGGCCAGCGTCTTCTCGCCGTTGTGCACGTAGTTGGGGTCACCCATGGTGATTTTCTCGAGCTCGTAACCGGCAACATCGCACAGTTCGCGGATGATGATTTCAAAATCCGGGGCGTTGTCCAGCGCTTCTTCATCGGCGCGGGCCTGGCGCTCCTCAAGGTCGGGCAGGAGCGCAACCTGGCGTTCGATGTAGGCGCTGAGCTCCTCGTCGTCCAGCACCAGCAGGCTTTCCTGGCCCAGCAGCCAGGCGGCGTTCAGGGCCGTGATGTTCTCGGTCTCGAACAGCTCCTCGAACTCGCCGTCGAGTTCCTCGATGGCGCGCACGCCGTCGTTGGACTCTTCCTCAGCGTCCAGGTCGCCGTCGAGGTAGCGCTCCTCATCCTCTTCAGACAGGGCATCAAAGACCTCAACGGTCCGGTTGAAGAGCTCCAGGTGCGCCGTTGCGCCCATGCTCTCGAGGCCCTCGCGGATCAACGGATCCACTTCGGCGCGGTCAGCGGTGAACACGTACTGGGCGAAGCCGCCCTCCAGGGACTGCGTGACATAGAAGTCCACGTAGTAGCTGCGGAGCGCCACCGGGGCGATCTCGCCGGCGTCGAGCAGGCTCCCGTACATGGCGTTCACCACGTGAACGTTGGCATCGACAACCTCCTCGCTGCCGGCTTCAATGCTGGCCTTGGTCAGGACGACAGGGTACTGGCTCGTGGTCATGGGGATTCCTCACTGCTGAAAGCCGGATGATGCTCAGGACACTTTCACGCTACGTGGGCCGGAAGGGCGGTTGGCTGAGGCGGAAGTGAACGTCAGGCGAAGTTTCAGGCCCCCGCCGGGCGAACTAAGATGAATCAGATAACCATCGACCGGACACGGCCGCGCCGTGGCCACTGAAAGTAGCGCGCACCATGCCATCCCAACCGGACGAGAGTGCGGCACTGGCAATACAGACTCCCGCCATCAACGACCGCTCCCTCGCGGCCGGGCTGGCGTATGCCATGGGCAGCCGGGTTTCCGGAATGTCTTTCGACGCCGCCACCGGGCTCATGCTGGGCAAGGTCCGCGGCGGTGCGGACGTACCGTACTCCACCACGGCCAAGCTGGTCCGCAAATCGGGCGGCTGGAGCTGCACCGTGGGCGTCTGCAGCTGCCCCGTCCGCAAGGACTGCAAGCACGTGGCCGCCCTGCTTTTCGCTGCCGAAGACAACCCTGCCATCCGCGTCCAGCTCCTGGCCCCGGCCGATGTCTCCCGGCTGTCCCGCCAGCCCGCCAGCCTGGACCTGGCCGACTGGGAGCAGGCCCTCAGCCCCCTCATCTCGCAGCCCGGCATCACCCAGTCCAGCAGCGGCATTCCGCTGGCCCTCCAGTTCGAGATCGAGGAACCGGCCCCGCACTTCTCCTACACAGGCCGCCGCGACCCCCTTCGCAGCGTGCGCCAGCTCAAGGCCCGGCCCGTGGTCATGGGCGCCAAGGGCAAGTGGATCCGCGGCGACGTCTCCTGGAACACCCTGAGCTACCTGAACTTCCGCCGCGAATGCAACGAGGCGCACATCGAGTGGATGCAGACCTTCCTCGCCGCGCACACCGCCGCCGCCAACCGGGTGCACAACTCCTCCGCGCTCTGGCTGGGCCTGAACACGTTCGCCGGGAAGAACATGTGGGGCCTGCTCGACGACGCTAAGAAGATCGGCCTCGCCCTGGTCCACAGCCGCGGCGCCGAACCGGTGCGGCTCGCGGAGTCTCCCGCCGCCGTCGGGCTTAACCTCAGCCGTTACGGCGCTGCGGTCTCCAGTGACGCTGCTGCCGGGGGTGCTGCTGCGGGCGCTTCCGGCGCAGCAGCCGACGACGGCGGGCTGGAGCTCGCGCCCACCATCACCGTGGAGGGGGAAGAGGTTGATCCGGCGTCCGTGGGGACCATCGGCCGCCCGGCGCACGGCATCTTCCTGACCACCGGCGGCGAGGCGCTGCCGGGTGTCGCCGCGGAGAACGTGATCACGCTGGCGCCGCTGGAGAGCGGGCTGAGCGAGGAACTGCTGACCTTCGTCACCGCCGGCAGCACCCTGCACATCCCGGCCAAGGACGAAACGCGCTTCCTCACCGGCTTCTACCCGAAGCTCAAGCAGGCCGCCCGGGTCACCGCGAAGGACGAGTCGGTGGCCCTGCCCACCCTCGCCGTCCCCACCCTTTCGCTGCTGGCCAACTACGGCGCTGACCACCGCGTGCGGCTGCACTGGGAATGGCACTACAAGTCCGGGAACCTCGTCACCGCCCAGCCGCTCTGGCGGCACCCCGGCGACCACGGCTACCGCGACGACACCGCCGAGGCCCGCATCCTGGAGGGCATCGGCCAGCCGTGGAACGTTGTCCCCACGTTGGGCGAATCAGCCACCGGCGGCTGGGGCACGCCGCGCCTGGCTGCGTCCGTTGAACTGAACGGCCTGGACACGTTGGCCTTCACCGAGGAAGTCCTGCCCGAACTCCGGAACGCGCCGGACGTTTCGGTGGACACTGCCGGGGACATCGCGGACTACCGCGAGGCCGAGGAAGCGCCCGTGGTCTCCATCTCCACCAAGGCCACCGAACAGCGCGACTGGTTCGACCTTGGCATCCAGATTTCCTTGGAGGGCCAGCCGGTGTCCTTCGCGGCCGTCTTCTCCGCCCTTGCCGCGGGCCAGACCAAGATGCTCCTGCCCAGCGGCGCCTACTTCTCCCTGGACCTGCCTGAACTGCACCAGCTGCGGGCCCTGATCGAGGAAGCCCGTTCGCTGCAGGACAACAAGGACGCCCCGCTGCAGATCAGCCGCTTCCAGGCCGGGCTCTGGGACGAACTGGCCCAGCTGGGCATCGTGGACGAGCAGGCTTCCGCCTGGCGCACAGCGGTGGGCGGTCTGCTCGAGGGCGGCATCGAGGGGCTGCCTCTGCCTGCCTCGCTGAATGCCGAACTGCGGCCGTACCAGCTTGAGGGTTTCAACTGGCTCAGCTTCCTGTACAAGCACAGCCTGGGCGGGGTCCTCGCCGACGACATGGGCCTGGGCAAGACCGTGCAGGCCCTCGCGCTGATGTGCGCCGCGAAGGAGCAGGCCGCTGAGCTTTCGGCTGGCGTTTCCGAGACGGCGTCCGGCGCAACCTCCGGCGTTCCAGCGCCCGACGGCGGCACTCCCTTTTTGGTGGTGGCCCCCACCAGCGTGGTGGGCAACTGGGCGGCCGAAGCCGCGCGCTTCGCTCCGGGCCTGACGGTCCGCACCGTGAGTGAGACCTTCGCGAAGAACAGCCAGGATGCGGCGGTTGAACTGGGCGGCGCGGACATCGTCATCACGTCCTACGCCCTGTTCCGGATCGACTACGAGTCCTACGCGTCCAAGACGTGGGCAGGGCTGGTGCTGGACGAGGCCCAGTTTGTGAAGAACCACCAGTCGAAGGCCTACCAGTGCGCCCGGAAGCTGCCCGCGGCGTTCAAACTGGCCATCACCGGCACGCCGCTGGAAAACAACCTCATGGAGTTCTGGGCGCTGACGTCCATCGTTGCGCCGGGCTTGTTTTCGAGTCCCAAACGGTTTGCGGAGTACTACCAAAAGCCGGTGGAAAAGAACGGCGACAAGGGGCAGCTGGACAAGCTCCGCCGTCGGGTCCGTCCGCTCATGATGCGCCGCACCAAGGACCAGGTCATCAAGGACCTGCCGCCCAAGCAGGAGCAGATCCTTGAAGTGGTGCTGAATCCGCGGCACCAGAAGGTCTACCAGACGCATCTGCAGCGCGAGCGGCAGAAGATCCTCGGGCCTGATCGAGGACGTGAATAAGAACCGGTTCACCATCTTCCAGTCGCTCACCCTGCTGCGGCAGCTCAGCCTGGATGCTTCGCTGGTGGATCCGTCGCTGTCCGGGGTCCGTTCGTCGAAGCTGGACGTGCTGTTTGAGCAGCTGGAGGACCTGGTGGCCGAGGGCCACCGCGCGCTGATCTTCAGCCAGTTCACCGGGTTCCTGGGCAAGGTCCGCGAACGCCTGGTGGAGGAGAAGATCGAGTTCTGCTATCTCGACGGCGGCACCCGGAACCGTACCGACGTCGTCAACGAATTCAAGAACGGCAGCGCGCCCGTGTTCCTGATTTCGCTGAAAGCCGGCGGATTTGGGCTGAACCTGACCGAGGCCGACTACGTGTTCCTGCTGGATCCCTGGTGGAACCCCGCGTCCGAGGCGCAGGCCGTGGACCGGACCCACCGGATCGGGCAGGCGCGGAACGTGATGGTGTACCGGCTGGTTGCCAAGGACACCATCGAGGAAAAGGTCATGGCCCTGAAGGCACGGAAGTCGCAGCTGTTTGCGGACGTGATGGAAGGCGATGCCCTCTCCGGCGGTTCCATCACGGCCGAGGACCTGGCGGGGCTGTTCAAGGACTGAGGCCAGTCTCCGCTAACTGCAGTCAGCCAGAATGCCCGCGATCGCATCATGCTCGGCTTGGGTGACCCACAGGCGGTACTTGGCCTTGACCGCGGTCTGGCGGGCCACGTACTCGCACCGGAACGGCTTGTTGGGCGGGAGCCAGGTGGCCGCATCCTTGTCGCCCTTGGCGCTGTTGGTTGGGCCGTCGGCTGCCATGAGGTTCAGGGGATCGTTCGCCAGCTGCCTGCGCTGTTCGGCGCTGAGCCGCTGGGCGCCCTTCTGCCAGGCGTCGCTGAGCGCCACGAGGTGATCGATCTGGACGGCGGAGCTGGTGGTGTTGCCGCGGACAAAGTTGATGGTGGTGCCGGTGTATTCATCGGCCAGCCTGCCGGTGGCCACGACGCAGTTCCGCGTGCCGGGCTTGAACGTCTCGCTTTCGAGGTCCCTGGCGAGGATATCGTTTCGGGTGTCGCAGCCGTTTCGGTCGACGTCGGCCCAGGCAGGGCCGAATTCCTCGCGGGCGTAGCCGGTCTTGGGTGCGCGGCCCTTCACCGGGATACTGTCCAGCTGGGCGAGGGCCGTGGCCACTTCGGCCGGGCTGACAGATGAGCTCGGCGGAGCTGCCCGACGGAGCGGCCCTGACCGCTTCGGCCATCTTGGTTGCGGCCTCGCGCGGCTGGCGGCGTCACAACCGGCGAGGGCGCCTGCGAGAAGCAGACTGGTGAGCAGGGTCAGTGCTTTGGTGGCGGCGGAACGGTTGATCGTTATGTCCTTCAGGAGTGCGGCGGAGGTGAACAGGCTACTAGCGCCGGCCGTCCTGACCTGTGATGCCTGAGAGTGGGGTCTGTCACGCGGTCCCTCCGCTGGGCCATCGCTGGCTGCCCGGGACCGGGCGGCACCGGTCAACTGGGCGGCGCCGGAACTGGGCGGCGATCACGTTGCCGGGTGAGCGAGAGTATTCCGGAAATTTTGTCGGGCGGTCTGCTGCCGACCTTAAATGTCAGTACCCCCTCGACATGATGGATGTATGGAAACACACGGCGGCGCAGAGGTTGTGGAGGCCATCGCGGCCTCTGCCGTGCAGATGGCCGGTGTGCTCTGCGGGCACGGCGGGCACTGCGTTTGCCGACGTCAGCTGGCTGCTGTGGCTGCCCGTGGCCGACCTTCGTGATCGTCAGCGTGAGGATCCTCCGGCCGGATCCGGCGCGCCGGCAGGCTGAGGCGTGCCTGACCGGTCCTGTCCGGGACCGCGGGGATGGAAGCGATGTATCGCTGCGGTGAAGGTCCATGCCGTCGGCGGTTACGACGAGGCCGCCCAGACTGATCGGGGCCCCATCACGTCCCCGCAGGAGCAGACCGCCCAGGACATGGGCATCCGTCGCCGAGGTCGCGTGCGCCCTGACCGTCAGTGAGCGAACGGCCGGTGCGCTGCTGGGCGAAGCCCACCGCCTGACCACCGCCCTGCCGCTGACGCTGGCCGCCCTGCAGGCAGGGACCATTTCGTGGCAGCACGCCCGAATCATGGTCGACGAAACCCTCAACCTGGACCCGGCCGGCGCGCAGGCGTTGGAGGCCCACTTCCTGGACCCCGACGCGCCCAACCCGGCCCGGGGCCCGGCCGGGGAGATGGTCCCCGTCCCGGTTCCGGGCCAAGGCCCGGACCTGGCGCGAACGCCACCACCCGGACAGCATCGAAAAACGCCACACCAGGAGCGCCGCGGACCGGCGGCTGGAGTACTGCCCGGACCGGGACGGCATGGCCTGGCTCTCGGCCTACCTCCCCGCCGATCAGGCCGCCGGGATCTGGGACCGCGCCACCACCGCCGCCCGCGCCCTCCAGGGCCCCACCGAGTCCAGGACCCTCACCCAGCTCCGCGCCGACACCGCCGCGGCCTGGCTCCTCGGCGGGGACGGCGCCCTGATCCCGTCACCGAAAGCCCAGGTCCTGGTCACCGTGCCGGTATTCGCGCTGATGGGCCTGACCGAGGAACCCGCCATCCTCGACGGGTACGGGCCCATCCCGCCATCCATGGCCCGCGCAGCTTGTCGCCGACGGCGCCGAGTCCTTCCACCGCGTCCTGACCGACCCCCGCGACGGGGCACCCTTGGAGATCGGCCGTGAGAGCTACCGGATCCCCAAGGCACTCCGCCAATGGCTCAGGCTCCGGGACGGCAAATGCCAGTTCCCCGGCTGCTCCAACCAGTCCCTGGACAACGAAGCGGACCATCTGATGGCCTGGGCCCACGGCGGGACCACCGGGATCTCGAACCTGGCCCAACTCTGCCCGAAACATCACAGGCTCAAACACACCACACCCTGGAAACCCACCCCAGCAACCAAGAACGAACCACCCGGCTGGATCTCACCCACCGGCCGCCACTACACCAGCGAACAACCCGACCGGGAACCACCCCCTGGCCCGGAACGAGGCCAAATGGTGGCCACCGTCGCAGCCGTCACATTCGATCCCGGCTTCACCCGGCCCAACTCCGGGCTACGCTGTGCCTGTCGGCCGGCCTAAGGGATGACTACTGCCTGACTGCGGATCCTTTAGGCTGCTCCGTCACGGACGAAAATTCACTGCCTGAGGATCCTTTCCCGGAAGATCCTTTCCCGGAACTGCACGTTGCCCACTTTCCGCTGTCCGACGATGATCTTCCGGACTACGTGCTGTTCCCGGACGACTCATTGCCGGGACAGCCCCTCCCCCAGGATCCCTGCCCTGACTGGGCAAGATCCTTGGCCTGACTGGCGCCACTCACGACCGTGGGCCGAACCGCGGAACCATAAGCCAGCCAGCACCGGCACCGGTCCGCAGTTCGGCCCCCGGCCGGACTCGTGGGTTATTGATTTATTCAGCCTTGCGATCAAACGCGGCTTCCATCGGCATGGCAGCCATCAGGCCCGCTGCGGCGAACCCAGCTCGACGGGATCTTCGTCCGTCAGGTAGGCGAGTTCGGAGTGGGCGGCGAGGTCGATGCCCCGCATTTCGTCCTCGGGCTTGATCCGCAGGCCAATCGTCTTGTCCAGGATCTTCGCCAGGAGCCACGTGATGCCGAACGAGTAGGCAAGGACTGTCACCGTTGCCAGCGACTGGACACCCAGCAACTCAACACCGCCGCCGTAGAAGAGGCCGTTGACTGCGTTGGGAGCGGCGTCCGTGGCGAACAGGCCGATCAGCAGGGTGCCCAGGATGCCGCCCACGAGGTGCACGCCCACAACGTCGAGCGAGTCGTCGTAGCCGAGGCGGAACTTCAGTTCGATGGCCAGGGAGCAGACGGCTCCGGCAATGGCGCCGATGGCCAGTGCGCCCAGGGGGCTGACCGCGCCACAGGCCGGCGTGATGGCAACCAGGGCCGAGATGAGGCCGGATGCTGCGCCCATGCTGGTGGCTGCCCCGTGGCGGAGCCGCTCAACGAGTGCCCAGGCGAGGAGACCGGCCGCAGCGGCCACTGCCGTGTTCAGGAAGACAACGGAAGCCGACTGGCCCGCAGAGAGTGCGGAGCCTGCGTTGAAGCCGAACCAGCCAACCCAGAGCAGCCCTGCGCCGACCAGAACCAGCGGCCGGCTGTGCGGCTTGGTGTGTTCCATCTTTGGCCAGCCGGAGCTCTTGCCCAGGACGAGCGCCAGAGCCAGGGCCGCGGCGCCGGCGTTCATGTGCACGGCGGTTCCGCCGGCGAAGTCGATGGCCTTGATGCCGCTGGCGATCCAGCCGCCGGTGACGCTGCCGTCGGCCGAGGAGAAGGCGAACACCCAGTGTGCGATGGGGAAGTAGACGATGGTGGCCCAGATGCCGGCAAACAGCATCCACGCGCCGAACTTCATACGCCCGGCTGCCGCTCCCGCAACCAGGGCCGTGGTCACACAGGCGAAGAACAGCTGGAAAGCCGCGAACAGCGCCACCGGGATCGATGCTGCCTCATCAGCGGCGAGCAGCTGGCCCATCCCCGGGAATTCCGTGATGTCGCCGATGAGTCCCAGGCCACCCACTGAATTTCCGAAGGCCATCGAGTAACCAAAGAGTGCCCAGAGCACCGCCACCAGGCTGGCGCCGCCAAAGCACATCATCATCATGTTGAGAATGCGACGAGACCCCACCATGCCCCCGTAAAACAGGGCCAGGGCGGGGATCATCATACAAACCAGCGCGGAGCTGGCCAGAATCCAAGCGACATTTCCCGAATCCATGGGAAACCCCTTTCGTGATGCGAAGAGAGAGAACGGAAATTGCCCGTCAAAAACCACTCCGGAGGAGGGACGCGGAGTCAGTACCACGTTCGTCGGAGGGCAGCTATTGCCGTCTAATTCCAACTGTATGGCGGCAGTTCCGCGGTGGGTTTCGAGCTGGTTAAATCAACGTTTCAGTTGCCGGGCGCAGATGTTTCGGGCGCCTGTAATCACACAACCGGCGAATTACCCGGGCAGCAGAATTACCGGGCGTTCAGTTTATTTGGCGGAGATGGCCAGGAAGCGGATCGGCAGGTCCAAAAGCTCGAGCGGACCATGCGGGCCTTCGCCGTCCAGCAGGAGCGAGTCCCCCGCTTCCATGGCGTACTCGTAGGCCCCATGGCCGTAGACCATTTTCCCGGCCAGCATGTAGATAAACTCCGTGCCCGGGTGTTGGAACAGCGGAAAGACGTCGGAGGCGTCGGTCAGGGTGACAAGGGTGGGTTCGAGCGCGTCAGTCCTGCCCTTGAGCGTGCCCAGGACACGATATTCGTGGCCGTGCTGCGTCCCGCTGCGGACGGTGAGGCTGCCTTGGCCGTTCTTGGTGAACGTTGCGTCCCGGTCCGTATCGGCGCCGCGAAAGAGGGCGGTGACGGGAATCTTGAGGCCGTCGGCCAGCCTTTGCAGCGTGGTCAGCGAGCACGACGTGGTTGCCGTTTCAATCCGGGAAATCATGGCCTTGGACAGGCCCGTGCGGGCAGCAAGCTCGGCCGAGGAAAGTCCGTTGGCGGTGCGGTAATGCCGTACCTGAGTGGCGATGACCTGCTCCAGCTTCCCCGGGACAGTGGTACCGGCATCAGCGGTGCTCACGGAGTCGGCAGTCTCACATGCCGGCGGTCTCGGCGTCGGCGTTTGCTCCCGGGCGTGGTTGGTCATAGGAGCCATCATAAAGCGGCGGCGGCGCCAGCCAAGCGGGCACCGCCGCCACACGTCACGGAGCTACGTGGCTCCGGGGATCCAGCTGGTACCGGCCAGAGGCACGCGGGCCATGGCGGACGCTTCGATGGTCAGGGCCACCAGATCCTCGGGTTCCAGGTTGTGCAGGTGCGACTTGCCGCAGGCCCGGGCGATGGTCTGGGCTTCCATGGTGAGGACGCGCAGGTAGTTGGCCAGGCGGCGGCCCGCGGCAACCGGGTCCAGCCGCGAGGCGAGTTCCGGATCCTGGGTGGTGATCCCGGCGGGGTCGCGGCCGTCCTGGAAGTCGTCGTAGAAGCCGGCGGCGGACCCCAGCGCGGCGTACTCGGCGGCGTAGCGGGGATCGTTGTCACCGAGAGCGATCAGCGCTGCGGTGCCGATGGCGACGGCGTCCGCACCAAGCGCCATGGCCTTGGCGACGTCGGCGCCGGTGCGGATGCCGCCCGACACGATGAGCTGGACCTTGCGGTGGACGCCGAGTTCCTGGAGTGCCTGAACGGCCTGCGGGATGGCGGCGAGGGTGGGGATGCCGACGTTCTCGATGAAGACCTGCTGCGTCGCGGCGGTGCCGCCCTGCATGCCGTCCACCACCACAACGTCCGCGCCGGACTTCACGGCCAGAGCGGTGTCGTAGTACGGGCGGGAGGCGCCGATTTTGACGTAGATGGGCGTCTTCCAGTCGGTGATTTCGCGGAGTTCGCCGATCTTGATTTCGAGGTCGTCCGGGCCGGTCCAGTCCGGGTGGCGGCTGGCTGAGCGCTGGTCGATGCCCACGGGCAGGGTGCGCATGCCGGCGACGCGTTCGGTGATTTTCTGGCCCAGGAGCATGCCGCCGCCGCCGGGCTTGGCGCCCTGGCCGAGCACGATCTCGATCGCGTCCGCCTTGCGGAGGTCGTCCGGGTTCATGCCATAGCGGGACGGGAGGTACTGGTACACCAGGTGCTTGGACTGGCCGCGCTCCTCAGGCGTCATGCCGCCGTCGCCCGTTGTGGTGGAGGTTCCCACCTCCGAAGCGCCGCGGCCCAGCGCCTCTTTCGCGTTGGCGGAGAGCGCGCCGAAGCTCATGCCCGCGATGGTCACCGGGGTCTGCAGGTGCAGCGGCTTGCTGGCGTGCCGGTCGCCGAGGACGACGTCGGTATCGCACTTTTCGCGGTAGCCCTCCAGCGGGTAGCGGGACATGGAGGCGCCGAGGAAGAGCAGGTCATCGAAGTGCGGGACCTTGCGCTTGGCGCCCCAGCCGCGGATGTCGTACACACCGGTGGCGGCGGCGCGCTGGATGTCGGCGATGGTGGCACGGTCGAACGTGGCGGACTCGCGAAGACCAGCGCGGCGATGTCAGGCGCAGCGACGTTCTGGGCCGGGAGCGCCTGGCCGGGAAGCGGAACGGAGGTGATGGTCATGGTGGGCTCCTAGTACTGCGTCGAGTTGTGGACGCTGAAGTGGTAGAGGTTCCGGGCTGAGCCGTAGCGCTTGAAGTTGGCCGGGTTGTCGGTGCGGCCGGCGGCGGCGAGCAGTTCACCGAGTTCGGCCAGGTGCTCGGCCTTCATCGGCTTTTCGATGCAGTCGGCGCCGAGGGATTCCACGGTGCCCTGCACGTAGATCCTGGCCTCGTAAATGGAGTCGCCCAGGGCGTCGCCGGCGTCGCCGCAGACCACCAGGCGTCCGGCCTGCGCCATAAACGCGGACATGTGGCCGATGTTGCCGCCCACCACAATGTCCACGCCTTTCATCGAGATGCCGCAGCGGGCGCTGGCGTTGCCGTCGATGACCACCAGGCCGCCGTGGCCGGTGGCGGCTGCGGACTGGGACGCATCGCCCTTCACATGGACGCGGCCGGACATGATGTTTTCGGCGAGGCCGACGCCGGCATTGCCGTTGATGGTCACGTCGCCTTTTTGGTGCATCCCGGCTGCGTAGTAGCCGGCGTGGCCGTCGATGGTCACCGTGACGTCGGCGTTGATGCCGACGGCGAGGCTGTGCTTGCCTTCGGGGCTGGTGACTGTCCAGGACTGTCCGTCAACGGCGTTGTGGAGGGCCTGGTTGAGTTCGCGGACCGGGCTGCCGGCCAGATCGACACTGAAAGTGTCCAGACTGCATCGGCGCTCAACGCGTCTGCAGTTTCGACCTGCTGGGCTGCCGCTGCTTCGGTGGTGCTGGTTTCGGGGGCTGTCAGAGTGACCATGTGTAGACCTTTCCGGGTTCCGGTTCAAAGATGCGGGCGTTTTCGATGCCGGGCAGGGCTGCCAGGGCACGGTATTCGGAGGCCATGGCCACGTAGTCGTCCGTTTCGGCGATGATGGCCGGCTTGCAGGCGATGGGGTCCCGGACCACGGCCATGCTGTCCGCGGTGGTCACCACCAGCGTGTAGAAACCGTCGAGGACCTTGCCGAGGTTGACCAGGGCCTCTTCGAGGGTGTCGCCCTGCTGCAGGCGGGAGGCCACGTAGCGGGCGCCCACCTCGGTGTCGTTTTCCGAGTCGAACACCACGCCTTCGCGTTTGAGGTCCCGCCGCACGGTGGCGTGGTTGGAGAAGGAGCCGTTGTGGACCAGGCAGAGATCGTCGGCCACGGAGAAGGGGTGGGAGCCGCCGGCGGTCACGGCGGACTCGGTGGCCATCCGGGTGTGGGAGAGGCCCTGGCTGCCCGCCATCGCCTCCAGCCCGTGCTCGGCCGCAATCTCCATCGGGTGGCCCACACTCTTCATCACGGCCACGTGCTCTCCGCGGCCGATGATGGTGGACCCGGGAAGGGTTTCGCTGACCGCCTTCACCAGCAGGTCAGTCCCGACGGCGGCGCTCACCAGGGTGGTGTCGCCCACCACTCGCACGGCAGTGGCGGCGGAGGACGGCAGCAGCTTTTCGAGTTCCCTGGTGATCGCGTCCAGCGGCATTCCCTGGTCCTTGCCCAGGAGGCTGAGGGTCGAGGTCCCGGGCGAGACGAGGCCGGGGGTGTTGTACACGGCCAGGCCGGCGGAGTCCGGTCCGCGGTCCACGATCTGGCACATCATGGAGGACAGGAGGCTGCCCATCTGGGGGTGCAGCAAGGGGTTGCGCAGCTGCAGCGCGGCAATTCCACACATGGTGTGTCCTTTACTTGTGGTGGTTCCTAATAGGGCCTGGTAGGTACTGGCGGCCAGATCGACGACGGGCTAGATGGACGTCAAATACGTGCGGATTTCCCAGTCGCTGACCTGGTTGTGCCATGTCAGGAATTCCTCTTCCTTGGCGTCCGCGTAGTACCTGCCGATCTCGGCGTCGCCGCTGAGGCTGGCCAGGATCACCGGATCCCGGCGGAGCGCCTCGACGGCGTGAAGCAGCGTTGCCGGCAGCAGGTGCGCGTCCGGCTTGGACTCGCCCGGGCCGGAAGGCAGCCCGGGATCGACGGCCCGATCCACGCCGTCCAGGCCCGCGGAAATGGCGGTGGCGATGGCCAGGTACGGGTTGGCCGACCCGTCGCCCGAGCGGAGTTCGATCCGCTTGTTGTCCGGGACGCGGATCATGTGGGTGCGGTCGTTGCCGCCGAAGGACGCCTTCCGCGGCGACCAGGTGGCGCCGGAGGAACTGGTGGTGGCACCCGAGCGCTTGTAGGAATTCACGGTCGGAGCCAGGAAGGCCTGCAGCGCGGGCGCGTGTTCCAGGATGCCGCCGATGAACGAATAGGCGAGCCCGGACAGCCCAAGTCCGCGGCCGTCTGCTCCTTCCGTGTTCACGGTTCCGTCTTTACCCGGGAACAGCGCCTCGGCGCCGGACCACAGCGACAGGTGGAAGTGCAGGCCGGTGCCTGTCCGGTCCGTGAACGGCTTCGGCATGAAGGTGGCGGTCATGCCGCGCTGCTCGGCCAGGATGTTGAGGATGTAGCGGAGGCTGACCACCCGGTCCGCCGTGGTCAGGGCATCGGCGTAGTTGAAGTTCTGTTCGAACTGGCCGGCCGCGTCCTCGTGGTCGTTCGCGTAGTTGCCCCAGCCCAGGGAGTTCATCGCCTCGGAGATCGAGGTGAGGTGGTCGTACATGCGGGTGACGCCGCGGGCGTCGTAGCAGGGGCGGGGCGAGTCATCGCGGGAATCGGCGGTACTCAGCGTCCCGTCGTCGTTCTTGTTGACCAGGAAGTATTCCACCTCGGCGCCGATCTTCGCCTGCATGCCCTGCCCGGCCAGCCGGGCCAGGGTGTTCTTCAGGATCACGCGCGGCGCGTAGGGCCAGGGCTTGCCGTTGACGTGCGGGTCGCAATGGATGATGGCCAGGCCCTCCTTGATGAAGGGCACAGGCGTGAAGGAGGCCAGGTCCGGCACGGCGATCAGGTCCGCGTCCTGCGGCTTCTGGCCGATCAGCCCGGCCGCGTAGCCGGCGAAGCCCATGGCCCCGGCTTCCAGCTCATCGGCGGCTTCCACCGGCACCAGCTTGGCGCAGGGCTTGCCGGTCATGTCCACAAAAGTGGCCAGCAGGAAACGGACATCGTGCGCGCGGGCGATGTCTGCCAGGGAAATTCTGTCGGTTGCAGGCAGCTGGACCGGAGCTGGCAGGCTCTCAGGTCCGGCCGCTGGAGGTATGGGCGTTCGGGATACAGCAGGGGTTGCGACACTGGTCATCGAAACATTCCTGTCCGGTTGGTGTTAGCTACTAGTAAACCTTGTTGCACCAGAGTATCCAAGACGGCATTACGAGCGTCGGACAGGGATGTTAACTTCTTGTTTCACGCCACAACGCAAGCGGCCACCGACCCATGGTGGGTCGGTGGCCGCTGTGACGCGTTGGTGGTGCTGAGTGTGTTGGGTATGCGCTAGATGAGCCCCTGCGCAAGCATGGCGTCGGCTACCTTGACGAAGCCGCCGATGTTGGCGCCCAGCACATAGTTGCCAGGCTCGCCGTATTCGTCCGCGGTGGAAGCGCAGCGGTCATGGATCCCCACCATGATTTCGGTGAGCCGCTGTTCGGTGTGCTCGAAGCTCCAGGAGTCACGGCTGGCGTTCTGCTGCATCTCAAGCGCCGACGTCGCGACGCCGCCTGCGTTGGCCGCCTTGCCCGGGCCGAACAGCACCCCGGCGTCCTGGAACACTGACACTGCGTCACGGGTGGAGGGCATGTTGGCACCTTCACCGATCGCGACGAGGCCGTTGCGGACCAGCCGCGCGGCAGCATCGCCGTCGAGCTCGTTCTGCGTGGCGCAGGGCAGCGCCACCTTGGCGTCGACGTCCCATACGGACCCGGCTTCCACGTAGGAAACGCCGGGACGGCGGACGGCGTAATCCTTGAGGCGTCCGCGCTCCACTTCCTTGATCTCGCGCAGAAGCCCGACGTCGATTCCCGCCTCGTCCACGATGTAGCCGGAGGAGTCGGAGCAGGCCACCACGCTGGCACCCAGCGTCTGTGCCTTGGCGATGGCGTTGATGGCTACGTTGCCGGAACCGGACACCACAACGCGCTGGCCGTCGAAGGACATTCCGCGGGTTTTCAGCATCTCCTGGGTGAAGATGACGGTGCCGTAGCCGGTGGCTTCCGGACGTACCAGGGAGCCGCCCCAGGAAATTCCCTTGCCCGTCAGGACGCCGGATTCGTAGCGGTTGGTGATGCGCTTGTACTGGCCGAAGAGGTAGCCGATTTCGCGTCCGCCCACGCCGATGTCGCCGGCCGGCACGTCGGTGTACTCGCCGATGTGGCGGTACAGCTCAGTCATGAAGGACTGGCAGAACCGCATGATTTCAGCATCGCTGCGGCCGCGGGGGTCGAAGTCCGAGCCGCCTTTGCCGCCGCCGATGGGCATTCCGGTGAGGGCGTTCTTGAAGATCTGCTCGAAGCCCAGGAACTTGACGATGCCGAGGTAGACCGAGGGGTGGAAGCGCAGGCCGCCTTTGTAGGGGCCGAGGGCGGAGTTGAATTCAACCCGGAAGCCCCGGTTGATCTGCACGCGGCCGGAGTCGTCGGTCCACGGCACGCGGAAGATGATCTGGCGCTCGGGCTCGCACAGCCGCTCCAGGATGGCGGCTTCGAGCAGCTCAGGGTGCCTGTCGTGGACGGGTCCGAGACTCTCGAAAACCTCGGTCACAGCCTGGTGGAATTCAGCCTCACCGGGGTTTCGCGCCAGTACCGTATTCCGGATGGCTTCAAGCCGCGCGTCCACACTGTCTCCTCAAATTCATTGAATGTTCAACACAGAAATGGTATCAACGATTGTTCTAACTCAGCTTTCCGGGACGGTCGCAATAGGTTTCGCCGCCCGAATGGTGACATTCCTGCAGGCCGGTTGGGCGGCTGGGCCCTTACCGTGAAACCATACGGACCATGGCCCAGAAGATTGCGTACCAGGGTGAGCCCGGCGCCAACTCCAATATCGCGTGCATGCAGATGTTCCCCGAGCTGGAAAGCGTTCCGTGCGCCAGCTTCGAGGACGCTTTCGAGCTGGTATCGAGCGGTGAGGCCGAGCTGGCCATGATCCCCATCGAGAACTCGATTGCCGGCCGGGTGGCGGACATCCACATCCTGCTCCCCCAGTCGCACCTGCAGATCGTGGGCGAGTTCTTCCTGCCCATCCACTTCGACCTGCTGGGCATCCCGGGCAGCACCATCGAGGGCGCCACCGAGGTCCACAGCCACATCCACGCCCTGGGCCAGTGCCGCCGCCTGATCCGCGACGCCGGACTCCGGCCCGTCATTGCCGGCGACACCGCCGGCTCCGCCCGCGAAGTCCGCGAATGGAACGACCCCACCAAACTGTCCCTCGCTCCCCCGCTCGCGGCCCAGATCTACGGCCTCGAGGTGCTGGCATCGCGGGTGGAGGACGATCCCTCCAACACCACGCGTTTTGTGGTCCTGGCCCGCGAAAAGGAACTGCCCACCCGGGACGAGTTGTCCGGGCCGGCAGTGACCAGCTTTGTGTTCCGCGTCCGGAACGTCCCGTCCGCGCTGTTCAAGGCGCTGGGCGGGTTCGCCACCAACGGCGTGAACATGACGCGGCTGGAGAGCTACATGGTGGGCGACGAGTTCGCCGCCACCATGTTCATGGTGGACGTGGAGGGCCACCCCGAGGACCTGCCGCTGCGGCTGGCCCTCGAAGAGCTGGACTTCTTCACCACCGAAGTCCGCATCCTGGGCGTCTACCCCGCCGCCGACCACCGGACCGCCCGGGCGCTCAGCAGCTGAACCGGCGCGACCGCCGGCCCGCGGCACGCCCTGGCGGCGGCGCGTCACTCCTTGGCGCGTCCGCACCGTCGCCCTCTGCAGGCTTCACCACGGCGATGGAGCCTGTGGCAGTGGGCATGGGCGGCGTGAGCACCGAGGCGTAGTCGTGCTGGGTGGAGTAGGTCAGGAACCCCAGGTGGGCCTCGTAGCGGTCCAGGACGTCGTCGATGATCTGCTGGTGGGTCACGCCCATCAGGTCGTAGCCCTCGGAGCCGGTCTGCGCGAAGACCTCCACGCGGTAGTAGACGTCCGTTTCGCGGGACATGCGGCCGCCGAACATGGGCACCGGCGCCTCTACCGCCTGGACCTGGTAGTGGAAATCGCGGTGGTTCGGGATGCTGACCACCAGTGCGTGGCTGGAGATGTTGGCTTCCTCGTTGGGAACGACGTCCAGGGTGGCCTCATAGCCCTGCTTGGTGAACTCCCTGAGCACATCCGCCAGCGCCGGCTGCACAATGCGTTCCATGAACTGGGCCACCTGCTTCTTGGACGGGTAGGAGCGCATCCCGGCCAGCCGCTGGCGCCAGGTGCGGTCCGGCACCATGCCGCCGTGCGCCGCCGTCGACTGCCTGCGCAGGACCTGGCCCTCGCGCTCGGCCCGTTCCATGCGCAGGGCCTTCGAGAAGGAGGCCATCACCAGCCAGGCGATGATGGTCACCGGGAGGGCGAAGATCAGCGTGGCGTACTCCATGGTGGTCACGCCGCCGGCCACCAGCATCGCGATGGTCAGCACCGCGGTGAGGATCGCCCAGAAGATCCGCAGCCATTTGGCGCCGTCCTGGGACGGGATCCGGGATGGTGGAGGAGAAGTTGGACATCACCATGGCGCCGGAGTTGGCGCTGGTGAGGTAGAACAGCATGCCGGACAACGTGCCCAGGCCGATCAGGAAGCCGGCGCCGGGGAACATATTCAGCAGGGCGTACCAGCCCTCTTCCGGGCTGTCCATGGCCAGCTGCGCGAACTCCGTGTTCCCGTTCAGGACCTCGTGCATGGCGCTGTTGCCGAAGATGCTCACAATCAGGAAGTCGCACAGCACCGGGGCGGTGATGGCGGCGATGACGAACTCCCGCAGCGTCCGGCCGCGCGAGATGCGCGCCAGGAACAGGCCCACGAACGGACCCCAGGCCAGCCAGAAGGCCCAGAAGAACAGGGTCCAGCCGGCCATCCATTCCGAACCGCCCTCCTCGTAGGCGAAGGTCTGCAGGGTGCGGTCCGGCAGGGTAAACACGAACCGGCCAATGTTCTCCACCATGGAGTTGAGCAGGAACGAGGTCTGGCCGGTCACCAGGATGTACAGCAGCATGGCCGCGGCACTCCAGATGTTCAGCTCGGAGATCCAGCGGATCCCCTTGTCCACGCCGGAGGTGCACGCCGCGATGGTCAGCACGACGGCGACAATCACCAGGGCGATCTGCAGCGCCAGTCCCTCCTGCAGGCCGAACAGGATGGCGAAGCCGACGTTCAGCAGCACCACGCCGATCCCCATGGACGTGGCCACACCGAAGACGGTGCCCACCAGGGTGACGATGTCGATCGTGTCGCCGATGCCGCCGCGGACGCGTTTGCCCAGCAGCGGGTACAGGGCCGCCCGGATGGACAGCGGCATGCCCCAGCGGTAGGCGAAATACCCCATGGCCATGCCGAGGAGCGATACATGGCCCAGCCGGCGATGCCGTAGTGGAACATGGTCCACACCACGGCGTCCTGGGCTGCGGCCGGCGTCTGGCCTTCGCCCACGGGCGGCATCATGTACTGGGTGATCGGTCCGGTCACGGAGTAGAACAGCATGTCGATGCCCACACCGGCGGCGAACAGCATGGCCACCCAGGTGAAGAGCTTGTACTGCGGACGGGAGTGGTCCGGACCGAGGCGGACCGAGCCTTCCTTGGACAGCGCCACCCACAGCACAAACCCGATCACCACGGTGACGGTGAGGACGTAGAACCAGCCGAGGTTCTCCGCGATCCAGGCCACCACGGTCTTCATGGTGGACTGTGCTGTGGCCGGAACCAGCATGGCCCAGACGGAGAAGGCGATGATGATGACCGACGCAATGATGAACACGCGCCAGTTGACCTTGGGCTTGCGCTCCTCGACGAGTTCGGCGGGGCCCGCGGCTGAGTTCCTGGCTGGAAACAGGCGGGCGGTTCTCGAATTCCGGGCCGCCGCGCTTGCGGTCCGTACCGCCGAGCTGACTGCGTGGGACCAGCGCTTTCGGTGGTTCGTCTGAAGTGTCGCCGCGTGTCTTCTTGTTCAGCCATGAAATCTCATGCTAGTACACGGCGCCAAAACGGGACCCGGTCAGAGGTACCTCGGGCGGCGGCTTCCGCCCCTTATTTCACGCCGGATCCAGGCCCTGTCCGGGCAATGGCTCAGGCCGGTCTTGCGGGCAGGCAGGAGGGGCCGAAGAAGGCGGCGAGCTCCGCCGTCGCCGTCAGGGGCAGCACGTTGGCCACGTACTGGTCCGGCCGCACCACCACCACAACACCACCGCGGTCCAGGCCCCGCAGCTCGAAGATGTCAGCTTTGGGATCGGTGGCGTAGACCTTCTCGTAGTCCGTCAGCCGGAACGGCCCAACATGCGGCTTGAACACCGCCGGCACGGCGCCGATATCCACCGTGCGTGTGGTCCTGCTGGTAGATCACCTTCACGTCGAACCACGCATCAGGGTCAGCGCCCGACGGCGTTGCGCCGAGCGGCGATTCGGGCGAGTTCGCGAGCCACTCGGCCAGGTCCGTGGTGGGTGACGGGGACTGCTCCCCTCCTGCCGGAAGAGCTGCGTCCGCGAAGACGTAGATGCGCCAGCGGCCGTCAGCTGTGGCGTGGTGGCCAAGCTGCATGGGGTTGGTGTCGCAGACCCGCCGCACCGGCGCGGACTTGAACCGTTTCCCGATGGGGAACCCGGCAGCCAGTTCCTGGTGCGTGGCTTCGGCGGTGAGGATGGACGGCGCGTACTCGGTCATGAAGCCTGCAGGGAACTCGGCAGTGCGCACATAGAAGTCCTCCAGCTCGGAAGGACTCTCGAATTCCTCCGGCTTCTTGGCCATCATGGTTGACCAGACCTTGTCGAAGTCGATGAGGTTCTTGGCCACCACCTGGCGCTCGTCCGAGTACGTGGCCAGCAGGGTCTCCGGGCTGCGGCCCTCCAGCACGTGGCCCAGCTTCCAGCCGAGGTTGAACCCGTCCTGCAGCGAAACATTCATGCCCTGGCCGGCCTTGGCGCTGTGCGTGTGGCAGGCGTCGCCCATGATGAACACGCGCGGGGTGCGGGTTGCACGCTCCTCCGGCAGGACGTCGTCGAACCGGTCCGTGAGGCGGTGGGCCACTTCGTACACGCTGTGCCACGCGACGTTGCGGACGTCCAGGCTGTAGGGGTGCAGGATGGCGTTCGCGTGGGCGATGATCTGGTCGATGGTGGTGCTCCGCACGGCTTTATGGTCGGCTTCGGCAACCTCGCCCAGGTCCACGTACATGCGGAAGAGGTGGCCGCCCTCGCGCGGGATCAGCAGGATGCTCCCGCCGGCCCCGGACTGGATGGCGCATTTTGTCCGGATGTCGGGGAAGTCCGTGACCGCGAGGACGTCCATCACTCCCCAGGCGTGATGGGCCTGGTCTCCGGCCATGGTGCAGCCAATCGATTCGCGCACCTTGCTGCGCGCACCGTCCGCCCCGACAACGTATTTGGCCCGCACAGTCCGTTCCTGGCCCTCGCTCTGGCCATCGGTGTGGAGGAGCGTCACGGTGACCGGGTAGTCTCCCCCGCCGATTTCGAGGCGGCGGAACTCGTAGCCGTAGTCCGGCTTCATCCGGGCGGGAGAGTTGGCCATGTACTCGGCGAAGTAGTCCAGCACGCGGGCCTGGTTGACGATCAGGTGCGGGAACTCGCTGATTCCATGGGGATCGTCCTCAGTACGCGCGGCCCGGATGATCCGGGAGTGGTCTGCCGGGTCCGGCTTCCAGAACGCCATCTCGGTGATGCGGTACGCCTCGGCGATGATCCGCTCGGCGAAGCCAAAGGCCTGGAATGTCTCCACGCTCCGGGCCTGGATGCCGTCTGCCTGGCCGATGACCAGCCGCCCGGGGCGGCGCTCAAGGATTCGGGTGGTGACCCCCGGGAACCGGGAGAGCTGCGCGGCGGCGAGCATGCCCGCGGGGCCGGTTCCCACGATCAGCACATCGACTTCGTCCGGAAGTTCCTCGGGGCGATTAAGGCCGACGCCGGCTGCTGGCTGGACCCTCGGGTCCCCGGACACGTAACCGTGGTGATGGAACTGCACGGGCTTTCCTCACTTCGTTGTGTGGACTCGCTCCGGATGAAAACAATCCGTTAGATATCAGCATCGAGTGTTGGCTCGGAACTGTACAGGGCCATTGACGTTCCGGCCCCGACGCCAGATCGGTTCTGAACCACCCAGTAAACGGCGTTCCGGTGATCGAGCACTCAGATGAGCATCGCCTGCCGCACACTGGCGGCCGAGCCGGCGCCGCCATCTCCTGAGGACGAGACCCTTCCGGCTGCGAGGACGTAGTAGCTGTCCGCCGCATGGAGGGCAAAGCCGATGTGCTGTTCCACCAGGAGAATACTCATGCCGTTGCGCTGGGACAGACTCACGATGGTCGCCTCGATCTCGGCCACAACATTGGGTTGGATCCCTTCGGTTGGTTCGTCCAGGATCAGCAGGCGCGGGTCGGTGATCAGGGCACGTGCGATGGCCAGCTGCTGCCGCTGGCCGCCCGACAGCAGCCCGGCCCGCCGGCCCAGCAGCGGCCGGAGCGCGGGAAACATGTCGAGGGCCTCCGCGACGCGTTCCGTGCCGTTCCGGCGGCCGTCCGCGATGAGCTGCAGATTCTCCATCACAGTAAGCTGCCCGAACGACTGCTGTCCCTGCGGCACATAGGCCATGCCCCGCGCCACCCGTTGGTGCGGGCGGAGGCCCGAGATATCTTCCCCGTCCAGGGTAATGCGCCCTGCCGTGGGTTTGAGGAGTCCGACGACGGCACGCAGGAGCGTTGTTTTGCCGGCGCCGTTGTGCCCCAGGACAGAGACAACGGCTCCGTCCGGGACCGTTACGCTCACCCCGGAGATCACCTGGGTGCGGCCGTAACCGGTCTGCACGTTGTCAATTTCCAGCATCAGTGGCCTTCCGTTCCCGAGGTCCCCAGATAGACCTCCTGCACTTTAGGATCTGCCTGCACCTGGGCTACGCTCCCTTCGCTGAGCACTTTGCCGGCGGCAAGGACACAGACTGACGTGGCGTACTCCCGGACAAAGTCCATGTCGTGCTCAATGACCAGGGTGATCCGGCTGGCCGCGATACGGCGGAGCAGTGCTCCGGTTTCCTCCCGCTCATCCTGGCTCATGCCTGCGATCGGCTCATCGAGCAGGAGGACGTCTGAGTTCTGCACCAGCAGCATGCCGATTTCCAGCCATTGCTTCTGTCCGTGCGCGAGGATGCCTGCTTGCTTGTGCGCCGCGCCTTCCAGTCCAATGATGGCCAGCGCCTCTTCCACGGCGGGTTCCACGGACTTTCGGCGGCGCAGCATCTGAAGCGGGCCGCGGGCCGAGCCTGCAGCGATGTCGAGGTTCTGGAGCACGGAGAGGTTCTCGAACACGCTTGCGGTCTGGAACGTGCGCCCCACGCCCAGCCTGGCGATCTGGTGGACCTTCCGGCCGAGGATCTCGGTGCCGGTGTGGTTTACCGATCCCGTGGCCGGCACCAGACCAGTGATCGCATCAATCACCGTCGTTTTCCCGGCACCGTTGGGGCCGATCAGGAAGCGCAGGTCGCCCTGGATCACGTTGAGGTTGACCTTGTCCACCGCAAGGAACCCGTCGAAGGACACCGAGAGGTCACGGATTTCGAGGTACTTGGGCCGGCCGTGCCGCAGTCCCCCGGCCTGCGGCTCCCCCTCAGGGAGCAGCGTGGGTGTGCTCATCTGCTGACCTCCTCAGGCGCTGTGGCCTGCGCTTCAACGTCGGATTGTGGCGCCGCCGTATCTGGTGCCGGCGGCGAAGATGCTCCGGGGCTCGACGCTCCGGGGGCTGTTGCTTCGTCCGGGGTTCGGCGGCGCCGGCGTACCAGCGCGGGCAACGAGGCAAGTCCGCCTGGCATGAACCCGATGACCAGGACGAACAGCAGGCCTTGGAAGTACACCCAAAAGGACGGGAACGTGGAGGACAGGCCAGACTGGGCTGCGGCCACGCCAACAGCGCCGAGGACCGGCCCCAGGAGGGTGGCACGGCCGCCGATTGCGACGCCGATAAGGAAGGCGATGGAGGGGATCACGCCCACATCCGCGGGTGAGATGATCCCGACGAGCGGGACGAACAGTGCACCGGCAACGCCTGCCAGGACAGCGGCCACCACGTAAATGACGGTCTTGACGGTGGCAGGATCGTAGCCCAGGAAACGGACCCGCTCCTCCTGGTCCCGCACCGCAACCAGCAGCTCGCCGAACCGGCTGTGCATCAGCTGCCGGGCAATGGCGAGCGACAGCAGCAGGACCACCGCCGCGATCATGTACAGCATGAGCTTGTTGTTCGGGTCCATGAGGTCAAAACCGAAGAAGGACCGGAACCCGTTGAGCCCGTTGGAACCGCCGGTGGTGGCCTGCTGGCCAATGAGGAACACGGCGAAGGCGGCTGCCAGAGCCTGGCTAAGGATGGCGAAATAGGCACCTTTGACGCGGCGCTTGAAGATCGCCAGGCCCAGGACCAGCGCCACAAGCCCCGGAACGAGGACCACGGCGAGGAGCGTCACCGCGGGGCTCCGGAAAGGTTCCCACCAGCCGGGCACCTCGCCGCTGCCGTACAGGGACATAAAGTCCGGAACGCCTGAGCCGCCGAAGAGCGACGCATCGGCCAGCTTCATGTGCATGGCCATGATGTAGGCGCCGAGCCCGAAGAACACCCCCTGGCCCAGGGTCAGCATGCCGCCGCGTCCCCAGGCCAACCCGATGCCCACAGCCACGATCGCAAAGCAGAGGAACTTCCCCAGCAGGCCCAGGTTGAATGCCGGAAGGACAGCGGGCGCAACACCCATGAGCAGGACGGCTCCAAGGATGAATCCGGCCGCAGTGCCCCACTGACCGCGCAACAGTGTTTTCATGCCAGGCTCCTCGTCTTGAGGCTGAAGATGCCCTGCGGCCGCAGCTGCAGGAACACCACAATCACGATCAGGAGCAGGACCTTGCCGATGCTGGCTGTCGTCGAGTATTCGAAGACCGACTGAAGCACCCCCAAGGCAAAGGCGGCGATGACGGCCCCCTTGATCTGGCCGATGCCTCCGGCCACCACCACCAGGAAGGCATCCACGATGTAGTTGGTGCCCAGGTACGGGCTGGTTGAACCAATCAGGGTCACCGCGACGCCGGCGACGCCGGCCAGGCCAGACCCGATGAAGAAGGTCAGCTGGTCACTGCGCCGCGTTGACACCCCGGACGTTTCCGCGAGGTCGCGGTTAAGGACGACAGCCCGGATCCGGCGCCCCAGCGGCGTGGCCTTCAGCAGGAGGACCAGGCCAGCCAGGCACAGCAGGGAGAGCCCCAGGATAAAGAGCCGGGTCAGCGGGATGGGAGCGCCCAGCAGCTCGATGTTCCCCTGGAGCCAGGCCGGCGCTCGGACATCAACGCTGGGTGCGCCGAAGATGTCACGGGCCGCCTGCTGCAGGATCAGGGCCACCCCGAAAGTAACCAGGAGGGTGTCCAGGGGCCGGTGATACATGCGGCGCAACAGCACCGCCTCAAGCACCAGCCCCAGGGCACCTCCCACCAGGAAGCCTGCAGGAATGGACACCAGCAGCGATGCGCCGGCGTCGGTGATGGCCTGCTGGACCACAAAGGCCGTGTAGGCGCCGGCCATCATGAACTCACCGTGGGCCATGTTGATGACCCCCATCTGGCCGAAAGTCAGCGACAGTCCCAGCGCCGCCAGGAGCAGTACGGAGCCGAGGCTGAGTCCGGCGAACATCTGCCCTATCAGGAGTTCCATTCCAGCAGGCCTTTCCTCAATGTTTCCGTGGACCGTTACTTGGCCAGGTCCTTGGCCCAGTCATAGGTGGCCAGGAAGGGATCCGGTTCAACCGCCGCGGGCGAGGACCACACGGTGTCGATCAGGCCGTCCGCATTGATCTTGCCGATTCGCGGGGTCTTGGTGATGTGGTTGTTCTCCCCGTTGACCGTGACCAGGCCTTCAGGCGCATCGAAGCTCACGCCGTCCGCGGCGGCCTGCACCTTGTCCACGTCAAAGGAATTTGCCTTCTCCACCATGGCTTTCCACAGGTACAGCGAGGTGTAGGCGGCCTCCATGGGGTCGCTCGTGACCCGCTCGGCGCCGAACTTCGCCTTGAACGCCGCCACGAATTTCTTGTTGGCCGGCGTATCCAGGGTCTGGTAGTAGTCCCAGGCGGTCAGTTGGCCCAGCACGTTGTCCAGGCCGACGCCGGGGACCTCCTCTTCGGCGATGGAAACCGAGACCACGGGCATGCTGTCCGCCTTCAGCCCGACGCTCTTGTACTGGCGGAAGAACGCGACGTTGCTGTCGCCGTTGAGGGTGTTGAAGACCGCATCGGCCTTGGAGTCCCGGACCTTGTTGACGATGGTGGAGAACTCCGTGGAGCCGAGCGGGGCGTACTCCTCGCCCAGAATTTCGATGCCCTTGGCCGCGGCGTAGGCCTGGATGATCTTGTTGGCCGTCCGCGGGAAGACGTAGTCGCTGCCCACCAGGAAGAGGGACTTGGTTCCCTGTTCGGCCAGGTAGTCCAGGGCTGGAATGATCTGCTGGTTGGTGGTGGCCCCGGTGTAGAAGATGTTCTTGGAGGACTCGAGTCCCTCGTACTGGACCGGGTAGAAGAGCAGCGCATCGTTCGCTTCAAACACCGGGAGCATCGCCTTGCGGCTTGACGAGGTCCAGCCGCCGAACACGGCTGCGGTGCAGTCCTGCTGGATCAGTTTCCCGGCACGCTCCGCGAACTTGGTCGGTTCGCTGGCGCCGTCCTCACTGATGACCTCAAGCTGTTTGCCCAGGACACCGCCGGAAGCGTTAATCTCTTCGGCGGCCAGGGTCAGGGAGTCGAAGACGGTGCTCTCGCTGATGGCCATGGTGCCGGACAGCGAGTTGATGAATCCCACTTTGATGCTGCTGCCGGAGGTGTTGACACAGGAAGTGCCGCTGCTTGCGGTTGAGCCTGCCGCTGCCGGGTCCGCAATCTGGCTGCCGCAGCCTGCCAGGACCGTGGCCATGGCGGCCGCCGCCAGGGGAAGGAACGCGCGTTTGGTGACCGTAACCCTCATGTAAACCTGCTTCTCACTCCGCCGCTGCGCTGGTCAGCGGCTCGCCTCCGGGGTCCTGAGAAGTGACCCCTTGCGATGAATGTAGGAGCGAATTGTTTCGGCGGCTGAGTGGTTGGTTTCGGAACCATTTCCGAACGTTCGCCCGGGTTGGCGGAAATTCAGGCGCCCCGCAGAAGGGCGGCAGAAACGGCGGGAAGGCGGTGGCGGAGAGTTAACCTGCGGGAAATCTGCCGCCGCGTAACTTTGGCCGCACAGCCGGACACAATTCTTTCCAGGCTCCATAAACGGGCTCTGGCCAGCGGCGATAGCCGTCCGGAGTTTCCGGCTAACCCATGGCGGGCGCCACTCTCGTTCCGGAGCTGAACTGCCGGCGGGCCCAGCGTGCGAGTTTCTTGCCTTTGCCCTTCCACCAGCTGTCCTCGTCCTTGTCGTGGTGCAGGCGGAAGATGATGGCCACCATCACAAACATGGACATGCACACGTCCATCCAGGACCAGGACAGCGCATCGATCAGCACGCTCATTCCGGTGGCGATGATGGACGGGATGGCCAGCGTCCGGAACACGGTGCTGGCCACGTAGCGCCGGTGCGATCTCGGCACCGAGAGTGCCCGCACCATGTCAAAGCACACGCACACCACCACCACGGTCTGCCCAATGGCAAGCAGGATCAGCCCAGCACTGGACCCTGCAAACGAAACGACTGAAGAACCAAACACGAGAAAACCCCCAGAGACTCGAACCTGCGCCGTGAGACCAGCTGCAGTTCCATTCAAGACAGTGGGGGCGTACCCGTCACGAGTAGTGAGTACTCTATTTTCCGGCGCTGCAGGTCCGCAGCGCCTAGTTTCCCAGCGCCTTGGGGCGCCAGACCACAACGGCCTGGGACCGCGCGCGGGGGCGCTGCCCGCGGGCCAGGCTCACCACATCGCCCGCGGCTCCGGCGGCGAAGATCCGCGAGTCGAGGGGATCACGACGGCGGCCCAGCTCCTCGGTCAGTTCGCTCACCTTGCGCTGGAGTGCGGCCACCTGGTTCTCGAGCTCAAGGATCCTTTTGATGCCCTCAAGCGAGACACCTTCGTGGGAGAGCCGCTGGACTTCGCGCAGCATGTTGACGTCGCGCTGCGAGTAGCGGCGGGACTTCCCCGGCGCCCGGCTGGGCGAGACAATGCCCAGCCGGTCGTACTGCCGGAGTGTCTGCGGGATGCATGTCCGCCAGTTCAGCCGCCACCGAGATCACGAAGATCGGCTGGTCAGCACTGATATTCACGGTCTGCTCCGCTGCTTACAGCCGGGCCTTGGCGGCCAGGCCCTGTCGGACATCGGCGTCGGCGGTGGCTTCGGCGAAGGCCTTCACGGCTGCCTCGGCCTCTTTGTTCAGGTTCTTGGGAACCGCGACGTCGATGGTCACCAGCAGATCGCCGGTCACCTTGGACGTTTTCACGCCGTGGCCCTTGACCCGCAGGGTACGGCCCGAAGGCGTGCCTGCCGGAACCCGTACCTTGACCTTCTCGCCGTCGATGGTGGGCACCTCAATGTCGGCACCCAAAGCAGCTTCCGGGAAGGTGACCGGAACGTGGATGCGGAGGTTGTCGCCGTCGCGCGTGTAAAAATCGTGGGGCTTGACGGAGACGGCAACCATCAGGTCGCCGTTGCCTGCAGGCGACGGCTGGCCCTTGCCGCGGACGCGAACCTTCTGGCCGTCCTTGATGCCGGCGGGAACCCGGACGTCGATGACGTCGCCGCTGGGTTCGCGCAGGCCGATGGTGGTGCCGCGGATCGAGCCGGCGAAGGAGATGCTGGTGGTCGCCGTGCGGTCCGCGCCCTTCTGCGGTCCGCGCTGGAAGCCGGTCTGGCCGCCGAAGCGCCGCCGCCGAACAGGTCGGCGAACTCGGGCGGGATGCCGCCGGAGGTGCTGAACCCGCCGGCATGGCGGCCGGCGTTGCCGGTGAACAGCCCGCCGAACATGTCCTCAAAGCCGCCGTTGCCGCCGCCGGCGCCGCCGGGAGCAAACCTGGCCCCGCCGCCCATGGCGCGGATGGCGTCGTACTGCTGGCGCTCGTCCGGATCAGAGAGCACCGAATAGGCCTCGGAGATGTCCTTGAACTTCTTCTCCGACGCAGCGTTCCCCGAGTTGGTGTCCGGGTGGTGCTGGCGGGCAAGTTTCCGGTACGCCTTCTTGATGTCGGCGTCGGAAGCGTCCTTGGCGATACCAAGGATCGCGTAAAAGTCCTTGTCCACCCAATCCTGGCTAGCCAATGGCGTTTCCTTTCAAAAGTAATGGGTCGGTGGTCTGAGCTTGCCGAAACCTGGAGTTCCGACAAGCTCAACCACCGGAAGGTAATGCTACGCAGGGACTGCGACGATAACCTGTGCTGCGCGGAGGACGCGCTCGCCTGACCTGTAGCCGGAGCGGAGCACCTGGCTGACGGTGTCAACCTCGATGTCCTCGCCCGGCTGCTGGATCAGGGCCTCGTGGATCGTGGGATCGAACTCCACGCCGGTCTCGTCAATGCGGACCAGGCCGTACGTCTTCAGCGCGGTCTCCAGCTTGGTGGCGATGGCCGCGAACGGGCCGTCGGTCAGGTCACCGTGCTGGCGGGCGGCGTCGATGTCGTCCAGGACCGGAAGCAGGGAGTTCAGGACGCCGATGACGGCCATTTCCCCTGCCACGGCACGGTCGCGTTCAACGCGCTTGCGGTAGTTGACGTATTCAGCCTGGAGGCGGAGAAGGTCGTTCTTCAGCTCGGCAGCTTCCGCGTGTCCTGCACCCTGGGCCACGGATTCCTCAGCCGGCACCTCGATGCCGTTGAGGATCTCCTCGGCCTGGGCGAGGGCATCGCCGTCGGAATCTCTGCGCGAGCCCGGACCAGCCGGGGACTCAGCCGCAGCGTGGTGTTCGCCCTCCGGGTGCCTGGCCTGCCCGGTCACCGGGTCAACCTTGCGGTTGTCCCGGATGACCGGCTCCTGGTGGCCGCTGGCCTGAAGCTCCTCGGCTTCCTGGCTTGCGGAAGAGTTGTGCTCTTCCTCGTTACCGTGGTGCGGCATGGCTACTTCTTCGCTTCGTCTTCGTCGATGATCTCGGCGTCGACGATGTCCTCGTCGGCAGCCTTCTCGCCGCCTGCAGCACCTGCGGGAGCGCCTTCAGCACCTGCAGCGCCGGTGGCGCCGTCCGGGGAACCGGCCTGGGCGTAGATGGCCTCGCCGAGCTTGCTCTGGGAAGCCTGCAGCTTCTCAAACGCGGTCTTCACGGCGGCGTCATCCGTGCCTTCGAGCGCCTTCTTGAGGGCGTCGACGTCGGCCTGGACCTCGGTCTTGACCTCTTCAGGCAGCTTGTCGGCGTTGTCGGCGATCAGCTTGTCCACGGAGTAGGCGAGCTGCTCGGCCGTGTTGCGGGTGTCGGTTGCCTCGCGGCGGGCCTTGTCCTCGGCTGCGTGCTCCTCGGCGTCCTTGACCATGCGGTCAATGTCTTCCTTGGAGAGCGCGGTGCCGCCCGTGATGGTCATGGACTGTTCCTTGCCGGTGCCCTTGTCCTTCGCGGAGACGTGCACGATGCCGTTGGCGTCGATGTCGAAGGTGACCTCAACCTGCGGGACGCCGCGCGGAGCCGGCGCGATGCCGGTCAGTTCGAACGTGCCCAGCGGCTTGTTGTCGCGGGTGAACTCGCGCTCGCCCTGGAAGACCTGGATGGCCACGGACGGCTGGTTGTCGTCTGCCGTGGTGAAGGTCTCGGACCGCTTCGTGGGGATGGCCGTGTTGCGCTCGATCAGGTGCGTCATGACACCGCCCTTGGTTTCGATGCCCAGGGACAGCGGGGTGACGTCGATCAGCAGGACGTCCTTGCGCTCGCCCTTCAGGACACCGGCCTGGAGCGCGGCGCCCACTGCGACGACCTCATCCGGGTTGACGCCCTTGTTGGGCTCCTTGCCGCCGGCCAGTTCCTTGACCAGGTCGTAGACGGCGGGCATACGGGTGGAACCGCCGACGAGCACGATGTGGTCGATCTCGGAGAGCTTGATGCCGGCTTCCTTGATGACGTCGTGGAACGGCTTCTTGGTGCGCTCGAGCAGGTCCTTGGTGAGGTCCTGGAACTTGGCGCGGGTCAGCTGCTCGTCCAGGTGGACCGGGCCGTCGGGGGTGACGGAGAGGTACTGGAGGGAGACGTTGGTGCTGGTGGAGGAGGACAGTTCCTTCTTGGCCTGCTCGGCAGCTTCGCGGAGACGCTGCAGGGCGATCTTGTCCTTGGACAGGTCGATGCCCTTGACCTTGAGCTGGTTCAGCAGGTAGTCAACAACGCGCTGGTCCCAGTCGTCGCCGCCGAGGCGGTTGTCACCGGCGGTGGCGCGGACCTGGATGGTGGAGAAGTTGTCTTCGTCCTTGCCAACTTCGAGCAGGGAGACGTCGAACGTGCCGCCGCCGAGGTCGAAGACCAGGATGAGTTCGTCTTCCTTGCCCTTGTCCAGGCCGTAGGCGAGTGCTGCGGCGGTGGGCTCGTTGACGATGCGCAGGACGTTCAGGCCAGCGATTTCGCCGGCTTCCTTGGTGGCCTGGCGCTCGGCGTCGTTGAAGTAGGCCGGAACGGTGATCACGGCGTCGGTGACCTTTTCACCGAGGTAGGACTCGGCGTCGTTCTTCAGCTTCATCAGCACGCGGGCGGAGATTTCCTGCGCGGTGTACTTCTTGTCGTCGATCGCGACGGACCAGTCGGTGCCCATGTGGCGCTTGACGGAGGCGATGGTGCGGTCGATGTTGTTGACGGCCTGGCGCTTGGCGATCTCGCCCACCAGGACTTCGCCGGTCTTGGAGAATGCAACGACGGACGGCGTGGTGCGGCCACCCTCGGCGTTGGCAATAACGGTGGGCTCGCCACCTTCGAGAACGGAGACGACGGAGTTGGTGGTTCCGAGGTCGATACCTACTGCACGTGACATGTGTTGCTTCCTTCTTTCCTTGGAAACTTGCTGGCGCCCCTCATTGAGCGTTCTGCACTCAACTTTACTCAGGGCACCCTCGATGTCAATCCAAAGTTGAGCGAAGTGCGCTCAACTTTGGATATCTGCAATCGCAGCATGAGGTGGCGGCATCCCCCGGAATGACGGGCCTGCAGGGGAGGAAAGCGCACGCAAGGGCAGCCCGTTCGCTGTGCGTGAACGGGCTGCCAAAAGGCTCAGGAAACCGGGCGGGGAGACCTACGAGTTCTTCTCCTCGTCCTCCTCAACCTCGCGGGCGGCCTCTGCACCACGGCCGGTCCCACGGTGCCGGCGTCGCCGTAGTTGCCCTCCGGATAGTCGCCCTCCTCGGGCTGCTCCTCGGCACCGCCCACCGCGCCGGCGTCGCCGTAATCGCCTTCCACATACTGGCCACCCTCGCCCTCCAGGCCAGGCGCGCTGCTGGCCTTGCGGGGCTCTTCGTCACGTGCGGCGTTCTCAGTCATGACTGGTCTCTCCTTTGAGGTTCCGCGTCCACCTGGGCGCAGTTGGAGTCTACTCAGCACGGGCGGGGCGAAACAGGGGTTGCCAATCAGCCCTCCCGGAAGCCCGCCATCCCCGCGAGGACGGCAAGGTGGTGCTCGAACAATTGATCGCGTGCACTGAACGTGTCCGGGCCATATTGGCCAAACACCTCGAAGCTCACGGCGCCAAACAGCGACGTCCACACGAGCACACCGTTCGCAATCAGCCCGTCAGGTACGGCGAGCCCCAGCCGCGCGCGGATCGCCTCGAGGTCGGCGGCCAAGGCGGAGGGCACGACGGCGGCACGCGCCGGCGGCGGCGACAGTTCACCGGCGCGGTAGGCGGCGTCGAGAATCCCCACCAGGCTGTAGATCACCCGCGTGCCGGGCGCTTCAGTTTGGCTGGCGGGGGCCCGGTAGCCGGGCACGGGGCTGCCGAACAGCAGTCCGTAGCGCGCCGGCTCACGCAATGCCCAGTTCCGGACGGCCAGCCCCAGCGCTGTAAACCTCCGTGCGAAGTCATGCTCCGGCTCAGCGTTGACAGCGGCATCCACCGCATCGCCGAGGTCGTTGTAGGCGTCAACCAGCAGGAGCGTGAGGAGTTCGTCGCGGTTGGCCACATAGCGGTAGATGGCGGAGGACACCACGCCCAGGTCCCTCGCCACCGCGCGGAGCGACAGACGCCGCCGCACCGTGGGTGGCCAGGTGCTCCCGGCCCAGCCGGACGATGTCCGCAATGGTCTGGGCGCGCGCCCGCTCCCGGGGCGTTCGAAGGGTTGTTTCCGCGCTGGCGGCAGCGTCGCTCATGGGTCCAGCTTCGCACAAAGCAGAGCAGTGTCAACAATTGAGAGCACTGCTCTTGACGTTTTCCGGAACGGGGCGCACGCTTAGTGGAGAGCAGTGCTCTCAAAATGAATGAGTCCTGGAGGGGAAGTCATGAACGATCTATACGTGGTCACCGGAGCAGGCCCTGTTGGCTGGACGGTGGCAGAACAGTTGGCCGGGCAGGGCAAGCGCGTCAGGGTCCTTACGCGTTCAGGCAGCGGCCCCGAGCATCCGCTGGTGGAGCGGCTGGCCGCCGATGTCCAGGACGCCAGCCAGGTGCGGGACGCTTTCGCTGGCGCCACCGCCGTCTTCCACTGCATCCACGGCTCCTCGTACACGGCGGACGCATGGCGGGCGGAACTCCCCCGGGCCGAACAAACGGTGCTGGCCGCGGCGGCCGAGGCGGGCGCCGTCGTCGTCTTCCCTGAAAGCCTTTACTCCTACAGCGAGCCGGACCGCCCGATGACCGAGGCGGGGCCGCGGACCGCACAGGGCGGCAAGCGGGGGGTCCGCACCGAACTGCTCCGGGCCAGGGACGCCTCGCCCGCCAACACCGTCAGCGTGGTTGCCGGCGACTTCTTCGGCCCGCGCGTCCGGAACTCCCACGGCGGCGAGCGCATGGTTTCGCCGGTCCTGGCCGGAAAGAAACTGTGGGTCATCGGCAGCACGGACCAGCCCCACTCGTTCACCTACGTCCCGGACCTCGCGGCGGCGATGATCCGCGCCGCGCAGACGCCGGCGCTCTGGAATAAGGTTTGGCACGCCCCCACCGGGCCGGCAGTAACGCAGCGGCAGTTGGCCACAGCGTTTGCAGAAGCCGGCGGAGCGGCCGCGCCCAGGTTGGGAGCCATCCCGGGGTGGGCGCTCCGGGCCATGGGCGTCTTTTCGAAGGATCTCCGGGAGCTCGCAGAAACCCTCTACCAGTTCGACAGGCCGTTCGTGATGGACTCCGCCGCGAGCCAGGCCGCCCTGGGCCTCCGCCCCACGCCCCTCCCGGAAGCAGCCGCGGCCACGGTGGCCTGGTGGCGGCGCGCAGGGCTGAGGGTTACGCCGTCGCCCAGCAGCCCGGGCCCGCCCTACCTGCGGCCGGCGCCCTCGGCTTCAAGCTCCGGATCGCGGGCGGTGTCCCGCTGCACGGCCGCGTCAAGCTCCGGCCGCCCCAGCTTGCTGGGCCACCAGATCCGCGGGCCGATGTCGTACGCCAGGGCGGGGACCAGCAGCGAGCGCACCAGGACGGTATCCAGCAGCACGCCGAAGGCCACGATGAACGCCAGCTGCACCAGGAACATGATGGGGATGATGCTCAGGGCCGCGAAAGTGGCAGCCAGCACCACGCCGGCGGAGGTGATCACTCCGCCGGTCACGCCGAGCCCGCGCAGGATGCCCGGCCGGGTCCCGTGCTTCAGCGACTCCTCCCGCACCCGGCTCATCAGGAAGATGTTGTAGTCCACGCCCAGGGCAACCAGGAAGACGAACCCGAACAGCGGCACCGTCGCGTCGGCACCCGGGAAACCCAGGAGGTTGTTGAAGACGAGCGCAGAGACGCCCATGGCCGCGCCGTAGGACAGCACCACGGAGAGCACCAGCAGGACCGGCGCCACCACCGAGCGCAGCAACAGCATCAGGATAAAGAGGATGACCACGAGCACCACGGGGATGATGATCACCAGGTCGCGCTGGGCCGTGGTGTTGGTATCCAGCGCCGTGGCGGTCACGCCACCCACCAGTGCGCCGGCGTCAACTGCCTTCACATCCTCACGCAGTGCCTTGACGGCGTCCTCGGCCTCGATGGAATCCGCGGCGTAGTTGAGCGTGGCGTTGATCAGCACCTTGCCCTCGCGGACGTCCGGGTCACTGGGAGTCCCGGGGGCGCCGGTGATGGGCGACACTTCCCGCAGCGAGGAGATAGGCGTCTCCCACGCCGTCGGCCGCTTTGACCTTCGCGAGCACCTCTTCAGCCTTGCTTTCGTCCGCAACCACGACGGCGGGGCTGCCGCTGCCGGCGTCGAAATGCCGCGCCAGCGCGTCCTGGCCGTCCACCGCGTTGGACGCGGTGAGGATGACGTCCGTCTGCGGGACGCCGTTTGCCTTGAGCTGCAGGATGCCGGCCGACGCCACCAGCAGCAGGAGGACGGAGGCGATCCACACGGTGCGCGGACGGCGGGAAACCAGCGAACCGGTGGCCCGCCAGATGCCCTTCTGCCCTTCCAGGCCGGTGACGAGTTCGGGTTCCCGCTGATCCTCCGGGACCAGCTTGGGGCGGAACGGCCAGAAGGCGGCCCGGCCCAGGAGCGCCATCAGGGCGGGCAGCAGGGTAAGTGCGGCGAACAGCGAGCAGAGGATGCCGGCGGCAGCCACCGGGCCCAGGCCCTTGTTGGAGTTCAGGTCGGAGAAGAGCAGGCAGAGCAGGGCGATGATGACCGTGGCGCCGGAGGCCAGGATCGGTTCCACGGAGGACTTCCACGCCGTCAGCACGGCGGCGGTCCGGTTGCGGGTGTGGGTCAGGGCTTCGCGGAACCGCGCCACGTACAGCAGCGCATAGTCCGTGGCCGCGCCGATCACCAGGATGGACAGGATGCCCTGGCTTTGGCCGTTCAGCTGGATCCAGCCGAGCTTGTGCCATGCCGAACACGAGCAGGATGGCGGCACACAGCGCAAACACTGAGGTGAGCAGCACCGCGATGGGCAGCAGCAGGGAGCGGTAGACGATCAGGAGGATCACAAAGACGGCACCCAGGGCCACCAGCAGCAGGATGCCATCAATCCCGGCGAACGCGCTGGTCAGGTCAGCGGCCAGGCCGGCCGGTCCGGTGACGAAGGTCTGCATGCCGTCGGGAGCGGCTTCAGCGACGGTGTCGCGCAGTTCCTTCACGGCCTCCTTCACCTCGCCGGACGAATCGATGGGGGCGATGAACTGGACAGCCTTGCCGTCCTCGGACGGGATGGGGCCGATCACGGCGCTGCCGAGCCCCAGCCCTTCCAGCTCGGTTTTCAGTGCGGCGGCCTCGCCCAGCTGGGCCGGGGTGAACGCTTCAGCATTCTCAATGACGATGACGGCCGGGACTTCGTTGGAATCCCGGAACTTTGCCTGCCAGTCCTGCGCGGCCGTGGCTTCGGCGCTGGCGGGCAGGAAGGAGGCCTGGTCGTTCGACGAGACCTCGTCGAGCCGGCCGAACGTGGGGCCGCCGATGCCGGCGATGGCCAGCCAAGTCAGGACCAGCAGTACGGGAAGGAGCCAGCGCAGCCAGAACGGAACCCGTGCGCTGTGTTGGGGACTGGTTTTCATGATTCCTTCAGGGTTCGGGATGGGGAGCGGTACAATTGATTCCATCATAGAGTATCTCCATCATGGAGATAAGTGCGACATGGGAATTCCCTACAGGAAAGCGTCCGCACGGCAGCGCTGGAGTAATATCCGTCAGGGCACCGGCAAGCGATCAGCGCCAAGCCAGAGGACCACATCAGCGAGCAGAGGAGGCGGCACGTGACAGACGAAGCGTTCCAGCGCCCGCCGGACTCCGCGCCCCAGTCCCTGGTCCGCCTGCTGCAGGACTTCACGCTGGAGGCCAACCGGTACGTGGATACCGCAGGCGGCCGGAATGACATGCACCGCACCGACCTGAACGCGCTCGCCGTCATCATGCGCCACACCGCCAAGGGCCTGGTTGTCACGCCCGGCGTCCTTCGCAAGGAATTGCACCTCAGTTCTCCGGCCACCACCGCCCTTATCGACCGGCTGGACAGCTCGGGCCATGTGACCCGCGAACGAAACGCCACGGACCGGCGGCAGGTCCAGCTCCGCATGACGCCCAAGGCGTTCCGGGACGGCGGGGCCATGTTCATGCCGCTCTCGCGCCACATGGGCACGGCCATGGCGGCTTTCTCCCCCGAGGAACTGGACCTGGTCACGCGATTTATGACCGCCATGGTGGAGGCCACCATCGCCGCCCGCCAGGAAGCATCCGACGGCGGACCGGCCGCCCCCGCCCCTCCCCTCACCTAAGCGCCACCCGCCCAAGTGACTGGCATTTAACGTCGTGAAATCCGCGAATGACGACGTTAAATGCCAGCCACTTGGGGGTAGCGTTTGTCTATGAGTGCGCAGCAGCCCGAAGACGACGATGTGTACACGCACGGCCACCACGAGTCGGTGGTCCGCGCCCACGCTTCCAGGACCGCGGAGAATTCCGCGGCCTTTGTCATCCCCCACCTGACGCCGGGAACGTCCGTGCTCGACGTCGGCTGCGGGCCAGGGAGCATCACCTGCGATTTCGCGGGGCTGGTGGCGCCGGGAAAGGTCACCGGGCTGGACAGGTCGCCGGACATCATCACCCAGGCCACGGCGCTCGCCGCCGAGCGCGGTGTGGCCAACGTGGAGTTCGTGGCCGGCAACATCTACGACCTCGACTTCGAGGACGAAACGTTCGACGTCGTCCACGCCCACCAGGTGCTGCAGCACCTGACCGATCCGGTGGAGGCGCTGCGGGAGATGCGCCGGGTGGCCAAGCCGGGCGGGATTGTGGCAGTGCGCGACGCCGATTTCCACGGCATGAGCTGGTACCCGTCCTTTCCTGAACTGGACGAGTGGATGGACCTGTACCAGCGGATCGCCCGCAGGAACGGGGCCGAGCCCGATGCCGGCCGCCGCCTGGTCTCCTGGGCCCAGTCCGCTGGTTTCACGGATGTCGCGCCCACCAGCAGCAACTGGCTCTACGCCACCGGGCAGCAGCGCAGATGGCAGGCGCGTGTCTGGGGTGAACGGGTGCTGCACTCGGCCTTCGCGGACCAGGCACTGGAGTACGGCTTTGCCAACGCCGCGGACCTGGCGCGGATCTCCGCGGGCTGGCACCGCTGGGGATCCACCGATGACGGCTGGTTCCTGATCCCGAACGGCGAGGTCATCGCCCGGGCGTGAAGCCACGGCAGCGGCTGGCAAACCATCGGGTTTTCCACATAGGCAAAGACGACACCGCGACCCGCCCCGGCGAAGCAATAGCGTCGAGCCATGAGCTACTACGGCGAGAACCAATACGGGGCCGAGCCTTACACCGCTGAGGTTGACCAACTAGACTTGGTCAACATGGGACAGTACAACGTCCAGGAAGCGAAGACGCGGCTTTCCGAGCTGCTGAACCTCGTCGAGCGCGGCGAAGACGTAGTCATTGCGAAGGCCGGACGGCCAGTAGCCCGGCTGGTGAAGATTGAGCGCCCGCATAAACGCGAACTCGGGTTCCTCGGCCCGCTCCATATTCCCGACGAGTTCTACGAACCCTGGACTGCCGAGGAGATGGGGACCGCAGAGTGACACAGCTCCTGCTGGACACCCACGTCTTCCTGTGGTCGATCTCGGAACCGAAGCGACTGTCCAGCAAGGCCCGGAACGCCATCTCCAAGCTGGAAAATCAGGTTTACGTGTCACCTGTGACCGCCTATGAACTCTCCTATAAGCATCGCCAAGGCAAGCTGCCGTCCGGCGCAGCCATCGTGACCAGCTTTGCGCGGCAGGTAGCCCATCTCTATGCGACGGAACTCCCAATCTCAGCACCGCACGCGCTTGCCGCCGGCCAGTTGGATTGGCAGCACAAGGATCCTTTCGACCGCATCCTCGCGGCCCAGGCGATGGTGGAAGGCCTGACGCTGGTCACCGCGGACGCGGATCTCCACGCCTTTGATCCCGTGACCACGCTCTGGTGAACCCGCACTAAACTTGGGAGGTGCAATTCTCCCTTTGGCTCGCCCTGGCGGGCGCCGGTGTCCTGGTCAGCTTCACTCCGGGTGCCGGTGCGATCAACACCATGAGCAACTCCCTGACGTCAGGTTTCCGCCGCTCCATCTGGGGAATCCTGGGCCAGCAGGCAGCCCTGGTGGTCCACGTCGTGATCGTGGCCTTGGGCGTTGGCGTGCTGGTGGCCAGCTCACCGGTGGCCTTCAACGTGATCCGGTACGCGGGCGCCGCCTATCTGGTTTATCTGGGCATCCGCCAATTCCTGAGCAAACCCGACCTGGACCAGGAACAGGCCGCGGAACTCCGGAACGAGCCCGCCTGGCCGATGTTCCGGCGCGGCCTCTGGGTCAACCTCCTCAATCCAAAGGCCATTGTCTTTTTCCTGGCGTTTATGCCGCAGTTCATCCGCCCGGAACAGCCGCTCCTGCCGCAGTACGCGGTGCTCACGTCCACCGTGGTGGTGATCGACATCCTGGTTATGTGGTTCTTCTTCGCCCTGGCCGCCAAATCCTTCCAGCGCTTTACCCACAACGCCCACGGCCAGATGATCCTGAACCGGATATTCGGCGTCCTGTTCGTCGCGGTAGGCATTCTCCTCGCCCTGATCCACTAGGCCTGGACCCCGCCAACCCACGCTTTGACCCAAACCGTGATGAAGATTCACATATTTGTAAAGACTCGTGAATAATCCTAGCCATGAACGTCTGGAGCGCGCATGCTTAGCACCATGAACTCAGTGACGAGGCCCTACCGGATCATCACCGTGTGCACAGGAAACATCTGCCGGTCACCGATGGCCGAGATGATGCTGGTTGCAGCGTTCCGGGCCAAAGGGCTGGGCGATGAGGTGAGCGTGGACTCGGCGGGAACCACAGGCTACGAGGCGGGGCGGCCCATCGATCCGCGGGCGGCCCGCCGGCTGGCCATCACCAAACTGAGCTCGCAGCACCACGTTGCCCGTGAATGGCAGGCGCCCTGGTTCCGCGAGCGCGATCTGATTCTGGCCCTGGACGTTGACCATTATGCATGGCTGCGCGACGCTGCTCCGGACGCGGAATCCATGGACAAGGTGCGCATGCTTCGAAGCTTCGACCCCCTGGTTTCCGGCAGTGACCTGCTGGACCAGGGCATCGAGGATCCCTGGTACGGCGGACACTCGGACTTCGACGCCGTTTGGCAGCAGATCCACGGCGCGGTGCCGGGCATCGTCGATTATGTCTGCGCGGCGCTCCGCCGGGCAGCCCCGCACCAAGAGCAGATGCAGCAGCAGGTACGCTCTAATTCATGACCCCTGCACCTGTGATCATCGCCGTTGACGGTCGATCCGGCGCAGGTAAGACCACTCTTGCCATCGAACTCGCTGCGCGGCTGCGGAGCCACCACAAAGTTTCGCTGTTCCACCTTGAGGACATTTACCCGGGCTGGAACGGCCTCACTGCGGGCATTGAGCGCTACGTTTCCACCGTCCTCGCCCCCCTGAGCCGGGGCGAAGCGGCCACCTGGACCAGCTGGGACTGGGCCAACCACTATGACGGCGACATCCGGATCACCCTGCCCGCGGAGATCGTGATCATCGAGGGAGTGGGTGCGGCGGCCGCGGAGGCACGGCCGCTGCTCAGCGCCGTGGTCTGGGCCGACTCCCCGGACGACGTCCGCCGGACGCGGGCGCTGGACCGCGATGGCGGCACGTATGAGCCGTTCTGGGAGCAGTGGGCGGCGCAGGAAGATGACTGGCTTGCCGACGACGACGTCCCGGGCCAGGCGGATATCCGCGTGCTCAACCTTGCCGATGGGTCCGCCCCCACGGACGTCCTGCAGGCCCTCTGCCTACCTTCCCGCGCTCGGACCGGCGCTGGTTCCGGAACTCGCCGGCCGCCGCGGCCTCAGGCTCCGGGCCGAGCGCCTGGACTCCCGGCCGGACCCTGCCGCCCTCTTCGAGGCGCTGTATGGCGGCTCCGATCACGCCGTTTGGCTGGACTCCTCCAACGCCCCTCCCGGTCCCCCGCCACAGCAGTCACCGGCCACCGATCGCAGCCGCTTCAGCATCCTCGCGGACGATGCCGGGACGTTCGGGCAGTCGGTCTCGCACCGCTCCGGCGAAACCGTGGTCACTGCAGGCTCCGCGACGGCACGGGTGCCCGGCCCGTTTTTCCGCTGGCTGGACACGGTCTGGGGACGCCGGGCGGTCCGCACCCCGGACGGCTACCCCGGCGACTTCACGCTCGGCTGGCTTGGCTGCCTGGGTTACGAGCTCAAGCGCGAAACCGGAGGCTCGGACGTGGCGGCACGGACTCCGGACGCGGCGCTGATCTTCGCGGGGCGGGCTGTTGTTTTGGACCACATCGCGGGCACGGTCTGGCTGCTTGCCCTGGAGGCCCCCGACGCGGACAGCTGGCTGGACACGGCCCGCACGGCCGTCCGCGAATGCGCTGGCGCCCAGATCCACGACACCCGGACCGTCGGCACCCACGCCGGCGGCAGCACCGGCGTCGGACGTCCCGCCGGACCGGCATTCAGCAGCCGCGACACCGCACTGTCCTACAAGCAGAAAATCGCGGCCGCCCAGCACGAAATCCACGAAGGAAACTCGTACGAGGTCTGCCTCACCACCACCCTGACCGCCCGCCTGCCTGCCGCCGCGGCGGAGCCCTGGCCCACCTACCTCGCCCTGCGTCGGAAAAACCCGGCGCCGTTCGCCAGCTACCTGCGGTTCGGCGGGCTGAGCGTGGCCAGCACGTCACCGGAACGCTTCCTGCGGATAGCGTCCGACGGCGGCATGCGCGCCGAACCGATCAAGGGCACCCGCCGCCGGGGTGCCGACCCGGCGCAGGACAGGGAACTGCGGGCCGAACTGGCGTCATCGCTCAAGGACCGTGCGGAGAACATCATGATCGTGGACCTGCTGCGCAATGACCTCAGCCATTTCGCGGAGCCCGGATCCGTGACGGTGAGCAGGCTGTGCGAGATCGAAAGCTATGCCACGGTGCACCAGATGGTGAGCACCATCGACGCCCAGTTGATGCCCGGCTCGCCGCGGGCCGAGGCGGTGGCCGCATGCTTCCCGGCCGGTTCCATGACCGGCGCCCCGAAAATCAGCACCATGGCTATCCTGGACCGGCTGGAGGACGGCCCGCGCGGCCTGTATTCCGGCGCGATCGGCTACTTTTCCCTGAACGGCGCAACGGACCTGGCGGTGGCCATCCGCACCCTCGTGACCGACTCCGGAGCCGGTACCACCGGAGCCCGCGCCGCCGGGGACGGCGGCGCAAAGCTGTGGCGACGGCGGAACTCACCCTCGGCGTCGGCGGTGCCATTACTGCCGATTCGGTGCCGGACGAGGAGTACGACGAGATCCGCGTGAAGGCGCATGGTGTGCTCTCAGCGCTGGGCTCGGACTTCCCCGGCGCCTGACCCCGGAGGCTACTGGACGGTCGCCGTCAGCCGCGCCACGTTATCGATGTAACGGGCCGCGAGGGGACGCTGCAGCCAGTCGTCCAGCTTGAGCTCGTTCGAAATCCCGCGGTAGGTGTCTTCCACCGCGCGCATCTTGTTCACGATCTCCTCGCCGAGCAGCATCACGGACACTTCCAGGTTCAGGGAGAAGGAGCGCATGTCCATGTTGCTGGAGCCCAGGACCGCCACTTCGTCGTCGATGGTGAAGTGCTTGGCGTGCAGGACAAAGGGCGCCTTGTACAGGAAGATCCTGACGCCGGCCTCGAGCAGCGCCTCGTAGTAGGAACGCTGGGCATGGTGGACCAGGAACTGATCGCCCTTTTCCGAGACGAACAACTCCACGTCCACGCCCCGCTGGGCCGCGGTGGTGATGGCGTAAAGCAGCGAGTCGTCGGGGACGAAGTACGGGCTGCAGATGGAGATCCGGTGCTGGGCAGAGTAAATGAGCGTGTTGAAGAGGCGCAGGTTGTTTTCCGTGATGAACCCGGGCCCGCTGGGCACCACCTGGGCGGTGACGTTGCCCGGTTCCGGGTTGGCCGGGAGCTGCAGCTGGTGTTCCAGGTTCTCGTCGGTCTCGCTAAGCCAGTCGGTGGCAAAAACCACGTTCAGGGTGGTGACGATCGGCCCCCGCAGGCGCGCCATCAGTTCCACCCATTCGCGGCCCGCCTTGCGGTGCTTGGGATTGTTGTAGGACGGCTCGATCAGGTTCTGGGAACCCGTGAAGGCAAGTTCGCCGTCCACCACCATGATCTTGCGGTGGTTCCTCAGGTCCGGGCGGCGCCACTGGCCGTGGATGGGCAGCAGCGGCAGCATGCGCTTCCACTGGATCTTGCTTGCCTTCAGGCGGGTCAGGAGGTTGCGGTACCCCTTGACCCGCAGTGTCCCGATGTGGTCGAACAGCACGCGGACTTCCACGCCACGCTCGGCGGCTTCTTCCAGCGCTGTCAGCAGGTCGTCGGTGATGTGGTCCGTGCTCATGATGTAGAACTCGGCGTTGACGAATTGCTTGGCCTCACGCACGGCCTCGGTCATGGCGAGGATCGAGTCCGGATAGCCGGGGATGAGGTCAACGGAGTTGCCGTCCACCATCGGCAGGGATCCCAGCCGGCGGTTCAGTTCACCGGCGGATTTGACCCATTCCGGGCCGGGGTAGTCGCTTTCGACGTCGGCCAGTGACGATATGCCCGCGCGTACGCGCGCGTTGACCGTCTCCTGCTGCTGGCGGCGGCGGCTGGAGAGCTTGAAGTTACCGAACAGCAGGAAGAGCGCCAGGCCCAGGAACGGCACAAAGAAGATGCCCAACAGCCAGGCCATTGCCGTGGTGGGGCGCCTGTTGCCGGGGATGATGCCCACGGCCAGGACCCGGATCACCAGGTCCGCAATGCTGAGCACCACCACAATCCACGTCGGCGCGGTACCGGCAAGCGAAATCGGCCACAGCACTGGAAAACCCCCGGGGTGTGCGCACCGGCGGACGGGTTCCGGCCGGGCAATGACCACAGCTTAGCCGCGCTGCGGCCCGACTAAGCTGGAGCCATGACTTCTCCTGCGCCCGTGGTGCTCGTTTTCCTTGACCCCGCGTTCCCGGCCGGCCGGCTGGCCGACGCCTCGCAGCCACAGCTGATGGCCACGGACCAGGGTGCCACGCGCGGTGACGGGATCTTCGAATCCATGCTCGCGGTAGGCGGGGACGTGAGGAAGCTGCAGGCCCACCTTGACCGGCTCGGCGGCTCCGCGGAGGCCCTGGACCTGGTCATCCCGGCGCAGGAGCAATGGCGGGCGGCCATCGCAACCGGCGTGGCGCAGCACCGTGCCCAGCACCCGGCGCCTTCCGCCGCCGAGGACGAAGTGGTGGTCAAGCTCGTGGCCACGCGCGGCCCGGAAGGCGCCGCACTCCCCCACATGCTGGGTCCAGGTATCGCCGGTGGGCGCCCTGGGACGCCGCCAGCGCGAGGCCGGCATTGACGTCATCCTGCTGGACCGCGGCTACGACAGCGACATCGCCGAACGCGCGCCGTGGCTGCTGCTTGGCGCCAAGACCCTGTCCTACGCGGTCAATATGGCGGCGCTGCGGCACGCACACAAGCAAGGCGCCGACGACGTCATCTTCCTGTCCACCGACGGCCGGGTCCTGGAGGGCCCCACGTCTACGGTCCTGCTGGCGCACGTGGAAACTGTCGACGACGGCGCAGGTGCCCGCACAATCCGCCGGCTCATCACGCCCCAGCTGGACACCGGCATCCTCCCCGGCACATCCCAGGGTGCGCTCTTCACCGCCGCCAAAGCGGCAGGCTGGGAGCTTGGCTACGGACCGCTGGAGCCGCAGGACCTGCTGGACGCCGACGCCGTGTGGTTGATTTCCAGCATCAGGCTGCTGGCGCCCGTGAACCACATCGACGGCAAGGAAATCGGCACGCCGGCCCTGCAGAAGCAGCTGACTGCCGAACTCAACGCACTGTACGCACGGGATCCAGTAGCCGCGATGCCCGTTCACAGCGCGGGGATCCTGCTCTACCGGCGCGGCGCGTCAGGCGGGCTGGAGGTCTGGATAGCGCACATGGGCGGACCGTTCTGGGCCGGCAAGCAGGCCCACGCCTGGTCACTTCCCAAGGGCGAATACCAGGCCGACGAAGATCCGCTGGCGGCGGCCCGGCGCGAGTTCACCGAAGAGATCGGCACGCCGCCGCCGGCCGTGGACTACTTTCCACTGGGCGCGTTCCGGCAGCCGTCCGGGAAGGTCATCACGGTTTTCACAGCGGAGTCCGGCTTCGAGCCCGGCCGGATCGTGAGCAACACGTTTCCGCTGGAGTGGCCCAAAGGCTCGGGGACCATCCAGGACTTTCCGGAGATCGACGACGCCCGCTGGGTCACCGAAGCCGAGGCCCGCATCAAGCTTGTCAAGGGCCAGCTTCCCATCCTTGATGCCCTCGTCCAGCACCTGTTCTAACGGCAGGATCATCCGTAAGGTGTGGTCCATGAACTCGCACACGCAGCCCGCTGGCAACCTGACCTTCGACCAGTGCTGGGAATTGCTTGACGACGACACTGTAGGACGCCTGGCCCTTGTGGTGGACGGCCATCCGGAGATTTTTCCGGTTAACTACGTGGTGCACCGGCGGAGCATCGTTTTCCGCAGCGCCGGCGGCTCCAAACTGTGGGGTGCCGAGGCGGCCCGGCCCGCCGCGCTCGAGATTGACGGCTACAACCCCCACACCGAAGAGGCGTGGAGCGTCGTGGCGCGCGGGGACACGGAAGTGATCCAGGACCAGGCCGACAAGGACGCCGTCGATGCGCTGAACCTGGAACCATGGCAGGCCGGCCCCAAGGACAACTACATCCGGCTGAACGCCAAAGCCCTGACCGGACGCCGGTTCCAGGTCACCAAACCGGACGTCTGGAACACGAGGTTGTCGGACCGCCGTCGCGCTTCCTTCGAATAGCTCGCTGCGGGCTGCACCACGCGAAGGGCCGGTTGCTGCGGCCCTTCGCGCTGGCTGAGCCCAGCATCTGTCCGGAGCTGCTGCCTTGGCTACTTCCCCGAGGGGGCCGGGTAGGCGGCGTCCACTTCCACTTCGACAAGCCAGCCGTTCACCGGCAGGTTCTCGATCTCCAGGGCGAACCGGGACGGCCGCGCCGGGTTCACCACCAGGGGGCGCGGCCGGGGCGGCCGAACCGAGCGGGACCTTCACCGCGCTCCCATCGGCGAGGCTGGTGTTCGCGAAGTACTGCCGGTACGCACGGTTCCAGCCGTCAAAGTCGGCTTTCTCGGCACCGGCAGGATTCTGGAGGAAGACCCGCATGGTGATGACGTCGTCGTAACCCAGTCCCGCCTGGGCGAGGTTCTCGCCGATCCTTCGCAGGGCGTTGATCCCCTGTGCCTCGGTGATTGTGACCCCGGCGGGAAGCACACCGCCGGGGAAGACTGCGGTATCGATGTACCGTTGCTCGCTGCCCGCGGGCGCACCGAGGTTCAAGGCCGAAGGGCCCAGGCCGCTGGTCTTGTACACGGCCGTGTTGGCGCCGATGGCAACCCCGGAAGCGATCATCGGGTTGTCCTGGCCCGCCGGGAGGTTGGAGACTGTGGTTCCCGGCTTGGGCGAGGTCAGGTCCTTGAAAACGGCCGGCCCGGCGAAGGCGGCGGTGGCGGTGAGGCAAAGGCCGGCAACTCCGGCGGCGATCAGGGACGTGCGGCGGATCATAGGCTTCTTTCCTGGGGTCGGGGTCGGGTTCGGGGTGGTGCCGGGGCGCGGTGCGGACGGCGTGCTCAACCGGCCACCGCCGCCGCTACGCGGGTGTGCAGCGCGGTGACGGCAGCCCTGGCGGAGGTCATTGCGCCGTGCTGCCAGGCGATGGCGTGGCTCAGGTGGTCGCCGGCGAAGTAGATGTTGCCGGTGGGTTCCAGGAGCTTGGCGTACTTGGCGTCTGTCTGCGACGGCCAGCCCACCCATGCGCCTTCGGAGAACTCGGTGCTGCTCCAGTCCACAGAGAACGACGCCGAGACGTCCTTTTTGTACACGTCACCGTGGATGCGCGCACCCTGGTCAAGGGCGCGGCTAAGGCGCTTTTCGGGGGACAGCGGCTGGTAGGCGCGAGCGCTGGCGCCCGTGTTGTAGTAGCCCACCATGGTGCCTCGCTGGCCGTGGAAACCGGTGGACGGGTACCACATGTTGCCAAGGTCGATGTTGGTGTTGGTGATGCCGCCGTAGATGCGGTGGTCCTCTTCCCACCACCGGCGCGAGTATTCGATGCCGATCTTTCCCGCGTCGCTTGGGGTGGCGAATTTGAGGGCATCGAGCACGTCGGCAGGGAGGTTGCCGGGGATTTTGGCCGCGATGTGGGGCGGGAGCGTGTTGACTGCGAAATCGGCGTGAAGGCTCTTGGCCTGGCCGCCGGGGTTGGTGTAGTCCACGGAGACTCCCGCGGCGGTGTTGTTCAGCGACAGGACCTTGGCGCCGTACACAATCTTGTCCTTGCCGATGGCCGCCTCGAAGGCGTAGGGGATCCGGTCCATTCCGCCCACGGGCTGGAACATCATCATGGCCTGGTCCCAGCCGAACTCGAACGAGAAGTAGTTGCCCACACCGCTGGCGAACACTTCGGACAGGGCGTCGGGGGCCAAGGGTGTGCCGGCTTCCAGGCCCGCCCCGGGTGCCACGGAGTAACCTTTCCTCCCGCTGCCCGTGTACTTGAAGCTGGCCGCCGCGTTTCCGGGGACCTTGCCGCCAATGGCACCGAAGTTGCCCAGGAAGGAGATGAGATTTTCTTTGTCGGCGGGGCTGAGGTAGCTATCCAGCGAACCCTGATCGGTGGCTTTGGCCAGCAGTTCGGAGACGTACCCGTAGACGTCCGCCTTGGCCGCACGGTGACGGACGGGAGTGTTGGAGAGCTTGGAGCTGCCCTCGCGGAAAAGGTAGCCGTCCGCATTCTGGTTGGTGAACGGCTCGATGGCGACGCCGAGTTCCTTGCAGTAGTCAAGGGTGATGTGGTGCTGCGGGATACGGCCCGGCCCGGCATTCATGTACTGGTCCTTGGAGAAGGTTGCCCGCTGGGTGACACCCTTCAGGTCGGTTTCCTCGGTGCCGCCCCGCACCGTCCAGTTACGCCCGCCCGGACGCATCCGCGCTTCCAGGATAGTCACCTTGTAGCCGGCTTTGCCGAGCTCATAGGCAGTGGTCAGGCCGGCGATTCCGCCGCCAAGCACCACCACCGACTTGCCCGCCCCGTTGACGTCACCCTTGCGGGGGGCGGCAAACGCCGGTGTTGCAGAGTCAGGGGCAAGGCCCATGGCCTCCATGGTCTGGTACATAACCCCGGCGCCACCCACCATGCCCACGTAGCGGAGGAAATTCCTGCGAGTCGCATCTGTCATTTTTTCCCTTTCACCGAAGCGTTACAAAAGGGAGCGTAGGGGCAGGATGTTTCGTCAAAGGACGTGACAGTTTCAGTGATATGCCGTTCATATTTCTTTGAAGTAAACGCCAGCTACGGGCAGTAAACCCAAGCCGAATAGCCGGAAATCGTGAAATGCTGGCATTACCGGCACCACCGAAAGGCACAACCATGGGCAACGACGCCACGGCCACCACGTCCCCGGGCAGCGGGGACCGCATCCCCGTCATCCTGGGCGGCGCACGCACTCCCTTCGGGAGGTTCCGCGGCGGGCTTTCCGGCCTGTCGTCCAGCGAACTCGGCGCCCACGCCATCCGGAATGCGCTGGAGCGGACCGGCGTGGCTCCGGAGCAGGTCCAGGCTGTGATCGTGGGCCAGGTCATCCAGGCGGGCGCCGGCCAGGGACCCGCCCGGCAGGCCAGCCTCGCCGCCGGCATCGGCTGGGACGTGCCCACTGTCACCATCAACAAATTGTGCCTGTCCGGCCTGACCGCCGTGATCGACGCCGCCCGGATGATCCGCGCCGGAGAGGCAGACTTCATTGTTGCGGCGGGCCAGGAATCCATGACCAATGCCCCGCACCTGCTGCCCCGGCTCCGCGGCGGCGTGGCTATCGGCGATGCGCCGTTGCTGGATTCGCTGAACTTTGACGGCCTCCAGGACCCCCGCTCCGGTGAGCTGATGGGTTCCGCCACCGACGCCGGCAACGCCCGCCTTGGCATCAGCCGGCAGGACCAGGACGCCGTCGCGGCCCGTTCCCATCAGAGGGCGGAAGCCGCCCGGGCGGCCGGGATCCTGGCCGAGGAAATCGCCCCGGTGGAGGTCCCGCAGCGCCGCGGCCCCGCCGTCGTGATTGATGCTGACGAAGGGATCCGGCCGGGTACGACGCCGGAGGCCCTCGCCGCGCTGAAACCCGCCTTCTCCACGGCGGACTCAGCCACCATCACCGCCGGGTCTTCCTCACCGCTGTCCGACGGCGCGGCCGCCGTGGTGGTGGCCAGCAAAGCCGCGGCGGAAGCTGCCGGGCTCAGCTGGATCGCGGAGATCGGCAGCCACGGACAGACTGCCGGACCGGACGGCTCCCTGCATTCCCAGCCCTCCCGCGCCATCGAGCGCGCGCTGAAACTCGAGGGGCTGGGCGTCGCTGACCTGGACCTCATTGAGGTCAACGAGGCCTTCGCCTCGGTGGTGCTGCAGTCCGCCAAGGACCTGGGGATCGACGCCGAAAGGATCAATGCCGACGGCGGCGCCATCGCCTTGGGACATCCGGTGGGCGCGTCCGGGGCCCGCCTCGTGCTGCACCAGGCGCTGGCGCTGAAACGCCGCGGCGGCGGGACCGGCATTGTGGCGCTGTGCGGCGGCGGGGGCCAGGGCGAGGCCCTGATCCTCAAGGCCTGACGTCAGGTGGGGATGATCCCGAACAGGACGCGCTTCTTCACCATCAGCCAGAGCAGACCCAGCACAGCAGCATAGGCGGCCGTGTTGACCAGGATGTCGCCCTGCCGCAGGGCAGGGATATTGGCGATCACGGCGATGAGCACAACGTGCAGGATGAAGACATAGAGGGTGGCCTGCCCCAGCGGAATCAGGAACCAGCCCAGGGCGCGCTCCACCGGCTTCCAGTAAGCGGTGAGGAACGCATAGGCGGCCACCACCAGGACCAGAACGTTGAGCAGCCGGCCTGGATCCAGGTAGGTGCGGGCAAAAAAGGTGTCGTACATGGCCCGGTAGGCAGTGTCCGGGATGATGGCCAGGCGGAAGTCGAACCCATTGGCCAGGTACGGGTTGCACCAGGACAGGAACGTGAAAAGGGCTGCCACCACCGTGGACGCCACCACCACCCAGTGATGCGACGACAGCCAGGCGACGATCCGGTGGCGGTGGAAACCCGCCACCAGGCCGATGACAAACAGCACCTGCCAGACGAGCAGCGGGAAAGAGTCCTCGAACTGGGACGGCAAGAGCCTGAAGTGGGTGGCGGCTCCAACGGCGTAGATGCCCAGCGTCGCGGCGAGAACCCACAGCGCCTTGCCCCGGTTGAGTGCCGCCAGGATCAGCGGGCTGACCAGCAGCAACACCACGTAGAGGCCCATCACGTTGAACTGCCAGGGGCCGAACTGCAGCAGGACGATGGCGGGCAGGACCTGGGCGGGCACCGGGAACTGCAGGAGCGTCTCCATCCCTGCGTACAGGTCATAGGTCCGGCCGGCGGCGTTGTGCCCCGCGCCGCCCGTGCCCTGGTCAACGTAGGTGGTCAACGCGTCGGCCTGGAAAAAGGGCAGCAGCGAGAGCAGGAAGACACCAATGAGGACGGCGAGCGCCGTCACGTAGAGCTTGCCGGCCCGCCGGGACGTCAGATCCACCACCTTGCCGAAGTCGTCCTTCACCCGCGGGCCGTACACCATGCCCACCACCAGGCCGGAGAACAGGACAAACAGCTCTGCGCCGGAAACGAACCCCACTGCTTCCTGGGTCAGCAGTTGGAACAGCGAGGTCATGCCCAGATGGTTGACCACCACAAAAACAATGGCCAGTCCCCGGAGGAAGTCCACGCGGGAATCCCGCTTGGACGGATCACTGTAACCCCAGCCGGCCACCGCGCCTACGCGCCGCGGTACCTGCCACAAGGCAACCAGGAGGATCACCATGGCCGCAGCGACACTCCAGGCTGCGGGCCCGGACAGGGAGTTGCCCCTCGTGGCCTGCTGGCCCCCGCTGACAGCCGTCACCGGTCCGGTGGTCAGGCCGGCCTGAGCCAGGCTCGCGCCCGCAGCCTCGGCAATGCCGGCGTTGCCGGTGAGCCGCCAGTCGATACTGACCACCCCGGTATCGCGGGTGCTGGTCCGCTCGTCCCAGACGACGGCGGCGATCCTGGGGAAGTCTCCGGATGTGGCCGCTGCGAGGGTCTGGTCCCACCAGGCGGCCTTGATCCCGGCCTCCGCGGCGCCGCCAGAGACAGGGCTGTAAAACGCGGCGGTCTGCAAAACCATCGGTTTGTTCCGCCCGTCCGCGTAGGCAGCGTAGAAATCCTCGTTGCCTGACTGCGTCAGCATGGTTGCGAGCTCACCGTCGTCGGGGACGGTGTTGACGGCGGAGTTGCCGCCGGTGTCATCATGGTAGGCCGTCAGCCCCACCCACTCCACGGCGTCATCGCCAGGGTAGTAGGGGGCGTAGGCGGCATCTGAACCGTTCCAGCTGCCGTCACCGTTGGTGTCCAGCAGCGCGAAGCCCGCGGACCCTGCGGCGGGGGCATTCCGGTGGCGCTCGTAGGGATAGTCCCGCCCAAGGTACGGCTGCCACACCATCACCGTGCCGGCGTCGTCCGCGGTTTTGAACTCCGCGGCAAGGTTCCGGAAAGCTGCCCGGTAGGCGTCCGGCTGCTGGCCCCACTCCACCCAGCTGGCGTTCATGTCCGGGGCGAACCGGATCAGGAGCGTGCCGCGGAAAGTTGCCGCCAGCTCCTCAACCTTGGCCGCGAAGGCTCCGGCTGCAGCTGCATCCACCTGATGCAGTGCCGCCGTGGGCCGCACGGTGAGCATGGCATGGGCGCCCTGGCCGGCGGCCTGGCCGAGGAATTCCCGGATGTCCTGCTCCTCGCCGGACCGCACAGGGAGCGAAATCTCGTGGCCCAGCAGCGCAGGGTAAGCCCCCAGCCGCTCGGCAAAACCCTGGGCCGAATCCTCGCCCCATTCCAGGACGGCTCCGAGCAGGGGCTTGCCTTCCACCGGCTCAGGCTCGGCCGCGTGGGCCGCCCCCGCGGGCAGCAGGCTGAACAGCAGGAGCAGGGCCGCGAGGAGTGCGGCCGGCAGCGGGCTCCGTACGTCCGGGCACGGCCGACGGCGGCACGCGCCTGTATGCGGTGGCTGTTGGCATGCTGGTGTGGACCCTCCCCCAGGACGGCTTTTTATGGTGGCGGCCGGTGCCCCCGCAAAAACTCTATCGGTCCTGGCCGGCGACTCCTTGTCAATCCCGGGCTGTCCGGATCAGGCGCCCCGGATTGTCAGCGGCAGCACCACCTGCGCGCAGGAGACCTGGGCGAGCGTCGGCGGCCCGGGTGCCGCGCGGTTGTTCACCCCGGTGTCGTCGCACCAGTCCACGTTGTACGGGTATGCCGTGACCCCGGCCTTCCCCGGGGACATGCCCGCGGGGACAGTGAACACGAACCTGAAGCCGCCGTCGTCGGTCATGGGCGCGAGCTGTTGCAGCACGGGGGTGCCGTGCGGATCCAGCACCTGCACGGAGACCTGCGCGCCCTCACCATAACGCGCATCGCAGGTGGTGTCCGGGGCGCTGACCGTCACCCGGTCGCCGGGTCTTGCTTCCGAGGGCGTGAGGGTGAACGCGGGCGGCATGCACGGCGGCGGGGCAAAGATGTCCCGGCAGCTGCTGAGTGCCAGCATCATGAGTGCGGCACACAGTGCCGCTGCAAGGGTCCGCGCCCACGCACGCGCCGTTCGATTCCCTCCGCTTTTCCCCATGACTCGATTGTCCCGCCCGCCGCCCGGGTCACGGAAGCACGTGTTGGTTACGGAACATGACGACGGCGGCGGTGCGGCCGGGCGGGCCGGATGTTACGTTTTTGGGGAGTAATGAGAACCGGCGCCAAGCCCTGACTGGCCGGTCGGCAACCCTCCCTTTCGCGGCGGGGTGCCTCAGGTGAATACTCGGCATATCGACCCATTCGAGCTGCAAGCGTGAGAGAAGGAGATCCGTCGTGTCTGACGCACCTGCCCCTGAAGAGAAACTGTCGTACCGGCTGGTCACCGGGCCGGACGACAGGTCTTTCTGTGAACGGATTTCCACCGCCCTGGCCGAAGGGTACGTGCTGCACGGCAGCCCGGCCGCAACGTCCAACGGCGGCCAGGTGATCGTGGCCCAGGCACTCATCCTCCCGTCGGCCATCGCCACCGCTGACGCCGCCGTCGCCACCGCCGTGGATGACCTGTCTACCAGCGATGACATCGAGTTCGACGGCGAGGGCCACGCATGAGCTACGCCGGAGACCTGACCCCGCAGGAAGCCTGGGCCAAACTGGAGAAGGGCGCCATCCTGGTGGACGTCCGCACCGAAGGCGAATGGGCCCACATCGGCATCCCGGACACCAAGGCCACGGACAACGATCCCCTGTTCATTCCGTGGACGTTCCCCGGCGGCATTCCCAACGCCGATTTCATCACCGACCTCACGCAGCAGGCACCCGAGGACAGCGGCACCGAACTGTTGTTCATCTGCCGCTCCGGCCAGCGCTCTGTCGCCGCCGCGATCGCCGCGACGCAGGCCGGTTTCACCTCCTACAACGTCCTGGAGGGCTTCGAAGGCGAGCCGGACCGCTACGGCGAGCGCACCGTCAACGGCTGGAAGAACAGCGGCCTGCCCACCAACCTCGGAAGCCGTTAAATGACATTCAACGACGACGCCGCCGGCTGGAGCGCCGACACGCAGGCGGTCCGCGGCGGGCTGGACCGCACCAACTTCCAGGAAACCACCGAGCCCGTTTTCCTGAACTCCGGCTTTGTGTACGAGTCCGCGGCCGCGGCAGAGCGCGCCTTCACGGGCGAGGACGAACGGTTTGTCTACTCGCGCTACGGCAACCCTCGGTGGCCACCTTCCAGGAGCGGCTCCGGCTGCTCGAAGGCACCGAGGCGTGCTTCGCGACGGCGTCGGGCATGTCAGCGGTGTTCACCGCCCTGGGTGCCCTGCTGGCTGCCGGTGACCGGGTGGTTGCCGCGCGGTCCCTGTTCGGTTCCTGCTTTGTGATCCTGAACGAGATCCTGCCGCGCTGGGGGGTGGAGACGGTGTTTGTTGACGGCCCGGACCTGGACCAGTGGCGCGCCGCCCTGTCCGAGCCCACCACCGCCGTGTTCTTCGAATCACCGTCCAACCCGATGCAGGAAATCGTGGACATCGCCGCGGTCAGCGAACTGGCGCACGCCGCCGGGGCCACCGTCGTGGTGGACAACGTCTTCGCCACTCCCCTGCTCCAGCGCTGCGGACAGTTCGGCGCGGACGTGATTGTTTACTCAGGGACCAAGCACATCGACGGCCAGGGCCGGGTCATGGGCGGGGCCATCCTGGGCACGGCAAGGAATTCATCAACGGCCCGGTCAAGCAGCTCATGCGGCACACCGGCCCGGCGCTGTCCTCCTTCAACGCCTGGGTGCTCACCAAGGGCCTGGAAACCATGGCCCTGCGCGTGAACCACTCCTCCGCCTCCGCGCTGCGGCTGGCCGAGTGGCTCGAACAGCAGCCGGCGGTCAGCTGGGTCAAGTACCCGCTGCTGAAGTCGCACCCCCAGTACGAGCTCGCGGCCAAGCAGATGAAGGCCGGCGGCACCGTCCTCACGCTGGAACTGGCGACGACGGGCGGCCGCTCGGGCAAGGAAGCCGCCTTTGCGCTGCTGGACGCCCTGCGGATCATCGACATCTCCAACAACCTGGGCGATGCCAAGTCTTTGATCACCCATCCGGCCACCACCACCCACCGCGCCATGGGGCCGGAGGGCCGCGCGGCCATCGGACTCAGCGACGGCGTGGTGCGCCTGTCTGTTGGGCTCGAGGACGTGGATGACCTCCTCGGTGACCTCGAACAGGCGCTGAAGCAGGTCTAGCGGCGGTCGGGGTGCCTGCCGCGTCCGCGCCCGGCTGCGGACCGGGTCAGGCTCCTGGCTGACGGAGTTGACGGGACGCCGTCTCACGCACCGCGCCGGTCAACTGGTTGAGCACCGGAGAATCGATCTTCCATCGTTGCCAGTACAGCGAGACATCCACCGGGTTCCCGGGCGCCAGTTCCACGAGGTCCCCGCTCCGGAGGTCAGCGAGGCATTGCTGCTCCGGCAGGAGGCCCCACCCCAGTCCTAACCTGATGGCCTGCGCGAACTCGCCCGACGACGGCACATAGTGCCGCGGCGCCGTCAGGTCCGCGCCGGTCAGGGTGCGGAAGAAACCGGCCTGCAGATCGTCCTTGCGGTCGAAGTCCACCACCGGCATCTGGCTGCCTGCCACCATTGCCGGGCCGTCCGGCCACCAACGCCGCACATACCCCTGGCTCGCCACCGCGCGGTACCGCAGGGATCCCAGCGCCTCCACGCTGCATCCCTGGACCGGCTCCGGCGTTGCCGTCACGGCAGCCATCACCGCGCCCGTGCGCAAGAGCCGGGTGGAGTGCTGTTCGTCCTCCCGGCGAAGCTCAAAGCAGGCGCCGAGGTCCGCCGGAAGGCTTGCCAGCGCAGGCAAAAACCAGGTGCTCAGGGAGTCGGCATTCACCACGAGCGGGATGGGAGCGATCGGCGTGGCCCCGCTGCCGCCGAGCTCGTGCAGGGCGTCCCATTCCAGCTGACGGACCTGCCGCGCGAACCGCAGCACGGCCTCGCCGGCGGTGGTCGGCCGGACCGGGCTGGTGCGCTGCAGGAGGATCTGGCCGGCCGCGTCCTCCATCGCCTTGAGCCGCTGGGAGATGGCCGACGGCGTGACGTACAGGCTGCGGGCCGCCGCTTCCAGGGTGCCCTCCTCCACTACCGCGGCGAACGTCCTGAGCTGCTCCAGCTGGAAAGCTCTCATTAGACTTCCTTAATAGAACTAAGAATATTTAGCTGGTGTAATCATAGGTCCAGTTCTACCGTGGAAGATATGGACTTCACCGGACTGTTCGCTCCCGCCGCGCTGGGCTTCGGCACGGGGCTGGCCCTCATTGTGGCCATCGGCAGCCAGAACGCCTTTGTGCTGCGGCAGGGCATCCGCGGCGAGCACGTGGCCGCCGTCGTTATCATCTGCAGCGTCTCCGATGCACTTCTCATCGCCGCAGGCATTGCCGGTGTCGGGGCGCTGTTGCAATCGAACCCGGTGATCGTTGACGTGGTCCGGTTTGCCGGCGCGGCCTTCCTCGTGGCCTACGGCGTCATGGCGGCGCGACGCGCCGTGCGTCCGGGAGCCCTGACGGCATCGGGGCGGCAGCCCGCCGTCGGCCTCGGCGCTGCGCTCAGCACCGTCCTGGCCCTGACCTGGCTCAACCCGCACGTCTACCTGGACACGGTCCTGCTGCTGGGGTCTGTGGCCAACCAGCAGGCGCAGGACCTGCGGTGGTGGTTCGGTGCGGGAGCGATCGCCGCCAGCCTTGCCTGGTTCAGCGCCCTGGGATTCGGGGCGCGGGCCCTGCGGCCCTTCTTTGCGCGGCCTTCCTCCTGGCGCATCCTCGACGGCCTCGTCGCAGTGGTCATGCTGACGCTGGGGATCCGGCTGGCGGTGGGCGCCTGACGGCCGGGAGACTGATGGCCTGCGGTGCTGTTGACCTGCACGATGCCGCGGCGTAGTTTCAGGGTCACCTCCGCGATGCCGCTGGGCCACCGCACCTGCCGGACCGGGAGCCAGCCATGCACGGAACCAGCGCCACCAGACCTTACAAGAACAAACCCTACAAACGGGCCGGTGCGGTCATCGTTGCGGCGAGCTGCTGTTGGGGAGTGGGGATCTCCTTCGTCGGGATGGTGCACGCCACGAAGGACCCCGCGGCCAGGCTGGCGATGCTGCAACGGAGCCGCGGGCCCTGGGTGGCCGGGCAGTTCCTGGCAGCTGCCGGCACTGCGGCGGTACCTGTCGGGTTCGTGCGGTTTGCCCAGGCCATCAGGTCCGGCCCGTCGAAGAACCTCGCCTCCGGAGCAGCTGCCGCCCTGCTCGCCGGTGCGCCATTGTTCGTTGTTGCCCTCGCTGGGCGCGCCTCCAACCTGGAAAAGTTCGCCTACCGCAGGGGTCCCAGCTGGCCGTTCCTGACCTATGCCGGTTTGCATGTTGGCGCCCTCGCGGCCCTGGGGCCTGGACTCCTGTTGTTGCCACTGAACCCCTGGACCGGCGTCACGGCGGTGGTCAGCGCTCCTGTCTTCGGCACCATCCTGGCGGGCGCCAAGGACATCCCGCCGTTTGTTTTCTACCTGGTGGAGGCGGCAGTGGGGGCCCAGCTGATGCGGTATGAGGAAACCGGGTATGCGGAAACCGGGCTAGCGGCGGGCAGCCAGCGCCGCGGCGAGAGCCGAGGCTGAGGCGGTACTGCTGCTGATCCGCCAGTCCGTCTCCTTGTTGAAGTTGAACCAGACGAACCCGGACACATCGGCCTGGGTCCGCAGGTAGGCGACCAGCGCGGTGTTCCAGTCCGGCTTGCTCCCGCCGGCTTCAGTGCTGGCTGTTTCCGTGATGATGACCGGCTTGCCAGGGGCGATGGTCCGGAGCTGCGCCAGATGGGGGCCGAGGAGGGAAGCCGGCGTCTGCCAGGAACTCCAGGCCTGTGTGGTGCCCCAGTTGTAGGCGTCCAGGCCCACCGTATCCACGTAGGCATTACCGGGGTACAGCAGTGCGGGGTCCAGGGAGCCACCGCCATTGGGTGCCCACACCCAGTTCACGTTGGTGGCACCGGCCGCGGTCACCAGATTGTGCACATGCCGCCATGCCCTGACGTAGTCGCCGGGCTGGTTTCCGTTGACGGCCTCGCACCACGGATACCAGGTGCCGTTCATTTCGTGGCCGAACCGTAGCAAGAGCGGCTTGCCCCAGGATGCAAGGGCAGCTCCCCACTGGCTGATGTAGGGGTCGAAGTCACCAGCCGCGATCCGGGCCAACGAGTAGGCCGGCTGGGACACTCCGTTGCCGGCGATCCATGGCTCCCAGGTGACCAGCGGCATCGCGCCCCGCCCCGCCACCGAGTCCAGCTCCCCCAGTGGCGGGGCCTGGCTGAAGTCCTTGTAGGACAGGACAATGCCGGGGCTTTCACCCACCAGGGCCGCGACGGCGTCAAGTTCCGCCCCGGCCGCTGCCCCACCGGGTGTGGCCACACCGAAGCGGAGCAACGCCGTGCTGACAGGCGGAACGCCCGCAAGGACGGTGAACATCGTGGTCACCGAACTCCTGCCAACAGTCACGGTCAGTGCGGCGGCGCCCGGGGCCGTTCCCTGTACGGTGGCCTGCGCGCTGAAGGCCCCGGATTTTGTGGTCTGGAAGGTGACTGTCGCTGAGCCACCGGTGATGGTTCCGGTTGACGACTTGGGAAACCCGGATCCGCTCACGGCAACCTTGGTGCCGGCCGGACCGGAAGCCGGTGTGAGCGTCAGGGCGGGAGCGGGGGCTGCTGTGGCGGCCGTCGCGCCGAGTCCGGCGCTGACAGCGGCCAGCCCGAATCCGAGCACGGCGCTACGCCGCGTCAGATGCTCCATGGGTCCCCCTTTTTACGTGCGCAATGTCCGTTCCGTGCGCACCGTGACGCGCCGTTGGCCAATAGTAGCCAGCCGACGGATCAAAGGGAATGGGCCTCGGACGGGCCGGCACGTGCCGGTTGACCAGGTCAGACCTGGCGCACCCGCAGCAAATCGGGGGCCTCTTCAGCCTCCGGCATCCCCGACGTTCCGCGCATGGTGATGCCCACGGCGTGGGCAACAACGGCGCCCAGCCCGCCGTCGTCGGGCGCTGATTCCATCGCCTCGTCCCGGACCCGGCGCTGCTCGGCGGAGCCGGTGCCCCGGGAAATAATGTCTTCCACGCCCTGGCGGGCCAGGGACAGCTCGCCCTGTTCCGCAAGAACGGGCGCCAGGTAATCCACGAGGGAACGGACCACGTCCACTGCGGGGGCAGGCCGGAAGGTGCCGAAGTCCAGCAGCTCGCCGCCCAGGCCACTGCTGCTCGCCTGCCAGGCCGCCATCCGCAGCAGCACTGTGGGCACCGGCGCGGGCTCCACCCCCTCCCGCCATTCCCTGCTGGCCGACTCCACCATGGCCCGCACCAGCACGGCGATCAGGGCCGCATCCTCGGCCCGGAGGCAGACATCGGCCACGCGGACCTCCACCGTGGGGTGGTTGCGGGACAGGCGGGCGTCGAAATAGATCATGCCTTCGTCCAGCATCACCCCGCTGTCCAGCAGGCGCCTCACCACGCGCCGGTACTGGGAGTAGGTGCCGAAGATGGCGGACGGACCCGACGTGGGCCACCGGTTCCAGGCCTGGGTGCGGTAGCTTTCGAATCCCGTGGACAGCCCCATCCAGAACGGCGAATTGGCACTCAATGCGGTGAGGACGGCCAGCTTGTCCCTGATCCTGTCCAGGACGGCCACGCCCTCATCCTTGGACTCGATGTAGGTGTGGACGTGGAAGCCGCACGTCAGCTGTTCCTGCGCGGTCAGGCCAAACCGCTCCAGCATGCGCGCATACCGCGGGTCCGGGGTGGTGTGGCTCGCCAGACCAAACGGGGACGTGGCCAGCGCGGCCACCCGGGCACCGTACTTGTGGGCCGCCTGGTTCGCGAGCAGCCGGCCCGCCCGGATCTGCGGCAGCAACTCGGCGTACTCGAGGCACGGACGCGTCTGGGTCTCGATCTGCTCCAGCTTCAGCTCGGCACTCAGGCCCATTTCTCGTCGTCGTAGGCGGTTTTTTCCGTCTTTTCCAGTGCATGCGGGTCTGGCGGGGCATCGTCGGCCGCCAGCCGATGCCCCGCAAGCAGGGCGTCAGCCAGTGCCATTGGCAGCCCCGAATCCGGATCAACGATCAGGAGTTCTTCCTCGACGCCGAATGTTCGCATGCTTATATTGTGCGTCAACCGGGCGTGGCCGCGGCAGCCTGATCCGGAAGGCGGGGTCCGGAAGGCTCGAGCCCCGGGCCTAGTCCTGGAAGTACTCCACCTTGGCGCCGATGGTGTTGAGCCGTTCGGCCAGGTCCTCGTAACCACGCTCGATCACGTAGATGTTGCGCAGCTCGGACACGCCCCGCGCGGCGAGCATGGCCAGCAGCAGGCAGGCGGCCGGGCGGAGGGCCGGCGGGCAGCCCACCTCGGCGGCGCGCCACTTGGTGGGTCCGTTGATGTAGATCCGGTGCGGGTCCAGCAGCTGCACCTGGGCACCGAGCCTGTTGAGCTCCGTGAGGTAGATGGCACGGTTTTCGTACACCCAGTCGTGGATCATGGTCTGGCCGTGGGCGTTGGCCGCGATGACAGCGAAGAACGGCAGGTTGTCGATATTCAGCCCAGGGAAGGGCATGGGGTGGATCTTGTCCTCCGGCGCCCGCAGCTCAGACGGCTTCGTGGTCACATCCACCAGCCGGGTGCGGCCGTTGCGCGCCACATACTCCCCGGAGATCTCCAGCTGCTGGCCCATCTGCTCCAGCGTGGCCAGTTCGATCTCCATGAACTCGATGGGGACGCGCCGGATGGTCACTTCCGAGTTGGTGACAATACCGGCGGTGATCAGGCTCATCGCCTCAATGGGGTCCTCGGACGGGAAGTATTCAATGTCGACGTCGATGCTCGGCTGCCCCGTGATCTTCAGCGTGGTGGTGCCCACGCCCTCGATCTTCACGCCGAGCATCTCAAGGTAAAAACAGAGGTCCTGCACCATGTAGTTGGGGCTGGCATTGCGGATCACGGTGGTGCCGCGGCGGTGGGCCGCGGCCATGATGGCATTTTCCGTTACGGTGTCACCGCGCTCGGTCAGCACGAAGGAGCGGTCCTCGGCATCCGGCTGCGGGGCACGCACCGTGTAGTAACCGGCTGTTGCTTCCACGGACAAGCCGAACTGGCGCAGGGCCTGCATGTGCGGTTCGACGGTACGGGTGCCCAGATCGCAGCCGCCGGCGTAGGGGAGCCGGTACTCTGCGGACTCATCCAGGAGCGGGCCAAGGAGCATGATCACACTGCGGGTGCGGCGGGCGGCATCCACGTCCATGGCGGCAAGGTCCAGAACTGCAGGACGGCGCAGCTGGAGGTCGGTGTCGTTGAGCCAGGTGCATTCGACGCCGATACTGGTCAGCACCTCCACGATCCGGTTGACCTCTTCGATCCGGGCCAGGCGGCGCAGTACGGTGGTGCCCCGGTTGATCAGGCTGGCGCAGAGCAGGGCCACGCCGGCATTTTTGCTGCTGTTGACATCCACGGCTCCGGACAGGGTCCGGCCGCCTTCGATCCGCAGGTGGGTCATCTGCGGTTTACCCACGTTGACAATGCTGCGCTCGAAGATCGTCTCAAGCCGCTGGATCATCTTGAGGCTGAGGTTCTGCTTGCCCTGCTCCATCCGGGCGATGGCGCTTTGGCTGGTTCCCAGTGCCTCCGCGAGCTGGCCCTGGGTCCAGCCCTTTTCGTTTCGGGCGTCCTTAAGCGTGGCGGCAATGTGCTCGGCGGTTTCCTGACTCATGGATAAAAAATATCACGAATGAGTTATTTGGTGGAGATCTATCAACCCCTAAGCAAGGATTAGGGGCTCCCCTACCCGGCTCATGCGATATTTGTCACGTCCGGCGGGTGGTGAACTACATTGCCCGCCAGTAACCCAGGGCATTGATCCGCTGCTTATCCACGCCAAGACTCCTGCGGAGGTGCCTGGTGATGGCGCGTGCGCTTGAGGCCTCGCATGCCACCCAGAAATAGTCCTCGCCTGCGGCCACCGTCGAAGCGTTCAGCGCCTGGATAACGTCCGCCACCATCGCGGCACCGTCGCGCTTGCGCGGGATCCAATTCACGACGTCGGACGCCCGGGTACGCAGCTCAAGCGAGGGATCGGCGTCGTGCTGGTATTCAAGCCACACGGTCACCGGCGTGACGCGGCCGGCTACCGCATCGATGGTCCGCAACTCGTCCAGCAGGGAGTTGATGGCGGGCACCGACGCCGGGTCGCCCACCATCCAGATGCGGCGCGGGAGGGGCTTCGGGAAGTCGAAGGCGCTGCCCTGAACGGTCGCCTCGATGGTGTCGCCGGGCTGTGCACCTCGCGCCCAGTTCGCGGCAATGCCGTCATGCAGCGCAAAATCCAGGCTGAACGTGCCGGCCGCCGGGTCCGGATCCACCAGGGTGTAGGCGCGCTGGTGCCCCTTGCCGCCATCGTCGAACCACAGGCGGATCCACATGGTCGCGTGGAGGCCACCACCCGCCTGCAGGCCGCCGTCACGCACGTGTATCCGCAGGAAGTCAGGGGTGATTTCCTCGCGTCCGGTGACCTCCAGGCTGAAGTCTTTGGCGCCCATGACCTTGAGGACAACGCCTTCCCAGCTGCGCTTCAAGCAATACTCCTTCACGAACCGGCCCGATTTTGAGAACCGGGCCATGGCCACCTATCTTGAACTAAAGCAAGCCTAACCTAAGCTCGAAAGTTGCCCCTGACTATGACGCCTGCCCCGCCGCACGGCCCCGCCCCGGCCGGCGGCCCCGGCACGTACCGCGACCGCTGGGGAATTCCGCATCTGTGGGCCGAATCGGCCGACCAGCTCGCCCATCTCCAGGGCCTGAACGCGGCCACGGACCGCTCGTGGCAGATCGAACTCGAACGCTGGCGCTCGGAGGGCCGCACCGCCGAAATGCTGGGTGCCGACGGCCTGCACTGGGACCGCTTCGCACGGCAGGCCAGGCTGGATGACACGGCCCGCCGCTGCTTCGAAGGGCTCGACGACGCCACCCGGCGCTGGTGCGAAAGTTACGTGGCGGGCATCAACCAGGCGCTGGACCGACGGGTTGCGCGGCGGGCCCGAATTCAGGGAATCGGGCACCGCGCCCGAGCCGTGGAACCCCTGGACGCCCCTGGGCGTGTTCCTGGTACAGCACATTCTGTTCTCCACGTTCCCCAACAAACTCTTCCGCGCGCACGTCGCCACGACACTCGGCCCCGAGGCCGTGGGCCTGTTCAGCATCGAGGCCCCGGTGTGGTCCGGCAGCAACGCGTGGGCCGTGCACGGCTCGGCGACAGCAGGCGGCAAGCCGCTCATCGCCGGCGATCCCCACCGCCTCCTGGAGCTGCCCGGCGTGTACCAGCAGGTGCGGCTCGCGTGCCCGGAGTTCGACGCCGTTGGCTTCGCTTTCCCGGGTGTGCCCGGGCTGCCGCACTTCGGCCACACCGGACACACCGCATGGGCCATCACCAACGCCATGGCCGACTACCAGGACCTCTTCGAGGAGGAGCTGCGGCGCATCCCGGCTGGGACCGCACCATCGCGCACCATGCAGGCAGGCACTGCGCCGGTCAGCGCCGCGCAGACCGGCACCTCGCGCACCGGCAAGGAAGTGCCCGGCATTGAGGCGCGCGGCCCACTCGGCTGGGAACCAGCCGCCGTCGGTTACGGAACCCATCCAGGTCCGCGGCGGCAGCCCCGTGCAGGTGGAAATCATCGAGACCGCCCGCGGTCCCGTCATCGCCGGGGGACCCGACGGCGGCGCCCTCAGTTTGCGCTTTCCCGCCCGGGTGGAAGCTCGTTTGGGTTTCGAGGCCCTCCTGCCGCTGCTGCAGAGCCGGTCCGTGGCCGACGTGGAACGTGCACTGGCCGACTGGGTGGAGCCGGTCAACAGCGTTGTCGCGGCCGATACTGCGGGCACGGTGCGGCATTTCCTCGCCGGACTGGTACCGGAACGGAACCACGCCAACCGCCGCACGCCCGTGCCGGCGTCCGCACCGGAATATGCCTGGAGTGGCATATATGCGCCGCTGCCCAGTTCCGGCGTGACCCGCTTTGCCGTCAGCGCCAACGACCGTGATGCGGGCGGCGGGGACGCCCTCGGCATGGAGTTCGCGCCCGCCCACCGCGCCCGGCGCATCCGGAAACTCCTGGAAACCCACCCCGGGCCACTGACGGCGGACGGCATGCAGGCCATCCACTCAGACACGTTGCTGGGGCCCTGGCCTCAGGTCCGCGCGCTGCTTGAATCCCTTGACGCCGGTCCGCTGTCCGCCGCGGCGGAAACCCTCCGTGCGCGGCTCCTGGGCTGGGACGGGCGCATGGATGCCGGCAGCACGGAGGCGGCCATCTTCGCGACGTGGCGCGGCCAGCTGGTCCGCCGCATTGCCCGTCATCCCGCCCTCGCCCCGCTTGCGGCGCCCACGGGCTACGCGCCGCTGTTCGGGCCATGGCTGTCGGTGGCTTCGCGGGTGGGATTCGCCCTCGAAACCCTGCTGGTTCGGGGGCCCGAACTCGGCATCAGCCCGGCCGTCGAGGCCGCAGCGGCACTGGAGGAAGCGGCCCTGGAACAAACTGTGCAGGACCGTGCCGGGGCGCCCGGCGACAGCTGGGGCGGCCGCCACCAACTCCTGGCCGTGCACGAACTCCCCGGCGCTCTGGCCAACGCCATCCCCACGGCGCCGCTGGCGGGCGACACCGGGTGTGTGCTGTCCACCGAAAGCCTGCCCGGCGTTGAGGACCGAAGCTTCCGCGGGCCGGTTGCCCGTTATGTGTGGGACCTGGCCGACCGGCAGGAGAGCCGCTGGGTTGTCCCGTTCGGCGCCGCGGGAAACCCGGAGCACCCCCATTTCGCGGACCAGTTGCCACTGTGGGCTGCCGGGGAGCTGATTCCCGTGGTCACGGACTGGACGCTGCTCGCTCCGGACGTGCCGCCGCTCACCAGGGACACGCCGCTGCCAACCCCGGAAGTGCGCGTCGCCCCGGGCGCATCGCCCCCGCCCGAGCTCCCGCTCCCGCCCACTCCAGAAACCTCAGCAGATCCCCGGCCCCCGAAGGAAACCATGACCATCAGCACCCAGGACTTCGCCGCCCGCACCACTGTCCACGCCGAAGAGCTCGAGGGCTGGGGGTCGCTTCGGATCGTGCCGCTGGTCCCCACGGAAGACCTGGACCTCATCTACGAATGGGTCACCCAGCCGCGGGCCAGGTTCTGGGGCATGACCGAGCACTCGCGCGAGGATGTGCTGGAAATCTACGAGTTCCTCGACTCCCTGGACACGCACCATGCCTTCCTGGTCCTGCTCGACGGCGAGCCGATGGCGCTCTTCCAGACCTACGAGCCGCTGCACGACCCCGTGGGCGAGGCCTACCCGGCCCGCGAGGAAGACATCGGCATGCACCTGCTGCTGGCTCCGGCCACCCGGCCCGTCCCGCACTTCACGCCCCGGCTCGGCGCGTCGCTCATCCGCTACATGTTCTCGGTGCCCGGCAAGGACAGGATCATCGTGGAGCCGGATGCCCGCAACGCCAAGGCCCTGCGCCGGCTCGAGGCCACCTGCTTTGAGCTCGGACCCGTGGTCCAGTTGGCGGAAAAGGAAGCCCAGCTGGGGTTCCTGACCCGTGAGGGCTTCGACCGGTCCGAGCCGCTGCGTTCCCGCTGACCCGGAACCGGACGCAGCCGGCGGCTCAGCCTCGGCCGGGCACGGGCCCACTGGCCCCGGTCCGGCCCCGGCCAGGTCCCGCTACCGCCAGACGAAGTTCCAGGTCCCCATCCCGGCGGCGGCAACCACAGCGACCGCCGCGATCAGCACGCCGCCCAGCACCACCCAGACGTCCAGCAGCGAATAGGTGGATTCCCGGGCCCACGTGCGCTGACCGGTGCCAAAACCGCGCGCTTCCATGGTGACCGCGAGCCGGGATGCACGGCGGATCGCCTGCACCAGCAGGCCGAAGCTCTGCCCGAGTGTGGCCCGCAGCCGCTGCAGCGGGCTGCCGTGTGAGCCCACACCGCGGGCCCGCCGGGCCATGCCGATGGTCTGCCACTCCTCGGCCATGAGTCCCACGAGCCGCATCGCGGCCAGGGTGCCCAGCACAAACCGGTGCGGCAGCCGGGCCTTCTGCGCCAGGGCGTCGGCGAGGTCGGTGGGGTCCGTACAGGTCATCAGCAGGATCGCCGGCAGGGCAATCGCGAGTCCGCGCAGCATAAAACCGAGTCCCAGCTGAAGGGAACCTTCGCTGATGGACCAGATCCCGACGTCGAGCAGTACAGCGCCGCTGTCCGCCGCGACGATCGCCGTGCTCCAGCCGCCCACAGCCGCCGCAAGGATGAGCGGCCAGCCGCGCTGCCAGAGCAGGCGCAGGGTGAGCCCGGCGAGCGGGAAAAGCGCCAGCTCAGCCGCGAGCGCCACCGAGGCGGACACCCAGTCGATGGAGAGTGCCAGCACCAGCGTGATGAGGAAAACTGCGCCGAACTTGGCCAGCGGGTTGGCGCGCGTCAGCAGGGCCTGGTTGCCGCGAAGGGTCAAAGCGTCCCTCATGCCGCCCCTGCTTCCTGGCGGGCGCCGCCCCGTGAGGCAGGGCCCAGGCGCAGTTCGGTGCCGCCCAGGACGGCGCTGAATTCTTCGTCGTGGGTCACCGACACCACGGAGGTTCCGGCGTCGAGCAGCTCGGAGAGGAAGGACGCGAGCTCGGCCCACGTATTGGCGTCCTGGCCGAACGTGGGTTCATCGAGGACCAGCACCCGCGGATGGGCCGCGAGGACCGTGGCCACGGACAGCCGCCGCTTTTCACCGCCGGACAGCGTGTACGGGTTGGCGTCCACCAGGTGCGTCAGCCGCAGCCGCTCCAACAGTTCGTCCACCCGTTCCTCGCCATGCCCCAGGTGACGCGGACCGAACATCAGCTCATCCAGCACCCGGCCGGTGACGAACTGGTGCTCGGGCTCCTGGAACACGGTTCCGATGCGCGAAATCAGCTGCTTGGCCTTCCACGTGAAGGGATCGATTCCCGCACCGTCGGAAAGCTCGACGGCGGCAGACACCTTTCCGGCCACCGGAGCCAGAAGTCCGGCGAGGGTCAGGGCAAACGTGGACTTGCCGGCGCCGTTGGGACCGGTGACCGTGAGGGCCTGGCCGGCGCGGACCTGGGCGGTGATGCCCGTGAGCACCGGCACGGGCGGGATGGTGCGGAAGCCGCGGCGGCGGGGCCGCTCGCGGGAGACGGCAACGTCCTCGGCGGCCAGCAGCAGCTGCCCGTCAACAGCGGAACTGCCAGCGGAATTTCCGGCACGGGGGCGGGTGGCCGGAACGTAGCCCGGCACCCACACCCCGGCACGGATCAGCATGTCGCGGGCCTCGGCGAGCACCTGGTCCGGCGGGCCGTCCAGGAGCACGCCGGACGAGCTGCCGGGGGTGCTGCCTGAGCCGGCGGCCGAGCCCGGCTGCAGCACCACAATCCGGTCCACCAGGTCCTTCCAGACGGACACCCTGTGCTCCACAACCACCAGCGTGGCGCCGGTTTTGTCGAGGCAGCGGCCCACGGCGTCCCGGACTTCCAGGACACCGGCGGGATCGAGGTTCGCGGTCGGCTCGTCCAGCAGGATCAGCCCGGGCCGCATCGCGAGGATGCCCGCCAGCGCCAGCCGCTGCTTCTGGCCGCCGGACAGGGCCGACGTCGGGTGGTCAAGCGGGAGCCCGGCGGCACCGCCGGTGGCGCCTCCCGCGCTGCGCAGCCCGACGTCGTCGAGCGCTTCGTGCACGCGCCGCCAGATCTCGTCCCGCGGAACGGCCAGGTTTTCGGCACCAAAGGCGACGTCGTCACCGAGCCGCGAGAGCACTACCTGCGTTTCCGGGTCCTGCTGCATCAGCCCGGCGCGGCCGCGTTGGCCGCGCGGCACCTCGCCGTCGATGAGGAGCGAACCGGACTCGTCGGCGTCGTCCTCTTCATCCCCCAGCACGCCGGCGAGCGCGTGCAGCAGCGTTGATTTGCCGGCACCGGAGGGGCCCAGCAGCAGCACGCGCTCCCCTGGCGCGATGTCCAGGTCGAGCCCCTGGATGGCGGGCGCGGCACGGCCCGCATGCCGCCAGCCCCAGCCACGGGCGGATACCGCAGCGGGGCGCACTCCGGAAGCGCCGGCGTCGGAAGCGGCCATCAGTTGAAGACGGGCTCCGAGGCGGCCTTCCGGGACGCAAAGGAGCTCAGCACACCGGTCCTTGGCCAGGCCGCGGGTGGCGACCCAGGACACGGCGCCGGCGATCACCGCGCCGGAGATGGCGCAAAAGACGATGTAGGCCAGCTTGTCGCCGGGCTCGTACGCGATGTTCCAGCCCCACGGCATAAAGGAGTCATTCAGGCCGCAGAAAAGACCTGACGCGGCCCCGGCCAACAGGGCTGTGATGAGGTTGTACTTCTGGTGCAGGAAGGACTTGTACTTGAAGTTGCCGTAGACCAGCAGGAAGAACACCAGTTCCGCGCCGAGGCCCTGCAGGACGCCGGAGATCAGCACGGTGGTGCCGTACTGGGAACCCATCATGAGTTCACCGGTGGCGGCAACGGCCTCGCAGAACAGGGCGGCGCCCGGCTTGCGGATGATGAGCATGCCCAGGACGGCGGGAATCATCCAGCCGCCGGCGATCAGGCCGGTGAGGGGCGGGTACGTGGCGTTCATCGGCGCGGACACCAGCGCCGCGCCCTGGGACCAGGCCCAGAAGATGACACCGCCGGCGATGGCGATCAATGCCGCCACCACGATGTCCACAACGCGCCAGGTATAGCCGGCTTTCTTCGTGCCTACTGTTGTCATTTCTGCCTCCTGAGGTACAGGAGGGGAGAGTTCGCGGCTTCGGCACGGCCTGCGCCGCCCGGATCCGGACACTCTGAGAAGCTCGACTCCCTTGCGCCGGTACTAACCGGATCAGGTTCGAGGGTCTGCGGATGTCCGCACTCTCAGCGCCCATCCACCGGCTGCATCGCTGCAGTGCCCGACGGCGGCGCTCCCCTGTCGTAAATAAATCTGCCCTGATGGGCGTGATCCAGTTTACACCGCAGGCGCGGTAGATTGTGGGCCATGACAGCCGAATCCTCCCGTGTGACCGTGTTCGATCCCGACTCCAGCGAGAGCCAGCCGCCAGGAGGCGCTCGAAGCCCTGATAGCCAGGATCGACGCCGAGATCAGTGAATTGCAGTTCCCGCGGTTCACCAAGGACGATTCCCTGAACCTGGGCCTGCTCCTGGTGGAGCTCGGCAAGACCCGGAAACTGCCCATCGCCATCGACATCACCAAGGGCGACCAGGTCCTGTTCCATGTTGCCCTGGACGGCGCCACCCCCGACAACGAGCACTGGATCCGTGCGAAGCAGCGCACGGCCGCACGGTACGAGGTCCCGTCTCTGCTGGTGGGACTGCGGGGCAGGGTGCGGGGCGGCCGGATCGAGGACCATGGCTGGTACGACGAATCCACCTACGCAGCCCACGGCGGCTGCTTCCCGGTCTACGTCAAGGGAGTCGGCGCGGTGGCCACGGTGACGGTTTCGGGCCTGCCCCAGCAGCAGGACCACGACCTCGTGGTGGAGGCGCTGCGGGAAATCCTGGCGTCGATGCGGACCGGCTAAGGGCTTGCCCAGGTGCTGGCCCACGGCCTGATCACGTTAGGCTAAAGGCAGTCCCCGATCCGCCCACAAGGAGTTCAACGAATGAACCTGTTTATCAAGCTGCTCGGCACAGGAATCAGCCTCGCCGCCGGGTTTGTCGGCACCAAGGTGGTCAACACCATCTGGGAAAAGTCCACCGGCCGCAAACCGCCCACAGGCAAGGACGAAGACACCCCCACGAGCCTGCGTTCGGCGCTGACGTTCGCGCTCATTTCAGCCTCGGTCAGCACCATCATCCAGGTGCTCGCCAACCGCGGCACGCAGCGGGCCATCACCCGCTTCGCCAAGAGCCAGGACATCGTCTAGCCGGGCCTGCTGGCCAGGCTCACGCCCCCGTCAGTGACCGCCCGGGTGATTATCCCGGCGGTTACTGGCCGGTCAGTCCCGGCCGCCGCCGTCGGACGCGTTATCCCGGGAGGACTGTGCCGCCTTCTGCACCACGGCTTCCAGGTCATCGGAACTGAGCAGCTCACGGTGCAGGTGTTTGGTGCGGTAGCCGGACCGGCCCACCATGTGCGCGGACACGGGCACGGTCAGCAGCTGGAAGATCCACGCCACCAGCAGCACCGGCCACACCCACCACGTCCGCATCTGCAGGCCGATGGCCGCGAGCAGCAGGAACAGCCCGAGCACCTGCGGCTTGGTGGCCGCGTGCATCCTGCTCAGCAGGTCCGGGAAGCGCAGCAGGCCGATGGCGGCGGCCAGGGACATCAGGGCACCCACCACCAGGAACACCGCCGTCACGGTATCGATGACGTTATCCACAACGCTCGCCTCAGGACTCATGGGTTTGCTCCCGCCGGTCGGCCACAAAGCGGGCAACAGTCACCGAGCCGATGAAGCCGACGACGGAAAGCGCCACCAGCAGCATCAGGTTGTTCAGGTGCCGGTTGACGGCCATGTCGATGCACAGCGCCGCGCCGAGGATGGCCAGCAGGACGTCGGAGGCCAGCACCCGGTCCAGCAGCGAAGGTCCGCGGGCAATCCGGATGATGGCACCCGCCGCAGCCAGCGAAAGAATGACTGCCGTGACAGTCAGGACAGTCTGCATCATGCTGCGGCCTCCTGCCGGACGAGTTCGAGTTCTTCCCGGCTGCCCATGATCCTGATCAGCCGGGCTTCGATGGAACGGACTTCGGTGCGCAGGTTCTCCGCGTCCTCGGCTGTGCTGACATTGAGCGCGTGCAGGTACAGGGTGGACGTTGACCGGTCCACTTCCACCACCAGGGAGCCGGGGATCAGCGAGATCACGTGCCCCACGGCGGTGACCATCAGGTCCTGGTGGCTGCGCAGCGGAACAGCGACGACGGCGTTAATCACGTTCGGTCCGCGGACTGCGGCGAGGTACATGACCTCGACGCTCGCTGCCGCCACCCGGCCGAGGAACCGCAGGGCGAAGGGGACGGCGTGCAGGATGTTGAAGCGGCCGCTGAGTTCCACCGGCGGAAGGTAGAACATGCGCGCCACCAGCACGGAGAGCAGGGCACCAAAGAGCAGGTTGCCGGGGCTGAAGTCCTGCCAGAGCGCGCCCCAGACAATCACCAGCCAGACCAGCAGCGGAAGCTCCTGGCGCAGGGAAATCCGCCGGCGGCTCATTTTCCGCCTCCGGACTTCAGCGCCAGAGGCGGAACTTCGGTGTCTTCACCCAGCACAGCCTGGATGTAGGAAGACCTGTCCAGCATCTCCTCTGCCGCCTGGTCCGCGACCCGGAACAGCGGCCCGGCGAAGACCGTGAGGGACACCCCAAGGGCCACCAGGCCGAGCGTTGAGCCAACCATGGTGCGGGGCAGCAGCGTGACGTTGCTGCGGCCTGCCCGGCTGCCGGTGTCCGATTCCTCGGGCACGGCCAGCAGGACGGGGTCAGGATGCTCGGCGTCCGAGGGCTTGCGCCAGAAGGCACGGTTCCAGACCCTCGCGACGGCCAGGAGCGTCAGCAGGCTGGTGACGACGCCGCCGATCACCAGTGCGTAGGCGAGCGGGGTGCCCAGTTCGATCCCGGCCTGGATCAGGCCCACCTTGCCCAGGAACCCGGAGAAGGGCGGGATGCCGGCCAGGTTCATGGCCGGCACAAAGAACAGCAGGGCCAGCACAGGCGAGAGCTTGGCCAGGCCCGCCAGCCGGTCCACCGAGGAGCTGCCGCCACGCCGTTCGATCAGGCCCGTGACCAGGAAGAGGCTGGTCTGGATGGTGATGTGGTGGGCCACGTAGAACACGGCGGCGCCCAGCCCGGCCACGGAGGACATCGCCAGCCCGAACACCATGTAGCCGATATGGCTTACCAGGGTGAAGGACAGGAGACGTTTGATGTCGCTCTGGGCCAGGGCGCCGAGGATTCCCACCACCATGGTCAGCAACGCCACCACCATCAACGGCGTGTTCAGGCTGTCACCCGGGAACAGGAGTGTTTCGGTCCGGACCATCGCGTACACGCCGACCTTGGTCAGCAGGCCGGCGAACACGGCCGTGACCGGAGCCGGCGCGGTGGGGTAGGAGTCAGGCAGCCAGAACGACAGCGGGAACACGGCCGCCTTGATGCCGAAGGCCACCAGGAGCATCACATGCAGCAGGGTCTGCGTTCCCTCGTCCAGGTCCGCGAGCTTGATGGCGAGGTCAGCCATGTTCACGGTTCCGGTGGCCCCGTAGACCATCGCGATGGAGATCAGGAACAGCACCGAGGACACCACGGAGACCACCACGTAGGTGACGCCCGCCCGGATGCGGGGGCCGGTGCCGCCCAGGGTCATCAGGACGTAGCTTGCCGTCAGGAGGATCTCAAAGCCGACATAGAGGTTGAACAGATCCCCGGACAGGAACGCGTTGGACACGCCGGCCACGAGGATCAGGAACGTGGGGTGGAAGATCGACACCGGGGCGTCCTGGTCGCCGTCGGCCATGCCCTGCCCGGTGGCGTAGACCAGCACCGCGAGGCTGACGGCGGAAGACACCACCAGCATGAGGGACGAGAACTGGTCCACCACCATCGTGATGCCCCAGGGCGGCAGCCAGCCGCCAATGTTCACGGCGGCGGTGCCGCCGTCCCAGACCGATGCCAGCAGGAAGCACTCCAGCAGCAGCGTCAGGGACAGCACGGCGATGCTCACGGCTCGCTGCGCCCGGGAGTTCCGGAACAGCAGGAAGGCCAGGGCGGCGCCGAGGATGGGAAGTAGGACGGCGAGCGGGGCAAAGCTTGCGATGTTCACTTCACACCTCCTTCGGGGCCAGGGGTCACGTTCCGTGAGCCGGGTTGTTCTTCGGCGGCGGCATCCGTGGCAGGAATCTTCTTGGCACCGGCCGTCACCCTCGCCGGACTCCGCTTCGCCGGACCCTGTGTGGTCTGCATGATCTGCATGATCGGAAATACCGCTGCCGTCGCTGCCGAGCATGGTCAGGGGAAACTCGGATGTCTCCGCCGGGATTTCGGCGTCGTCCTCGGCGTCGAACCTCGGGCGTCGCGGCGACGCGGCGGTCCTCCACGTCGTCCTGGATCTCGTCCTGGCGGGCCAGCACCCAGGTGCGGTAGATGATGCCGAGCATAAACGCGGTGACCGCGAAGGAGATCACGATCGAGGTGAGGATCAGGGCCTGCGGCAGGGGGTCGGCGTATTCATCGGCGCCGGTGTCCTTGTTGAAGAACGGCGCCAGGCCGGCGTAGCCGCCGGTGGCCAGGATCAGCAGGTTGGTGGCGTTGGCCAGGAGCATCAGCCCCAGCAGCACCCGTGTGAGGCTGCGTTCCAGGATCAGGTAGATGCCGCAGGCATACAGGGCACCCATCACGATCAGCAGGGTCAGGTTGACACTCATCCTTGGCCCTTCGCTGTAGTTTCGGTGGATATGCCCGCGGGTTCATGGCCCTCGGCGGGCCCGGCGGCGGCCAGCACGTCCCCGGCCAAGGCGTTCTCCGCGAGGGCGTCTCCGGCCGGGCCTTCCTCGGCTGAGTCTTCCTCGGCTGGCGCGGCCGCCTGCTCTTCAAAATGTTCGTCGATCTCGGATCCGAGGCTGCGCAGCACGTCCAAAACCAGGCCCACCACCACGATGTACACACCAATATCGAAAATGGTGGACGTGACGAACTTGATGTCGCCGAACACCGGCAGCCAGAACTCGATAATGGCGGACTGGAACACCTGTCCGCCCAGCAGCAGCGGCGCCACCCCCGAGGCCGCCGCCGTCGCGAGCCCGATGCCCAGCAGCGTGCCGGCGCCCACGGGCGTGGCTTCCCGCAGCTCGAAGCGGCCGCCGGCCAGGTACCGGATGGTCAGGGCCAGGCCCGCCGTCAGGCCGCCGGCGAATCCGCCGCCCGGCAGGTTGTGCCCGGCCAGGAGGAGGTAGAGCGAAAAGATGATCAGGGAGTGGAAGATCAGCCGTGTGACCACTTCGAAAATGATGGAGCGCCGCTCGGGGGCCAGGGTCCGGCCCGCCACGATCCAGGCATCCCGGGCCGAGGCGGCGAACTTGCGGCTAATGGCCAGCGCCGCGGCTTCCCGCGAACCGGGATCCAGTGGGGACTGCCGTCCCACGCTGCCCTCGGCAACGGTGGACGAAAGCCTTCAGCCGGTCGCCGCGGCCGCGGACAAAGATGAGGCTGGCGACGCCGGTGGCGGCGAGGGCCAGGACGGAAATTTCCCCGAAGGTATCCCATGCCCGGATGTCCACCAGGGTCACGTTGACCACGTTCAGTCCGCCGCCGCCCTCATAGGCAAGCCGCGGGAACTCCAGGGACACCGGAACGGCCACCCGGGCGCCCATGGAGTAGATGGCGGCAAAGACCATGGTGACGCCGAACGCGGCGCCGATGATGACGCGGACCACCCGGTACCTGCCGCCGGTGCGGTCGCGAAGCTCGGCGGGGAGGCTGCGCATGGCCAGCACAAAGGCCACCAGGATGATGGTTTCCACCAGCATCTGCGTCAGCGCCAGGTCCGGCGCGCCCTGGAGCGCGAACATCAGGGCGATTCCATACCCCGTCACAGACACCATCAGCACGGCGAGGAACCGTCTGTTGGCCTTGACCGCGGCCAGCGCGCCGATCACAATCGCCGCGCCCACCACCGGCTGGAGCGGCGAGTAGGGGTCCATGAAGTACAGGTTCTCCGGGATCGGCTTGCCTGCCACGAGCATGGTGGTCAGCGGCAGGGCAAACGCCATGGAGAGAATGACCGAAAGGTAGAAGTACAGCGAACCGCGCTGCGTGCGGCCGGTGATCCAGACTGCAGTGTCATCCAGCGCGCCGATGCTGAGCTGGTAGATGCGGTCGCCGTCGATCCAGCCGGGCACCCGGGACTGCGCGCGTTCCACCAGGGTCCGGCCAAAGTGCATGGCCAGGCCCAGCGCGAACGTGAGCGCCGTGAGCCCGAGGGCGGGCGTGAGCCCGTGCCACAGCGCAAGGTGCCCTGCCTGCTCGGCCGGTGTACCGGCGTCGGCCGCGGTGGAGGCAAAGAGCGCCGCGTAGGGCTGGACCCATGCGTCCACCGGGGCGGGCCACAGGCCGTAAACGATGGTGAGGAGGCTCAAGAGCGCCGGCGCGGCCAGGAAGGAGGGCCGGACGGCCTTGAACGGTGTGGGCTCGACGCCGCGCTTGACGGCGAACGCCCCCCACATAAAGCGGGCGCTGTAGGCGAAGGTGAGGACGGAGCCCAGGACGATGCCCACCAGCACCGCCATGCTCCAGGAGTCCCCGTCCGAAGCGTGGTGGACAAAGGCTTCCAGCACGGATTCCTTGGCCACAAAACCTGCCAGCAGCGGGACACCGGCCATCGACGCGGCGCCGATGCCGGCCACGATGCCGAGCGCGCGGGACGAACGGAAGACGCCGGAGAGCTGGCGGACATCACGGGTTCCGGACTGGTGGTCAATGATGCCCACCACCAGGAACAGGGTGGCCTTGAACAGCCCATGGGCCAGGAGCATCGCCAGGCCGGCGAGGGCAGCATCCGGCGTTCCGAGCCCCACCACCATGGTCAGGAAGCCCAGCTGGCTGACGGTGCCGTACGCCAGGATGAGTTTGATGTCGGTCTGGCGGAGCGCCCGGTAGCCGCCCACCAGCATGGTGGCCAGGCCCAGCCCGAGGACTATGGACTGCCAGTACGCGGTGTCTGAAAAGCCCGGGCGCGAGCCTGGCGACGAGGTAGATTCCGGCCTTCACCATCGCGGCGGCGTGCAGGTAGGCGCTGACCGGAGTGGGAGCCGCCATGGCTCCCGGCAGCCAGAAGTGGAACGGAACCAGCGCGGATTTGCTGATGGCACCCACAAGGATAAGTACGACGGCGGCGGCAACCATCGCGCTGCCGGGTCCCGTTGTGAGGGTGGGAGCCTCCGCCAGGATTGCAGAGATCCGGTACGTTCCGGCGGCGTGGCCCAGCATGATCAGGCCTACCAGCATGGCCAGGCCGCCGGCGGTGGTGACCATCAGGGCCTGCAGCGCCGAGCGCCGGGCAGCCAACCTGGTCCGGGCGAAGCCGATCAGCAGGTAGGACAGGATGGTGGTGAGTTCCCAGAAGATGAACAGCAGAAGAAGATCGTCCGCCACCACGAGGCCGAACATCGCACCTGCGAAGGCGAGCAGCTGGGCCCCGAAACCGCCCAGGTCCTGGTCCTTTTTGCTGAAGTACCGCGCGCAGTAAACCAGCACCAGGGCACCAACGCCCAGGACGAGGAGGGACATGACCCAGGCCAGGGGATCCAGCCGGAAGGCGAACTCCAGCTCCAGTCCGGGAATCCACGGGATAACCTCGGTGACCGCCCCGGGGCCGGAGTACACGGCGCCGTGCTGGAGCAGCAGCCAGACAAAGGACGCAGCGGGCACAGCGGCCAGCGCGTAAAAGGCGTTACGGCCCCAAAGCCTGAACAGGAGGGGCGCCACAGCAGCCACCGTAAAATGCACGGCAAGGACTGTGATCACTGTTTTCTCCGCAACGTCAGGCGATTCATTTGTCAAAAAGTTAGGGCAGGCGGTCAATCGTTAGGTTCGGTGGCCACAGTTTATCAAGTGATTTAGGCGATTTTCCCCGCCCGGGACCGGTAGCGGCTCGATTTTCCCGAGTGTCCGGCGTATTATGCCCGCGGTGTTCGCCACGGGCGGATACCATTCAGCCTATGAACACCGCCAGCGCTCCCCCTGAGGCCACGCAGCCGTCATCGGAACTCGCGTCCGGAAACCAACCCGCCGGCAAGGGGCCGCGTGCTCGCCTGGGCCGCATGGGACTGGGGCTCGGCGGCCTTCAACGCGGTGATGACCACCTTCGTCTTCACCGTCTACCTCACCTCCAACGCCTTCGGCGGCGAGGACCAGGCCTCGGCCGTCCTTGGCGGCGCCCTGGCCATCGCCGGGCTCGCCATCGCGCTGCTCGCTCCCGTGACAGGGCAGCGTTCGGACAACGGCGGGCGCCGCAAGCTGTGGCTGGGGGTCAACACGGCCGCCGTGGCCATCCTGACCGGGCTGTGCTTCTTTGTGTTCCCCCGGCCCTGAGTTCCTGCTGCTGGGCGTCACCCTGATTGCACTGGGGAACGTGTTCTTTGAGTTCGCGGGCGTCAACTACAACGCCATGCTGGCCCAGATCTCCACGCCAACCAATATCGGCAAGGTCAGCGGATTTGGCTGGGGCATGGGCTACCTCGGCGGGATTGTGGCCCTGCTGATTGTGCTCCAACTCTTTGTGCAGCCGAGCTTCGACTGGTTCGGCGCCTCCACCGAAGACAGCCTCAACATCCGGCTCGTGGCGGTGTTCTCCGCCCTGTGGTTCTTCATCTTCGCCCTGCCGGTCCTGTTCGCCGTACCGGAACTTCCGCGTCCGGCGCGGGCCAAACCGCTCGGCTTCCTGGCCTCCTACGGCCTGCTGGTCCGCCGGATCAAGGCAATCTATGCCACCAGCCCGCACACCATCTACTTCCTCCTCGCCAGCGCCGTCTTCCGTGACGGCCTCGCGGCAGTTTTCACGTTCGGCGGGATCATCGCAGCCGGCACGTTCGGCTTCGAGCTGTCCCAGGTGATCTTCTTCGCCATCTTCGGCAATGTGGTGGCGGCCGTGGGCGCCATCATTGGTGGCTTCCTCGATGACAGGGTGGGGCCCAAGGCCGTGATCATGGGCTCGCTCGTGGGGCTGCTGATCGCCGGCACCATGATCCTGGTTCTCGGCAACGACGACTACGTCTTCTTCGGAACCGCCTGGGCCGGCAGCACCACCTTCTGGGTTTTCGGCCTGTTCCTCTGCCTCTTCGTGGGCCCGGCCCAGTCCTCGTCCCGGGCCTACCTGGCCCGGCTGGCACCCAACGGGGAAACGGGCGAACTGTTCGGTCTGTACGCCACCACCGGCCGTGCCGTGAGCTTCCTGGCGCCGGCGCTGTTCACCCTGTGCATCACCGTTGCCACTCCCCTGGTTGCTGCCGGCGAGGCCCAACGCTGGGGAATCCTGGGCATCATGGTGGTGCTGCTCGCCGGCCTGCTGGTCCTCCTGCCGGTGAAGCCGCCGAACAAGGCCTCCATCGCCTTGGTCCCGGCGTCCTGACACCGGCCGCTAACGCCGCCTCGCGGCAGGGCGTCCCGCCGGCTCCGGCGCGGCTTCCGGCACCGCGTCCTGCACCAGCGCATTCCCGGCACCGGCAGCCCCCGCGGCCGCCCCGTGTTTCGGCCGGCGCACGCCACCCGAAACCGTCCTGCGGAGACTAGGCTGGACATATGAACGTGGACGAGACGGACCTCCCCGGCCTGGGCCGGCGGAAGGATTTCATGACGGCTTCCGGCCGCCGCATTGGCGTCGTGGAGCTGCGGGAAGGCCAGACGGAACTTATCGTTTCCACCTGGGATGATCCCGACACCTGCCAGGCCTCCATTCCCCTGACCGGGGATGAAGCAGCCACCCTGGGCAACCTCCTGGGCGGGCAGCACCTGGCCATGAAGCTGACGGAGGAGCACCGGGACGTGCCCGGCATCGTCACCCGGCAGTTCTCCATTGCCCCGGATTCCCCGTTCCAGAACCAGCCCATGGGGAAGGCATGCATCCGCACCCGCTGCGGTGTCTCCATTGTGGCGATCATGCGCGAAGGCGAGGTGCTCCCGTCGCCGGGACCCGACGTCGTACTTCATTCCGGTGACCTGCTCGTCGCAGTGGGAACGCAAGAAGGCCTCGATTCGGCGGCCGATATCCTCCGCAACGGCTGAGCGCCATGGACCCGCTGGCCCTGACCCTCATTGAACTGGGGGCCGTTGTGTTCTGCCTTGGCCTGTTGGCCAGGCTGGCCGGACGGATCGGAATGTCACCCATCCCGCTGTACCTCGTTGGCGGACTCGCCTTCGGCGCAGGCGGGGTGGTCAAGCTTGATGGTATGCACGAATTCGCCCATTTGTCGGGCGAAATCGGTGTGATCCTGCTGCTGCTTATGCTCGGATTGGAATATACGGCTGCCGAGCTTTTCACCGGTCTGCGCAGGTCATGGCAGGCCGGTGTTCTTGACCTCGTGCTGAATTTCCTCCCGGGCGCCGCGATTGCTTTCCTGCTGGGCTGGGGACCGGTGGGCGCCATGGTCATGGGCGGCGTCACGTATATATCGTCCTCCGGTATCGCCGCGAAGGTGATCACGGATCTCGGCCGGCTCGGCAACCGCGAAACACCTGTGGTGCTGTCCATCCTGGTGTTCGAGGACCTGGCCATGGCCGTCTACCTGCCCATCCTCACCGCCACCCTCGCGGGCGTGAGCTTCCTGGGCGGGCTGACCACCGTGGCCATTTCCCTGGCTGTGGTCACGGTGGTCCTGATGGTGGCGCTGCGGCACGGCCACCGCGTGTCCAAGGCAGTCCACAGCGAAAACTCCGAGGTGTTCCTGCTCAACCTGCTGGGCGCGGCCCTGCTGGTGGCCGGCATGGCATCGGCCATGCAGGTCTCGGCGGCGGTGGGCGCGTTTATGCTCGGCATCGCCATCTCGGGCGCCACTGCCCACAACGCCACCCGCATCCTTGAGCCGCTGCGGGACCTGTTTGCCGCCATTTTCTTTGTGGCCTTCGGGCTCAACACGGATCCGGCGTCCATCCCGCCGGTCCTCGGCTGGGCGCTCGTCCTGGCTGTCATCACCGCGGCCACCAAGATGCTGACCGGGATCTGGGCGGCCAAGCAGGCAGGCATCGCACGGCCCGGCCGGTTCCGCGCAGGTGCGGCCCTGATTGCCCGCGGCGAGTTCTCCATTGTCATCGCCGGCCTCGCCGTGGCCTCGGGTGTGGTCCCGGACGAACTCGCGGCTCTTGCCACCGCCTACGTCCTGCTCATGGCCATCCTCGGGCCACTGGCCGCCCGCTACGTGGAGCCCGTGGTCAAGGCATTCCGGCCCCCGGCTGCCGAACCGGCCCGCGCGTAAATTTCCATCGAGTGGCGAGCTCTCGGCGGCCGAGACATCGCCCCTCGATGGGAGGACCCGCTAAATCTCCGTGCGGTGGAAGTTCAGGTGGCTGCGGCTGGCGGTGGGGCCGCGCTGGCCCTGGTAGCGGTTGCCGTACTCGCCGGAGCCGTACGGGAACTCGGCGGCGGAGGTCAGCCGGAAAAAGCACAGCTGGCCGATCTTCATTCCCGGCCACAGCTTGATGGGCAGGGTGGCCATGTTGGACAGCTCCAGCGTCACGTGGCCGGAAAAGCCTGGATCGATGAACCCTGCCGTGGAGTGCGTCAGCAGGCCCAGCCGGCCCAGGGAGGACTTGCCTTCCAGACGCGCGGCGATGTCGTCCGGCAGGGTGACGGTCTCGTAGGTGGAGCCGAGCACAAATTCGCCGGGGTGCAGGATGAAGGGTTCACCGCTCTCCACTTCGACCAGGCGGGTCAGCTCGGGCTGCTCTTCCGCGGGGTCGATATGGGCGTACTTGTGGTTGTCGAAGAGGCGGAAAAACCGGTCGATCCGCACGTCCACCGAGGATGGCTGGACCATCTCGGCTTCGTAGGGTTCAAGGACGATCCGTTGGGAGTCTATTTCGGCACGAATATCGCGGTCACTGATCAGCACGCCTCCCAAATTACTATGCGTTGTCCACAGCGCACATTCTTTCGTTGTTGCTGTCACTTACTGGGGCTAATGTTGCCTCAGTGACAGCCGCCGGATGGTCTCCCGGTTGGTACAACTGAACTGAACTGATCTGGGGTTGGTTTTGAGAAAATTTGCGGCGCCCGCCGTTGTGGCAATGCTGTGCGCCTTCGCCCTGGTGTCCCCGGCCGCTGGCCTGTATTCCAGCCCGCCGGCGCACCAGCCTTCAGCGGGTGCAGCCAGCGCCGCAGGGCCGCAGAGCGTGACCCTGGGTCCCGCAGGAACAGCGGACGACGCCGGGGCACCCGGAGCTGGCAGCGGCACCGGGTCTCCACTCGCCCCGGCCGTGGAACCGGACATCACGCCGGCGTCACCCGCGGGGGAACCAACCACGCCCGCCGCCGGCTCTCCTGACTCAACGCACACACTCAGCGAACTCGGCGCAGCAACCGAAAGCTCCACGCCTCCCGAGCCGGCGTCCATCCCGCCGCTCTGGGCGCCGGACGCCGAACTGGCCCAGCCATCAACTCCGGCCGCAGGAGCCGCGGCCACTGAAGCCCTCACGGCTGAAGCCCCCACCACCGAAGGCCTCGCCACGGAAGCCCTCGTGCCGGACAGCAATACGGCTGCTGTGCTGACAGTCTTCAATAAGATCAACGAATACCGGGCGTCCAAGGGCCTGGCGCCGGTGAAGTACCACGCCACGGTGGCCGGCATGGCGCAGGACTGGTCCAACAACATCGCGTCGAGGGAAGTCATTGAACACCGTGCCAACTTCTGGACCGACCCGCGGGCACTGAGCCCCACCAACGGCGCCGGTGAGGTCATCGCCGTCCGCTGGGACAGGGACGCGGCGCAGCTGGTGGAATGGTGGAAAACCTCCCCGGGCCACAACGCCATGCTCCTCGACCCGCGCTTCAACGTGATGGGCGCCGGCATCACCTACACGGACGGCAATTGGCAGACCTCGCCCAACCGGTACACCCTGTGGGGCGTGGTGAACTTCTTTGGTTACACCACCCTCCCGGCCGGCACCGTCACCTCGCCCGGCAGCGGCCCCACCGACGGGAACGTCCTCCCTCCGGCCCCGCCCAGCGTGTGCGATCCGGCCGTCAAGCACATGCCGCCCACACAGGACCTGGCCGGCGCGGCGATCACCAGTGCTGCCGATCTCGTGTCCATCAGCTCGTCAGGCCAGCTCCTCAGCCGCCCCGCCACCGGCGAGCGGGGTTACGGGGCAGCGAAGGTCATCGGTTCCGGCTTCGGAACGGCCAAGGAGGTCTTCACCCCGGACTGGGACCGGGACGGCGCCTACGACCTCCTGACCCAATGGAATGATGGCCGCCTGACGCTGCACCGCGGACTTGTCGGCGGAGGCTTTGGATCCGCAGTGACGCTGGGCGCGTCGGGCTGGGCGAACATGACCCTGGCCGTTGGCGGCTGGTGCGCCAACAACCGGCTCCCGCAACTGGTCGCCCTGGAAGGCAGCAACCTCTACCTGTACCCGAACGTCGGCCTGGCCGACATGTCCTCGCGCACCCTGATGGCCGGCGCAGTATCGGCCACCCGCCTGGCCATGGTGGACTATGACGCTGACGGCTTCCAGGACCTCCTGGCGCGAAGGTCCGACGGCGCCGTGCTGCTTTACCGGGGAGCAGGCACTCCGGCGCCCCGCACCGAAGCGCGGACCACGGTTGCCACTGGATGGACGGACGTCACAGGGATCCGTCCGCTGCGCGACGTCACCGCACTGAACTCCACCGGGGTGGCGCTGCGCCGGGCCAATGACGTGGTGCAGTACTGGGACCTGAGCGGCGGAACTCTTGCGTCGCCGTCGGCCATCACCGGCAGCTGGGCGGGCCAGCGGCTGGCGCAGTAACGCCGCCGAAAACCTACGCAGCCGAGCGGATGGCCAGCACGTCCTTGAGGCGCTCCAGCTGGACCACTTCGGCCTTCATGGCCCGCTGGATCCCGGTGTTCATCAGGCCGAAGAGTCCTTTGGGCTGGTGGTCGAGCGCGAAGCGCACCCGGGTTCCTTCCGGTTCGGTGCTGAGGTAGTACCCGCCGGAGGGCCGTGTCTGGCCGGAAGTGACCTGGAAGCGAATTTCGGCACCGGGCCTGGCCTCGGTGATTTCAAAGTCCGCTGGAACCGGACGTCCGGACCGGCCCAGCACCGTCTGCCGGTACACGGCTCCCTTGGTGCCGGCGGCGCCTGAGGCCAGGCTGATGCTCCGGATTCCCGTGCGCCATTGCGGCAGGTTCGTAGCCGTCGATCAGGAAGGTGTAGACGTCCATGGCGTCACGCGGAATGAGTACCTCGTGTTCTGCGAATGCCATGGGAGTCCTTCGGTTAGCGGCAGGTAAGCGGTGATAGCCCGCCCCACCCCCATGACACAGCAGCTAACGGGTTCACAGTAGCCATTGGCTTTGTCCTGCACCTAGCCACAGGCGGGGACGTTATTGAAGAGTTACTGGATGACGCCGCGCGGGAGGATTTGAGGCAGACACGGTCCGCACCGTGGGCACCGTTGCCGGCGCGGGGACGCATCTGCGCTAAGCTAAGTTTTGCCCCGCGCACGTGGGGGCCACGCGGCTGTAGCTCAATGGTAGAGCGCTAGCTTCCCAAGCTTGATACGCGGGTTCGATTCCCGTCAGCCGCTCCAGTGCGGGCGAATCCCGCCGCCCCTAGACGTTTTTCGCCTTCCTCACGCCACGGTCCACGGCCTTCTTCAGCGCCGCCAGCCGGGCAGCCTCCTGCTTCCGGTATGAACCCTCCTTGGCTGCGGAAAACAGCCGGCCCAGCCCCTTCGGGACGTAGTGCGCGCCGACGGTCAGCCGCGTGCTGTCTGCCACCGGGTACAGGACACAAGTGACGGTGATGGTCTCGCTGCGGGTCTCGTGTGTTTCGGTCCAGGAGCGGTCCGGCACGTGGTCCGTGAACAGCACCTGCACGCCGTCCTGCCCGGGAACCGCAGCGCGGGCCTCCCCGTCCACGCAGAACGCATAGACCTCCTGGCGCCCACAGGGGATGAGGACGGTACTTTCAATCGTGATGGATCCCATGGTGTTGTTCCCGTAGTTCGCAGGGCCTGCCCAGCGCAGCGCCCAGAGCGTCATTTTCACACCGGCAGACGGCGGGCACAATCACCGCCGCGCTCGCCCCGTCCCGCCATTCCCGTTAGGTCGCCCCGTGTATCGTCAGAAGTCAGGAACCTTTTTCGGTTCCGCTACAGGAGCAATCATGGCTGACAAGTCCCCGCGTCAAGCAGCATCCAAAAAAGCCGGCAAATCCATCAAGGAAAAGCGCGCCGACAAGAGGGCAGCCGCAGCGCCTTCCAGCTCCCTGGACGTCACGTCCAAGGCCGCCAAAAAGAAGTGAGTGGCCAACGGACCCAGCTGAGCCTGGGCGTCCTGGCTTCCACCCGGAAACCGGACGAACGCCGCCTCCCCATCCATCCCCTGCATTTCGAACGCATCGCCCCGGAACTGCGCCAGCACATCATCCTGGAACAGGGCTACGGCGAGCGCTTCGGCGTCTCGGATGAGCACCTCTCCACCCTCGTCGGCAAAGTGGCCACCAAGGAAGCGCTGCTGGCGGAGGCCGACGTCGTGCTCCTGCCCAAACCGCAGCCGGAGGACCTTGCCGAACTGCGCGACGGCCAGGTCCTTTGGGGGTGGCCGCACTGCGTCCAGGACCGCGCCATCACCCAGCTGGCCATCGACAAAAAGCTGACGCTCATTGCCTTTGAGGCCATGAACCACTGGGCGAGCGACGGCGGTTTTGGCCTGCACGTTTTCCACAAGAACAATGAGCTGGCCGGGTACTGTTCGGTGCTGCATGCTCTCTCGCTGACGGGCTCAACCGGTGACTATGGGCGTCGCCTCAGTGCCGTGGTGATCGGTTTCGGGGCTACTGCCCGCGGCGCAGTGACCGCGCTGAACGCGCACGGCATCCATGACGTCCAGGTGCTGACCAACCGCGGAGTCGCCGCGGTGGGCGCCCCGATCCACTCGGTCAACATCGTGCAGTTTGATCACGACGACGAGGCCCCCTTCCTGAGCCAGGTCATCACCGAACGGGGCAGGGTTCCGCTGGCACCGTTCCTGGCCGAAAGCGACATTGTGGTCAACTGCACGCTGCAGGATCCGAACAATCCGCTGACGTACCTGCGGACCGAGGACCTGGCAGCATTCGCGCCGGGCAGCCTGATCGTGGACGTTTCGTGCGATGAGGGCATGGGCTTCAGCTGGGCGCGTTCCACCACGTTCGCCGAGCCGATGTTCACTATCGGCGACCACATCAACTACTACGCCGTGGACCACAGCCCGTCCTACCTCTGGAATTCGGCCAGCTGGGAAATCAGCCAGGCGCTCCTGCCCTTCCTGGAGACGGTCATCGGCGGACCGGAGGCATGGGACTCGAACGAGACCATCTCCCGGGCCATCGAAATCCGCGACGGCGTAGTCCGCAACCCGGATGTTCTGGAGTTCCAGCAGCGGCAGGCCGAATACCCGCACCTGCCCGCCTAGGGGACGAGTCTGCCTCAGCCCTTCAGGCCGCGGCCACCCGGCTGACAATCCGCACCGGGTGGCGGCGGTCCTTGAGGTCCACCCGAAGCTTCAGCGCACCTTTTCGGGCCAGGACGACGCCGACTGTCACCGCGGCGAGCGCCGGCACCCCGCCGGACACCAGCAGCGCAACGTGCGGGTCAACGTGCTCGGCAATCCAGCCGAGCATGGGCCCGCCGATGGCCTGCCCGCCGATCAGCACCATGATGTACAGGCTCATCACGCGTCCCCGGATGCCCATGTTCGAGCTGACCTGGACCAGCTGGTTGGAGCCGGTCAGGAACATCAGGCACCAGAACCCGGACAGGACCATGACCACGCCGAACCAGAGCATCGACGGTGCCAGCGCGGCCAGGCACAGCATCAGGCCGTACATGCCGGCGCAGAACACCACGGAGCGGAGCCGCAGCTGCCGGCGGCGGGTTGAAGCGACGGCACCGGCGAGGGCGCCGAGCGCCACCAGCGCGTTGAGCAGGCCGTAGCCGCCGGCACCGACGTCGAACACGTGGTCCGCGAAGGCGGCGAGGAGCACCGGCAGGCTCATGGCGAAGACGGCGATGAACCCGGCCATCAGCCACGGCCAGTAAATGGTGGGCTTGCTGAGCGCGTACCGCAGCCCCTCCCGCAGCATGCCTTTCTTCTTGGGCGCCGGCGTGCTGACGAACAGCTGGTCCTTCCGCAGGAGCAGCAGCATGGTGACAGTGGAGCAGCACGCCAGCGCGTTCGCGGCGAAGGCCCAACCGGCACCAACGGCGGTAAGCAGCAGGCCGGCGAGTGCCGGTCCGATCAGCCCGCCCAGCTGGAAGGTGGTGGAGTTGACGCTGATCGCGTTGCGCAGGTACTTGGGACCCACAAGTTCGTTGACAAAGACCTGGCGGGCGGGCTGGTCCAGCACCGTGACCAGGCCCAGCACCAGCGCGATGACGTATACGTGCCACACCTGAATGGCGCCGGTGAGGGACAGCGCCGCGAGGGCTGCCGCGAGGATGGCCGCCAGGCTCTGGCACAGCATCAGGATCTTCCGCTTGGCGAACCGGTCGGCCATCATGCCGCCCCACGGCCCCAGCAGGAGCGACGGCATGAACTGCAGCGCCACGGTAATGCCCACGGCGGTGACGGAGCCGGAGAGTTCCAGCACCAGCCAGTCCTGCGCGATCCGCTGCATCCACAGGGCCACCACGGCCACAAAGTGACCGATCGCGAAGATGCGGAAATTGGGGACTTTGAGGGAGATAAAGGTGTGCCGCCAGGGAAGGTGTTCACTGACGACGGCGATGGGCTGGGTTTGGGCAGAGGCTGTGGTGGCGGAAGCGGAATCGATGACGGGCTGGCTGACGGTTGCCGACGTTGGCGGTGGGGGTGCCACGGATGTGTCCTCAGGGAAGCGGGCCGGTTGGGATGCTCCCACGCTAGGCTGGTTCCAAGTGATTATGTAGACCTATCGGGCCTATAACTACTATTACGAAACATAATGGCACCGGAGCCGGACCTGCGAAGACAGGCAGCGGCAGCCAGAAGGAGTCCACCATGTTTGAACCCGCCCAGCTCCGCTCCTTCCTGGCCGTGGCCGAGACGCTGAGCTTCACCAAGGCGGCTGAGAGGCTGGGCCTGGCGCAGCCCACGGTCAGCCAGCACGTGCGCAAGCTGGAGACGGCAGCGAAGCGCATCCTCATCACCAGGGACACCCGCGATGTCCGCCTGACGGACAACGGCGATGCCATGGCCGGATTCGCCCGCAGCATCCTGTCGGCCCACGATGCCGCCACCCGCTACTTCTCCGGTTCTGCCATGCGCGGCCGGCTGCGTTTCGGCACAGCCGATGACCTGGCCATCACCGGACTCCCGCGGATCCTGCGTGAATTCCGGCAGGTCTACCCCCAGATCAACCTTGAACTGACCGTGGGCCAGAGCGACCAGCTGTACAAGAAACTCAACGCCGGCCAGCTGGACCTGGTCTTCGTGAAGTGGGTGGCCGGCGTGAAGGACGGCACGGTGGTCCAGCACGACACGTTCTCCTGGGTGGGGCTGGAGCAGACGTCCTTGAAACCCGGGGAGACGGTGCCGCTGATCGCCTACCCCTCCCCCAGCCTTAGCCGGAAACTGGCCATCGATGCGCTCGAATCCCGCGGGCGGACCTGGCGGATCACCTGCACCACCCGCCAGATCAGCGGCGTCCTGGCGGCGCTCCGGGCGGGCATCGGCGTCGCCGTGATGCCCACCTCGCTGGTCCCGGACGACCTGAAAATCATCACCCGCACCTTCGACCTGCCGCCTGTGGGCGACGTCGATTTCACCCTGATCCGCAACCCGCTGGCCAACGCCGAGGTGATCGACGCCCTGACGCAGGCCATTGTAGGCCGGACGCTTAAGAAGTCCGCCTGACCACACCCATATTTCCTAAAAACCATTGAGAAAAAACCCGGCCTCCTCTATGCTGGTTTTTCCATGGGTCAAGCAGTGGCCGGTTCAACATTACGAGTGCGCCCGCGGCCCATGGGGCGGCCGCACTCGGGATAGGCAGCCAATGACGACAGCCGAGAACACCCATTTACACCCAGCATTTGCGCCCCGACATAACACCGTTCGCCCGCTGGTCACGCATCATTCCAGCTACAGCGCCGGCATCACCCACGCCGCCGAGTACGTAGGCAAGCCCACGTGCGACAAGTGCGGCACGGACGAATTTATCTACCTTGAGTCATATGTCCCTCCGGTTTACCGGCGTGACGGGGCGGTCAGGACCCTGGGCGAAGTCGCCTACACCTGCACCCGTTGCGAAGATTTCTCCGCCCACAGCGTTCCGACGTCGTGGACTCCCCCGGGCTGGTATCTGGGGTAACTTCCAACGGTCTCTCCGCCCGCCGCCTCCGCGCGGGCCATCCAACAACAACGAAAGTCCCGGCAGCCACCACGTGGCTCCCGGGACTTTTCGCTGTTTGGGTGCTGCCCTTCGGCGCGCTTGCCGGCGTCGCCTAGATCAGCGAATCCGAGAGGTGGTTCGGGGTGCCGAACCGGTGGGCCGTGATGCTGATGGCCTGTTCGTGCAGGAACGGCAGCAGCTCAACACGTCCGGCCTCCGTCACCGGGTGCGCGTAGACCGCCACGTCCGGGCGCCCGTCGATGGCTTCCGCCAGCGCGGTGGCGTCGCCGCCGATCAGGCGGATCCGCGCACCGGACAGTTTGCCCGCCTTGGCGAGGCGGGAAGCCGAAGCCAGCCATTCGGCGTCGGACTCCACCGTGACGGTGATGTCCAGGCCAGTGAGCACGGAGCGCAGCTGGGCGGGGAGTTCGACGGCGGTGGATACCGTGAGTGCCGAACCTGCCTGGACGCCGGCGGCGACAGTCCGCACCAGGTGGGCCAGCGGGGCGCCTTCGGACAGGCGGACGGTGACCGGCAGCGGACGGTAGCGGAAGATGTTGCGCTCCGCGCTCAGGCCGGACACGTCCTTGGCCGTGCCGAACTCATCGGCCCACGCCTCGGCGTCGGAGGACAGGGCGCGCTGCAGCGATCCGAGTTCTCCCGGCTGCAGGGCGCTTGCGGCCGCGGCGGCGATCCGGCGGACGCCCGCGTTGCCGATCGGGGCATCAGCGGTGCTGGCCTTGCTGGTCCAGTCGCCGAGGCCGGCGAGGTAGTTGGGGCCGCCGGCCTTGGTGCCCGCGCCGACTGCGGACTTCTTCCAGCCGCCGAACGGCTGGCGCTGCACGATGGCCCCGGTGATGCCGCGGTTCACGTAGAGGTTGCCGGCCTGGATGGAGTCCAGCCAGATGCCGAGCTCGTCCGGGTTCAGCGAGTGCAGGCCGGCGGTGAGGCCGTACTCGATCTGGTTCTGGATGGCGATGGCCTCTTCGAGGGTTTCGGCGGTCATCACGCCGAGGACCGGTCCGAAGAATTCGGTGAGGTGGAAGTAGGACCCGCGGCGGACGCCGTGCCGCACGCCCGGGCTCCAGAGCCGGCCGGTTTCGTCCAGCTTGCGCGGTTCAACAGCCCAGCTTTCGCCTTCGCCCAGGGTGGTGAGGGCGTTGAGGAGCTTGCCGTTGGCGGGCTCGATGATGGGGCCCATCTGGCTCGTGGGGTCCTGCGGGTAGCCCACCTTGAGGGACGTGACGGCGTCGATCAGCTGGTTGTGGAACCGCTTGGATTTGGCCACGGAGCCCACCAGGATCACCAGAGACGCTGCGGAGCACTTCTGGCCGGCGTGGCCGAACGCGGAGTACGCCACGTCCTTGGCGGCGAGGTCCAGGTCCGCGCTGGGGGTGATGATGATGGCGTTCTTGCCGCTGGTCTCGGCCAGGAGCGGCAGGTCCTTGCGGAAGGAACGGAACAGCTCGGCGGTCTCGTAGCCGCCGGTGAGGATCACGCGGTCCACCGCGGGGTGCGAGATCAGCTGCTGGCCGAGCTCACGCTCGCCCAGCTGCACCATGGTGAGCACGTCCTTCGGCACACCGGCTTCCCAGAGCGCCTCGATCATCACGGCACCGCTGCGGCGGGCCTGCTTTGCGGGTTTGATCACGACGGCGGAGCCGGCGGCGAGTGCCGCGAGCGTGGACCCTGCCGGGATGGCGACCGGGAAGTTCCACGGCGGGGTCACGACGGTGAGTTTCGCTGGGACGAACGTGGCGCCGTCGACCTTTTCCAGTTTGCGCGCCGACTCGGCGTAGTAGTGCGCGAAGTCCACGGCTTCGCTGACCTCGGGATCGCCCTGGTCGATGGTCTTGCCGGTTTCGCTGGCCATGACCTCGAGGAGGTCGGCGCGGCGGGCCTCGAGGACGTCGCCGGCGCGGTGCAGGATCTCGGCGCGCTCGTCTCCGGACAGGGCGCCCCAGGCCTTGCCCTTCTCAACGGCAGTCTCGATGACCTTGTTCAGCGTGTCCGCGTCCGTGATGGTGGCGGCTTCCACGGCGGCGTTGCCCAGGGTGGAGGTGGGGACACGGTCCAGGATGGCCCGGCCCCACGCGCGGTTGGCGGGCAGGGACGGATCGGTGTCCGGGGTGTCCTTGAAGGAATCGTGCGGCAGGGGCTGCGGCGGGAGGCTGCGGTTCTGCTGCCGGTTGGCCGCGGGGATCTCGTCGTCGAGCGCGTCCAGGGAGGCGAGGAAGCGCTGCTTCTCACGCTCGAAGAGGGATTCGTTCTCGCTGAGTTCAAACACGGCGGACATGAAGTTGTCCTGGCTGGCGCCCTCTTCGAGGCGGCGGATCAGGTAGGCGATGGCCACGTCGAACTCCGCCGGGTGCACCACCGGGGTGTAGAGCAGGAGCGAGCCGACGTCCTTCTTGACGGCTTCGGCCTGGCCCTGGGCCATGCCCAGCAGCATCTCGAACTCGATGCCGGCCTCCACACCGCGCTGCTTGGCCAGGAGCCAGGCGAAGGCGATGTCAAAGAGGTTGTGGCCGGCCACGCCGATGCGGATGTTGTTGATCCGGTCCGGGTGGAGGGCGTAGTTGATGACGCGCTTGTAGTTGGTGTCCGAATCCTGCTTGGTGTGCCAGGTGGCCAGCGGCCAGTCGTGCAGGGAGGATTCCACCTGTTCCATGGGCAGGTTGGCGCCCTTGACCACGCGGACCTTGATGGCGGCGCCGCCGTTGGCACGGCGTTCCGCGGCCCAGTCCTGGAGCCGGATCATGGCTGCGAGGGCGTCCGGCAGGTAGGCCTGGAGCACGATGCCGGCCTCGAGGTTCTTGAACTCGGGCTTGTCCAGGATCCTGGTGAAGACCGCGATGGTCATGTCCAGGTCCTTGTATTCCTCCATGTCCAGGTTGATGAACTTGGCCTTGCTGCCTGCCTTCGCGAAGGAGGCTGCCCGTTCGAACAGCGGGGTGAGCTTCTCAACGACGTGCTCCACAGCCTCGTCGAACGCCCAGGCGGAGTGCGGGGCGACGGTGGAGGAGACCTTGATGGAAACGTAGTCCACGTCCGGGCGGGCCAGGAGGGTGTGCGTTCCCTCGAGCCGGCGGGAGGCCTCGTGCTCGCCCAGGACGGCTTCGCCGAGGAGGTTGACGTTGAGCTTGACGCCGTCCTTGCGGATCTTGGCGATGGCCGGGCCCAGCTTGGCGTCGGTGGCGTCCACGATCAGGTGGCCCACCATTTCGCGGAGCACCCGGCGGGCGATCGGGATGACAACCTGCGGCAGGACCGGTGCCATGGTGCCGCCGAGCTGGACTGCGCTGCGCATGTACCAGGGCAGGAAGGCCGGGACCTTGGGGGCGAGGGCGGCAAGGTTGCGGGCGGCGACGTTCAGGTCTTCGGGGCGGACCACGCCGTCGACGAACCCCACGGTGAAGTCGAGGCCATTCGGGTCTTTCAGCACACCGGCAAGCTGCTCGGCCGAAGCGTCCACAGGGACCTTCGAGGCCTCGGTGAGCCAGCGGCGCACCAGGGTGATGGTTTCCGCCGCGAGGGCACGGGCCTGCGGGACGTCGGTCCGGCCGGAGATTTCCGTTGCAGTGTGGGTCATGATTGCTCGTTCTTTCCTTGGTGTGGAGGAGTCTTATTCATCAGTATGAGCTTGCAATCACTTAAGATAAAGCGATGTTTTCTAAGCAATACAGGTTAGAAAACCCAATGCTTTTAGAGCCCCAACTCCCCCGCGTCCAGCGGCACCCCACCCCGCCCCACCCAGGACGCTCTCTCACTTAATGCGGGTTTTTGGGCATCCCCCTCTCACTTAATGCACGAAAAACGGAAACGCCCTCTCACTTTCCTGAAGAAAGTGAGAGGGCGTCGGGCCGGAAGCGACATTAACTGATAGAGGGTCCCCGGAAAAGCGACGTTAAGTGAGAGAGCGTTCCGGAAAACCCGCGTTAAGTGATAGAGCATCCGGGTGCGGTGGGAGGCGGGTTAGGCGAGGGGGCGGTGCATCTCCACAATCTCCTCGTGGCGCGGGCTGTTGGGGTTCATCAGCGAGTGCTTCTTGCCGTAGAAGAAGTAGATGGCCAGGCCAATCACGAGCCACACACCGAACCGCGCCCAGGTCTCCCAGTGCAGCTGCAGCATCAGGAATCCTGAGGCAAGCACGCCGAAGGCCGGAATGAAGGGCATCAGCGGCAGGCGGAAGGTGCGCGGGGCATCCGGCCTCTTGTACCGGAAAACGATCACCGAGAAGCAGACAACGACGAACGCGGCGAGGATGCCGATGTTGGTAAGGTCCGCGACGGCCTTGATCGGGAACACGCCGGCCAGCAGGGCAGAGGCGACGCCGGCAATCCAGGTCACGCGCTGCGGGGTTCCGTGGCGGTCGGTCTTGGCAAACCAGCCGGGCAGCAGGCCGTCGCGGCTCATGGAGAACCAGACCCGGGTGACGCCCAGGAGGAAGGTCAGCATCACGGTGAGGATGGACAGGACGGCGAACACCGAGATGATGGTGGCGATCACGGGCAGGCCCACCCCGGTGAAGGCTGAGGCGAAGCCCGCCTTGGGGTCGATGTCCTTGTAGTTCTGCATGCCGGTCAGCACCAGGGTGGCCGCAACATAGAGCAGCATGGCGATGATCAGGGACAGGATGATGGCCTTCGGCATGTGCTTCTTGCCATCGGTGGCTTCCTCCGCCGCGGTACTCATGGCGTCGTAGCCGAACACTGCAAAGAAGACGGTGGCGGCACCGGCCAGGACCGGCCCGAACCCGCTGGGCATAAACGGGTTGTAGTTGTTGGTGTCGATATAGAAGACGCCCAGCCCAATGATGAACAGGATCAGGAGCACCTTGATGGCAACGGCCACGAGTTCAAACCGGCCGAATGCCTTGGTCCCGCGGGACAGGATCCACGTCACGATCAGGCAGACCACAATGGCGGGGATGTTGACGATGCCGCCCTTGCCCTCATCCGGCGTCGAGGTCATCCAGACGGGCATGTGGATGCCCAGCCCCGAGAGGAACGCGTCGAAATAGCCTGAGATACCGATGGCCACCACGGCAACAATGGCAATGTACTCGAGCAGCAGGTCCCAGCCGATAAACCAGCCGATCACCTCGCCCAGCGCCACGTAGCCGTAGGTGTAGGCCGAGCCCGCGCGCGGAATCATGCCCGCAAACTCCGCATAGGAAAGCGCGGCCGCGGCCGACGCCAGGCCGGCCACCAGGAACGAAATCAGCACCGCAGGCCCCACACCCGGCGTGTCTTCGCTGCCTGCTGCCACCAGCCCGGCGAGGGAAAAGATGCCGACGCCGATGATGCCGCCGACGCCGATGGCCGTCAGCTGCCAGAGTCCGAGGGATTTGAACAGCCCGCTGTGCTTGTTTTCTTCTTCGATGTCATCGATGGGCTTGCGCCGCATTATCGACTGGGTCATGTCTCTAGTGGTCATCACGAACTCCTGCGTGGGGGTGCGGCCCCATCGCGGCGCCCCCACTCAAAGGGGCTGTGACGGGGGTAACTCAGGTACACCAGTATGCAAGCGCAGTTGCATTAGATAAAGTGACTACTTCTAACCAATATTCATTAGATTCATCAAGGAATGTGGCCATGCTCGATGTCCGGCGCCTCAGGCTGCTCCGTGAACTGAAAATCCGGGGCACGCTGGCGGAGGTGGCGGAGGCACTGCAGTACAGCCCGTCGTCGGTATCGCAGCAACTTGCCCTGCTCGAAAAGGAAGTTGGCGTGGAGCTCCTCCGAAAGACGGGGCGCCGGGTCCAGCTGACGCCCCAGGCAGAAGTCCTGGTGGCGCACACGGCGCAGCTGCTCGAAACCATGGAACAGGCCGAAGCGGACCTGGCGGCGTCACTGACCACTGTCACAGGAACCGTGCGGATCGCCGTCTTCCAGTCCGCAGCGCTGGCCCTCATGCCGGGCACCCTCACACGCATGAGGAATGCCTACCCGGAGGTGCGGATCGAGATGACCCAGCGCGAGCCGGAAACCGCACTGCATGAAACGTGGGCCCGAGACTTCGACCTGGTGATCGCGGAGCAGTATCCGGGCCACGCCGCGCCCCGCTATCCCGAGCTGGACCGCATCAGACTGACCACCGACGCCATCCGGCTCGCCGTTCCGCCGGCGGCCGACGGCGGGCCCGCCATCCGCTCGCTCGAGGACACTGCGACGCTCCCGTGGGTCATGGAGCCGCGGGGCGCGGCCTCCCGGCACTGGGCGGAGCAGGCCTGCCGGAGCGCCGGGTTCGAGCCCGACGTGCGCTTCGAAACAGCCGACCTCCAGGCCCAGATCCGGCTGATCGAGTCCGGCAATGCGGTGGCGCTGATGCCCGACCTCGTCTGGACCGGCCGCGGCACCACCGCCCAGCTGCTGGACCTGCCCGGCAATCCGCACCGCACGGTGTTCACCTCGGTGCGCCGCTCCAGCGCGCAACGGCCGGCCATCCTGGCCGCCCGCGAGACGCTCGCCGCCACCGCCGCGTCAGTGGGCGCGCCGCTGCGGGAGTAACGCACGACGGCGGCCTGCCGCCCGCCGCCGCAAATCACCACCGCCGTCGCCGTCGCAAACCACCACCGTCACCCGTCGCCGTCGTGTTTCGTGCGTCACAGCGCGATCCCGGGGGCCGGCGCTAGACTAGGCACGTTATGAATCGCACAATGTTCAAGTCCAAAATCCACCGGGCCACCGTCACGCACGCCGACCTCCACTACGTAGGTTCTGTCACCGTTGACCTGGACCTCCTTGATGCTGCCGATATTCTTCCCGGCGAGCTCGTGGCCATCGTGGACGTGACCAACGGTGCGCGCCTGGAAACGTACACCATCGCCGGCGAGCGCGGCTCGGGCGTGATCGGCATCAACGGCGCCGCTGCGCACCTGATGCACGAGAATGACATCGTCATCCTGATCACGTATGCGCAGATGACCACGGAAGAGGCCAAGGCCTACGACCCCAAGGTTGTCCATGTGGATAAGGACAACAAGATCGTCCAGATCGGAAACGATCCGGCGGAGGGCCACACCCCGGGCCTGATGCGCCCGCCGTTCGCGCTCAATAACGCCACCGTCTAGCCGGAGCGTGAGTCCCGGCACACCCCGCCCCCGCACCCCCGGAGGCTTCTGTTGGTAGGCGTGCTGCAGGGCTTCTTTGTGGTCTGGGCCATCATCATGGTGGGCTGGTTTGTGGGCCGGCAAAAGATCCTGGGCGAGAACGCCCGCCAGGTCCTCAGCGCCCTGACCTTCTTCGTCGCCAGCCCGGCCCTCCTGTTCGAGACCCTGAGCAAGGCCGAACTGCGGGAGGTCTTCGCCGAGCCCCTCCTGGTCACCGCGGTGGCGGCCCTCGCCAGCGCCCTGATGTTCTTCAGCATCGTGAAGTTCGTCCTGAAGCGTGCCCTGCCGGAGGCGCTGATGTCCTCCATGGCCGCGTCCCTGGCGAACTCCGCCAACCTGGGCATCCCCATCGCGGTCTACGTCCTGGGCGACGCCAGCTACGTGGCGCCGCTGCTCATTTTCCAGCTGGCCTTCTTCACCCCGCTGTTCCTGATGATCCTGGATGCCAGCACCAGCACCCACCGCACTACGCCCGTGCGCTTTGTCCTGATGATTCTCCGGAACCCGATGATTGTCGGATCCGCGCTGGGCCTGCTGGTGGCCGGACTGGACTGGCAGATACCGGACCTGGTCCTGCAGCCAATCCACCTGATCGGTGGCGCGGCCATCCCGGCCATGCTGATCGCGTTCGGCATGAGCCTCAATGGCAGCAGGCCGCTGCAGGCGGCCACCGCACGGCGGCTGGACACCCTCCTGGCCAGTGCCTTCAAACTTGTCATCCAGCCGGCCATTGCGTACCTTTTCGCCCGCTTTGCGCTGGGCATGGAGGGCCAGGCCCTGTTCGCCGTGGTGGTGGTTTCGTCCCTCCCCACGGCGCAGAACGTTTTTGTTGCCGCCAGCCGCTACTCCACCGGCCTCACCGTTGCCAAGGACACCGTGCTGATTACCACCGTGGTGGCCGTACCCGCCATGATCGGCGTGGCGCTGCTGCTGAACTGACCCTGAGGAGATACATGGGAACAATCCTGGACACTGTTGTGATTGGCGGCGGGGCTATGGGCTCCGCCGCCGCCTGGGCGTTGGCCCGCCGCGGCCGGCAGGTCACGCTGCTGGAACAGTTCGGGCCGGGCCACCGCATCGGTGCTTCGCACGGCAGCACGAGGAACCTGAACCCGGGCTACGACCGGCCGGAGTACGTGGCCATGCTGGCCGAGGGACTGGCCCTCTGGGAGGAACTCGAGCAGGACAGCGGCGAACGGCTGCTCACGCGTACGGGGATCGTCAACCATGGTCCTGATCCGCGGTTCACGCTGGTTCATGCCGCGCTCACCGAGGCAGGCATCCGGGCAGAGTTCCTGCGCCCGGACGAGGCGTCCGAGCGCTGGAGCGGCATCCGGTTCGACCAGCAGGTGCTGTACATGCCCGACGGCGGCCAGCTGAACCCGGAGGCCGCGCTCCCCGCCTTCCAGCGGCTCGCCGCTGCCCGCGGCGCCGAGATCCGGCACCACACCAGAGTGGTGGACCTGGAAATCATGGACGACGGCGTCCGGCTCACCTTGGAGTCAGGCGGCGCGGGGTCAGGCGGCGCCGGCGGAAGGCGGCGGAACGGGCAGGACCGAGGTGGTCACCGCAGCGCAGGCAGTGGTAACGGCCGGCGGCTGGACGGAGAAGCTGCTGTCCAGAGTCGGTGGACGCGCGGCCGGAAGCGGGAAGCTGAGGATTCCGCGGCTCAGGGTCACCCAGGAGCAGCCGGCGCATTTCCGCGTCGCGGACGAGGGCGCCGTGTGGCCCGGCTTCAACCATATGCCGGGCACGGGCACTGCCTACAAGGATTGGTATTCGCCGGTTTACGGGATGCAGACGCCGGGCGAAGGCATCAAGGCCGGCTGGCACGGCGTGGGCCCGGAGGTGGACCCGGACAAGCGGTCCTTCCTCCCGGAACCGGTCCAGCTCGCGGCGCTGCAGGACTACGCCCGGACCTGGCTGCCGGGTGTCGACGCCGATTCGTTCGAGGCCATCAGCTGTACGTACACCACCACACCGGACGAGGACTTCATCCTGGACCGGATCGGCCCGGTGGTCATCGGCGCCGGCTTCTCGGGGCATGGCTTCAAGTTCACCCCGGTGGTGGGGCGGATCCTCGCGGACCTGGCCACCGGGACCCGGCCCGCGCCGCAGATCTTCTCCGCCGCCCGCTAAGCACAGCCACGCAGCCGGCTACCACCCGCCCGCTACTGTGGCCGGGCTTCCGGCCGGTGCCGGTCCAGGAGCCGGGCGCACCGGATGAAGCCCAGGTGGGAGTAGGCCTGCGGGTGGTTTCCGAGGTGGGTTTCGGTGCTCGGATCGTACTCCTCCGGCAGCAGTCCGGTAGGTCCGAACAGGTTCACCAGCTGATCAAACAGGTCCCAGGCCTCCTCGATCCTGCCCACCGCAACGTAGGCCTCGATAAGCCAGGTGGTGCAGATGTGGAAGCCGCCCTCCAAACCCGGGAGGCCGTCGTCGTACCTGTACCGGAACACGGTGGGGCCCACCCGCAGTTCCCGTTCCACCGCGGTGACGGTGTCCAGGAAGCGCTGGGCTTTGACGTCCAGCAGGCCGGAGAGCCCGATGTGCAGGACTGCGGCGTCCAGGTCGGGGCTGTCGTAGGCAACGGTGTAGGAGCGGGCTGAGTCGTCCCAGCCCTCCCGCAGGACCTCCTCGCGGATGGTGTTTGCCGTGGGTTCCCAGCTGGGGTCCGGCATGCGGCCGTGCCGGGCGGCGGTCCGGAGCGCCCGGTCCAGCGTCACCCAGCACATCACCTTGCTGTAGACATGGTGCCGGGGCGGGCGCCGGGCCTCCCAGATGCCGTGGTCCGCCTCATGCCAGCGGGCCAGCACGGCGGAGGCCATCTTCACCATCAGCTCCCAATGGTCGTCGGCCAGGGCGCCGTTCCGTTCGCTGAGTGTGTCGATCAGCTCGGCGACGGGCCCAAAGACGTCCAGCTGGACCTGGTGGTCAGCGGCGTTTCCGATCCGGACCGGGCGGGAGCCTGCATATCCGGGCAGGCTGTCGATGACGGCTTCCGTGGACAGCTGCGCCCCTGTGACCGAATACAGCGGATGCAGCCATTCCGGGCCCGGCGCATGCTCCAGGATCCGGCCCAGCCAGCTCAGGAACCCGGCGGCCTCGGCCGTGGAACCCAGGTCCACCAGGGCGTTCACCGTCATGGAACCGTCCCGCAGCCAGCAGTACCGGTAGTCCCAGTTCCGCGTCCCGCCGATCCCCTCGGGCAGGGACGTGGTGGGAGCAGCCAGCACCGCACCTGTTGGTTCGTGGACCAGGGCACGCAGGACCAGTGCGGAGCGGCGGACCAGTGAGGGCTTCACGGAGGGCAGCTCCAGGTCCTGCACCCAGCGGCGGGAATGCAGGGCCACGCCGGCCCGCCGGTCCACTTCGCCGGCCGGGTCCGCGGCGCGGGGTTCGGTGTCCCCGCAGCGCAGGTTGAGGACGATGGGCCCGTCCTGCAGGTTGACTGTGGCGGTGGCCGTCGCATGCCTGCCGTCGGAGGTGATGGCGAACGTGACACCCGGTGCGGACAGGACGATGGGATCCGATGTGCCCACGATGTGCAGCTCGTCGCCGCGGGCCTCCATGCTGAACGGGGCATTGGCGTAGTCCGGCCGGGGCGCAAAGACAATCCTCGCGGCGCCCGTGCCGGAGAGCACCCGGACCAGGCTGGTGATGCCTTCGGGGGCCGGTTCGAGGTAGTCCGTGACGGTCACGTCCGCCCACCGGGTTTCCACAATCATGGTGCTGTCCACGTAGCGCTGGCCCAGCACCTGCGAGGCCTTGACCGGTTCCACGGAGAAGTGCCCGGCGGCATCCCCGCCCAGGATGTGGGCGAACAGCGAGCCGGAATCGGGCAGCGGGTGGCTCATCCAGCAGACCTTGGCGTCGGGGGTGAGCAGCGCGGTGGAGGAACCGTTGCCGATCATGGTGTGCCGCTCGAGTCCCACGGCGTCCTCGCCGAACAGCCAGGCGCGCCGGAGTTCGAAGAGGATGGCGAGGACCCGTGCGAACGATTCCGGGTCCCGCAGCCGGTGTGCGGCGCCGGTATCCCCCGGCCCCACGTGCAGGCCCATGTCCGGGCCGCGGAGCGTGGCGATGGCCAGTTCATCGCTGTACGCATCGCCGGCATAGAGTGCGGCGCTGGCGCCGAGCCGGGACCTGAGGCTTTCCAGGGCGTCCGCCTTGGACGGTTCCACCACCGAGAGGTCCAGCACGGAACCGTCCACGATGAAGAACAGCCCGTGGGCCCGGGCGATTTCCCGCGCCGTGTTCGTCACGGACTCCACAACGTCCGGGGTGGCCGGACGGGTGTGCACGGAGACCGCCACGGGCTTGCGCTCAATCCAGATGCCTTCCTGGAAACCCACGGCCTCGGAGAGGGCGGTGCTCACTTTCTGGAGGATGACCTCGGTGGCCAGCGGCTGGACGTGGGCGAACTGCATGTCCGATTCGGCGCCGTGCGAGCCGATCAGGTGGACTTCCGCCGGCAGGCGGGAAACTGCGGCCAGATCGCGGAGGGAGCGGCCGGAGATGACGGCGGCGTGCGTGTTGGGCAGGGCGGCCAGGGCGCGAAGCGCAATCGCGGCGCTGCCCAGCGGCAGGGTTTCGGTGGAGATCCCTTCGGCGTCGCACAGGGTTCCGCCGTAGTTGCAGGCCACCAGCAGTCCGGGGACGCGGGACAGGACTTTGAGTTCCGCCAGCAGCGTGGGGGTGAACCCCTCGTCGGCGGCATCCGACTGGACGAACGCCCGCAGCAGGCCCAGGGGGAGTGACTTGGTCAGGAGCGCGGAATCGGCCACGCTCTGGTTGAACGGAGTAGGCATTTGCATAACCTTTCCAGCGGAAAACGGCCCGGTACTGCAGCCGCTCCTCCAATTCTCCGGCGCAGCGGTTTCCTCCAAAAGTCCCAATTGTTGCGATTCCGTAAAGTCCGACGGCGGCCCGCTCGCCGCCGCAGGCGACACGTTTCCTGGACGTAGCATTCTCGACAGGCTGCCCGCCGCCATAGACTCGGAGCATGCCAATCACGCGCCTCGACCGAGGCATCCACGCCCAGCCGTCCGCCCTCCAGCACGGGGGCGGGCTGTGAGCGGCGGTCTCGTCGCCCTGCTGGACGACGTCGCCGCTCTGGCCCGCATCGCGGCCGCCTCGGTGGACGACGTCGCGGCGGGAGCTGCCAGGGCGTCTGTCAAGGCGGCCGGCGTGGTGATCGACGACGCCGCCGTCACCCCGCAGTACGTGTCCGGCGCGGACCCGTCCCGCGAACTGCCCATGATCAAGAAGATCTTCTGGGGCTCGCTGCGGAACAAGCTGCTGATCATCCTGCCGGCGCTGCTGCTGGTCAGCGCCTTCGTCCCGTGGGCCATCCCGTTCATCCTGATGCTGGGCGGGACCTACCTTTGCTACGAGGGCGCCGAGAAGGTCTGGCACAAGCTTCGCGGCCATCACACCGCGGAGGAGGATGCGCCTGCGGTGGACCGCGGGCCCGGCGCGGAATCCAAGGTGGTGAAGGGCGCCATCACCACCGACTTCATCCTTTCCTGCGAAATCATGGTCATCTCGATGAATGAGGTGGCCACTGAATCTCTGTGGGTCCGCGCGCTCATCCTGGTGGCGGTGGCACTCGTGATCACGGTGGCCGTGTACGGTGCCGTGGCGCTCATCGTCAAGATGGACGACATCGGCCTGCACCTGACCACCAAGGACTCCGCCGGTTCCAAGCGCTTCGGCGAGCTGCTGGTCAAGGGCATGCCTGCCGTGCTGGCGGCCATCACCTTCATCGGGACCATCGCCATGCTCTGGGTGGGTGGCCACATCATGCTGCAGGGTGCGTACGACCTCGGCTGGCACGCCCCCTATGACTTCGTCCATGTCCTCGAGCACCCGTTCGCGGGGATCGCGGTGGTGGGCGGCTTCCTGGCCTGGCTCGTGAACACTTTGTGTTCGGCCGTCCTGGGGCTCGCCTGGGGCCTCGTGGTCATGGCCATCGTGGGTCCGCTGCTCAAAGTGCTGCCGTTCGGCAAGAAGGACAGCGGCCACGAAGAGGGCGGCAGCCATGCCGCCGGCGCCGGCCATCAGCCGGCACAACGCAACGTCGATCCCCCCGCTTAGCCCCTACCCGCCGCAGAGCGCGTCACCCGGGGCTAAACCCGGGCGAGCCCGGCAACCTCCGCCAGCAGTTCAACGGAACGGATCCGGGCCTCGGTGCCGGTGTTCTGGTGCGCCACAATGAGTTCGTCGGCGTCGGAGTGCTTGGCGAACCCGTCAAGGTAGTCGAGCACAGCGTCCGGAGTGCCGACGGCCGAGTACGTCATCATCTGCGAGACGTGCTGGCCCTGCGGTGAGTCCAGGACCATGTCCGCCTCATCGTCGGTGAACTCGCGGCCACCGCCGAAGAACAGCCCCACCCTGGCGCGCAGCGTCGCGCGGAATGCCGCCTGCGCTTCAGCGGCGGTATCGGCAGCAATCACGTTGACGCCCGCGATCACATGCGGGGCATCCAGCTGGACGGACGGCTTGAATTCGCGGCGGTAGACTGCCACGGCGTCCTGCAGGGCGTTGGGGGCAAAGTGCGAGGCGAACGCATACGGCAGGCCCAGCTGGGCGGCGAGGCGCGCGCCGAACAACGACGAACCAAGAATGTACAGCGGCACGTTGGTGCCCTTGCCGGGAGTGGCCTCGACCCCTTGGATCCGCGTGGGCCCACTGAGGTAGCCCTGCAGTTCCAGGACGTCCTGAGGGAAGCTCTCTGCCGACATCGGGTCGCGGCGCAGGGCGCGCATGGTGTTCTGGTCGCTGCCCGGGGCGCGGCCCAGGCCCAGGTCGATGCGCCCCGGGTGAAGCGTCTCCAGCGTGCCGAACTGCTCGGCGATGGTCAGCGGCGAGTGGTTGGGCAGCATGATCCCGCCCGCACCGAGCCTGATGGTGCTGGTGTGCGCGGCAACGTGGGCGATCAGCACGCTGGTGGCGGACGACGCGATGGCGGACATGTTGTGGTGCTCGGCGTACCAGATCCGCCGGTAGCCGAGCTCCTCTGCCCGCTGAGCCATGGCCACGCTGCCTGCGAAGCTCTCCGCCGCCGTCTGGCCTTTGCCAATGGTTGCCAGGTCAAGGATGGAGAGGGGAAGCGTCACGTCGGTGCCGGCCTTTCAAATACGTTGCGTAAGGGGTGGGCGCGCCGGGTCGCGGCGGGCACACTGTGGACAACCACTGCACCGCCCGGGTTATTTCTGCGGCGTACGTCTGCCCGGTCACGTGCCTTCAGTGTTTGGCAGCATCCCTACGAACGAGAGGGGCCCGGCGAATGGACTGATCCACCCGCCGGGCCCCTCCCCTTCCTGACGCCCTTCGTCGCGCGCCCGGAGTTTGTCTTAGGCGACGCAGCCGCCCAGCTGGATTGATCCGTCAATGGCCTGGATCTGGTTCTGGACTTCTCCAAGCTTGACCTCCAGTCCGCTGACCACCGCTTTCTGGTCGGCGACGGCGGCCTTATTCGGGCCCTTCTTGCTTTGCAGACCCCGGAGGACCGTCTGGGCCGCGACGACCTGCGCATCAAGGGTGATCGATTGCGCCTGAAGGGCCTTCAGTGAAGCTTCCGTGGCAGTGATCTCACCATTGAGCTTGGTCAACTCCGCCAGGAGCGGCGCCACCCGGACCTGCAGACCCAGGACCTCTTTTTCCTTTGCGGCGATCTGTTCATTCTTGGCACCGAGCTGGGTTACCAGGTTGTCTGCAAGCTGGTTCAAGGCGGAGATTTCACCGGTCTTTGTGGTGACTGCACTATTGGTCGCGGCCAGGGCGTCCTCAAGGCCAGGCAGCTCACCCTTCAGGCCTTCGAGCTCTGCTTTCTTCTCCACCGCCGCCTTATCGGCAGCTGCTTGCGCGTCCTGCGCCCCGGCCAGGGTGGTCTTCAGCGTTGCCAAAAGTTCCCGCTGGTCTGCGATGGCCTGATGGGCGGCCTCCACATCCTCCTCCAGGCCGGGCAGCGCCGCGGCTAGCTCCGCTACGACCGCCTCCTGTGCTGTCACGGCGCTGGTGGCCGTTGACGCGGCGCCCTCAAGACCGGTCAGCTGGCCCTGCAGTCCGGTCAATTCGTCCTGCTTGTCCTCAACCGCGCCATACGCCGCCTTGGCGGCCGCCTGAAGCGCCGGCACCTGGGCTTTCAGGGCCGCAATGTCCCCATCCTTGGCCGTGATGGCGGCATTCGCCGCGTCCAGTGCTGCCTGCAGCGGTACTGCCTGCAGCTGGAGCGCGCTGCTTTCAGCCTGCCTGCTCTGGAGCTGTGCGTTCAACGTGGCGACTTGGCCACTAAGTGTGGTCAGGTCACCGCTCAGTCCAGCGATCAGGCTGTTCTTGTCTGCAATCTGCCCGTTCACGGCGTCCAGCTCAGCCTGCGCTTCACTTCGATCGGCAATGAGGTCAAGCTTCTTCTTGGCATTGGAAGTCTCGGGGTATTTGTTGATGTCGGTGGTGTACTGGACGATAGCGGCGGCAAGCGACGCCTTGGTGCCCAGCAAGGTGGTCAACCCGGCCTGCGCCTGCGCCAACTGGGTCTGCTTGGCGGCGATTGACGTGTTCTTCGCGGCGATCTGGGCTGTCAGCGATGCAACCGCAGCTTCCGCGGACGCGATATTCGCGGCATTGGCTTTCACGGCCGCGTCAGCCGTTGCGGCAGTTCCCCGCAGCGTGGTGAGTTCCCCCTGGGCCACGGAGATTTTGGCATTCTGGTCGCTCAGTGCCGCGGCGGCTGTGTCGCCAGCGGACTGCAGGTCTTCCAGCTCACCCTCCGCAGTGCTGATCTGTGCCTTCTTGGCTGTCACCGCTTCGTCTGCAGTGGCTGCCGCGCCCTGAAGACTGACCAGTGTTGCCCGTGCCTCGGCCACCGCGTCCTGCTGCTCCTGCAGGGCAATTCCGGCGGCAGTTCCCGCGTCTTCCAGAAGTGTCAGCTCTGCCTCGGCCTCGCTCACGGCCTCGGCGGCAGTGCTGACGGCGGCTGCCGCCTGCTCCGCCTCCACCGTCAGGGTTCCGAGCTGGGTCTCGGCGGCCAGGATCTGGGCTTCCTTTGCGGAAAGGTCATCAGCCGCCTGGGCGGCGGCCTGCTGCAAGGTGGTGAGCCCGGCCAGCGCAGCGGCAACGGCTTCGCCGTTGGCCTCAATCTGCCGGTCGAGTTCATCCGCCTGCGCCTGGAGGTCAGCGGCGCCAGCCTTCGCGGCATCCAGCTCCTCCTGAAGTGGCGTCAGCTCCCCCACAACAGCGGCCTTGTCCGCTGTGAATCCTGCGATGGTCCCCTCGGCGTCGGCCACGGCCTGCCGCGCGGCTGCCTCCTCCGCTTCGAGTGCGTTGAACTCTGCCTGCGCGGCCTTCTCGGCCAGGATTACCCTCTGCTCCTCCGCCTCCAGGTCCGCCAGCATCCTGTCTGCGTCGGCAACCTGCGCTTTCAGAGTCTCTGCTGACCCCACGAGCGCAGTGCGCTGGGTCCGCAGGACAGCGATGGCGTCAGCGTTCTTCTTTGCTGCAGCCTTCAGCAGGTTCTCCTGGACGAAGCCCCGGTGCGCCTGCTGGTTGACCACACCGTTGCAGACGCCGCTGACGGACCCCGCAGCGGCGGTGGCCGGCATGGCAAAAACAAGCGTGCTGGTCAGCAGGCCGGGCAGGACAACCGCAGCGGCAAGGCGGCGGGCAAGGACGGACTTCGACGGGGCAGTCGGCATACTAACTCCTAGTGAGACCTGGGGTGCGGCCGGCTCTGGACGCAACGTAGTCCCACCGTAGAGCGGGCATTCTCCGGGCACACGCGTAATCCACACCTGTCTTTCAGGGCCGGGTACTCACAATCCCCCGCACTAATCGGCCGCTACTTGCTTTCCGCGGGCAGGGCCGCGCAAGTACGGGGTGAGTACTGGGTTCGCATGTCGCCGGGCTGCCGTTTGTGACCGCCCGGGACGCCCGGTTAACCGCCGTTACCCCTCGTATCGCACCGTTTCGGCGGGCTTTGATCGCACGCCCGCGCTCCCGGATAGTTGCAGCCACAAGCGAAAATTCCGCTGCATCGTTATCAGCTTCCAAGGGGCAAACATGGTCAGGATCAAGACAAAACAGGCTGCAGGGGCAGCCCTCGCACTCACGTCACTGCTGGCACTGGCAGCGTGCTCGGACCCTGGCGCGACGGCGGCTTCAGCACCGTCGTCGGCCTCCACCGCCGACGCGAACGGCAAGACGTTCAACCTTGCTCCGGAGCAGAACCGCGTCAAAGTGACCGTGGATGCCGAGGCCGCCGCGCTGGTCCCGGAAGCCATCAAGGCAGACGGCAAGCTCACCGTGGTGACCACCGGCGGCACCGCCCCGCTGAGCCTGTTCGCCACGGACAACAAGACGCTCATCGGCAGCGAAGTGGACATCGCCTACGCGGTGGGAGAGACCCTGGGCCTGAAGGTCGAGGTGCTTCCCGTTGCGTGGGCCGACTGGCCGCTGGGAGTCGAATCCGGCAAGTACGAGGCCGTCCTGTCCAACGTCACCGTCACGGAGGCCCGCAAGGAGAAATTCGACTTCGCCACGTACCGCAACGACCTGCTGGGCTTCTACGCCAAGACCGACTCCACTATCGGCGAGATCAAGGAAGCCAAGGACGTTGCCGGCAAACGCATCATCGTCGGCTCGGGCACCAACCAGGAAGCCATCCTGGTGCGCTGGGACGAGGAGAACAAGGCCAAGGGCCTCGCGCCGGTTGAGTTCCAGTATTACGACGACGACTCCGCCTCCACGCTGGCGCTCCAGTCCGGCCGTGCGGACCTGACGTTCGGCCCCAACGCCGGCGCCGCATACAAGGCAGCGAAGGACGGCAAGACCAAGGAGGTGGGCACGCTGAACGGTGGCTGGCCGCTGACGGCCGAGATCGCCTTCACCACCCAGAAGGGCAATGGCCTGGCCGTGGCAGCCCAGGCAGCGCTGAACACGATCATCGAGGACGGCAGCTACGCCGAAATCCTGGACCGCTGGGGCCTGACATCGGAGGCCATCCAGAAGTCCGAACTGAACCCGCCGGGCCTGCCCAAGACGTAGGCCCCGCACAAAGAAATCCCCGCCGGACACCGTCCGGCGGGGATTTCTTTGTGCTACCTGTCCGTGGTTCGCAGTCGAAAAACGACGTCGCCCAGGGCATCCAGGGAGGCGAAAAGGGATTCCCGGTGTTCGGGTGAGAGCTGCTCCAGCACTTCCTCCAGCGACCCCGTCACCGCTGCGTCGATGCTGCTCTTGTTCTGGCGGGCCACATCCGTCAAGGAGAGCAGCGACTTTCGTTTGTCGTCCGGATCCGCCACCCTTTCCACCAGACCGCGCGCGCCCAGTTCACGGACGGCAGCGGAAACATTCGACGGCTTAATGTCCAGCGCGGCCCCTACTTCGGTGACGCTGGACCTTTCGTGGCCTTCCAGGTATCCGAGGATGACCCGCTCGGTGGCAGGCAGTGGTTCAAACCCTGCCCGCATGGGTCCTTTCCGTTGAACCCACCAGGCCAGCTCCAGGAGCGCCTTCGCTGCCTCATGCACTTTTTCCATTCTTCAATTTTGTTATGCAGACATACATATGTCAACATAATGAAGCTGCCGAACGAAAGTGAACGGATCCACCTCATGACCAAGTCTTCAAAAGCATCAGCATCCCTGATGACCATGCTGGCGCTGCTCAGCGCCCTGGGCCCCTTTGCCATCGACATGTACCTGCCCGCGTTCCCGCAAATGATGCAGGACCTCAACACCAGCGCAGCCACCATTCAGCTGACCCTCACCACGTTTATGCTCGGCATGGCAGTCGGCCAGCTTGTCATCGGCCCGCTGTCGGACCAGTTCGGCCGGCGCAAGCCGTTGCTGATCGGCGCCATCGCCTGCCTGGCGGCGAGTGTGCTCTGCGCGGTGGCACCAAATATCGAGACCCTGATTGGAATGCGCTTCCTCCAGGGCTTCGCGGGCGCAGCCGGCGTGGTCCTGGCCCGCGCCATCGTTTCTGATTCAGCCCGCGGCGTGCACGCCGCCAAGCAGTTCGGCATCCTGATGGCCGTGGGCGGCATCGCCCCGGTCCTCTCGCCGCTGGCTGGCGGCGGCGTTATTGGCTTCGCCGGCTGGCGCGGGGTGTTCTGGGCACTGGCGGTCCTGAACCTGCTGATGGTGATCGGTTCCATCATCATCGTGAAGGAAAGCCTGCCGCAGGAACGCCGCAGCAAGGGCGGCGTCAAGGAGCTGTTCGCAACCACCGGGCGGGTGCTGGGCAACCGGCGCTACCTTGGTTTCACCTTCGCGTTCGCCTTCGCCATGGCCGCCATGTTCGGCTACATCTCGGCCTCGCCCTTTGTCTACCAAAACATCCTTGGACTCGACCCCACCGCATTCTCGCTGCTCTTCGCGCTGAACGCGCTGGGAATCACCATCACCAGCATCGTTGGCGTCAAGCTGGTTGGCACGCTCGGACCGCTCCGCATGACGTACATCGGCGTTTCGGGCCTGGTGGTCTTCAGCGCCGGCCTGCTCGCAGTCGTCACGGCAGGGAACACACCCCTGTTCCCGACGCTGGTGCTGCTCTTCCTGGCGATATCTTCCCTGGGCTTCATTTTCGGCAATGCCGCAGCGTTGGCGACGGACCAGGTCAAGAAGTACGCGGGCACCGGATCCGCAATCATGGGCGCGCTGCAGTTCACGCTGGCCGCCATCGCCTCACCGCTGGTGGGCCTCGCCGGCGAAGAGAGCGCCGTGCCCATGGCGGTCGTGATGCTCGTGGCAGGCGGCATCGCCCTCCTGAGCCTGCTGGGCCTCACCCGCGGTGGCGCGGCCCTGCCGGCCGCCGAGCCAGGCGAACCAGCCGAACGACAGCTGGAAACTGCGTCCCACTGAGCTGCGAATAGTTCAGCACGGGGAAACTGAAATGACCCCGGGCCAACAAAGGCCCGGGGTCATTTCCCTGTGCACTCCTCAGGGCAGTACCCCGCTACAGCAGCTGCTCCCACACCGTCAGCTGCAGCCTGACGGTGGCGCGGGTGCCGGCACCGTCAGCGGAACGGTCGGCGACGGCACTCTCCTCGCCGCCGTCGTCGTCTCCCCTCCCGAAACCAGCCACGCGCATCAGGCGCGCACCGTCTCCGCGGCCTCATCCGCAGTGCGCACCGGCGATGCCAGGCCCAGGTTCTCCCGCAACGTGGTGCCCGCGGTACTCCGTGGGGTAAACGCCCCGCTCCTGCAGTTCCGGTACCAGGTGGTTCACGATGTCGTCCAGGCCGGTGGGGATCAGCCACGGTGAGATGTTGAAGCCGTCCACCGCGCCCACCCGGGCGAATTCAGCCAGCTGGTCGGCCACCGCCGAGTAGGAACCCGTGAAGGTCGCATCAATGCGGGCGGTCTTGGAGGTGACGAACTGGCGGATGGACAGGCCCTTGTCCTTGGCCTCCGCCCGCCACTGGTCCGCCAGCTGCCGGGCCTTGGCGCCGTGGAAGCCGCTGCCGCGGGTCTCCGAGGTCTCCTCCACCACGGGGTCGATCTCCGGCAGCGGGCCGTCCGGATCGTACTCGGAGAGCTCGCGGCCCCAGAACTGCTCCAGGTAGGCCACCGCCTGCTGGGGTCCGATCTGCTGGCTGCGGACCCACTCCTTCTTGGCCAGCGCCTCTTCCGCAGTAGGCGCCAGGATGAATTCGCTGGCCGGCATGATCTGCACAGCGTTGGCGCCGCGGCCGGCGGCCAGCGAACGCTCCACGAGGTCCTTGCGGAACTCCACGGCGGCCTCGAACTTGGGGTGCGCCGAGAAGATGACGTCGGCCTGGCGGGCGGCGAAGTTCCGGCCCTCGGGCGAGTCGCCGGCCTGGAACAGCACCGGCCGGTACTGGGCGCTGCGCGGCAGGCGCGGCGTCACGTCCACCGTGTAGTGCTGCCCTTCGTGGAGCACACGGCGGGCGGGACCCGTCCGGGGTCTCCCAGGAATCCCAGATGCGCTTGGCGGTCTCCACGAACGCCTCCGCGTGCTTGTAGCGGTCGGCGTGGTCCAGGTATCCGCCGCGCCGGAAGTTCGCGCCGGTCCAGGCGTTGTCCGTGGTGACGATGTTCCAGGCGGCCCGGCCGCCGGAGATCAGGTCCAGGGACGAGAGCCGGTGCGCCAGGTCGGCGGGATCGTTATAGGTGGTGTTCTGCGTGGCCACGAGCCCGATGTTCTTGGTCACCGACGCCAGCGCGGCCAGCATGGTCTGGCGCGTCCGGCCGTCCCACCACGTCCAGCGCGTGCGGCCGGCCCAGGTGCTCGCGCAGGCGCAGGCCCTCGCCCAGGAAGAACGCGGCGAACAGCCCGCGCTCGGCGGTCTGGGCGATGCGGCGGAACGATTCGAAGTCGGTCTGCGAGCCGGATTCGGCCGCCTTCCAGATGGTGCCGGAGTTGACGCCCTGGAAGAAGATGCCGAACTGGATCTTGCCCGACGGCGTGAAGACAGAGGATTTAGCACGGTTGTGCTGTGTCATGGTTTGCCCCTTAGTTTCCGGCGGCAACGGCCGCGGCTGAGTGTGCGTAGCGGCTGGCCGGGCGGGCGAGGCCCAGCAGGTCACGGAAGGTTCCGTCCTGGACCGGCGCCCGCAGCGCGCCGCGGCGCCGAAGCTCCGGCAGGACCAGCGCGGGAAAGTTCGTCCAGCTCCAGGGCGAGCGACGCCGGGTGGAGACGGACGCCGTCGGCCTCCGACAGCAGCTCCGCCAGGAGGTCCGTCAGTCCGGCCGCAGTGCCGACATAACGCGCGCGGCCACTTCGGAACCATCGCCGGAGCCGGCCGACCAGAGGCCACCCGCTCAGCCGCAGCCTGCCCGCGCGAGTCCAGGACGACGTCGAGCTCGGCGATGACCGCCACGGACGCGCCCAGCCGTGCGCGGACATCGCGCACCTCGGCGGCGAGCAATTCAGGTGTCGGCGCGGTGACAAGCACGGCGTCCACGGCGTCTGCGGCAACCTGCCCCTCGCCCACCAGGGACGCGGCGCGCAAGCACCGGCAAGCTGACCCTGCAGCGGCCGGGGAATGATGGACGGACCCTTGACCGAGTAGCCGGCGCCGGCAAACTCGGCCGGGGTTTCGAAGTCCGCGTAGTGGAGCTTGTCCACGTCGATGTACCGGCCGGTGGCGACATCGCGGATCACGGCGTCGTCCTCCCAGGAGTCCCACAGCCGGCGGGACACCTCGATGGATGCGGCGGCTTCCTGGCCGAGGGCGCCGCCCGTGGCGCTGGTGCGTCCGACGGCGGCGGCCGCCTCGGGGAGACTCTGCCGCGGTGGCAATCCACCCGGCCCGGCCGCCGGAGACGTAGTCGAGGCTCGCGAGCTGGGTGGAGACGTGGAACGGCTCGGTGTAGACGGTGTCCAGTTCCGGGACCAGGGCAATCGTGCGGGTCACCGGGCCGGCGAAGGCGGCACGCTGCAGCGCGTTGGCCCGGCCGGGAATCGGGCGCGTCCGCGAAAGTGGCCACGTGGAATCCGGCGGACTCCGCGGCAAGCACCGGCACGCTGGAAAGTCCCCGCCGCTCCCGGCCGGCGCCGTCGAGCTCGATGGCCAGGAATCCCGCCCGGCGTGCCGTCGCGTTGCGTTGATGCGGATGATTCGGAGGTGCTCACAGCTGGTCCTGCCGTTCGTAGGGAATCTTCTCGCCGGCCTCGATGGCCACCGGCAGCCGGTTTTCCGCCGGCGGCAGCGGGCAGGTGGCGAGGTCCGTGTAGGCGCAGGGCAGGTTCACGGCCCTGTTGAAATCAAGCTGCACCGACCCGTCCGCGGCCGGAACCACCGAGCAGCGAGCGGTTGGCCGCGTAGGTGGTCTTGCCGGAGGTCTGGTCGGTGAACAGCACGGACAGCGAGCCCGGGGCGTGGCCGTTGAACGCGGTCAGCGCCAGCTCCTGGCCGGCCAGCTTGAAGCGGATCTCGCCCGGCGCCTCGTAGACATGCTGGATGCCCTCGACGGCGGCGCCCACCGTGGTGGGCCGCGGCGCCTCGAACGGCACGTACGTTCCACGGACGGCGTAACGCCGCATCCGGCGAGTAGGCGGGCGTGCCCTGGTAGTCGCGCAGCAGCCCGTTCTCCGGATTCCGCGGCCGCACAATGTACTCGCCGCCGCGCTTGGCCACCTCAATGACCGTGTCGCCGGCCACCAGGTTGATGCCGCCGCGCTCCTCGATGGAGCCGAGCGTCACCGCGCCCGCGTTCAGCTCCTGCCCGTCCCGCTGCAGGCTTTCGCCGGCCTCGAGGACTACACGGACGACGTCGTCGTCCGCACTCCAGGTGCCGGGGGCGCCTTCCAGCCGGGTGGGTTCGCTGCCCAGCCAGTGCAGGTGGGTGACGGCCAGGAAGCCGTGCGGGTGTGCGCGGTTGCGCTCGTGCGCGGCGTGCCATTCCTGCCAGTCGGCGTCGAAGGATTCCGAGTGCGGTTTCAGTGGCAGGGGCATTCTCAGTCCTGCTGTTAAGCTGCTTGAAAGGCTGGTTGCATGGCGGCGGCGGATTCGGGGCGGCTGCCGTAAGGATCTTGTGCCTCCCACAAAGTGGTGGGCGCTGCTGCCCGGACGGCGGGAATGACCTCCAGGGCGAACCGTTCCAGGATGTCCAGCTGCTGCTCGAAGGGCAGCGTGGTGGGCAGGGAAATGGACTGCAGGTCGTGGCCGTAGAGCCCGTGGTAGCTGAGGATCTTGTCGATGACCTGTTCGGGGCTGCCCACCAGGGCGGGTCCTTCGGCGACGGCGTGCTGGATGTCGCGGAACGGCGAATTGTTCCCGGGCACGTTGCGGTTGGCCGTCAGGGCCTCGTAGACCGGGCCGTACTGGCGGATGGCCTCCTGCGTGGTGTCCGCTATGAACACACCGCCGGCACCGCTGCCCGAACCCAGGAACTGCAGCTTGGGATCGTGGCCGTGGCGCTCATACTCGTCCCGGTAATGCTCGATCAGGACCTTGTAGTTTTCCCGCGGCTGGATGGCGTTCGCGGTGAACAGCGGGTCGCCCCATTGGGCAGCAAGCGCTGCCGAAGTAAGGGTTGTAGCAGACCCGTGCCAAATCCGGGGCGGGCCGGCGAAGGGCCGGGGCGTGGTGGTGGTCGGCTCGGTCAGCGGCGCGCGGAACCGGCCGGACCAGGTGACGCCTTCCTCGCGCCAGAGCCGCCGCAGCAGCCCGTACTTCTCGGCCAGCAGGTCCCACTGGTCATCCAGGTCCAGGCCAAAAAGCGGGTACTGCAGGACCTCGTTGCCTTTCCCGATCACCAGTTCCAGCCGGCCGCGGCTGAGCTGGTCGATCGTGGCGTAGTCCTCCGCCACCCGGACAGGATCCAGCACGGACAGGACCGTAACGCCGCTCTGCAGCCGGATCCGGTCCGTCACAGCGGCGATGGCCGCCAGGACGGTGGTGGGCGAGGAGGAAATGAACTCGCCCGCGTGGCGCTCCCCCACCGAGAAGCTGTCGAATCCGAGTTCTTCAGCCCGGCGCGCCGTTTCCACCACCTGGTTGAGCCGGTCCGCGGTGGAAACGATCTCTCCCGTCACCGGATTCTTCAGGTGCGGGATGATGTCCAGGACCTGGAACTTCATTTTGCCGCCCCGGCCTGGCTGGCTCCGAAGGTTTCCTCCGTGACGGTCTTGGATTCCGTCAGGGCCTCTTCGGAAAGACCCCAGCGCTCCAGGACCTTGGCGTAGGACCCGTCCTTGATGGCCGAGTTCAGTGCATCAGTGACCACCGGCGCGAGGCCGTTGCCGCGAAGAGTGGTGGCGGCCACGAGCGGTTTCGGCGGGCCAGCCCGCGTTGACCTTGCCCACCACTTTCAGGTCATCGCGGGTGTTTTCCCGGTACACCGTGGACGGGTACGGGGCGATGTTGAGGTCAGTACGGCCGGAGGAGAGCGCCAGGATGGTGTCCGCGTCGGAGGAGTAGTACTGCAGCGTGGCGGGGGCCTTGCCCTTACCCTCCAGCTCCTTGTTCCAGGCCAGCAGGATCTTCTCCTGGTTGGTGCCGGAGCCTACGGAGACCTTCAGGCCGGAGATGTCGTCCGCGCCCTTGATGTCGTAGCTGGCGGATTTCTTGGCTTCGAAGCCCATGTACGCGGCCCGGTAGGTGGCGAAGTCGAAGAGCTTCACGCGGTCCGCGTTGACGCCCACGTTGGAGAACACTGCTTCGAAGTCGCCGGACTGGGTCTTCAGCGGCCAGTTCTCCCAGGACGTGACCTGGACGTCCAGCTCCAGTCCCAGCTTGTCCGCCACCAGCTGGGCGAGGTCCAGTTCAACACCGATCGGCGTTTTGTCATCCGTGGCGTGGAAGGTCAGGGGGATGGACCCGGCCGTGGTGGCCACGGTCAGCTTGCCGTCCTTGCCGATGACCTCCGGGACCTTGGCGGCGAGCGCCGCGTCCTTCTCTGCCCGGATCCGCTGCTGGTCCGGGGAGGTGTTGTACACAACGCCGTTGCGTGCCGCCGTCGTGGATGCCCCCGTGGAGGCGCCGGAAGCTGAGGCGCCGGGATCAGCGCAGGCGGACAGTGCCGCAGTTCCAAGAAGGACGACGGCGGGCAGGGCCGCCAGGGTGCGTACGCGGCCTCCGCGGCGGTTAAGGTCTGTGAAAAAAGCCATGGGAAGTTCCTTTAGATGTTGAAAGCCGGTTCGAGCACTTTGGAGAAGAAGCTCCGGGTGCGGGGTTCCTGCGGGTTGGTGAAAAGCTGCTCCGGGCTGCCCTGTTCCACGATCTGGCCCTCGTCCATAAACACCACGGTGTCCGCCACGTCGCGGGCGAAGCCCATCTCGTGGGTGACGATGATCAGGGTGGTGCCGGATTTCGCGAGTTCGCGGATCACGTCCAGCACCTCGTTGACCAGCTCCGGGTCAACGCGGACGTGGGCTCGTCGAACAGCAGGATCTTCGGGTCCAGTGCCAGCGCCCGGGCAATCGCAACGCGCTGCTGCTGCCCGCCTGACAGTTGGCGGGGGTACGCCCCTGCCCTGTCCTTGAGGCCTACCCGGTCCAGGAGTTCGAGGCCCCGGCGCCGTGCTTCCTCCTTGGACCGGCCCTGGGCCACCACGGGAGCTTCGGTCACGTTCTCCAGTGCGGTGAGGTGCGGGAAAAGATTGAAGTTCTGGAACACCATGCCGATTTCGGTGCGCTGCTTCAGGATCGCCTTCTCGCGCAGCTCGTGCAGCCGCTTGCCGCGGACCTCGTAGCCCACCAGCTTTCCGTCGATGGCGATGTGGCCGCCGTCCACCTTTTCCAGGTGGTTGATGGTGCGCAGCAGGGTGGACTTGCCGGAGCCGGACGGGCCGACGATCACGGCCACTCCCCCGGGTTCGACCGTCAGGGTGATGCCCTTGAGCACCTCGGTGGCACCGAAGGATTTCCGGACCTTGGTGATTTCCACCAGGCCCCGTGTCGGCTGCCAGGGCGGATTCAGTGTGAACGCGGGCGGCGGCAGTTTCTGCGGGGGTGCGGACGACGGCGGTGCTCATCGGGGGCTCCTTGCTCGGCTGGGTGCCACGGCGTGGGTGGCGAAGAATTTCCGGGCCTTCTGCAGCGGCGTCAGCGGCAGGCTCCGCAGGGCACCCTTGGAGTAGTGCCGCTCAATGTAGTACTGGAAGACGCTCAGGACGGACGTGATGACCACGTACCAGAGCGTGGCCACAAGCAGCAGCGGCAGCACCTGCTGGGTCCGGTTGTAGATGACCTGCACGGTGTAGAACAGCTCCGAATAGGCCAGGACATAAACAATCGAGGTGCCCTTGACCAGGCCGATGATCTCGTTGAACGCCGTGGGCAGGATGGCCCGCATGGCCTGCGGCAGGACAATCCGGGTGGAACGGCGCCAGGCCGGGATGCCCAGTGCGGCCGCCGCTTCCAGCTGCCCCTGGTCCACGGAGAGGATGCCGCCGCGGATGATCTCCGCCGAGTAGGCCGCCTGGTTAAGGGTCAGCCCCAGCACTGCTGCCGCAAACTGGCTGATCAGTGTGGTGGTCTGGACCTCGAAGAAACGGACGTCGGTAAAAGGGATGCCCAGGCTGATCTTCTCGTACAGGTAGCCCAGGTTGTACCAAAGGAGCATCTGGACCAGGAGCGGCGTGGAGCGGAAGATCCAGGAGAAGGTCCAGGAGACGGAGACCAGCAGCGGCGAGGCGGACAGCCGCATCAGCGCCAGGATGAAGCCCAGCACAAACCCCAGCAGGCCGGAGATGGCCGTCAGCTTCAGGGTTTCCAGGAGCCCGTTGACCACGGACTGGGCGGTGAACCACTGCGCCACCACACCCCACTCCCAGCGCGGGTTGGTGGCCAGGGACCATGCGATGGCAACGACGCCGAGTGCCACTGCGGCTGTTCCCACCCAGCGCCAGGGATGCTTCGAAGCCACCAGCGGGTAGCCGGAATAGTCCGTGGCCGGGCCGCGGGATCCCGGGTTGGTGCCGGACGGGCCGGATGGTCCGGCCCCGGTGGGCGCCGGTCCGGCAGGCAACTGTGCTTGGGCTGACTGTGTTTGTTCCGGCTGTGCTTCTGCTGACTCTGCCGGCTGGGCCGCTTTGGTTACTGCTGAACTCATGCGCCACCTCATTTCGTCTGTCGGTGTTGGGGCATCCCGGACTGGCTGCGCCGGGATCCTGGTGCCGGGGCGGGAAGCTCCGGGTTGCTGGCTGCAAATCTAGGGCCGCCGGGAAAGGGGCAGCAAGGCGCCAGGTTGCATTACTTCACCGGGCTTCGCACAGCGTCATGAGTCGGTTTCTTTCGCCGTTTGACGTGCGGTGACGCGGAGTTAACGGGCGTGACCAGGCCCTCGACCACCGCCGTTCGCGCTGCCTAGCATGGGCACTCAACCGCCGTCCGGATCAGGAGTCCCCATGCCAGCGCACGCACCTTCCGTTGTCTTCATCGGCGGCGGTCCGCGGACGGCCGGCGTGCTGGAACGGATTGCCGCCAACCGGGCCGGACTGTTCCAGGGACCGCTGGATATTCACGTGGTGGAGCCTTATGAGCCCGGCTCGGGCCGGATCTGGCGGTACGACCAGCACCCCGGCCTGATGCTGAACTCGACTGCCGCGGACGTCACCATGTTCACGGACGCCTCGGTGGCCTGCAACGGCCCCGCCGCCGACGGGCCGGGACTCGCCGCGTGGGCTGCCGGCGTGCTGGACGGCTCCATCACGGACGTCCCGGACTTCCCGGCGGCCCTTCGGGAACAGCTGCGCAACCTCACCGGGGCCACCTTTCCCACGCGGCAGCTGCAGAGCCAGTACCTCGAGTGGTTCTTCCGCCGGGCCGTCACGGCACTCGGCGGCAACGTCACGGTCCACCGCACCACCGCCGTCGCTGTGGAGCCTGCCGGCGGTCCCGCGGCAGCCGCTGCGTCTAATGGCTCCGGGTCCCATCGCGCTGCATCCAGCGGCAACGGGTCCAACGGCTCCGCGTACGACGCCGGTACCCAGCTCGTGCGGCTGGCCAACGGCGGGACGCTGCGTGCCGACGTTGTGGTCACCGCGCTCGGCCACACGGACTCGCAGCCGGATGCCGCGTCCGACGCCTGGTCCGGCTTCGCCGCCCGGCACGGCGGCTTCCACGCGGCACCCAGCTACACCACCGACGTCGACTATTCAGATCTTGCCCCGGGCCAGGACGTCATCGTGGCCGGGATGGGGCTGGCCTTTGTGGACCTGCTGGTACTGCTCATGGAAGGGCGCGGCGGCCGGTTCGAAGAGACCGACGGCGGCGGCCTGCGGTACCGGGCGTCCGGCCGGGAGCCCCGGCTGTGGGCGGGATCGCGGCGCGGGGTGCCCTACCACTCCAAGATTTCCGCGACCCTGCGCGGCGAGACCCCCGGCAACCTCCGCTTCTTCACGGCCGGCGCGGTGGACGCGCTGCTGGGGCGGCATGCCGAACTGGATTTCCACGCCCACCTGTGGCCGCTCATCGCCAAGGAGGCCGGGTACGGGTATTACCGGGAGCTGTTCACGGGCAGCCCCGAGCGGGTCGGCACGGGCTGGGCTGAGTTTTCCGCCCGCCTCGCCGGACTGGACTGGTACAGCCCCGAACGGGAGGACCTGGTGGCGGCCGCCGTTCCGGACCCTGCCCTGCGGCTGGACCTCGAAGCCCTGGACCGGCCCTTCGCCGGAAAATCGCTGGGTGATGCCGGAGACGTCCAGGCGGCGGTGACAGGCTACATCGAACAGGATCTCGCGCTCCGGGACAGCCCGGACCATCCCGAGACGATGGCCCTCTTTGTGGCGCTCCTGAAGGTGTACATGGATCTGGGCCGGCTGGTCCCGGCCGAGCGCCTCAATGCCCGTTCCCAGCAGACCGTCCACGGCTGGTGGCACGGATTCTTCAGCTTCGTGGACTCCGGCCCGCCACCACGCCGGCTGCGCGAGATGCTGGCCCTGCACCAGGCAGGACTGCTTCGTTTCCTGGGGCCGGGCCTGAGCGTTACGGCGGATGAGTCCACCGGGGAATTTGTGGCCGGCTCCCCGCAGACCGGCTTCAGTGTCCGGGCGAAGGCGTTCATCGAGGCCCGGCTGCCGGCAACGTCCGTGGTCCGCTCGCTGAATCCGCTGCTGGCCTCGCTGCACTCCACCGGGCTCGGCAGCGAACAGCAGCTGCTCACGGCGGACGGCATCCACTCCACCGGAAAGCTGCTCGTCTCGGACCGCCATGAACTCCTGGACGGGCAGGGCCGGACGGGCGGCCGGCTCTTCGGCGTTGGCCCGGGAACCTCGGGCTGGGGTGCCGGCGCTTTTGCCAGGCCCAACACCAACGCCGCCCCGTTCCGCGAAAACGACGCCCTGGCCAGGACTGTCCTGGGCGTCGCAGCGGGGCTGGTTTCCACCCACCCAGCTTCCACCCGCACCACCGGACAGGACGCACCTGCCGAACCCGCCGCCGTCGGAAGGCCCTGAAGGATGAATGTGAAGACCAGCCCTCCTGCTGGACCGGGCGCCCTGGACTCCGATGCGCTCAGGCGGCCGCCACTGAATGCGGCCGCGCTGGCAGTCCTGCTCCTGCCCATGCACGATCCGCGGGTCCGCCCGCTCCTGGACGAACTGGCCGTGGAGTACGACTCCCGTTACGGGGACCGGTTTGGCCGCGGAGCCGCCGCCGAGGAGCTCAACCGCTACCCGGCGTCGGAATTCGAGGGCCCGGGCGGTGCCCTGCTGGTGGTCCAGGAGAACGGCGAGTCCGTGGCCGGCGGCGCCTTCCGCCGGTATGACGCGGACACTGCGGAGTTCAAGCGGATCTGGACCCACTCAGCGCACCGGCGCCGCGGGCTGGCCCGCGTGGTGCTGGCGGAGCTGGAGGCGCTGGCCGCCCACCGTGGCTACCGGCGCGTCTACCTCACCACCGGTCCGCGCCAGCCCGAAGCGAAGCATCTGTACCTCACCACGGGATATGCGGCGCAGTTCGACGTCAACGAGGATCCGGAGTTAATTGGGTCGCTCGCATTCACGAAGAATCTCCCGGTGCCCCCGCTAAGCTAGCGGCATGGCCAACAAAACCACTGCAGAGAAGCTTGCCACCATCCAGAAGGGCTACACCCTGGAAGGTGCCACCATCGAGCTGGGTGCCGCCATTGTCGACGGCGAACTTCACAAGGAAGCCCAGGTCCGGCTGCCGCTGTCCATGATGAACAGGCACGGCCTGGTGGCCGGCGCCACCGGCACGGGCAAAACCGTCACGCTGCACATGATGGCGGAGCAGCTGTCCGCGGCCGGCGTTCCCGTGTTCCTCGCCGACATCAAGGGCGACCTCTCCGGCCTGGCGACGGCCGCGCCCGGCAGCGAGAAGCTGAAGGCGCGCACTGACAGCATCGGCCAGGCGTGGGCCGGCAAGACGTACCCGGTGGAGTTCCTTGCCCTGGGCGGCGACGGCAACGGCATTCCGGTCCGGGCCACCATCACCTCGTTTGGCCCCATCCTGCTCTCCCGCGTGATGGAGCTCAACGACACCCAGGAATCCAGCCTGCAGCTGGTCTTCCACTTTGCGGACAAGAACAACCTTGAGCTGATCGACCTCAAAGACCTCCGCGCCGTCATCCAGTTCCTCACCTCGGACGAAGGCAAGGACGAACTGGAAGAACTGGGCGGCCTGTCCAAAGCCACCGCCGGCGTCATCCTGCGCGAACTGGTGAACCTGGAGGCGCAGGGCCTGGAGAAATTCTTCGGCGAACCGGAGTTCGATACCGCCGAGCTGCTCCGGACCGCCCCGGACGGCCGCGGTGTGGTGACCTGCCTGGAGCTCCCTACGCTGCAGACCAAGCCGATGCTTTTCTCGACCTTCCTGATGTGGCTGCTGGCAGACCTTTTCGAGGACCTGCCCGAGGCCGGCGACCTGGACAAGCCCAAGCTCGTGTTCTTCCTGGACGAGGCCCACCTGCTCTTCAACGGTGCGTCCAAGGCCTTCCTGAACGCCATCACCACCACCGTCCGGCTGATCCGGTCCAAGGGTGTGGGCATCTTCTTCGTCACCCAGACCCCCAAGGACGTCCCCGCGGATGTCCTTGGCCAGCTGGCCAACCGCGTCCAGCATGCCCTCCGCGCGTTCACGCCGGAGGATGCCAAGGCACTGAAAGCCACCGTTTCAACCTTCCCGGTCAGCGACTACGACCTCGAGGAAACCCTCACGTCCGCGGGGATCGGTGAGGCTGTCATCACCGTGATGAATGAGAAGGGAGCGCCGACGCCCGTTGCCCTCACCCGTCTGCGGGCTCCGGAATCGGTCATGGGCCCCAGCACCGACGAGCTCATCCAGAACACCGTGGCCGGTTCCGCGCTGCTGGCCAAGTACGGGACGGCCGTGGACAACATCTCCGCCTACGAGAAACTCACAGGCAAGGGTGCCGCGCCCACCGGCGACGCAGCCCCCGGCCGGCCCCCGGTCCCCGGCAGCGCCGGAGGAAGTACCAGCCAGGCCGACGTCGACGCCGAGGCCCGCCGGATCGAAGAGGAAATCCTCGGCCGGCCGAGCAGCCGGCCTGCCACCGGCCCCGGACCGCGCCCCCGCTCGTGAGCGGACGCGGGCACAGCGTGCACCCGAACCGGCACCCCCGGCAGGCGGCGGGATCGCGGGCGACCTCGCCGGCGTCCTGAGCGGAGCCCTGGGCGGCGGCCTCAAGAGCATGGTCCGGTCCATGGGCACCCAGCTCGGCCGCGAGCTGCTCCGCGGCGTCTTCGGCACCTCGTCCCGGCGCCGCCGTTAGGCAAAAACCGGACGATGTCCCCGTCCCGTACCCCCCGCCGTCGGGCGCCAGGAAGCAGCCGCTCCCCATCAGGAGGGGTGGCCCGCACACCAGTGTTCAGCAGCCTTACAGGTAACGTAAGGGACGTGCAGATGAGTCAGGCGTTGGTGAGGAAAGCAGCAGGGTGGCTGCTGGGCCTCATGCTTGCCGTGGCCGCTGCCATTGTGGGCGTCAACGTGGTGAACAATACCGTGGCAAGTCCACAGCAGCCGGTCCGCGAATATCTGGACGCCCTGCGCGAGGGCGACGGCGGCAAGGCCCTGGGCCTGCTCCGCGCCACGGTGCCGCCCAGCAACGCCGCCATGCTCGACGGGACGGCGCTGCAGACGGCTGCCTCGCGCCTGGCGAACATCACCATCGGCGATCCCGAGGAACGCCCGGACGGCCAGGTCACGGTGCCCGTGCAGTACACGATCGACGGCAGCAGGCTCCGCACCGACTTCCTGCTGCAGCGGACCGGCACGGAGTGGCTGTTCTTCAACACCTGGGCGTTTGTTCCGTCGCGGCTGCCCACGGTGGGCGTCACCGTGGTCAACGCCAGCGAAGCGAACCTCAACGGCGTCCCGGTGAACATGCCCGCAGGCCAGAATTCCTTCGCCGTGTTCTATCCGGGCGAATATGAAGCATCCCTGAACGGTGAATACTTCGCCGCGCCCGCCACCCGCGCCACCATAACGTCCCGAGATGCTCCGGCGGCTCCGCTGAACCTGCTGACCGAAGCCACCGATCGTCTTCGGGAGGACGTGGGCCAGAGCGTGAAGGAGTTCCTGGACGGCTGCGCGGCCGAAGCCGTGAAACAGCAAAGGCTGCAGCCGGACTGCCCCTTCTACTTCGCCAGCACCAATAACGTGGACGACGGCACCATCAAGTGGACCATCACGGAGTACCCGGAGATTTCCATCGAGCCCTTTGACGGCCGGTGGGTGGTTGCTCCCCTCGATGGCAAGGCCCGGGTGGAGGCCGTCCAGCAGAGCGCATTCACGGGTGCATGGTTCCCGCTCAACGAAGAAGTGGACTTCAGCTTCACCACCCGCCTGGACGTCGACGGCGACACCATCAAGGTCACCCCGCTCCTGAGCTACTAGGGCCGGGAGCCTCAGCCCTGAAATCCCGCGCCTGCGGCCCGCACCGGCACGCAAAAGGCTGCCTCCCGTGACGCAAATGTCCCGGGAGGCAGCCTTCAGAGTTGGCGTACGGCGGCGGTGATCAGTCCATGCCGCGCAGGTCCAGGACCAGCTCGGTGTCGCCGTCGTCCGTCAGCAGCACGGGAATGCCCCAGTCCTGCTGGTACAGGTGGCAGGCGGCGTGGTCCGGGATCTCGCCGTCCTCGGTTTCGGGGCCGTCGCAGGCCGCGGCACGGGCGGTGATGTGCAGGACGCCCTCCGGGATGTCGGAGGCCAGTTCCAGCGTCCGGAGCAGGCCCACAGAGGTGCCGCCGCCGGCCACGAGCAGCTCCGGCGGGGTGGAGGAGATCTTCAGCTGGGTGGGATCGCCCCAGCGGTCGTCGAGCTTCTGGCCCGTGGGCGCCGTGAACCGGACGGTCAGCTCCAGGAGGCCTGGGGCCACGGGGCTCTTGGGCCGGTGGGTCTGCGATGCGCCCTCGTCCACCTGCTGGGCTTCCTTGGGGATGGGCACGTACACCAGCTGGTGCTTGTTGGCCTCAACCACCACCAGGAGCGGCTCCGAGCCCACCGAATGCGTGTGGTCCACAATCACGTCTGAGGGTTCAGCCAGTCCCCTCGCCAGGGTGGAGACCGTTCCTGTCACGGGGTCGTAGCGGCGCACTGCACCGTTGTACGTGTCGGCGATGGCCACTGAGCCGTCCGGCAGGACGGTGACGCCCAGCGGGTGCTGCAGGCGGGCTTCGGCCGCTTCGCCGTCACGGAAGCCGAAGTCGAAGAGGCCCTTGCCCACGGCGGTTTCCACGGTGACCGTGCCGGCGTCGTCAATTGCCAGCTTGCGGAGGGCGGACGTTTCGGAGTCCGCCACCCAGATGTTGCCGTCGGCGTCCTCGGCCAGGCCGGAGGGCTGCGCGAACCAGGCCTCGTGGGCGGGGCCGTTCAGGAGGCCTTCCAGGCCGTTGCCGGCAATGATGGCCACGGCGCCGGTGAGGGGGTCGAAGCTGAAGATCTGGTGCGTGCCGGCCATGGCGATCACCACGGCGTTGAGCTTGGTGGACCAGACAACGTCCCAGGGGGAGCTGAGCGAAACCTCCAGCGGGTGTTCACTGAGCTGGCCCGTGAACCCGGCGGCGTCCTCGTCCACGCGCGCGGGGCCCGTTTCCAGGAGCCGTTGGATGCCGTTGCCCACAATCGTCGTGGCGGTTCCGTCCGTCAGCGACACTCCGCGCAGGCGGTGGTTGACGGAGTCGGCAATGACGACGTCGTAGCCCGCCTTTGCTGCCACGTCTTCCGGAAGCAGCACGAGGCCCTGCGGCTCATTGAACTGGGCAGTCGGCGCGACGGAGTCGACGTCCGCGGCGGGGCCGTCGGCGAAGCCCCTGGTGCCCGAGCCGTAGGTGCGAAGCACCGTCTGGAAGTCCGTGTCCAGCTCCACGAGACGGTGGTGGCCGGTATCCGTGACGAGCCAGGTGCCGGCGTCGGGCGTTCCGGCGTCGGAAGTGCCGGCGTCGGAAGTGCTGGCGGCGGAAGAGCCGCGTCCGGCGGGGAGGAAAAGCGCCTTGCCCGGGAAGCGCAGCGTACCCGAGGTGGCTTCCGGTGCCACGTAGGGGCCGGAGCCGCGGTGCAGAGTGCCCTTGGCCTCGTGCTCGGCGATCAGCTCGGGGATGAGCACAGCCAGGCCGTCGGCGTGGCCTTCCCCGGAGAGGTGGGCCACGATGTAGCCCTCGGGGTCGATGACCACCAGGGTGGGCCAGGCGCGCGCCGTGTAGGCCTTCCAGGTATCCAGCTCGGGATCGTCCAGGACCGGGTGGTGGATCTCGTAGCGCTCCACGGCAGCGGCCAGGGCCACGGGATCTGCCTCGTGCTCGAACTTGGGCGAGTGCACACCCACGGTGACCAGGACGTCGGAGAACTTTTCCTCAAGCGGGCGCAACTCATCGAGGACGTGCAGGCAGTTGATGCAGCAGAACGTCCAGAAGTCGAGCAGCACGATCTTGCCGCGCAGGGCTTCGAGGTCCAGCGACTTCCCACCGGTGTTGAGCCAGTTGCGGCCCACCAGTTCGGAGGCGCGGACCCGGAGTTGGGTGCGTACGGTTTCGCTCATCAGCGTCCTTCCAGCTTGTTGCGTTCAGCCAATCTGGCATCGCGTTCGGCCAATTTGGCAAACATATCGTTGTAAGCAGTGAGATCGGCGTCGTTATTCCTATCCGCCGCGCGGTCCACGCGCTTGGTCTCCCGCTGATCGGAACGGGACCACATGATCGCGACGCCGATGGCCACCAGCAGCGTGGGTACTTCGCCGATGCCCCAGGTCACTGCGCCGCCCACTTGCTGGTCCAGCGAGAGCGGACGGTCCCCACGGCCGGCCGAGGTTGCCGAAGTAATCCGCGGCCAGCAGGCTGGTCCCGCCCATGATGGTGACGCCGAAGAAGGCGTGGAAAGCCATCGTGGCCAGCAGGAGGAGCAACCGCATGGGATACGGCGCGCGGCGCGGCAGCGGGTCCGTGCCGATCATGCTCAGCACGAAGATGTAACCCGTGAGCAGGAAGTGCAGGTTCATCAGCTCATGTCCCACGTGTTCCCGCATGGCGAAGCCGAAGGCGTCCGAGAAGTAGAACAGGACAATGGAGCCGGCGAAGTTGGCCGCGGCGAACAGCGGGTGGGTCACTACCTGGGAGAACTTGGAGTGCACAAAGACCAGCAGCCACTCGCGCAGGCCCCGGGAACCGTCCGCACGGGCAGGCAGCGCCCGCAACGCCAGCGTCACCGGAGCGCCAAGCACCAGGAAGATGGGCGCCACCATGGTCAGCGCCATGTGGCCCACCATGTGGGCGGAGAACAGCACCATGCCGTAAACCGTTGGCGGCCCGGACGTGATGTACGTCAGCACCAGGAGGCCGATCACCCAGTTCACCGAGCGGAACCACTGCCATTTGTCACCGCGCCGGCGGACCTTGGCCACGCCGAGGAAGTAGGCCACCAGCCCGAAGACCACCGCCGCTACCCAGAGCCAGTCAATGCGCCATTCGGTCAGCCAGCGCTCCGGGGTCAGTTCGGGCGGCAGCTCGTAGCCGGAGAGGATGAACGCAGGGCTTGCGTCCGGCGCAAACGTCGTGGGCTCTGGCGGTGCGGAACGGCTCAGGGCGACGGCGAGACCCGACGTGGCGCCCATGATCAGGAGTTCTGCGAGCACCAGCTGCCACAGCACGCGGCGGGAGGACAACGCCCGGCCCTTCCGGTTCAGCTGCGGGATGACCCACTGCCGGTGCATGAAGCCGATTCCGCCCAGGACCAGGGTGGCAGCGGACTTCGCGAGGATCAGCTGGCCGTAAGGGGAACCAAAGAGGTCTGCCCAGTTGGTGATGCGGATGCTGGCGTTGATGACACCGGAGGCGAATACCAGCACAAAGGCAAAGCCGGCCAGGGCCGAGAAACGCCGGAGCGTCTGATCAGTGACGTCGGAGACGGCTCCCGGCTTCGAACCCGTCAGGATGCCGGACAGCAGGGCCAGCATGATGATGCCGCCCACCCAGACGCTGACGCCTACCAGGTGGAGGCCCAGGGAGTTGACGGCACCGGAATGGTCCGACGAGCTCGACGAGTGGCCGATCAGCGCGGCCGGCACCAGCCCGCCTAGCGCCAGGACCAGGGTGAGCGCCAGACCGCCGAGGGACCTGACGCCAAACAGTGCGGTGGTCACGACGGCCCCGATGATCGTTACCGCCAGCCACGCCCTGCCGGTGTCGATGTCGGTCATGAAGTACACCAGGGCACGCGTGTATTCCGCGTCCCCGGCGAGCCCCTGGCCTGCGACGTCCGAGTAGGTGAGTACCAGCACGGCAATGGCTGACAGCGTCCAGGCGGCACCGGCAGCTCCCGCGATGGCCAGCGCGCGGGCAAACGCCGGATGTTCGGGGGCGTCGGCATCATGGGTCCGGGACCGCGGACCGGAGCTCCTGGGCAGGATGCCCACCGCAAAGATCAGGCCGCCGATGACCGTTGCCAGGGATACATTGTGGATTGCTTTGCTGACGGGGAGTCCCCACCGGACAAGGGCTCCGGGGTCGGAGACGTCCCGGGCCGCGGCGGCGCCGGAGAAAAGGAGTGCTGCGGCCAATCCCAGGAACAGGGCTGCGAGCCCCAGAAGCTGCCACGGCCGGGAAATCCCCGCGGCGCCGGCATCCCGCGTGGCAGCGCCCCCGCCGGAGGCCGGTTGGGGTGCTGCGGGACGGGACTTTGCTGCAGAAGGCACCTATCCATTGTCCGCTAAGCGTGCCGAGGCGGCGAATCGGGTCCGGGCCGCCCAACGCAAAGGAGCGGCAACCCTTAGGGTTGCCGCTCCTTGGCTGGTGCTGAAGAAGACTACTTCTTCTTGGCGACGGCAGCCTTCAGCTTGGAGCCGGCGGTCAGCTTGACGCTGTGGCCTGCTGCGATCTGGATGGTCTCGCCGGTCTGCGGGTTACGGCCGGTGCGGGCTGCACGGTCGGTGCGCTCGACTGCGAGCCAGCCCGGGATGGTGATCTTCTCGCCGGCGGCGACAGACGTCTCGAAAACCTCGAACAGTGCATCGAGGACGGAGTTGACGGCTGCCTGGCTGGTGCCGGCCTTGCCTGCTACCTCTGAAACAAGTTCACTACGGTTCTTAGCCATTGATGTCCTCCTGGACGGTCACGATTTCTGGAGCCTGAACGCGGCATGCGTGCAAGCCACTGTTCGAAAACTTACCAGCTTGGGCCGCCGAGGTCCGCAAATTCCGCGTGTTTCCGCGACTTTTTGACTTAAATCACGGGATTTCGGGGCATTCTCGGGGGAATTGCGCCCACAGCGGACGCTCTCTCACGTGATGTGGGGTTTGGGGGAACGCTCTCGCGGTGTGGTGCTCGACGGCGGTGCGGGCGGGGGTGCCGGGGGCGTGGGTCCCGTTGGGGTGCTGGGCGTCCTGGCCGGCGACGCTCTGGCAGTTGATGTGGGTTTTGGCCGGACGCTCTGGCAGTTGATGTGGGGTTCCGGCGGGACGCTCTCTCATTTGTTGCCGGGTGTGTGGTTGCCCGCTCGGTGGTGGTGCCGGGTGTGTGGTGTGGCGGCTGGTGGCCGTGTGGTCTGGTGGTTGGGGGTTAAATGCGGGAGACCCCCCAACACGTGTGTGTTGGGGGGTCTCGACCTTTAATGATGTTCCGGCGGTGACCTACTCTCCCACACCCTCCCGGGTGCAGTACCATCGGCGCTGTGGGTCTTAGCTTCCGGGTTCGGAATGGGACCGGGCGTTTCCCCCACGCTATGACCGCCGTAACCCTTGCTCCGCACCCTGCCGGCCTGGGCCGTGTGGGGTGGGAAATCTGGTGGTTACAACATGCTCCTGCCGGTGAGGGCAGGTGTGGTGTTGTTATTTAGTTGTGTTTTTTTGTTCCCGTGACAACAGTTGGTTTTGTTGTTTGGGAACCACATAGTGGACGCAAGCAGTCTTGTTTCTTTTTACCACCCCATGGGTGCAAACCCCTTTTGAATGGGTTTGCGGGGTGGTGTGTGGTGTAAGTTATCGGCCTATTAGTACCGGTCAGCTTCACGAGTCGTTAGTCCTCGCTTCCACATCCGGCCTATCAACCCAGTGGTCTGGCTGGGGGCCTCTCACACACAAGGTGTATGGAAATCTCATCTCGAAGCGAGCTTCCCGCTTAGATGCTTTCAGCGGTTATCCCATCCGAACGTAGCTAATCAGCGGTGCACTTGGCAGTACAACTGACACACCAGAGGTTCGTCCGTCCCGGTCCTCTCGTACTAAGGACAGCCCTTCTCAAATTTCCTGCGCGCGCAGCGGATAGGGACCGAACTGTCTCACGACGTTCTAAACCCAGCTCGCGTACCGCTTTAATGGGCGAACAGCCCAACCCTTGGGACCTACTCCAGCCCCAGGATGCGACGAGCCGACATCGAGGTGCCAAACCATGCCGTCGATATGGACTCTTGGGCAAGATCAGCCTGTTATCCCCGAGGTACCTTTTATCCGTTGAGCGACGGCCATTCCACAATGTACCGCCGGATCACTAGTCCCGACTTTCGTCCCTGCTCGAGATGTCTCTCTCACAGTCAAGCTCCCTTGTGCACTTACACTCGACACCTGATTGCCAACCAGGCTGAGGGAACCTTTGGGCGCCTCCGTTACTTTTTAGGAGGCAACCGCCCCAGTTAAACTACCCATCAGGCACTGTCCCTGACCCGGATTACGGGCCGAAGTTAGATGTCCAAAGTGACCAGAGTGGTATTTCAACGATGACTCCACCCGAACTGGCGTCCGGGCTTCAACGTCTCCCACCTATCCTACACAAGCCACTCCGAACACCAATACCAAACTATAGTAAAGGTCTCGGGGTCTTTCCGTCCTGCTGCGCGTAACGAGCATCTTTACTCGTACTGCAATTTCGCCGAGTTTATGGTTGAGACAGCGGGGAAGTCGTTACTCCATTCGTGCAGGTCGGAACTTACCCGACAAGGAATTTCGCTACCTTAGGATGGTTATAGTTACCACCGCCGTTTACTGGGGCTTAAATTCTCAGCTTCGCCCGTAAGGGCTAACCGGTCCTCTTAACCTTCCAGCACCGGGCAGGAGTCAGTCCGTATACATCGTCTTGCGACTTCGCACGGACCTGTGTTTTTAGTAAACAGTCGCTTCCCCCTGGTCTCTGCGGCCCCGATCCCCTCCCACCAGCGTGTGGTGTTCAAGGTTGGGGCCCCCCTTCTCCCGAAGTTACGGGGGCATTTTGCCGAGTTCCTTAACCATAATTCTCTCGATCGCCTTAGTATTCTCTACCTGATCACCTGTGTCGGTTTGGGGTACGGGCGGCTAAAACCTCGCGTCGATGCTTTTCTCGGCAGCATAGGATCACCAAATCCCCCCATACGGGGGTCCCATCAGATCTCAGGCATCATGAACAGCGGATTTGCCTACCGTTCGCCCTACATCCTTAGACCGGGACAACCATCGCCCGGCTTGGCTACCTTCCTGCGTCACACCTGTTAATACGCTTGCCTCCCAGGATCAGGTCCCGCGCTCCACCAAAACCCACATCACCCCGAAGGGTGGGCGGGCAGGTCTCGGGCGGTTAGTATCCCCTGTTCAACATGGACGGTTTTTCGCCGGTACGGGAATATCAACCCGTTGTCCATCGACTACGCCTGTCGGCCTCGCCTTAGGTCCCGACTTACCCAGGGCAGATTAGCTTGACCCTGGAACCCTTGATCATTCGGCGGACGGGTTTCTCACCCGTCTTTCGCTACTCATGCCTGCATTCTCACTCGTGTAGGCTCCACCGCTGGTTTACACCGCGACTTCACTGCCCACACGACGCTCCCCTACCACTCCAAACGCCTGAACCAACCCAACAAGTGAGCGGCTTGGCAAATATTTGAAATCCACAACTTCGGCGGTGTACTTGAGCCCCGCTACATTGTCGGCGCGGAATCACTTGACCAGTGAGCTATTACGCACTCTTTTAAGGATGGCTGCTTCTAAGCCAACCTCCTGGTTGTCTTCGCAACTCCACATCCTTTCCCACTTAGCACACGCTTAGGGGCCTTAGTTGGTGGTCTGGGCTGTTTCCCTCTCGACTATGAAGCTTATCCCCCACAGTCTCACTGCTGCGCTCTCACTTACCGGCATTCGGAGTTTGGCTGACGTCAGTAACCTTGTAGGGCCCATTAGCCATCCAGTAGCTCTACCTCCGGTAAGAAACACGCAACGCTGCACCTAAATGCATTTCGGGGAGAACCAGCTATCACGAAGTTTGATTGGCCTTTCACCCCTACCCACAGCTCATCCCCTCCATTTTCAACTGAAGTGGGTTCGGTCCTCCACGACGTCTTACCGTCGCTTCAACCTGGCCATGGGTAGATCACTTCGCTTCGGGTCTAGATCACGCCACTGCAACGCCCTATTCAGACTCGCTTTCGCTACGGCTTCCCCACACGGGTTAACCTCGCGACGTAACACTAACTCGCAGGCTCATTCTTCAAAAGGCACGCCGTCACCAGAATCAGACTGGCTCCGACGGATTGTAAGCACACGGTTTCAGGTACTGTTTCACTCCCCTCCCGGGGTACTTTTCACCTTTCCCTCACGGTACTGGTCCGCTATCGGTCATTAGGGAGTATTTAGGCTTATCAGGTGGTCCTGACAGATTCGCACGGGATTTCTCGGGCCCCGTGCTACTTGGGATACTCTCCAGGCGGCACAAAACATTTCGGTTACGGGGCTCACACCCTCTCTGGCCGGCCTTTCAAGACCGTTCACCTATGCCTGCACATCACACCTCACCAGTCCGGCAGAACTGATACGGAAAGTCCCACAACCCCGACCATGCAACGCCCGCCGGCTATCACACATGGAACGGTTTAGCCTGATCCGCGTTCGCTCGCCACTACTAACGGAATCACTATTGTTTTCTCTTCCTGCGGGTACTGAGATGTTTCACTTCCCCGCGTTCCCTCCACGCACCCTATGTGTTCAGATGCGGGTCACCAGGCAGCTCGCGCCCCTGGCGGGGTTTCCCCATTCGGACACCCTGGGATCACAGTCCGGTTATCGACTCCCCCAGGCTTATCGCAGATTCCTACGTCCTTCTTCGGCTCCTAATGCCAAGGCATCCACCGTGTGCTCTTAAAAACTTGACCACAAAAGATCAATTCAGAAATTTTCGAGAGAACCATGAGAAACCACCCACACCCCGAAAGGCGCAGACAGATCCAGGTTCATATTCTTGGAAATTGCTTCTTATAAAAGATGCTCGCGTCCACTATGTAGTTCTCAAACAACAACCCCAAACCACACACCCCACACACACAACGTGCGCACTCGGTGCAGCCAGGAAACCAGAAACAAACAAACCCGGAAACAGGGAACCACAACCTTCCAGCCATGATCCCCACCCGGTCCTGTTGCCTCAGGACCCAACAGTGTGCCAAACACTAACCCAGCAACCCGAACCAGCACCGTTCCAGGACAACTGATCTTCCGAAGAAAAACAATGTCCGTACTAACAACCGGTCCGTGCCACCAGGCCCCTATTCGTTGATATTCCACCCTTGAGCACCCGCCGCAGAACTAGCGTCTGCGCAACGGGCATATACTCCTGACAAACCCCGACCACCACATACATGGCGGCAGAATCTGTAGGTGCTCCTTAGAAAGGAGGTGATCCAGCCGCACCTTCCGGTACGGCTACCTTGTTACGACTTAGTCCCAATCGCCAGTCCCACCTTCGACAGCTCCCTCCCACAAGGGGTTAGGCCACCGGCTTCGGGTGTTACCAACTTTCGTGACTTGACGGGCGGTGTGTACAAGGCCCGGGAACGTATTCACCGCAGCGTTGCTGATCTGCGATTACTAGCGACTCCGACTTCATGGGGTCGAGTTGCAGACCCCAATCCGAACTGAGACCGGCTTTTTGGGATTAGCTCCACCTCACAGTATCGCAACCCTTTGTACCGGCCATTGTAGCATGCGTGAAGCCCAAGACATAAGGGGCATGATGATTTGACGTCGTCCCCACCTTCCTCCGAGTTGACCCCGGCAGTCTCCTATGAGTCCCCGCCATAACGCGCTGGCAACATAGAACGAGGGTTGCGCTCGTTGCGGGACTTAACCCAACATCTCACGACACGAGCTGACGACAACCATGCACCACCTGTGAACCGACCGCAAGCGGGGCACCTGTCTCCAGGTATTTCCAGTCCATGTCAAGCCTTGGTAAGGTTCTTCGCGTTGCATCGAATTAATCCGCATGCTCCGCCGCTTGTGCGGGCCCCCGTCAATTCCTTTGAGTTTTAGCCTTGCGGCCGTACTCCCCAGGCGGGGCACTTAATGCGTTAGCTACGGCGCGGAAAACGTGGAATGTCCCCCACACCTAGTGCCCAACGTTTACGGCATGGACTACCAGGGTATCTAATCCTGTTCGCTCCCCATGCTTTCGCTCCTCAGCGTCAGTTAATGCCCAGAGACCTGCCTTCGCCATCGGTGTTCCTCCTGATATCTGCGCATTTCACCGCTACACCAGGAATTCCAGTCTCCCCTACATCACTCTAGTCTGCCCGTACCCACCGCAGATCCGGAGTTGAGCCCCGGACTTTCACGGCAGACGCGACAAACCGCCTACGAGCTCTTTACGCCCAATAATTCCGGATAACGCTTGCGCCCTACGTATTACCGCGGCTGCTGGCACGTAGTTAGCCGGCGCTTCTTCTGCAGGTACCGTCACTTTCGCTTCTTCCCTACTGAAAGAGGTTTACAACCCGAAGGCCGTCATCCCTCACGCGGCGTCGCTGCATCAGGCTTTCGCCCATTGTGCAATATTCCCCACTGCTGCCTCCCGTAGGAGTCTGGGCCGTGTCTCAGTCCCAGTGTGGCCGGTCACCCTCTCAGGCCGGCTACCCGTCGTCGCCTTGGTGAGCCATTACCTCACCAACAAGCTGATAGGCCGCGAGTCCATCCAAAACCACAAAAAGCTTTCCACCCCCCACCATGCGATGAGGAGTCATATCCGGTATTAGACCCAGTTTCCCAGGCTTATCCCAGAGTTAAGGGCAGGTTACTCACGTGTTACTCACCCGTTCGCCACTAATCACCAGTGCAAGCACCAGGTCATCGTTCGACTTGCATGTGTTAAGCACGCCGCCAGCGTTCATCCTGAGCCAGGATCAAACTCTCCGTTGAAGTAAAACAAAAACGAACACAACCAACACCCCCGGAAATAACGGAGGAAGAAGGCTGCAAAATTTGAAACCAGCTGTAAAAACCAGACCACACCACGGGGTGGCGGGCCCGGCAAATTCAACCAATTCAATACAATAAATTGGTATCAACAAACTTGGCACACTATTGAGTTCTCAAACAACAGACACACCCGGCACCACCACCAGCACTAAACAGCCGTGGATCGCTCCGGAGCAACTTTTCAAACTTACCCGATCTCGGCGAGCTTTGCAAATCAGCGTTTCCGCTCACCGCAGCTCCCACGAACCGGCCCCACCCGCACCAGGCACGCCGCAAAGCGCACCATTTTTCAGGCTGTTGAAGAAAGGGGGTTTGTCGCTATTTTCCCGCATCAGCGGCGGCGACTCAGAAAACAATACACGCACCGAACCCCCACCGCAAATCCACCCCCAACACCACCCCCCAACCCCCAAAAACCCCGCAAACACAGCGAAATCCGGGCCCAACCCCAACCCAACACAAGACCCCACCAGCCAACCCCACCCCCTGTTCACTGCATCACACCCCGCCTGAGGAGCGAAGCGCAGGATTAATCGCCTGTCCAGGCAGCCTTCATTTGGATGCTGGATGCCTTCCTGCAACTCGGATGTCACCAGGCCGAAGGATGAGCTGACGATCAGGGGTGTCCTGTGCAGGGCCTGCCCCCACCTGGGCACGTCGACCAAGCCACGCAAGCTTCCTTCAGCTCCCCCGTGCAAGTCTGAGCCAGCCGCCTCTATCCACGGGGCATAAGAGCCCTGCTGACGACTAGAGCACCTGTGTGGAGCAATCAATGGCACAGAAAGGACCATCATGCATCGGGTCAACGGTATGGCCAGTGACGGCCAAGACAACCACCGCAGGCGTGCAGCTACCGATAGCGGATACAACGCCCCACGGGGCAAACCGCCCAAAAATCGCCGACGACGAACCGGTTCCCCAAGCGAGGCGAGCAATCGCAGCGCAGCATGCTGAGGTCCGGGTGCGCCGGTGGAACATGGTGATGGAGATGACCAGCAAGGGACCCGCCGGAGGCAGCGTCCAGGCCGGAATCCTTGAGGACGATGGCAGCCAGACAGTCACCCCAAGGTTTTGAATCGGGCGATGGTGCAGCGAAGGCCGGCACCCACGGCTATGCGGCCGGTGATGAGCAGGCGCCACCAAGGTTCCTAATGGACGATTTCGCCGATGCGCTGTCCGCCGTAGGCGTCGCCGGGCCTGTCCGGGCCAACTGGATCACCACCGGCAGGGTCGAGGCCAGCGACAACCGACCAGGAGGCGAGTGCCGCCGCCAGCCGCCAGCGCCTGATCTGAGTTCCGGTACCGCAGGCTGCCGTACCGAGGGTTTGAGAACGGGGTACCCAACCTGCCTGGGCAACGCCGGCCAGGCTGGTCGCCTGGGCGCCCCGTAGACGGCACCCTTGCCACGGCGCCGATGGAGGAAACACATGGACGGGGATGGTGCGGGAGTGCGCCGGCGGGAAACACGATTATTGAGGCGATGTCCGTCCACGTTTGACGACCACTTCACATGCCGGCCGGCCCTGGCATGGGCAGCTTCCACTTGGAGTGGTGCTTCCGGAGACTGCTCCCAGCTCAGCTCGAGATGGCTGAGCCGGCCGATGCGCCCAGCAGAGGCCCACCGGCTCCTATCGATGAGTCAGCCGCGAGATGCCGTCGGTCGAAGTTCCCGTCGTCAGCTGGCCGGGTCGAACTGGAACTGCCGGACCTCTTGCGAGCAGCGGCACGCCACAGCGATCTTCGCTGCCCATCCGAGTGCCGCCTCCCGGGAGGGCAGCTCGAGAACGGTGTAGCCGCCATTAGGCAGCTTGTGGCCAGGGTATGTGCCCTCGATGACGGTGCCGTCGCCGGCCACGAGCACCGGGGCTACGTCCTCATCGATCCCGCCGCCGAAGACGTATACACCCGCCGCCTTGGCCTCGGCGATGACGGCATGCGAGGCTTCGACCACCGCGTCGAAGTCCTCCTCCGGGAACACCATGGCGTCACTGGGAAACGAGATCAGGTACTTCGTCATTCGAAGACTCCTCTGCTCCGGCGGCACCATCCGTCGGATCTTCTCTGCGGCACCGCTCTGATGCCCAGACCGATTATGGCGCCGGCCTCCGGCATGTGGTCAAGGTCGAGAGCGTCGCGACCGGCCTGTAGACCCTGGTCGAGCGGTGCCGCCTGAAAGCACGTTCTATTGCGCGCGCCAACGAACAAGTCGGGACCGACCCGCCGCCGTGTTCGACATCGATGTCCACGGCGAAGTGAATCGATGGAGCTGTGGCGATATGTTGCCGGTTGTGCGGGTGTGTTGTGTGGTTGCCCACTCGGGCTGCCGGGTGTGTGGCGGGTGTGTGGTTGGCCACTCGGGTTGCCGGGTGTGTGGCGGGTGTGTGGTTGCCCACTGGGGCCGGGTGGTGGCCTGTGGTGTGTGGTTGGGGGTTAAATGCGGGAGACCCCCCAACACGTGTGTGTTGGGGGGTCTCGACCTTTAATGATGTTCCGGCGGTGACCTACTCTCCCACACCCTCCCGGGTGCAGTACCATCGGCGCTGTGGGTCTTAGCTTCCGGGTTCGGAATGGGACCGGGCGTTTCCCCCACGCTATGACCGCCGTAACCCTTGCTCCGCACCCTGCCGGCCTGGGCCGTGTGGGGTGGGAAATCT
>CAVUHH010000015.1:0-131218 GCA_963741285.1 uncultured Actinomycetota bacterium
ACAACATCTTCGGCTCGGACTTCACCACGCCCACGCTGACCTCCATCGCCTCGCCCTTCAAGGAATGCGGCGCAACGGCTCTGCAGCGGCTGCTGGGTCTCCGCCAAGGCGCAGAGGGTAGCCTGCATGACGTGTCAACGCCGCTGCGTGATTCGCCACTGCGGACCACCCTCATTGTGCGTGGATCCAGCGGGCGCCTCCTGGCCCCGGCCACCTGAGGCGACATCCGGGACGGGACGGGCCGCATTGTGGTCCAGCCGCTGCAGGGGCTAGCGTCTGTCGTATGAATGAGCCGCACTCACTCGCGGTGGTGGTTGCCCATCCGGATGACGATGGCTACGGTTGTGCGGGCTCCATTGCCTTGCACGAGAACGATCCCGGCTTCAGGTTTTGCCTGGTGCTGGCAACAGACGGAGGAGCCGGACAGATCGCTGAGGGCGTCCCGACGACGCCGCAAGAGTTGGGTGCCTGGCGGCGGCGTGAGAGCGCCAACGCGTGGCGGGCCCACGGCAGAATTCCCGACAGGCACGAATGGCTGGACTACGCCGACGGGCAGGTATCTGAGGTCGACTTCGAGGAACTGGTTGGCAGGATCCTGGAGATCCTGCTCCAGGAAAGGCCCCAGGTCGTAGCAACCTTCGGGCCCGACGGGATTACCGGCCACCGCGACCACATCGCGGTCGGCAGGGCCACCGACGAAGCCTTCAGCAGGGCCCGGCACACGCCTGGCCCCGGCTTCCGGCGGCTGGTGCACGGCGCCATGCGCGCCTCGACCTTTCAGCGGTGGAACCTCAGGCGGCAACGGCAGGGGCTTTCGCCCTGGGACCCAACGGTTGAGTACCACCTGCGTCCGGTACCCGACGAGGCGATAGATATCGAGGTGGACACCAGCCAGGTGGCCCAGCGGGTTGTTGCGGGCCTGCTGGAGCACAAGTCCCAGCGGGACGTCCTGATGGAGCCGGGCATCGACGAGCGCCGGTGGGCCAGGATGGCGTCCCGTGAATCCGCGGTCCTGGCTTGGCCGGGCAGGCCTCCCGGCACGCCGGTGCTGACCGATCTCTTCCAAGGGCTCTGACGTGGATGGGAACATACAGGCATGGAATCCATTCAGCGCCTCCGCCCCCAGGGGCTCGTCTCGAGCCCGGCCTTCAGCCACGTAGCCATCGTGCCGCCCGGCGCGACGACTATCTTCGTCGGCGGGCAGAACGCCGTCGACGCCAACGGCGCACTCGTCGGAGCGGGCGACGCGGCCGTGCAGTCTGCCCGAGCACTCGAAAACGCGAAGACCGCACTCGCCGCGGCAGGCGCCACCGTCGGCGACGTGGTGCAGTGGACTGTGCTCTTCGTCGACGGCGCCGATCTCGCCGCGGGGTACGGAGCAATCGCCTCGGAACTCGCGTCCGCTGAACCTGCCCTGGTGACCGCAGCCTTTGTCGCCGGCCTGGGCGTGCCCGGCGCGCTCGTCGAAATCAGCGCCGTGGCTGCCGTGCTGCGCTGAAAGTCGGGCGGTCACCGGCTTCCGCTTGCCCTACGATGGAGGGAAGCCGTCGCCAGCCTCCGCTGGGGCGTTATGAGTACTCTTTCTCCGCCTTGGGGGTCTCCAATGATGGGAATTCATTCATCGCTCACCCGAAGCCTCGAACGGCAATTGGCCCGGGACCCGGAAGACTGGGAGCAAACGTTCCGTCAGATGGCCCTGTTTGACCTCGCAGAGGACCTCAAACTCGGCTTCTTCCTCGCCTATTACCGGAACTTTGCCATTCCCTCCGGTTCAGCCACCCTCGTGAGGAACGGGGAAATCCCGGCACGGCCCATGAAGCGGTCCATCGACACCGGCATGGTGATCTACGAACTCATCGCCAGCGGGCTGGACTCGGAGCGCGGCCGGCACATGACGACGTTGCTCAACCGCGTTCACCGGCACGTTCCAGGCAGTCAAGAGGATTTTCTCTATGTGCTGATGACGCTCCTGGTGGTCCCCCTGCGATGGACTGACCGTTACGGCTGGCGCAAACCAACACCCTCCGAAAGAGACGCCGCAGTCCGTTTCTTCCGCGAGCTGGGGGCGAGAATGCACATCACGGACATTCCCGTCACGTTTGACGAAGCCGAGATCTTTTTCGACGACTATGAACGCCGGAGGGTTGCACCAAGCGCAGCCGGCAGGACGCTCATGAGCGCCACGGTGCAGGTATTTCAAAGCATGCAGCCCCGGCTGCTCCATCCGTTCACGAAGCGCATGATCTCGACAATGCTCGACGACGGGCCGCTTGCCGAGGCGCTCGGACTCCCCCGGAGCACCTGGTGGTCACGCCTCGGGCTCAATGCGGGACTTGCCGTGCGCAACACGATCCGGCGCCGCACCCCCTTGAGCACCGTGCCCAGCTTCATCCCCGGGCAGTCCGCTCCCCCGGTCTATCCCCAGGGCTATGACTTGGCCGAGGTTGGGCCTCTCAATGTGATGGGCCCCGGGGACCGTAACAACTCATGAAGTAGCAGCAGGCCCCGAACACTTAAACGGGCTGGTCCAGCCGCCCCTTGGCTCGTATTTGAAACGTATCAAAAGATTCGCTACGATGAACCCGGCTTCGAGACGTGGATCATATCCATGAAGCGGCCAAGGTCCCCTGCACGGGGCTCAAACGGTCCCGGCTACCCCACCGGCAGCCCGGAATAAGATCCCGAATCACGTCGCGCCCGCCAGGGCGTTCCAGTCACGAAGGAGTGCTGCATGGGCAACAACGGCCACCAAGTCCTTGGCCATTACAGCGGGCAGCCGAGTCATCCGACGCCTGCGGGCCAGATACCCTCAGGCCAAACCACGCCGCTGGCTTCAATACCACAACGTCCCCGCTAGGCGGCATTGATTGGTGGCCGTCCGGCGATCTCCCCGCCGCCGGCCGAAATGCCCCAGCACATGGCTAAGGCGCCGGACTCCAGCCGGATCCAGTACCTCCCCCTGACCTGATCCCCCCTCCTTTCCGCGGCGGCTGCCCTTGGCGCCCCGTATCCCTACTTCACCGTGCCCAGAAAGGCAGTCCATGAGCGCAACAAAACTCGGCGGCTGGAAAGCCACCGTCGCAGTATCGATGTCCAATTACATCGAGGCTGGCTCCATCATTGCCCTCGCCACCAGCCTGAGTCTGTGGCAGGAGTATTTCGGGTTCACCAACCTTGTGGTGGGCCTTGTTGCAGCCGTCAGCGCCAATGCGTTCGGTTCCGCCATTGGTGCATTGATCGGCGGCCCCCTTGGAGACCGTTACGGACGAAAGTTCATCTACACCTATGACCTGATCCTCTACATGGTGGGCACCTTGTTCGTGATCTTCGCGGCGGCCCCCTGGATGTTGGTCGTAGGCGTGATCCTCACCGGCATTGCGGTGGGCGCCGGCGTGCCGGTGGCATGGACGTACATCGCAGAAGAGGCGCCGTCGGAGGCCCGGGCCAAGCACGTGGGCACGGCCCAGTTCGCCTGGTCCCTTGCTCCGGCGCTGGTCTTCCTGTTTGCCACCTTTGTGGTGCCGCTGGGCCTGATGGGCAGCCGGATCATCTTTGCCCATTTGTTTGTCATAGCCTTTGTCACCTGGTGGGTCCGCCGCGGGCTGTCGGAGTCGCACACCTGGAAAAAGGCTGACGAGGCCCGCCGTGCGTCGAAAGCTGCCGGAGTCAAGCAGCGCAACTATGCCGAACTGTTCCGGAACAAGACCAATCTCAAAGCGCTGCTTTTCCTTGTGGGCGTCTACGCACTGTGGAATCTGGTGGCTGGCCAGATGGGAATATTCATGCCGCGGGTGTACGAAAGTGCCGGGGTGGAGTCGGCAACTGAGCAAAACCTGCTCCAGGTGCTGCTGTGGTCCTGCACGGTGCTGGCAACCTACTTCGGCTTCATGAAATTCGGCGACCGCATCAGCCGCCGGACCCTTTACAGCGTGGGAGCTTTGCTGGGCATCATGGCCTGGATCCTGCTGGTCTTCGTCCACGTCACCATGCCGATACTGATCGTCTTCGCCGCGCTCTGGGGCATTTCGGCGGGCATCGGCGCCCAGGCCTTCTACGCCCTGTGGGCCGCAGAGCTGTTCGCCACACGCTACAGGGCCAGCGCCCAGGGTGTGCTGTTCTTCGTGGCCAGGGTGTTCGTGGGCCTGCTCAGCTACTGGTTCCCCACGTTGTTGGCGGAACAGGGCGTCCCCTTCGTCGGTTTGATCATGATTGGCCTGCTGGTCGCCGCCCTGCTCATCGGCGTCATCTGGGCTCCGAATACCAGTGGCAAGAGCCTGGAACAGATCGAGGCCGAACGTTATGGCAAGGAAGCTGACCGCAAAGTACCCGTCGCACGGTAGCCGGACGATCCGGCAGGCCCGGTTCCACTGATCAAACAGCACTCATCAGGAAATGAACTCATGAAAATCGCGCTCTTCGCCACGTGCATCGTGGACGCCATGTACCCGCGGACCGCCCGAGCCACAGTGGCCAGTCCTCGAGCGGCTCGGCCACGAGGTCATTTCCCCGCCGGCCAGGCCTGCTGCGGGCAGATGCACGTCAACAGCGGCTACTTCAAGGAGGCCGCTGCCCGTGATCGCCAACCATGTGAAGGCCTTCGAAGAAGAGGAGTACGACGTCGCCGTCGCACCCTCCGGCTCCTGCGTCGCCTCCGTGAAGCACCAGCACCCCATGATCGCCCGCCGCTGCGGGGACGCCGGGCTGGAAGCCCGGGCAACCGCGGTGGGCGACAAAACCTACGAGCTCTCCGAACTCCTGGTCGACGTCCTTGGCGTCACGGACGCCGCGCAGCTGGGCTCATACTTCCCGCACCGGATCACCTACCACCCCAGCTGCCACGGCATGCGGCTGCTGCGGCTGGGCGACCGGCAATTGGACCTGCTGCGCTCGGTCGGCGGCATCGAATTGGCCGAACTGCCCGAGGCCGAGCAGTGCTGCGGCTTCGGCGGCACGTTCTCGATGAAGAACGCCGATGTCTCCTCAGCGATGCTCGCGGACAAGACCGCCAACATCTCCTCCACCGGCGCCGTCTCTGCGCCGGCGGCGACGCATCCTGCCTCCTGCATATCGGCGGCGGGCTGTCCCGGCAGGGGCAGCGCCGTCACCACGATGCACTTCGCTGAGATCCTGGCCAGCACGTCGAGAATCCCGCCGCCGTCACCGGCGACGTCCGCCACACCACGGGAAGGACCGCGCGATGAGCGGCACATTCCTGGGGATGCCGTCCCTGCCGGTCTTCGGCACCGGAAACCTGTTCGCAGAAGAGCCCTTCCCGGCTGCTGCCCGCCGCGAACTCGGCAACGCCCAGCTGCGGGCAAACCTCGGCCACGCCACCCGGACCATCCGGGACAAACGGCTGACTGTCGGTGTCAGAGCTCCCCGACTGGGAAGAGCTGCGCGAGGCGGGCCGGGCCATCAAGGAATCCGTCATGGCCCGGCTGCCCGAGCTGCTGGAAGCAGTTCGAGGCGAACTTCACCGCCCGCGGCGGCAAAATCCACTGGGCCCGCGACGCGGTGAGGCCAACGGATCGTCGCCGCCCTCGTCCGGGAGAGGGCGTCGACGAGGTGGTCAAGGTCAAGTCCATGGCCACCCAGGAAATCGGCCTCAACGAGTACCTCGAGGAACAGGGCATCGCCGCGTTCGAGACCGACCTGGCCGAGCTCATCGTCCAGCTCGGGCCACGACAAGCCCAGCCACATCCTGGTCCCGGCGATCCACAAGAACCGTACCGAGGTCCGGGACATTTTCCTGCGCGAAATGCCCGGCGTGGATCCGGAACTGACCGACGAACCGGCATGCTCGCCGTGGCCGCCCGGGCCCACCTGCGCCGCAAATTCCTCACCGCCAAGGTGGCCGTTTCCGGCGCGAACTTCGCCCTCGCCGATTCCGGCACGCTCGGCGTCGTCGAGTCCGAGGGCAACGGCCGCATGTGCCTGACCCTCCCGGAAACGCTCATCACGGTCATGGGCGTCGAGAAGCTTCTGCCGGCGTGCCAGGACCTCGAGGTGTTCATGCAGCTGCTGCCGCGCTCCTCCACCGGGGAGCGGATGAACCCCTACACCTCGCTCTGGACCGGCGTCACGGACGGCGACGGGCCGCCGAACGTCCACGTCGTCCTGCTGGACAACGGCCGCAGCGCCGCCCTGGCCGACGAATATGGGCCGCTCGGCCCTGCACTGCATCCGCTGCAGCGCGTGCATCAACGTCTGCCCGGTCTACGAACGCACCGGCGGCCACGCCTACGGTTCCACATACCCTGGTCCAATCGGCGCCATCCTGTCCCCGCTCATGACCGGCATCCGGCCGAGGAAAACAACTCGCTGCCCTACGCGTCCTCGCTATGCGGGGCTTGCTACGACGCGTGCCCCGTAAAAATCAACATCCCGGACATCCTGGTGCACCTGCGCGGCAAGGACGTTGACAGCAAACGCGGCAAGAAGCGCCTCCCCACCCAGATGGACATGGGCATGAAGGCTGCGTCCTGGGCGCTGTCCTCCGGAAAGCGGCTCGGCGCGGTCGAGAAGCGTCCTGCCGCTGGGCCGCGTCGCCGCCGGGCGGGACAAAAAGATCAAGAAGCTCCCGGGCATCGCGGCTGGCTGGACCCAGAGCCGTGACATCCCCGCCCCGCCGTCACAGTCGTTCCGGGAATGGTGGGCCAAGGAACACAAGGCCACCCAGTCACCGGCGAGCCGAAACACGCCGAGGAGAACGCATGAGCGCCCGCGCCCAAATCCTGGACGCTGTCCGGACCGCGCTGCAAGACGCCCCGGCAGTGCCGGAGATCCCGCGCGACTACCGCACCGCCTCGAGCTTGGCGCCGACGAGCTGACCCAGCTCCTGGTGGACCGGCTCGAGGACTACAAGGCCGGCGTCACTGTGGTGGAGGCGGCGGACGTCGCGGCGGCCATCGGGGGCTGCTTGCCGACGCTGCGACCTATGTCGTCCCGGCCGGGCTGGACCCGGCTTGGCTGGCATGGGAGACAAACCCGTCGCGGGTTAAGTCACGACGGCGGCGGGCACGGCGCGCGGTCAGTGGCGGAACTCGACGCGATTGACGCCGTCGTGACCTCCAGTGCCGTGACGGTCGCCGAATCCGGCACCATCATCCTGGACGGCAGCCCGGACCAGGGCCGCCGTGTCGATCTGCCTGATTCCCGGACCACCACATCTGTGTGGTGCGCAGCGGCGACGTCACCGCCATCCTTCCCGAGGCACTCCGGCGCATCGACGGCACCCTGCCCCTGACCATGATCAGCGGCCCCAGCGCCACGTCGCGACATTGAACTCGAACGCGTGGAAGGAGTCCATGGCCCACGGCGCCTGGACGTCATCATCGTGCGCTGAAAACCTCCAGCTTCCCGGACACGGCAGTTTGACCCAGGTGCCGACTTGCCGGGCTTGTTGAGCACTTAGCGGAGGCTGCGGAAGGAACCCGTTCCGGTGGCAGCGGGCTGAAATGCCAGGGGCATCTTCCGCGTCTTGGAGAATGGAACCATGGAATTCAACCGGCTGCTGCAGATCCGGCGCATCTACGCGCAGCCCGCTGCACTGGAGCTGCCCAGGGGCAAGGAGATCATCGGACGCTGGCCGGGCGCCGACGTCGTGCTTGTCGATAACCACTGGAACATCCCGGAGGTGCACGGCGACGAAACGAACGTGCCGCGCTGGTCCCGGATCAAGACGGAGGCGCTGGTCCTCGGCGTCAAGAAGGCGCTGACCGTCAAGCCGAACGGCCGGTCCGCGGACTTCATCGCCCCATCAACCGCGAACGGCTGCGCCATGGCATGCGCCTACTGCTACGTGCCCCGCCACAAGGGGTACAGCAACCCGGTCACCGTGTTTGCGAACATCGACCAGATTGCCCGGACACTCGAGCGGCACGCCACACGCCAGGGCATGAAGCTGGAGCCCAACCAGTGCGACCCGGAACTCTGGGTGTACGACATCGGCGAGAACAGCGACTGCTCGGTCGACGCGCTGATCAGCGACAACGTGGAGGATCTCGTCACGCTCTTCCGCGATTTGCCTACGGCCAAGCTGTCCTTCGCCACCAAGTACGTGAACCCGGCGATGCTCGGCTGGGACCACGGCGGTCACACCAGGATCCGCTTCTCCCTCATGCCGGCGGACTTGGCGAAGTCGATAGACGTTCGGACCTCGCCCGTGGCTGAACGCATGGCCGCAATCAACCACTTCGTCGATGCGGGGTACGAGGTGCACGTGAACTTCTCCCCCGTCATCATCACGGACACCTGGCTCAGCGACTGGGAGGAGCTGCTGCGCCAACTCGATGCCACCCTGACAGCCTGCCGCCAAGGCCCAGCTCGCGGCCGAAGTCATCTTCCTGACCCACAACGAACGGCTCCACGAGGTCAACCTGGGGTGGCATCCGCAGGCCGAGAACGTCCTGTGGCGCCCGGACCTCCAGGAATCGAAGGTCTCCTCCAACGGCTTCACCAACGTCCGCTACCGTTCGGGAACCAAGGCAGGCTATGTGCGGCAGCTGACCTCACTCATCAGGGAGATCGCACCGTACTGCCGCGTCCGCTACGCATTCTGAGGACAGGCGGCAAGTTCTCCGGCTGGAGTCAACAGGCACGGGGCTAGCAATGTCAGCCAGGCACCAGCCCCGGCCGGCCAGCTTGGACCAGGCTCGAAATTCTTCGCTGGCACGTGTCGGGACCACAGCAGTACCCGCCGCTCAGCTTGAACATGCCGCCCCTAGCCGGGGGCAGCAAGCAAGCGTAGCGTCATTCGGAGGAAAGGGGTGCCGGCAGCCGAAAGACTTACACGGCCCGCTGGTGGATTCGTGGAGGAGGCCGCGATGGCTGGGTGGAATGCCGATACGGCGGCCGGGCCGCTCGGGGCCGGGACGGTCACATTGGTCGAGGGTTCGTCCTTCTGCATTTCTTTGCCGAACGGGGACATTCACGCCGAACATCCGCATGGCCTCTTCGTGCAGGACACCCGGATCCTGTCGGGCTGGCGCCTCACAGTCAATGGTCTGCCGCTCGAGCCGCTGGCGGCGGAGACGAAGGAGCCGTACCGGGCACTGTTTGTTGGCCGGGTTCCCCGGGCCGACGGCTATGCCGACAGCCCACTGATCGTCGAGCGGCTGCGCGAAGTGGGGGCCGGGATCCAGGAGCGGATCACCGTCCGCAACTACTCCCTGGAGCCCGCCGAATGTGTGGTCGCCCTGACTGTGGAGGCTGACTTCGCCGACCTTTTCGAGGTGAAAGATGCCCGGATCCAGCGGCGCTGGGACGAAACCCGCGAGGTCGACGGCGGTGCGCTCACCATCCGGGCACCTGGCAGGACGTCCTGAAGGGCATGGTTATCCAGGCCCCGGGTGCAGACGTTACGCCGGAGGCTGTGACCTATCGAGCGTCCGTCCCGCCGCACGGCCACTGGAGCACCGTCCTGACGGTGGTGGCCAGCGCCGAGGAACCCGGTCTCGGCGGCATTTGTTCATCCCAGCGCAGACGGCTTGTCCCCGCGGGATCTGCGCCGCCGGGAGTGGGTGGCGAAAATTCCGGTGCTGCAGATGGGTAACCGGTCCATCGAACGTACCCTGCGCCGCAGCTACGATGATCTGGGCGCCCTTCGGATCGAGGACCCCGACCATCCGGATCGCGTGGTGGTGGCCGCCGGCGCACCCTGGTTCATGACGCTGTTCGGCAGGGACTCACTCTGGGCCTCTGTCATGGCGATGCCGGTGGACCCGTCCCTCGCCCTGGGCACGCTGCAGACGCTGGCGGACCGCCAGGGCAGCGTCGTGGACCGCATGACCGAAGAGGAACCGGGCAAGATCCTGCACGAGGTGCGGCTCGACGTTTCCAGTGGACTGTCCCTGGGCGGCAAAACAAACTACTACGGCAGCGTCGATGCCACACCCCTGTTCCTGATGGTGCTCGGAGCGGTCAGCCGCTGGGGATTCGCCAAGGACACCATAGCGTGCCCTGCTGCCCCATGCGGACCGTGCGCTGGACTGGATCGTGAACTACGGGGATAAGGACGGCGACGGCTTCGTCGAGTACCAGCGCCTCAATGATCAGGGGCTGATCAACCAGGGCTGGAAGGACTCCTGGGACGGCATCAACTTCGCCGACGGCACGCTGGCCGAGCCGCCAATCGCACTCAGCGAGGTTCAGGCCTACGTCTACGTCGCCTATCTGTCGCGGGCATGGCTGGCGTACGACGCCGGCGAGACGGCTTTGGGAAACGAACTTACGGACCGTGCCGCGCGGCTGAAGAAGCAGTTCAACGAGCAATTCTGGATCCCTGAACGCGGATATTACGCGATCGCCCTCGATGGCAAGAAGCGGCAGGTGGATTCATGCGCTTCCAACATGGGGCACTGCCTGCTGCAAGGCCTGATCGACGAAGACAAGGCCCCGCAGGTGGCCGAACGGCTCATGTCCCCGGAGATGTTCAGCGGCTGGGGCGTGCGCACCCTGGCAAGCGACATGGGTGCCTACAACCCCGCCAGTTACCACAACGGCTCGGTCTGGCCACACGACAACGCGATCGTCGCTGCCGGGCTCCTCCGCTATGGGTTCGTGGCCGAGGCGCAACGAATCGCCGCCGGCATGATGGACGCGGCCGAGTACTCCGACGGCCGCCTCCCGGAACTGTTCTGCGGGTTCAGCCGGGATCAGTTCGCCACCCCGGTCCCCTATCCAACGGCGTGCTCGCCCCAGGCCTGGGCGGCCACTGCACCCATCCAGCTCGTGACGAGCCTGATGCGGTATGACCCGGTGGTCTCCGCCGGCGGCGTGTGGATGGACCCCGTTCTTCCGGCGTCCTTGGGGATCTGCACATCACGAATGCTCCGCTGGGCGGCGGCCGCATCACCATCGACATCGCCGGTTCCGTCCCGTCCGTTCATGGACTGCCTGAAGGCATGGTTTTCCACCGGGGGCACCGTCCGTGGATGAGTGAGCTGGTTGCGCAGGCCGATCACCGCCGTTCGGAGGAGGGCCGGCAGGCAAATCGGCCGCCGACGCAGGGGTGACGCGGCTGGTCACCCATCCAGGTCAGGTCAGCCCGGGCACGCAGACGGAGCAGAATGTTCCAGTTCTGCGGTTCACAGGTATTCGCTGGCCCGTTCGCGGGCGGTTTCCAGCAGCGTGGAGTGGAAGGCCACTTCCGCGGGGGCGTAGACCTTGTCCTGGCGCTGGGCGAGCAGGACCCGGCGCAGCGGAGCGGCCGGACCGAGGCTGAGCACCTTAACGTCAGGGTGCTGAAGGGCGACGGCGGTTTTGGGCACCATGGCAACGCCCATTCCTACGCTGACCATTGCCTGGGCTTCCTGGTAGTCGTTGGCCAGGAACCCGATGGTCGGCTCAAAGCCGGCGTCGTGGGCGGAGCGTTGCAGGACTTCCACCACCGGGTGGGCCTCCGCCCGAACTATCCACGACTCCTTTCGCAGGTCCTCCATCCTCACCTCATCCCGGTCGGCAAGTGGGTGCCCCTTGGCTACCAGGATGACGGTGCTCTCCTGGAAAACCTCTGTGACCCGGATCGAATCATCGTGGAAGCGATTCCACGGGTAGTCCCAGAGCAGGCACAATCCAGTGACGCCGGATTCAAGGTCCGACACCAGCTCGTCGAAGCGCGCGCTGCGCACAGACAGGCCAATCGCCGGATACCGCTTCTTGAACGTGCGAATGACGATGGGCAGAAAGGACCCAGCCAAGGTTGGAAAGGTACCCACCGTGAGCGAGCCGCTCCTGAGCCCGGCGATTTGCGCGAGATCGGCCCGGGCGGCACGCATTTGCCCAACGATCTTGCGGGCGTGGCCAGCCAGCATCTGTCCGGCCTCGGTGGGCACCACACCGCGGGACCGGCGGTTCAGCAGGGGCTGGCCGACCTCCTGCTCAAGCTTTCGCAGTTGCTGGGACACGGCGGAGGGTGTGTACATCATCAAATCGGCCGCCGCGGTGATCGATCCGTGCTCGACGACCTCCACGAGGAGGGCGAGGCGGCGGATGTCGAATAATTCTTTTTCCTCATCCATAAGCAACTCTTCATCCTTCTGTGCGTTTGGTTCACTCTATGTAATCACGCTCGCTGACGGAGGCCATCAGGGCGATATTCATCGGGCAGAAGGAAAACTCGTCCAACCGATTCGTAGCCACCACAGGTGATTGAAGAAAGACTACATCCCCCCTAAATTATCCGACATTGTCTTCATATGTGATCCAGATCAATCTCTTAAACAGGCGCCCAAGAGAACTGACGGCACAAGGAGATGTGGACACTCATGAAGATCGAAGCCGAATGGATGCGCGGAGGGACCAGTAAATGCTGGGTCTTTGAAACCGGACACCTGGACCAAACCCGCGCCAATTTGGATGACCTACTGCCGCGGCTGTTCGGCAGCCCGGACTCCAGACAGATTGACGGTGTTGGTGGCGCAACCTCGACCACCAGCAAAGCCATGATCCTCCACCGGCCTGCCGACCACGGCATCGATGTCGATTTCACCTTCGCCCAGGTAGGCATCGAAGAGGCAGCTGTGGACTGGGGCAGCAATTGCGGGAACTGCTCCGCGGTTGTTGGTCTCTACGCGATCGAGAAGGGCTGGGTGGTCCCTTCGGGGGACACCACGCGCATCGTCACCCGGAACACGAACACGGGCCAGATCATCGTCCAGCTCGTCGCCACACCCGCAGGGGCCCTACCCATCGTTCCGGATGCGCACATGCCCGGGGTAGCGTCACCCGGCTACCGGGTCGGTCTCGGTTTCCAGGATCCGGCCGGCAAGACGACTGGAAAGTTGCTTCCCACCGGTGAAGCAACCGACACGGTAGTTGCTGGTGGTACCCACTGGACTGTCTCGATGGTTGACGCCGGGGCACCGGTAGTGATTGTCCGTGCTGAGGACCTGGGGCTGGACAAGGCCCGCTTCGACAGCTGGGTCGCCGGGGTGGAATTGCAGCTGGAAACGCTGGACCACATCCGTCGTCAGGGGGCCGTCCGGATGGGCTTGGCACCAACAGTTGCAGAAGCTGCCCGCGCCATACCCAAACTCGCCATCGTCGGTTCGCCCACCCCATCGGACCCGGACTGCGACGTCAACGTCATGATGCTCTCAATGGGCAAGCCCCACCCCGCCCTCGCCATCACCGGCAGCATCGCCCTGACGCTCGCAGCCCGCACCCGGGGCACCGTACTCAACGCCATCACCGGCGACGCAGCGGGCGGAACCCTGAAACTTCGCACTCCTGCGGGCGTGATCGAAACCTGGAGCGAGGAGCGCGACGGATCCCTCCTGGTCGGAGTCGACCGGACGGCCCGCACCATCGCCACCACCATCATCCATCTACCTGAGGCACTCGGCAGCGCCGCCGAAGCCTCACTGGCATCAGCCACTCAATGAGGAGACACCACCATGGCTAAGACTGATTTCCAACCTGCTCCCCCGGAGAGCGACATCCAGGACCGCCGCTCCAAGCATCCGAACCGTCGCCGCCGTATCCTTCTGGTGACGGTAGCCGCTTCTGTGATCCTGGGTCTGGCCGCCCTCCTGTTCGGGGGTGTCCTCTTCAGCCCGGCGGCCACCCCTGAATCGGAGCCGACTATGACCGCGACCCAGATCATCCCGCTCGTCATACTCGTGGTGATGTTCGTCGTCGCCACGAAGTGGCCCCTGAACATCGGGGTCATGGGGCTGGTTGCCTCCTTCGGCGTCGGCTATTTCATGCTCGGAATGACCGACAAGGAAATACTTGCGGACTTTCCGGCCAACATCGTGATCACCATCATCGGAGTCACGTACTTCTTCAGCATGGCCCAGAGGAACGGGACCATCGACATCATCGTCCAGACCTGCGTGCGGCTCGTCAGGGGTAAGACGCTGCTTCTGCCGTGGGTGTTCTTCCTCCTGGCAGCATCGCTCACGGCGCTGGGCACCTTCTCCCCTGCCGCCGTCGCCCTGCTGGCCCCGGCGGCCATCGGATTGGCGTACGAATCGCGCATCCACCCCGTGCTGATGGGCGCGTTCATCATCAACGGGGCCCACGCGGGCGGCTTCTCCCCGCTTTCCGTGGCCGGTGTCCTGGTGCACGACATCGCACTGGACAACGGCTTTCCCATCTCCCAAAGCGGGCTATTCGCCGCCAGTTTCGCCCTCAACCTGATCCTCTCGATACTGACCGTTGTGCTGTTCGCCCTGCTCGGAAAACTACGCGACGGCGCCGGCCAGCACGCCGATCTTGACACGACCCAAACCAGCCGGCCGCACGGCCAGCAGGTCCTCACGCTGGCCTTGATTGTCGCAATGCTTGTGTGTGCCCTGGGCTTCCATATGCCGATCGGTTTTGTGGCCCTCTCCGCAGGTCTCCTCCTGGCCTTGGTCAACATCAAGGAACACCGAACCTTCATCGGCGGCGTCTCCTGGTCCACCGTGCTGCTCGTGGCGGGCATGATCACCTACGTCTCGCTCCTCCAGCACGTGGGCGTCATCGACACTCTCGCCGAGCAAGCCCTTGCGCTCGGTGCGCCACTGCTGATCGCCCTGGTCCTCTGCTACGTGATCGGCGTCGGCTCTGCCTTCGCCTCCTCCACGGCCCTGCTGACGGCATTCATCCCCCTGGCCGGTCCCCTGCTGGCGACGAGCGCGCTCAGCGCCTCGGGAACAGTAGCGGCGCTGGCCATCGCCGCCACCGTCGTTGACGTCTCGCCGTTCTCCACCGACGGCGCCCTGGTTGTGGCCAATGCCCGTGAGGACGACCGGCAGCGCGTCTACAAGCAGCTGATGATGTACGCCGGTGGCGTGGTCCTGGTGGCCCCGGCACTGGCCTGGGCCCTGCTGGTTCCCACCGGCATCATGTAGCAGCCAGGACTGGCCGCCGCTCCAGTGGCCCGGATACCGCCGACGCAGCAGGTCGGCTGGCGTACGGGGCCGCGCCCTGCAATCCATCGCAACAGGTAGCCCGAAGGACGGGCGCAGGAGCGCAACCCCCTACGCAGCGAAGGCAGGGCCACCCTTCACGGGTGGCCCTGCCCTCGTCATTCCTGGCCAAGCCCGCAGTGACTCAGCGGGCGCATCGCCGTGGCTGTCTGCTGGTGCTAGCGGGTGTAGGGGTCGTTGATGCCGATGTATTGGGTGGTGGTGTATTCGGCGATGCCTTCGGATCCGCCTTCGCGGCCGAGGCCGGATTGTTTGACGCCGCCGAAGGGTGCGGCGGCGTTGGAGATGACGCCGGCGTTGAAGCCGACCATGCCGAATTCGATCTGTTCGGCCACGCGCAGGAGGCGGTTGAAGTCCTGGCTGTAGAGGTAGGACGCGAGCCCGTACTCGGAGGCGTTGGCGAGTCGGATGGCGTCTTCTTCGGTGGTGAAGGTGGTGACGGGGGCGACGGGGCCGAAGATTTCCTGGCGGAGGATCGCGGCGTCGTTGGGGACGTCGCCGAGGACGGTGGGCGGGTAGAAGTAGCCGGGTCCGTCCACGGGGGCGCCGCCGGTGAGGGCGGTGGCGCCGGCGTCGACGGCGGCAGTCACCAGGGCGTGCACGTCGTCGCGGGCGCCGGCGTCGATGAGGGGTCCGACCTGGGTGGCGGGGTCGGTGCCGCGGCCGGTGGTCAGGGCGCGCCATGGCGGCGGCGAACTTCGCGGGTGAATTCCTGGGCGACGGATTCGTGGACGAGGAACCGGTTGGCGGCGGTGCAGGCCTCGCCCATGTTCCGCATCTTGGCGGCCATGGCACCCTCGACGGCGGCGTCGAGGTCGGCGTCCTCGAACACGATGAAGGGTGCGTTGCCGCCCAGTTCCATCGAGGTGCGGAGCACGTTCTGGGCGGCGTCGGCCATCAGGCGTTTGCCCACCGGGGTGGAGCCGGTGAAGGAGACCTTCCGCAGCCGGGAGTCCTTCAGCAAGGGCCCGGAGATCCCGGACGCGGAGGAGGAGGAGACGACGTTGAGGACGCCGGCGGGCAGGCCGGCGTCGAGCATGGTCTGGGCGAAGTACTGGGCGGTGAGCGGGGTGAGTTTGGCGGGTTTGAGGACCATGGTGCAGCCGGCGGCGATGGCGGGGGCGACCTTGCGGGTGGCCATGGCCAGCGGGAAGTTCCAGGGGGTGATGAGCAGGCACGGGCCCGACGGGTTTGTGCTGGACGAGGATCTTGTTTTTGCCCTCGGGGGTGGTGAGGTAGCGGCCGTAGTCGCGGACGGTTTCTTCGGAGAACCAGCGCAGGAACTCGGCCCCGTAGGTGACTTCGCCGCGGGCTTCGGCCAGGGGTTTGCCCATTTCCAGGGTCATCAGCAGCGCGAAGTCCTCGGCGCGTTCGGTGACCAGGTCAAAGGCGCGGCGCAGGATCTCGGCCCGCACCCGCGGTGCGGTCCGGGCCCAGGACGCCTGGAGCGGCATCCGCCGCGTCGAGCGCCGCGACGGCGTCCTCGCTGGTGGCGGAGGCGAGGGTGGCGAGCACCTCCCCGGTGGCGGGATCGTGCACGTCGAACGTGCCGCCGTCGGACGCGTCCAGCCACTGCCCGCCAATCAGCAGGCCGGTAGGCACGGAGGCGAGCAGGGTGGCTTCACGCTCCGGCGAAATGGCAGGGGGCAGAGCGGTAGTGGTCATAGGGGGATCTCCTTGGGAAGCGAAGGGGGCTCGACAGGCTCGGTTTCGACAGGCTCAACCACCGGGCGGAATCAGTAGCGGCGGGTTTCGGCGGGCTCAACCACCGGGGGGCTGGTTGACTCAGGGCAGCTCTGCCAGCGCACCGCCGTCGTAGAAGTGCGCGGCCCGGTAGATGATGGGTTCCTTGTCGGCGACGGTCACGTGGCGGACGCGCCCGATGAAGACGGTGTGGGTCTTGGCCTGGAAACGTTCGCGGATCTCGGCCTCGAGGGAGGCCGAGGCACCGGCGATCATCGGTGACCCGTGTGGCGCCGGCGTCCATTCGACCTTGTCGAACTTGTTGTCGCTTTTGCCGGCGAAGATCCCGACGACGTCCTTCTGGTCGTTCGCCATGATGTTGATGCCCAGGTGGGTTGCCCTGAACAAGGAGGGGTGGGTGCTGGAGCTGTGCTGGACACAGACCATCACCACGGGCGGGTCGTAGGAGATCGAGGCGTAGGCGTTGACACACAGCCCGCGCGGCTCGCCGTCGTCATCCGTGGTCACCACGGTGACACCCGTGACGAACTGTTTGTTGAAGGCGCGGACCAGTGTCGGGTCGACGTCGGGGGCTACAACGGGTGCTGTGATGTCGTTCATTCTGACTCCAGGGAGATGATGCCGAGGGCGGTGAGCAGCTGTCGTGGATCCCAGGTGACGTTTTCGGCGACAATTTTGCCGTTGCTGAACACACAGTGGTTGGATCCGTACGTCTCGACAGGGCGGCGTGTGGACGGTACGCCCAGGAACTCGTTCTGGTGGGTTCCTTTGCTGTGCCAGAAGATGGCCATGTGGTCGCCTTCTTCGATAATTGCGTCGATGGTGGTGTGCAGGTCCGGGAACGCAGCGCGCGAAGCCTGGATCGTTCCGATCAGTTCAGCTGACGTCTGGCTGCCTTTGGACCCGGCCGAGTGGCGCTCGTACGCCGGGTCGAGCAGGTCCTCCAGGGACGTGTAGTCGCCTTCATTCCAGGCCGATGACCAGGCCTGTGTCACGGCTGATGCCCGGGTTGAGAGGCCGGTTGTGGGTGCGCTGCTCACTTTTCTCCTTCTTCGTTGCGTGTGGTTGGTGCTGGAGTTTCCAGGTTTTTGAGGGGTCCCATGGCCAGGATCTCCGGGTCGCGTCGAAGCTCGATCATCAGTGAAACTGCGAGCAGGACAACAATGACGGTGAAGGGGGCAGCGGAGAGGATGACTGCCTGCTGGAGCGCTGCAAGGCCGCCTGCCAGCAGGAGCACGATTGCCGTTATGCCGGTGATGGCGCCCCAGACAACCAGCACCGGGCGCTTCGGGGTGAGAACACCCTTGCTGGAGAGCATGCTCAGGACGTAGGTGTTGGCGTCGGCGCCGGAGACGAAGAAGAGCACAACCAGGATGATGGTGATGGTCGACGTAATGCTTGTCAGGGGCAGCTCTGCGAGCATTGCGAAGAATGCGGAGTTGACGTCGGCGGTCGCTGCCTTGCCGATGGCCCCGTCCCCGGTCATGTCACTGTGGATCGCGGTGCCGCCGAAGACGGTGAACCAGATGAAGAAGACCAGGCTGGGGACACCCAGGACGCCGATGATGAACTGGCGGATGGTGCGGCCGCGGGAGATCTTGGCCAGGAAGACGCCCACGAAGGCACCCCAGGCGATCCACCAGGCCATCATGAAGTACGTCCACCACTGCATCCACTGCAGTTCAGAATCACTGTGCGGGGTGATCAGGCTCATCGAGATGAAGTCGTTGGCGTACCGGCCGATGGATTCGACGAAGAGGTTGGTGATGAAGTTGGTGGGTCCCGTTACCAACACGAAGAGCAGGAGGCCGACGGCCAGGACCATGGTGGTCTGGCTGATGTAACGGATGCCGCGGTGGACGCCGCTGAGCGCCGATGCGGTGAACAGGACCGTGATGATGGCGATGATGCTGATCCGCGTGGCCGTGCCGCCGGTCAGGCCAAAGACGCTTTCCATGCCGTTATCGATCTGCGCTGCACCAAGGCCCAGCGACGTGGTGGTGCCGAAGAGCGTAGCGATGATCACCAGGACGTCGACAGTCTTGCCGGCCCAGCCGTCTACGGCTTTACCGAGGATTGGACGGAGCATCGTGGAGACGAGGGCGCTTCGCTTCAGCCGGTGAGTGGAGTAGCCAATGGCGAGGCCAAAGATGGCGAACACGGCCCAGGCATGGATGCCCCAGTCGAAGAAGCTGAACTGCATGGCCCGAACAGCTGCGTCCCGGGAGCCGGATTCGGCCAGGCCGTGGGGAGGGGCGACGAAGTGGGAGATTGGTTCGGCCACACCGTAGCTGATGAGTCCAACGCCCATCACGGCTGACAGGATCATGGCCAGCCAGGCGTAGGTCGGGTAATCCGGGCGGGAGTCCGAAGGGCCCAGGCGGAGGGCGCCGTACCGGCTGAACATGATGTACACAAGAAGGCCGATGAGTCCGAGGGTGACTACCAGGTAGCCCCAGCCAACGGACCCGGTTACCCAGTTCTGGGCGGCGGTCATGGTGGCGTTGAGGTTTTCGGTGAACGCTGCCGCCCAGACGACGAAGGCAGCGATGAGGCCCAGGGAGATCCAGAAAACGGATCCGACGCGCTGGGGGCGGGATTCGGGAGAAGGGGCGTCGCTAAGGGCCTCGACGGGCGCCGGCGGAACGCTAGTGGATGTCTGTTCCATACAACAGACGGTAGATCCTTAATGTGACGCAGGTCAATACCTGACCCAAAAATACGGTGACCCGGATCATAAGTGTGCCAACAGTTCCGCTTATCTACGGGGATTACACGCCAAATGCCCACACTGAAAAAACTGTTGTATGCAAGTTCTTGACGGACTCGAATTGTGCCGTGTAGCGTTATCTACCATGCAACAGAGTTCAAAGCGGGCCTCCAAGGACGAGATCATCCAGCTGCCGGTACCGCCCCTGCTGGACCGGCTCCGCCAAGTGGTGCTCAGCGGCGACTACCCCGCAGGCACAGCGCTCAGCGAAACGATCCTGGCCCAGGAGTTCAATGTCAGCCGTACCCCGGTGCGGGAGGCGCTGAAGCAACTGCAAGCTGAAGGGCTCGTGGAAATCCGGCCCAAAGTCGGGACGTTCGTGCGGGAACCCAGCCGGCGCGAAATCGTCGAGATGTTCCAGCTCAAGGAGATCCTGGAAGGCCTCGCCGCCGGCCTGATGGCGCGCCGGGGTCCGGTGCCTGAACTCACCAAACTTGAGGCCAACATCGAAGCCTCGGAGGAGGCCGCGGCCAACGGTGACTCCGCAACCTATGCCCGGCTTGTCCACGAGTTCCACCAGCTCATCGTGGATGGAAGCGACCACCTCAAGCTGGCCGAGCAGTACCGGACCCTCATGAACCAGCTGGCGTACTACCAGCGCCTTGTTGCGAGCACCGTGGCACACCCGGGACGCATCTCGCGCTCGGTGGCAGAGCACCGCAAGGTGGTCGCCATGATCCAGGCCAAAGATGCCATGGGCGCCGAGTGGGCCATGCGTGATCACGTCGTCACCTCGGCGCGCGAAGTCGCAACGGAACAACACCAAGCCAACGGCTGAAAAGCCCGCCTTTTTCTACTACTGCCAGGAGCCAGTTATGTGCTTTTCCATCTTTCACGCCTTCGGCACCGCCGGAGATCCAGCCGACGGCGGGACCGAATCATGAACGATCTGAGTTTGGGCATCCGCAAGATTGTCTACTACAGCGAGGAGATCCTGCTCGAGAACGGACTCGCCCCCGCGGTCCCGGCGGTGCGTGCCACGGCAGCGGCCGTGGTCACCAACCCCTGGCTCGGCGGAAAGGCCACCGACGACCTGAACGGGGAAGTCATGAAGCTGGCGCCGGTACTGGCCCGCAAACTCACCGACGTGCTGGCCAGGGAACTCGGCGGCGTGGACGCCATCGAGGCCTTCGGCAAAGCTGCCATTGTCGGCTCGGACGGCGAGATTGAACACGGCGCTGCCCTCATCCACACACCGTTCTTCGGCAACCTCGTCCGGGAGTACTTCGACGGCGAATCCATCATCTGCTTCGCCGATGACAGGGCCGATGCCGGCGCTTCGCTCGTGGTGCCCCTCTGGCACAAGAACGCTGCCGCCACCCGCACGCACTACCAGACCATCACCACCCGCATCAGTGATGCACCCCGCCCCGGGGAGATTGTCGTCGCCCTCGGCGCATCAACCGGACCCCGCCCACACTCACGCATCGGGGACCGCCTCACGGACCCCGTCGTCAAAGCAGACACCCTAGGAGAACTAATTTCATGAGCATCCGCAAAATTGTCACCTTCACCGAAGACGTCCTGATCGAGGGCGGCCGCGAGGTCGCACCCAACGCACGGGTCGCCGTCGTCGCCGCCATCATTAAGAACCCCTGGGCCGGCCAGGGATTCGTCGAGGACCTGTCAGCCGGAATCGACGGCAACGCCTCCGACATCGGCGCCCTGCTCGCCCCCCGCGTCCTCGAAGCCCTTGGCGCCCCCGCCGAAGCCTACGGAAAAGCCGCCATCGTGGGCCTGAACGGTGAAATCGAGCACGGTTCCGGGCTCATCCATACCCTGGCGTTCGGAAACCACTTCCGTGACGCTGCCAACGCCACCACGCTGTCTGCCTGCCGTGGAAAAGCGCGGACCGGCAGGTGTTGTGTTTGATATTCCGCTCAAGCACATCACCGACGCCACCATCCGCTCCCACCACCAGAGCATCGAGGTCCGGATCAACGATGCGCCGCACGCCGACGAAATCGTGATCGCCCTCGCCGCTGCAGCCCAGGGACGCCCCCAGCAGCGCCTCGCCGCCTTCAGCACCGAAGCGAAGTAGGAGACTGCCCTCGTGAGCCGCCCCCGCATCGCACTCATTCACGGAGTCGGCCTCGACGGGTCGATGTGGGGGCCGCTCCGTGAATTCCTCGAACCCGAGTACGACGTCCAGGTCCTTGAACTCCTGGGTCACGGAACCCGCGGACGTATTGCGCCCGAGGGAGTGTCCCTTGCCGAACTCGCCGCGGACGTCGCAGAGCACCTGGAACCGGGCACCCATGTGGTGGGCTTCTCACTCGGCGCCCTCGTCGCCCAGCACCTGGCGCGATTCCGGCCCGATGTGGTGGCCTCCCTGGTTTCCGTCGCATCGGTATGTGACCGTACGTCCCAGGAGCACGCCGCGGTGATGCTTCGCCTGGCCTCGGCCGCATCTGACTTTCCCGCCACGGTGGAGGCATCCATCCACCGGTGGTACCCCGAAGGGTCCGCTGTTCCGGCGGAACTGGTCCGGGAGACGCGGGAAGTGCTGCTTCGCAACGACCCCCAATCCTTCCTGGCCTGCTATCGCGTCTTCGCAACCGCAGACGCGGAGATCGCCCCCGAACTCCCCCGGATCACCGTGCCGTCCCATGCCGTGACGGGTGAACTGGACCCGGGCTCAACACCGGAGATGAGCGCCCGGCTCGCCGCGGCCATCCCCGGCTGCACGTACTCCGTCATCAGCGGGGCCCGCCACATGATGCCGGTGGAACGGCCCCAGGAACTCGCCACCACCCTCACTGCTTTCATCAAGGAGCATTCACATGTCCACTGATCGCCGCTACGAGCATTTCATCAACGGGGACTGGGTTGCGCCGTCCTCCGGGGAATACTTCGAGAGCACCAACCCCGCCACGCTGGATGTGCTCTACCGGGCCGCGCCGCGGCAACGACGCCGACATCGACCGGGCCGTATCAGCCGCTTCTGCAGCCTTCCAAAATCCCGCTTGGCGGGACCTCAGCCAGACTAAACGCGGGCACCTGCTCCGCCGCCTCGGTGACCTGGTCGGCGAACACGCGGAGGAACTCGCCCGCATGGAATCCGAGGACAACGGCAAGCTGTTGCGGGAGATGCGCGCCCAGCTCGCCGCGATGCCCGAGTACTACTACTATTACGCCGGGCTGGCGGACAAAATCCAGGGTGACACCATCCCGGGCTCCAGCCGCGCAATGCTGAACTACACCCTGCGGGAACCCCTCGGCGTCGTCGGGGCCATCACCCCGTGGAACTCGCCGCTGACGCTGACCACCAGCAAGCTCGCGCCGGCCCTCGCCACGGGCAATACCATCGTCATCAAACCCTCCGAATACACGTCAGCCACCGTCCTGCGCCTGGCCGCACTGGCCGACGAAGCCGGTTTCCCTCCCGGTGTCATCAACGTGGTCACCGGATTCGGCGCAGAAGCCGGAGCCGCACTGGTCGAGGACCGCCGCCTGGCGAAAATCTCGTTCACCGGCAGCACCGCCACCGGCGCACGCATCGCCTCCTCCACGGCGTCCCGGTTCATCGGCTCAACGCTGGAACTGGGAGGCAAATCCCCCAACATCGTCTTCGCGGACGCTGACATAGCCAACGCGTCCATGGGAGTGGTGGCCGGCATCTTCGCCGCGGCCGGCCAGACCTGCATCGCCGGCAGCCGCGTGTTCGCCCACAAGTCCGTCTACGACGAACTGCTGGAACGCGTCGCCAACCGCGCACGCAGCATCGTCATCGGGGACCCGCTCCTGGACGCCACCGAACTCGGGCCGCTGGCCTTCCAGGACCAGCGGGACAAGGTGGCCAGCTACGTCGATCTCGGCGTCTCCGAGGGCGCCACCGTCCTGACCGGCGGCGGACGGCCCAACACCGGCCTCAACGGCTACTTCTTCGAACCCACGGTGCTGACCGACGTCGACAATTCCATGCGGGTGGTGCGCGAGGAGATCTTCGGCCCGGTCGCGGCGATCATGCCCTTTGAAACAGAGGAAGAGGTCCTCGCGCCTGGCCAACGACACCAGCTACGGACTGGCCGCCGGGATCTGGACCACCAACCTCTCCCGGGCGCACCGCATGGCCAGCCGGCTCGAGGCCGGAACCATCTGGGTCAACACGTACCGCACCATGTCCCCCCAGTCACCGCGCGAAGGCTTCAAAACCAGCGGAGTCGGCGTCGAACATGGCATCGAAAGCATCCGGGAATACACCCGGGTCAAGAGCGTCTGGATCAACACCGACGAATCCCCGCTGGCCGACCCCTTCATCATGAGGAGCTGAACACCGTGCCACTTATCGAAGTCTCGATCGCGCGGGGCCGGACCCCAGAGCAGCTCCGCTCCCTCATCGGCGCGCTTCACAGCGCAGCCGAAACCTCCGTGGGCGCATTGCCCGAAAACACCACCGTCATCGTCCGCGAAATCGACCACGAACACTGGTCCCGCGGCAACCAGACCATCGCCGAACGCAACGCAGCAGCCCGGAAACCAGCACCCATCAACGATGCGTCGGCGGACTCCGCCGCAGAACGAAGGAGCCACTAATGCGCTTTTCCCTCTTCGCCCACATGGAACGCTGGGACGAATCCGTCTCGCACCAGGAATGCTTCGAGAACCTGACGGAACTCACGCTCATCGCGGAAGCCGGCGGGTTCAGTACCGTCTGGATTGGTGAACACCACTCGATGGAGTACACCATCTCCCCCAACCCCATGCCCCAGCTCGCCTACCTGGCAGCACGCACGTCACGGATCCGGCTGGGTGCCGGAACCATCATCGCGCCCTTCTGGAACCCGCTCCGCGTAGCCGGGGAAACGGCGCTGCTGGATGTCATCAGCAACGGCCGGGCGGAAGTGGGGCTGGCACGCGGCGCGTACCAGTTCGAGTTCGACCGCCTCATGGGCGGCATGTCCGCGGTCGACGGCGGAAAGCACCTTCGCGAGCTCGTCCCGGCAGTGCGCGCGCTTTGGGAAGGGGACTACGCGCACGACGGCGAGGTCTGGCAGTTCCCCACCTCCACCAGCGTGCCCAAACCCCTGCAGAAGCCCACCCCGCCCATGTGGATCGCCGCCCGCGACATCTCCTCGCATGAGTTCGCCGTCGCCAACGGCTGCAACGTGATGGTCACGCCGCTGATGAAGGGCGACGAGGAGGTCGAAGACCTGACCAACAAGTTCAACACCGCGGTGGAGAACAACCCCGGAGTGCCCCGCCCGGACCTCATGGTGCTGCGCCACACGCACGTTCACGCCGCGGACGAGCCCGAAGGATGGCGCCGCCCGGCCGAGGCCATCCAGAAGTTCTACCGCACCTTTGATGCCTGGTTCGGAAACAAAACCACCCCGAAAAATGGGTTCCTCGAGCCCAGCCCTGAAGCGAAGTTCGCCGAACGCCCCGAGTTCACCCCGGAATCCCTCCACCGGACAGCCATGATCGGAACCCCCGACGAGGTCATCGAACGCCTCCGCCACTACGAAGCCCTCGGCGTCACCGAGTACAGCTTCTGGGCCGACAACAGCCTCACCCACGAGGAGAAGAAACGCTCGCTCGAACTCTTCATCGAGCACGTTGTGCCGGCCTTCCAGGAGCAGACAGCTACCGCGGCCGTCTGACATCACATAAAGGCTGAGCCACAACGATGGCTCACCTGCAGCAGGCTGGAGCCGGTTCCGGATCATGGGACCGGCTCCAGCCTGCAGGCATGCCCTGACGTTCCCGCCCGCAGTGTGGGCCTGCGGATGTCCGGCCAGGATGAAACCCCTCCGATTCTGTTGCCACGAATGGCTTTGTGTTGCGGAAGATGATCCGGAATGACGTTTGAAAGTCCCGTCATGACTCGCGTTGACGAACAGAGTCGCCCGAGTGGAAGTCGGATTTCACGCCCCCTAGGCTCCCTTAACAAGACCAACGGCCGACCCGTCGAGACGGCGGCCGGAACCACAGGGAGAGGCAAGAATCGTGAACAGTCCGCGCATCCACATCCTGCACGAGAACGACGACTGGCTGCCTCCGCTGCATGCCGCCCTCGACGCCGCCGGCCTGCCCTACGTGGACTGGTCCCTTGCCGGCGGGTCCATCGACCTCGCCGCGTTGCCCCCGGAGGGTGTTTTCTGGTCCCGGCTCAGTGCCTCGTCCCATACCCGCGGACACGGGTCCGCGAAGGACTATGCGCGGGCACTGCTTCGCTGGCTCGAAGCCTCGGGGCGCAGGGTGGTCAACGGAAGCAACGTGGTGGAACTCGAGGTCAGCAAGGCCGCCCAGTACACCGCCCTCGCCGCCGCAGGATTCGATGTGCCGCGCACCACCGTGGTGGTTGGCCGGCACGGGTTGAAGGAGCGCGCACGCGAATTTCCCACGCCGTTCATCACCAAGCACAATCAGGGCGGGAAAGGACTGGGCGTTCGCAGGTTCGATTCGCTCGCGGAGTTCGACGCCTACGTCGACGGACCCGAGTTCGAGGAACCCGCCGACGGCATCACGCTCCTGCAGGAATTTGTCACCAGCGCGGCGCCGTTTGTTACCCGCGCGGAGTTCGTGGGCGGCGAGTTCGTCTATGCGGTCCGGGTGGACACGTCCGGCGGGTCGTTCGAGCTGTGCCCGGCCGAAGCGTGCGCGATCCCTGACCAAAATGATCCCGAACAAGCCTCCCAGCAGGGATTTGCGCCGGCCGCCTGCGAAGTACCGGGGACCGCAGCAGCCGGGGGCACGGCAGGGGCGTCCCTCTTCGTCAAGCGCGACGACATCACGGCTGACCACCCACTGATCGTGCGGCTGCGCGCGTTCCTTGCGGACCAGGGCATCGAGGTGGCCGGCGTCGAATTTTTCGAAACGGCCGAGGGCCGGGTGATCCCTTACGACATCAACACGAACACCAATTACAACCCGGACGTCGAATCCGCCACCGGCAACGCAGCAGCCTCCGCACTGGCCGCGTTCCTGGGCCGCGAACTGGCTGCCCGCTACGCCACCGTGCCGGCGTGACAGCGGGCACAGCGGCGGACGCAGTGGGCACCGGCGGAGTCAACCACCCCAGCCGCAGCGACGTCCACCCGCTGGTGGACAGGGTGGCCCGGCTGGCCGGAACAACCCTGAAGTCCCGGCGGCTGCTGACGGACAGCCAGGGCGTTCCGCAGGGCATCATCAGCATGCTGCGGGACACGGGTGCCCTCAATCACCAGGCGTCACCCCGGTTCGGCGGGGCCGGCCTCGCCAAGGCGGAGGACCGGCGGCTGCACGAACTTCTTGCGGCAGGGTGCCTGAACACGTGGCTGGTCTGGGCGCAGCACGCGTCGATCCCCGCGAGGGTTGAAACGGCCCTCAAGGGTGCCAATCCCGGGCATGAACTGGTCGACGGGCTCCTGCGCGGACGCGTCTTTGCCGGCGCGGCGCTCAGCGATGTCCGGCATTATCCGGACCGCTACATCGCCGCCACCAAGGCCAGGGGCGGGTGGCGGCTGCGGGGCACCGTGAGGTGGGTCAGCGGCTGGGGCCTGAACACGGTCATCCTCACTGCCGGAGTCGACGCCGGCAACGGGCAGGTGGTCCTGGCCCTGGTCCCCATCAGCGAACGTTTTACAGCCACGTCCCTGGAGCTTGCGGCCTTGGGCGGCAGCCGGACGGTGCGGGTGGACCTGGACGATGTGTTCGTGGAGGACGCGCTGGTCCTCAGCGTGGACCCCCTGGCCGCCTGGCGGTCCAAGGACAACCAGACGGCGGTGGACGCGAAGCCGCATCTTTTCGGCCTGGCCGCAGCTGTCCTGGACGAGCTGCGGGAGGAACCACATGCACTCGCACGCGACGCCGCCGCGGCGTGGACGCCCAGGATCGAGGAGCTCCGCCTCAGCGCCTACGCCCTGGCCGATGCCGGCGACGCTTCCGAGCGCTACGAGGAACGGCTTGACGTCCGGGTCCAGACCGGCGAAGCCCTGAGCACCATCTCCAAAGCGCTTTTCGTGGCCCGCGCCGGCCGGTCGCTGCAGAGCAACGATTCCGCCCAGTACTACCTGCGCTCAGCGCATTTCCTGCTGGTGCAGGCGCAGACGGACGCCGTCAGGTCCGCGCAGCTCGCCAGCCTGGGGTGACGCTGACCTGACGGCTTCCAATCAGTGAGAGAGCGTCCGCCCAAAACCCACATAAGTGAGAGAGCGTCCGCCCAAAACCCACATCAAGTGAGAGAGCGTCAGCGGGCGTGGTCCAGGGACCTGCCGGCACCAACCCCTGCCCCGATCCCGTCGCGCAGGGTTGCGAATTCGTACTCGTGCTTGTGGATGCCCTTGCGCTGCAGCAGCGGCACCACCTCGTCTGCAAACGTCGCCAGGCCGTCCGGGAACTGGTCGATCATCAGGTTGAAGCCGTCGGCCGCGGACGAGCGGAACCACAGTTCCATGTCGTCAGCGATCTGCTCCGGGGTGCCGATGATGATCCGCGACCCGTACCCGCCGAAGTCCCGCAGGATCTCCCGGATGGTCAGGTGCCGGCGTTCCTGGATCCAGTCAAGGAAAGTCAGCCGGTACCCGGTGGACGTGGGGTGGGCATCAGGGTCCCAGGGCTTGTCCAGGACGTCGGCTGGGATCGGTTCGTCAAGAGGCAGGCTGGTGGCGTCGTGGGCAATCACGTTCCCCAGCGAACGCAGGGCGTAGTCATCCGGGACCCGTGACTCGAATTCATCGAACCTGGCACGTGCCTCGGCAACGGTGCTGCCGATCACCAGCGACAGGCCCGGCGTGATCCGCGGGACGCTCCCGTGCCGCCCTGCAGCACCGGCGCGGCGTTTGAGGTCTTCATAGTTTTCGATGGCGCGCGGCAGCGTGAGCTCGACGGCGAAGACCCCTTCCGCGTGCCGGGCGGCCAGGTCGCGGCCCTGCTCGCTGCCGCCTGCCTGGAAGATCACCGGGCTGCCCTGCGCGGAAGGCCCGACGGCGGTGCTCCCCTCGAGTTGGAAGAACTCGCCGTGGTGCGAATACCGTCCGTCGCCGGCAGCAGCCGCCCAGACGGCCTTCACCACGTCCACGAATTCACCGGCCCGCCGGTACCGTTCCTGCCTGCCCGGTGCCTCCGGAAGCCCGAAGTTCGCGGACACGGCCTTGTTGTACGTGGTCACGACGTTCCAGCCCAGCCGGCCGCCGGAGACCGCATCGGCGCTGAGCAGCCGCTCGGCCAGCTCCACCGGGTGGTTATACGTGGTGGAGGCTGACGCGATCACGCCCACATGCTCCGTGGCGCTGGTGATCAGGGAAGCCAGGGTGATTGGCTCGAGCGGATTCCCGGGGCGCGGGTTCGGGTTGTGCAGGGCCGGCTGGTCGGCGAAGAAGACCGCATCAAGCAGTCCCCGCTCGGCGGCCCTGGCGGAGGCAATCCAGTGGTCCGGCTCGATGAGCGTGGTGGGACTTCCGCCGCTGAACTGCCAGGCAGCGGGGCGCTGGCCGAAGCCCTGGAGGTTGACGTTGAGGGTGAGGTGGTCGCTGCGGTCAGGCACGGGGGGCTCCAAAGGCGAGGGGTTTGCTGGACAGGTCGTAGCTTCGAGGGGGCAGGCCAAGGACAGCCCGCAAGGTGCGCACGTCGCCGCCCCGCGCCGCCGTCGGAATTCCTGCCCGGGATATGCGTGCCACCGCGTCCGCCAGTTCCGACGACGAATGGACCGGAACGAGCTCGGCTGTCGCGCCGCCGTCGTGAACTCCTGCGGCCACCAGCCCGGGCCGTCCCTCCAAGGCCGACTCCGCCCAGCGGCTGACCAGGGGCGGACGATCAATCACCACGAGGTCCACCAGGCCGTGGGCTGCGTCGAGTTCCTCGGCGGTGGAGACCTGCCAGAGGGACACCGGCTCGCCCTGGATACTGGTGGGCGTGTTGAGGGCACCGTACACGCTGAAGTCCGGCCCGCGGTGGTCGATGGCGTGGATGCTCTCTGTGTGGGCATACACGCCGGCCTCGCGGTCCGCCACCAATGACTCGACGGGCCAGCTGTTCCACAGGGCACGGATCACCCGGATCCGCTCCGCCGTGTGCTCCGCCGCCGTCCCGTCACCCCGGAACACCACACCGCTCCGGCCGCCCGTGAGGTGGTCCACGGACAGGAAACGGCGCGCCGCGTTGTAAGGGTGGTCGCTCCGGCCGTCCGAAAACCCCAGGACAGGCCAGCCCGGCAGCCGGACGCTGAGCGCAATGGCCAGCGCCGCCGGATCATGGTGCAGGGGGCGACCCCCGGCACCGAAAACCAGCGCGGCACCCTGGGCGCCGGCCAGCGATGCAAGGGGACGGACGACGTCGGGGTCCCCCGCTGCGAGGCGGCCCGGCAGGTCGCCGAGCAGGGCCAGTAGCTGTACGGGTGTGGTGGTCATGCTGCGGAACTCCTGACGTGGGTTCCCGGAATCGCCTCGAGCAGCGTCCGGGTGTAGTGGTCCTGCGGATTGTTCAGCACCTGGTCTGCGGGGCCGCTTTCCACCACGCGTCCGTCTTTCATGACCGTCACGTCGTCCGCGATCAGCCGGACGACGCCGAGATCGTGGGTGACAAAGACGTAGCTCAGCCCAAGACCGGCCTGCAGGTCCACCAGGAGCTGGAGGATCTGGGCCTGGACGGACACGTCCAGGGCGCTCACGGCCTCGTCGAGGACCAGGACTTTCGGGTTGAGCGCGAGGGCACGGGCAATGGCCACGCGCTGCCGCTGCCCTCCGGACAGCTGGGCCGGAAGCCGGTTCAGGTAGCTGTCATCCAGGGAGACCGCCTGCAGCAGTTCACTCACGCGGGCCGTCAGCTCCTCCCGGCTCCTGGTCACCCGGAACGCGCGCAGCGGCTCTGCGATGATCCGGCCCACCGTGTAGCGCGGGTCGAGGGAGGTGTACGGGTTCTGGAAGACGAACTGGAGATCGCGCCGGAGCTCGCGGAGCCTGGCGTGGGTGGCCCCGGTGATCTCCTGGCCGCCGAGGAGGACACTGCCGTCGTCGGCCGTGGTGAAGCCGGCCAGGATCCCGGCGAGCGTGGACTTTCCCGCGCCGGACTCCCCCACAATGGCGTGCGTGGTGCCGGTCCGGACGGTGAGGTCCACCCCCGCCAGCGCCTGGAACGTTGAGTGGGCACGGCCTTTGCGGACGGCGTAGGTCTTGGCGAGCGAGGTTGCGCGGAGCACTGTACCGCCGGCGTCTTCTGACCATGCTTCCGCTGACCCTGCGTCCGCGGAACTGCGGAGCGGGCCCGCGCCGAGCCCCGCCGCGGGCTGGAGGCGGCCGGCGTGGCGGGCTGGTGCGGCGTCGAGCAGGCGTCGCGTGTAGTCGTTCCCGGGGGCTGCGAGGAGCTGCCGCACCGGGCCTTCCTCGACGATCCGGCCGCCCTGCATCACCAGGATCCGGTCGGAACGGTCGAGGGCCACGCCCAGGTCGTGGGTGACCAGCAGGATCCCGATGCCCAGCTGTTCGCGAAGGCTCTCGAGGTGGTCCAGGATCACCCGCTGGACAGTGACATCCAGGGCGCTTGTGGGCTCGTCCGCCACAATGATCTTCGGTTTCCCGGCCAGTGCTATCGCGATGAGGGCGCGCTGCTTCATGCCGCCGCTGAGCTCGTGCGGGTACTGGTCGAAGACGCGTTCGGCGTCCCTGAGCCCCGCGGTGCGCAGGCTCTCCAGCGCGGCCGTGCGGTGACGGTCCCGGTCGGTGGGCTCGGGTTCGTTGAAGCGGACCGCCTCCACCACCTGCTGGCCGATCCGCTTGACCGGGTTCAGGGACGTGTTGGGGTCCTGCGGGATGAACCCGACGTAGTTGCCGCGCACCCGTGCCAGGCGCTGGTCCGGCCAGCCCGTGACGTCCACCCCGGAATACGCGATGGACGCCGGAACGGATGCGGGCCGACGGCGGCAGCAGGCCCAGGGCACCCTGGATGAGGGTGGTCTTGCCGGAGCCGGACTCGCCCACCAGCGTCACCACCTCGCCCGGCTTGACCTCCACGCTGACGCGCTCGACGGCGGGAGTCCAGGTCCGCCGTCGGGCCCGGTAGTCAATGGACAGGTCCGTGATCCGCAGGAGCGGCTCGGCTGCGGCCTGGTCGCGGACAATCTCTTCGGTGATGGTGGCGCTCATCGTCGCTGGTCCTTCCTGAGGGAGGTGCTGATCCGGTGGGTGGCAATCACCACGAGGGCGAGCGCGATGCCCGGGAGGATGGAGATCCACGGGTGCACTGCCAAGTAGTCGCGTCCTTCGGCCACGAGGAGGCCCCATTCGGGTTCTGGCGGCGGGGCGCCGTACCCGAGGAACCCGAGCGAGGCCACGGCGAGGATGGAGGTGCCCACCTCCAGGGCTGCGAGGGCAAGCACGGAGTTCAGTGCGTTGGGAACCACGTGCCGGAGCACCACGGCGAAGCGTCCGACGCCGAGCCCGTAGGCGGCGCGGACATAGTCGCGGGTGACCACGCCAATCACTTCGGACCGCATGACACGGGCGAAAGAGGCGATGGAGGAGATGCCCACCGCGATGGCGATGTTGTGCGTGGAATACCCGAGGACCGAGACGATCACCATGGCAAGCAGCAGGCTGGGGATGGACAGGAAGACATCGATCACGCGCATGAAGGCCGTATCCACCCAGCGGCCGAAGTAGCCGGCCACCAGTCCCACGATCGATGCCGATGCCGAAGGCGATGAGCACCGCCACCAGGGTTGCCGTGAGCGTGGTGCCGGCCCCGTAGATGGACCGTGCCAGCAGGTCCCGGCCCAGCCGGTCCGTCCCGAAGGGGTGCTCGGCGCTGGGCGGGGCGAAGCTCAGGGAGGGATCGCCCTCGTAGGGGCTGTTCTGTGTGAACAGCCCCGGCGCGACGGCCCAGCCCAGCGCGATGAGCACCACGATCCAGGCGAGCAGCAGGACGGGCTGCCGGGTGAGGTCCGCCAGCCGTGAGCCGGTGGAGCGGGCCAGTGCGCCAGGTGTGGAAGGGGCGGGCCGCCCTTCGGCGGGTCCAGTGGGTCCGCTAGCGTCGGCGACGGTCCGGGGCGGGTCAAGTTGGATGGTCATGGCTGCCTCACGCTGTACGGACGGGCTGGGCGGTGAGGGTGGACCTCAGCCGCGGATCGAGCAGTGGGTAGATCAGGTCAACCACCAGGTTGATGAGCGCGAAGCTCGCCGCGACAAACACGATGATCCCCTGCACCAAGGGCACGTCCAGGGTGTTGATGGCGGACTGGGTCAGCCGGCCGACGCCGGACCGGGCAAACACGGTCTCTGTGATCACGGCTCCCGCGATGAGGTTGCCGAAGGTGATCCCGGCGATGGTCAGCGCGGGAAGACTGGCGTTGCGGAAGACATCGCCGATGATGATGGCGCCCCGGGTGGCGCCCTTGGCGTAGCTGGTGGTGACGTAACCGGCCTGGAATTCCTCGGCGAAGCTGCGGACCAGGAGCTGGGCGATGGGCCCCGAGACGGGGACGGCCAGGGTGATGACCGGGAGCACCAGGCTTTGCCAGCCCTGGTCGCCGAACGCGGGGAACCAGCCAAGCGTGAAGGAGAACAGCTGCAGCAGCAGGATGCCGAACATAAAGACCGGGATGGAGACCGAGGCCGACGGCAGCGATTCGACGAGGTTGCGGAGCCACGGGCGGCGGGTCCCGGTGGCCAGCAGGGCGATGGCAAAGCCGATCACCACGGCGAGGACCAGCGAGCCGGCGGCCAGGATGAGGGTGTTCGGCAGGACTTCCAGGAGGGACTCGGACACCAGGCGCCCGGACCCCACGGAGTTGCCGAAGTTCCCGCTGGCGGCCTGGGTGAGCCTGTCCAGGTACTGGACGAACACCGGCTGGTTGAAGCCGTACTGGGCGGCCACCTGGTCACGGACTTCCTGCGGGATGGTGTTCAGTTCCGCGGGGTCGAAGAGCAGGTCCACCGGGTTGGCGGGAAACACGAACAGCAGGATGAACGTGATGGTGAACGCGGCCCAGACCACAAACAGCGCGCGGCCAACTTTGGCCAGGACATATCCGAGCATGGGGGTCATCCCTCCTCTTCTGTTGCATCGATTGCTCCGTAAGGGTCCTTTTGACGGGCCAAAACGACGCTCATGGAGCAATCGATGGGGTTTTAGGCGCACGGCGGCGGACAGCGCGGCGCCGGTCAGCGCGTTTTCGGTCAGCGCCGGGGATGAGCGGGGCCAGGCCGAGGTTCTCCCGGAGAGTTGTCCCGGCGTAGTCCTGCTGGAACAGGCCGCGGTTCTGCAGGAGGGGCACCACCTGGGCTGTGAACCGTTCAAAGTCCACGGCGGTGTCCGCGGGCATGATGGTGAATCCGTCGGCGGCTCCGGCCCGGAACCAGCGCTCCAGATCGTCGGCGATCTGCTCCGGCGTGCCGGCCAGGAGCCGGTGCCCCGAACCCCCGGCGGAGCGGGTCACGAGTTCGCGGAGCGTTAACGGCCCGGCGGCGATGAGCGCCCGGGTGCTGCGGTGGAAACCGGCCGACGCCGGCGGGCGGGGTGCCGTGTCCAGCGCACCGAGGGTGATGAGGGAGTCGGGTCCGAGGCCGTCGGCGTCGAGGCCCAGCTGGTGGGCCAGCCCGGCCGCCGCGGCGTCGAGGTCTGTGGTGTCCACGAGTTCGTCGAGGCGGCGGCGGACGTCGTGGCCGCTGTCGCCCACCAGCACAATCACGCCGAGCGAGGTGAGGATCTGGCCGGGATCGCGGCCGGCCTCCGCGGCGCGGCGCTTGGTGTCGGCCCGGAAGGACACGGCCTCGTCCAGGTCCTGCCCGGCGGTGAACACCACGTCCGCCCAGTTGGCGGCGAGGTGCAGGCCGCCGGGTGAGCCGCCGGCCTGCACCAGGACGGGGCGGCGCTGCGGGGACGGCGGCACGGACAGCGCACCGCTGACGGCGAAGAACTCGCCCTGGTGCGCCAGGCGTTCAATCCGTGCGGGGTCCGCAAAGCGTCCGCTCGCGGGATCTCCGACCACCGCACCGTCCTCCCACCCATCCCACAGGGACAGGACAACGGCGGCGAACTCTTCCGCGCGCCGGTAGCGCTCCGCCTTGTCCGGCGAAGTGGCATGACCAAAGGCGGCGGCAGCGTGCGGGGCGAAGGTTGTGACGATGTTGAAGGCCGCGCGCCCGCCGGTCACGTGGTCCAGGGCAAGGTAGCGCCGGGCGAGGTTGTAGGGGCTGTTGTACGTGCTGCTGCTGGTGGAGATGGCCCCCAGATGCTTGGTGCCGGCGAGCAGGTCCGCGAACAGGATGCTGGGTTCCAGCCCTGATTCCGGATGGCCTTCGATGCCGGTGCCAAGACCCGGCGAGTCGCCCAGGAAGATGGCGTGGATCTTGGCTTCCTCGGCCAGGCGGGCCAGCTCGCGGTACCGGGCCACGTCCACCCAGGCCAGGGGATCGCGGCCGGGCAGCCGCCAGGCGTTGCGGAAGTGGCCGGGCGTCATGAGCGAGAGGTTGAGGTGGAACGTGCTCATCGGGCACCCGCCGTCGCGTATTCCTGGACAGGTGGCTGGGCAGTGCCCGCCGGCCGCCAGCCGAGGCGGGAGGCGACATCCTGGGCCGTCGCCTGGAGCAGGCGGCGGTGCTCAGCAAGGGCCGGCACAGCAGGGGGAAAGCTCACCAGGAGCTCGGTGGCTGCGGCCACCCCGGCGTCCAGCGCGAGCCCGTCAGCAATGTCGCGGGCCGGCCCGAACCGGGTGTGGTCACGGACCAGGTACTCCTCGGGGGTCACGTCGTTGACTCCCGCGCGGCCCAGCGCACTGAACCAGCTCTGCCAGCGGCGGGCGCCGTCCACCAGCTTGGACAGTGCCTGCTCCCGGCTGTGGTCCGGATAGACGGCCCGGGACACAAGCACCCGGGGTGCAGCCGCGGGCGGCAGCGCATCCCGATAGGCGTCCACCAGGACGGCCTGGGCTTCCGGGCTTTGCTGCCGGTTCCAGTCGGTGGCCCGGGACAGTTGCAGGCCGTCACCGGCGGCACCGGCGGCCCGGGCCTGGGCGAGGGCATGCTCGGGTGCGCTGGAAGTGGCCTGCCAGATCCTGCCGCGGACACCGGCGCCGGGCGGGTGCAGCACCTCCCCCAGGCTGTTGAGCTGGGCGCCTTCCAGGACCTCGTGGAGCCGGGCCACGCCCTGCTCCCAGGCTTCGTGGCGGCCCTCCAGGTCGCGGCCGAATGCCTCCCACGCGCCGGGGAAAGGGCCGGCCCCAACGCCCAGCTCCAGGCGTCCACCGCTCAGCACATCCAGGGTGGCAGCGTCCTCCGCCACCCGGATCGGATCCTCAAGGGGAAGGACCAGCACGCCGGTCCCGAGGCGGATCCGGCTGGTGTGCTGTGCAATGGCCGCCAGAAGCAGCAGAGGCGATGAAACGTGCTCGTTGCCCTGGCGGAAGTGGCGCTGGATGACCCAGCCGGAGTCGTACCCCAGCTCTTCCGCCCAGACGAACAGCTCAATGGCCTGCCGGTAGGATTCTGCCGGGCTGAGGTCGCTGTCCAGGTGGAGCAGGAACCCCAGCTTCTTGCCGGCCAGGACCCCGGACGACGGCGGCACGTCGCCTTGAGCGGTCAGCCCACCACGCGCCGGGGCGCCGCTGTCCAGGGCGCTCATTTGGTGCGCAGCCCGGTGCCGTGCACGCCGTGGGCGTCGATGAGGTCCAGCTCGTCGTCCGTCAGGGCGGCGAAGCTGGGAGCCTGCAGGTTGTGGTGCAGCTGCTCCACGGAGCTGGCGCCGATGAGCGCGGTGGTGACCTCGGGGCGGCGCAGCACCCACTGCAGGGCCAGCTGTGCCAGTGACTGGCCACGCTCGCGGGCGAGATTGTTCAGGGCGCTGACGCGCAGCCGGTACTCGTCGGTGATGTCGTCCACGGACAGGAAATCGCTGGTCGCGGCGCGGGCACCTGCCGGAACGCCGCCGTCGAGGTACTTGTCCGTGAGCAGCCCCTGGGCCAGCGGCGAGTACGTGATCAGGCCGACGCCGTCAGCCGCCGACTGCCCCAGGATGTCCTCGATCTCAACGCGGCGGTCGAAGATTGAGTAGCGGGGCTGGTGCAGGACCAGCGGCACGCCGGCTTCCTTGAGCAGGACTGCTGCCTGGTGGGCCCGTTCCCGTGAATAGTTGGAGATGCCCACGTACAGCGCCTTGCCCGAGTGGACCGCGCTGACGAGCGCGCCCACGGTCTCTTCGAGGGGCACGGAGAGGTCCGGGCTGTGCGAGTAGAAGACGTCAACGTAGTCGGTGCCGAGGTCCTTCAGGCTGTGGTCCAGGCTCTGCAGCAGGTTCTTGCGGGAGCCGCCGCGGTGGTACGGGCTGGCGCTGATGGGGTTGCCGGCCTTGGTGGAGATGATGATTTCATCGCGCCAGGCGCCGAGGTCTTCACGGAGGAGCCGGCCGAAGTTCTTTTCCGCGGCGCGGGCGGGTGGGCCGTAGCGGTTGGCGATGTCGAAGTGGGTAATTCCGGCGTCGAACGCCGCCAGCAGGATTTCACGCTGTGTTTCGTAGGGGGTGCGGTCGCCGAACTTCTGCCACAGGCCGAAGGAGAATTCGGGCAGGGTGAGGCCGCTGGTGCCGGCGCGGCGCCAGTTCAGGTTGCCGTGGCGGGTTTCGGCGGGCTGGTACGTCATGGGAGTGCCTTTCTTGGATGTGGATTTCGACAAGCTCAATCACCGGTCGGGACAGGTTCAATCACCGGTCGCAGGATTTGGGCGGCGGCTGTTACCGGTTGCGGCGCAGGGCCGCCGGGGTCAGTTCGTTCGGGATGCGGCCGTTGTCGCGCTCCAGGAAGGTGGTTCCGGGTGCCACGGCATGGTCGATCCGGTCCAGGACGGTGTCACTGAGGATGGTGGCTGCGGACTTGAGGTAGGCGTCCAGGTGCTCGCGGGTGCGCGGGCCGATGATCACGGAGGAGATGCCCGGGTGATTAAGGGCGAAGGCGAGGGCGAGGTCCGGGACGGTGATCCCGGCGTCGTCCGCGATCTGCCCCAGCTGTTCCGCGGCGGCGAACTTCAGGGCGTTCTCGGGGGCGCCGACGTCGAACCTTCCTTCCCAGACGCGGGCGGCACGCACGGAACCGGGTTGCGGCTGGCCTTTGCGGTAGGCGCCGTTCAGCCAGCCGGCGGCGAGGGGCCCGTAGCTCAGGACGCCCAGCCCGTACTTGCGGGCCACCGGGAGGGTGGTCCGTTCCACCAGGCGGATCAGTGCCGAGTACGGGACCTGTTCGGTCAGCGGCGCGGTGAGGTTGTGCCGCTGGGCCAGGAGCTGTGCTTCCACCACCTGGTCCACGCTGAAGGTGCTGGTGCCGTAGTAGCGGATCTTCCCCTGCCGGACCAGGTCATCCAGGGCGGTGATGGTTTCCAGGAGATCGGTGTGCGGATCGGGCCGGTGTGCCTGGTAGAGGTCGATGTAGTCGGTGCCGAGGCGCCGGAGGCTGCCTTCCACGGCTTCGAAGATCCACCGCCGCGAGTTGCCCGCGTGCAGCGGGTTCTCGCCGATCTGGCCGTGGAACTTGGTGGCCAGCACCACCTCGCTGCGGCGGCCGGCGATGGCCTCGCCGACGATTTCCTCGCTGCGGCCCTGGTTGTAGGCGTCGGCGGTGTCGATCGTGTTGACGCCGGCGTCCAGGGCGGTGCGGATGATCCCCAGCGATTCGGGCCGCTCGGTGGGGCCGCCAAAGTTCATGGTGCCCAGCGTGAGCCGGCTGACGCGGACGCCGCTGCGGCCAAGGTAGCCGTAATCGGCAGTGTGGGAGGTGGATGCTTCAGTCATGGGGGTCTCCTCAGGTTTCGTTGGGGTGCTTGCGCAGGTGCGTGTGAAGGCGGATCAGGGTCAGAACAGGCCGTTGGCGGGCGGCGGTTCGTCGGCCACCAGCCAGCCTCCGACGGCGGCCGCCTTCCACCCGCGCGGGTTGTGGTTGGCCACGGTCCTGGCGTTGCGCCAGTGCCTGTCGAGGTTGTGTTCGCGGCGCGTCAGGGTGCCGCCGCCGACGTCGAACAGCAGCTCCCCGGCCGCCAGCGCCTGCTCCCCGGCACCCACGTAGGCTTCGGCGACGGCGATAGTGGCCCGCAGGCCCACCGACTCATCGGACCGGGCCCCAACAGGCTGGCGCCAGTACGCGTCCAGCTGCTCGGCCGCGCTGGCTACCTGCGCCCGGGCGGTGAACGCGGCGGTGGCGATCCTGCCCACCGCCAGGCGGACATACGGATCGTCGGCGCTGCGGCTGGCCGTGGAGTGTTTGATGGGCCGTGCGACGCCGCGGACCAGCCGGACGGCGTCGTGCTGGGCGGCCCCGGCGATCCCGGCGAGCGTGGCTGCCAGGATCAGGTGCGCCAGCGAACCGTGCGGATGCGGCGGCTGCGCCTTGAACGGATCCACCTCGTCCGGATCAACCAGGACGCCGTCCAGGCGGGTGGTGCCGCTGGCGGTGAGGCGCTGCCCGACGGCGTCGAAATCGTCGATCAGGTCCACCCCTTCCCGGTCGGTGGGCACAGTGAAGGTCACCACGTTTCCTTCGTCGTCCACGGCGTTGCCAGAGAACCAGCCCGCGTGCAGGCCGCCGGTGCTGTAGTACTTCTCGCCGGTGACCCGGTAAGCGGAGCCTTCCCGGGTGATGCGGGTGCCTATCTGGCCGGGCTTTCCGGTGGCCTCGTTACGGGTCCCAGCGAACAGGTCCCCGGCCAGGACGCGGGCCAGCGTGCGCTCCCTCTTCGCCCCCGTCAGCGTCCCGGTGGCCAGGCCGTCGGCCACGAGGAAGCCGGGCCGCAGGGCCTGCGCGACGTTGGAATCCGCCGCCGCGATATCGACCACGAGCTCGGCGAGTTCGCGGACGCTTGCCCCGGCGCCGCCGTCCTCCCGGGGGACGCGATAACGCAGGATGCCGGCCCCGGCGAGGCTGCGGATTTCCTCGAACGGATGCGTCCGCTCGATGTCCCGCTGCGCCGACGTTTCCCGCAGCCGGTCCAGGACCGGCGCGATGGCCGCCCGGATTGAGGCGGTGGTGACGGGGACCGCGGCGACCCCAGCCTCCGTCCGCTCCGCCACGCTCACAGCCCGTCCGCCTGCGTCGGGGCAGCGGATTCGCCGCGGCTGCGAAGGGGAGGCGGATTCTCCCCGCGAAGGACGCGGAAAGCCCGGTCGAGGTCCGCAATGAGGTCATCAACGTCCTCGATCCCCACGGAGAGCCGGATCAGGCCCGGATGGATGCCGGCCTGCTCCCGTTCGGCGGGGCTGAGCTTCGAGTGCGTAGTGGTGGGCGGATGCAGTATCAGCGAGCGGACGTCGCCCACGTGCGTCATCCGGGTGAACACCTCCACCGCGTTGTAGAAGGTCTTGGCGGCGTCCAGCCCGCCGGCGAGGGTGAAGGCGAACACCGAACCCTGGCCGCGGGGAAGGTACTTCTGCGCCAGCGCGTAAGACGGGTTGGACTGCAGCCCCGGGTAGTCCACACTGGCCACTTCGGGCTGCTGTTCCAGCCACGTGGCCAGTGTGAGTGCGTTCCGCGAGTGCCGGTCCAGCCGGAGCGAGAGCGTCTCGATGCCCTGCTGGAGGAGGAACGCATTGAACGGCGACAGGCTGGGGCCCAGCCGGCCGGCCACCACGGCGCGGGTGAACGCGAAGTTGGCTTTCGCGCCAAACTTGTCGATCCAGGTGGTCCGGTCCCCTGTTCCGGCGTGGATCGGTTCGTGCAGGTGCGGGTAGCGGTCCGGGTGCGCGGCCCAGTCGAAGCGGCCGGCGTCCACCACCACGCCGCCGATAGAGTTGCCGTGCCCGGCCAGGAACTTGCTGGTGGAATGCAGCACGATATCGGCCCCGAAGTCGATGGGCCGGAGCAGGTACGGCGTGGTCAGCGTGGAGTCGATGGCGAAGGGGACGTTGTTGGCGTGCGCGGCGATAGCGATCGCCTCGATATCGATCAGGTCGTTTTTGGGGTTGGGGATGGCCTCGCCGTAGAACAGGCGCGTGTTGGGCCGGACCCGCCGGTGCCAGTCCTCGGGATCGTTGGGGCGCTCCACGAACTCGACGTCGATGCCGAACCTGCGGAAGTTGCCGCGGAACAGTGCCCGGGTGCCTTCGTAGATGGAGGGCGCGCTCAGCACGTGGTCGCCGGACTTGAGGACGCCGAGGAGTCCGGTGCTGACGGCGGCCTGGCCGCTGCCCACCAAGGTGGCGCCCACGCCGTGGTCCAGCGCGGCGAGAACCTGCTCCACCGCCGCGTTTGTGGGGTTGTTGATCCGGGAATAGACGTAGCCGGGGTCCGCCCCGGCAAAGCGGGCCTGGGCGTGGTCGAAGTCGTCGAAGACAAAGCCGGCGCTGAGGTACAGCGGGGCGATGCTGGCACCGTGCCCGGGGTCTCCGCGGTGGCCCGAGTGCACCTGGTCGGTGGTGAAACCAAAGGTGTGGTCGACGTGGGTCAGCGTGTTATCTGGCATGTGCTTGCAGATCCCTGCTTTCGTATTGTTCCGGGAGCGCCTCGAAGAGGGCGTCGAGCAAGGTGGCGAACTGGGCGGCGCCGGCCCGGACCCGCAGGAGCACGGGGTCCGGTGAGCCGTCGCGCAGGACCCGCGCGACGTCGTCGGCCGTTCCCGTCACGGTCGTTCCGGTGACGGCGGCGACTCCCGCGGACGCGGGGATCCAGGTCACCGTGCGGTACACCGGTGCAGCCGCCGCGCGTGAAATCCCGGAGTCCGGAGCGATGATGCCGTCCACGGGACCTCCCGGCGCGGCGGATGCGGCGTCGGCGAACAGCAGGGTGCGGTGCGCGGACGGCAGCGGCACGTTCAAGGATCCGGCCACCGAGTAGGCCTCACCGGAGAACGACGCCGGGACGAGGCTTCGCGGGTCCGCGAACCTGCCCGCCTCCCGGTCGCCGATCAGGGCTTCCTCGGGGAAGCTCTGCCACAGCCGCCGGAGGACCTCGACGTACTCGTCCAGGAGACGGGCGGGACCAGCCGCGGCCCCTGTGCCGTGGGCAGCTGCGCCGGCGGTGACGGGGTCAAGGCCGTCGGCACGGAGGAACAGGCCCACCCGGCCGCCGGTGATGCGGTTCAGGGACTGGATCCGGCGGGCCAGGTTGTACGGCGCGTTCCGCGACGTGCCGGCGGTGATGATCAGCCACGGCGGGGCGCCGGCTGGCCTGGTGACGGTGCCCGCCCCCGGTGTGCCCGGGCCACGGAGGTCAGCGGTGAGGATCCCGGCGAGGATGCCGGGATCCAGGACCGGCCCGCCGCCGTCGGCCGTTTCCGGCAGGAGCAGCGGGACTGACCGGGCTCCGGCCACAGCCGCGGCCTTGCGGGCTGCCGCCACCAGGACCCGGGCGGCTGCGGCGTCCGGGGCCGCGGCCGCCGGGAACTCAACAATCAGGCGCGGCGCGGCGGTCATGCTGCTCCTCCGGAAGGTCCGACGCCGGCAAGTACCGGCGGTTCGCGCCTCACGGGCGGCTGGACGGGCAGGTTAAGGTGCTCGCGGAGGGTGCTCCCCCGGTATTCGGTGCGGAAGAGGCCGCGGCGCTGCAGTTCCGGGATGACGTGGTCCACGAACTGGTCGAAGCCGCTGGGAAGGGCGTCCGGCATAACGTTGAAGCCGTCCGCCGCTCCGGCCCTGTACCAGCGTTCGACGTCGTCAGCGATCTGTTCCGGGGTGCCCACCACGATGCGGTGGCCGGCACCGCCGCCGAGGGTGTGCAGCAGCTGCCGGTACGTGGGCCTGTCCCGGTCGATGATGCCCAGCACCAGCCGGTAGAAGGTCTGCGATCCCGCGGCCGCTTCGGGCTCCGGCAATCCCTCGCGGCGGACGGGCGCGTCCAAGTCAACGCTGTTCAGATCGATGCCAAGCTGCCCGCTGAGCCGGCCGATCGCATAGGGAAGCGGCACCAGGCCAGCCAATTGCCGGCGCCGTTCCTGCGCCTCGGCCTCGGTGCTGCCAATGACGGTGGACAGGCCCGGGAGGATGGCTATCTCCTCGGGACGGCGCCCGAATTCCGCCGCCGCGCCGTCAATGTCCTGCCGGAACGCGAGTGCTTCCTCGAGGGTCTGCGCCGCGGTGAAGATGACCTCGGCGTGTTCGCCGGCCAGCCGGATGCCTGCTTTGGAGGCCCCGGCCTGCACCACCACCGGGCGGCCCTGCGGACGTGGCAGGATAGGGCGCCGGCCTCGGGCATCGTCCGGACCGCCCGATTCCTGCGGTGCGGGCCCAGGCCGAAACCACCCGGGCGGTCACGTCGCTGGCACGGACATAGCGGCCAGCGTGCTCCGGCTCGCCGGAGCGGCCGAAGTTGGCGGCGGCAGCAGCCCCCGCCGTCGTCACCACGTTCCAGCCGAAGCGTCCGCCGCTCAGGACGTCCAGCGAGGCCAGGCGCGAGGCGAGCTCGCCGGCGTCGTTGTAGCTGGAGGAGAACGTGCCGATCAGGCCGATCCGGCTGGTTTCCGCGGCGATCCGTGCCAGCAGGACGCTGGGTTCGAAGCTGTTGCCGGGCCGGTGTTCAAGGTCTTTTTCGATGACCGGGCCGTCGGCGAGGAACACGGCGTCGAGCTTTGCCGCCTCTGCCTTCTTCGCGATGCCCACGTAGTGCTCCAGCGTGTAGGCGGAGAGGGGATGGTTCTCCGGTACGCGCCACGAGCCGCCGAACACGCCGGCGTTGAGGATGTTCACGTTGATGTGGAGGTGGCCGCCGGGCCGGGGTCCGTTGCCGGTCACTTGTTTTTCCAGGTGTTCACGAAGTGGTTCCGGGACTGGGCGTCGAAGATGATGCCGTCCACGTACTTGGCGTGGGCTATCACCTGCGACGGGTTGTACACGGGGCTGACCAGCGCGTACTTCTCCAGCAGCACGTCCTGGGCGTCCTTGGCGGCCTGTGCCCGCTTGGCGGGGTCCAGCGTGAGTTCCAGGGCGCCGAGCTTCGTGGTGATCTCGTCGTAGCCGGCGAAGTCCTTGGTCAGGTACGCGCCGTTGCCGAGGTCGGGGCTGTACTGCAGGTTCAGGACGCCGGGATCGTTGCGGGACCGGTTGGCGGCCACCACGTTCCACTCGGTGGCGGCCTTGGCCACGTTCGCGGAGTAGTCCGGGATGGGGACCACGGTGAGCTGCAGGTCGATGCCGATCTTCTTCAGGTCCTGCTGGATGGACTCGTAGGCCGGCTTGTTGACCACCAGGTTGTTGATGCCCAGCAGCTTGACCGTAAGGCGCTGGCCGTCCTTGGCCCGGATGCCGTCGGCGCCGGGCACCCAGCCGGCGTCGTCAAGGAGCTTCGCGGCGGCCTGCTGGTCGTATTTCAGGACCGAGCCGCTGTAGTCCACGTGGCCCTGCACGGACGAGGCGAGCACCGAGGTAGCGATCGAGTAGGAGTCCGTGAGTACGGTCTTCTCGATCGTCTCGCGGTTCCAGCCGAGCTGGATGGCCTTGCGGACGGCGATGTCGTTGGTGGGGAAGATCGAGGCGTTGAGGTTGAAGTAGATGGCGGTGCCTGAGACCTGCCGGGAGATGATCTCGAAGCCCGCGTCCTTCAGCGGCTGCTCGTCGGTGGTGCCGACATCCAGTGTGGCGTCAATGGTGCCGGACTTCAGGGAGCCGGTGCGGACACTGGCCTCGGGGATGGTGTTGAAGACCACCTTGTCCAGGTACGCCTCGCCGTCGTGCTTGATCGCCGGCGGGGACCAGTTGTAGCCGGCGCGCTTGACCAGGACGGTCTTGGCCTGCGGCTGCCAGGAATCGTAGACGAACGGCCCGGTGCCGATCACGTTCTTGGGGTCGGTGCGTTCCTCGGCGCTCTTGGCCAGGGTAGCCAGGGAGAGGAAGCCCGGCTGCGCGTTGGCCGTGAAGGAGGAGGCCTGCAGGAAGCTGGCGCTGGGCTTCTCGAAGCGGACCACGGCGGTGAACTCGTCCGGCGTGAGTGTCTCGATGTAGCCCGGCAGCAGGGTGGCGCCGTTCGGGGAGATGTTCAGGGCTTTGTCGCCGCGGACGTACTGGTCGAAGTTGGCCTTGACCGCCGCCGCGTTGAACGGCGAACCGTCGCTGAAGGTCACGTCGTCGCGGAGATGGAACGTGAATTCGGTGAGTTCGGCGTTGGTTTCCCAGGACTTGGCCAGCCAGGGCGTGATGTCGCCGGTCTTGGGGTCCTGCCAGGTCAGCTTGTCCGTGACGTTGTTGCCGATGATCGACTCGGCGTAGTTCGTGCCCAACTGGGTGTCGGGGCTGCGCTGGTAGTCCAGTAGGCCGAACTCGAGGGTGCCGCCGCGGACCGGGCTGCCGGCACCGGCTGCAGTGGTGGACTGCACGGCCGACGCCGACACTCCCCACGTGATGCCCAGTGCCACGACTGCTGCAGCCCCGGCAGCCAGCCAGGGCCACTTCTTGCGCGGCGGCCGTCCGCTTTCGATTGACGTACGAAGATCCGACATGACCCAAACTCCTGTGCCTCCAGCAGCCGGCACCGGATGTCCGGCTGTGATGAGTACCGACAGTACAAATCACTGGGAGCCATCCGCACTTTGCGTTGCGGCGCACGAATCCGGGTGACCAACCACGACGCGGAGTGTCGAATTCGGTCGCTGCGAGACGCAATCAGGGGCAACACGGGGCATCGATTCTTCACGCTGCGCAACCCGGACGGCCCGCGGCTGTCCTGCCTGGAGCGCATCTGACAGCCGGCGTCCGCAAGCAGTGAGGCGTCGATGCTGCCTCACTGCTTGCTGCCCGTCGGTGTCCTTTACCCGATGCGGGACTTAGGAAAGCTTGACCAGGCCAGGCTCGATCGGTGTCTTCTTCGCGGACAGTGACCAGACCGCGGCCATGGCCAGGGCGGACGCGATCAGCGGGAGGCCGAAGAGGATAAAGATGTTTTCGGCTTTCCACCCACCGGCCAGAAGATAGCCCACGACGATGGGCGAAACGATGGAGACCAGCCGCCCGATGCCGACCATCCACCCGATGCCCGTTCCGCGGAGGGCCGCGGGGAAGAGGCCAGGGGTGGTGGCATAGAACCCGGCGACGTTTGCCGAGGTGACCACCCCGAGGAATGCGCCGATGATGATGGCAATGGATGTCTGGTTGAATGCCATGCCGAATACGGCGTAGATCAGCGCGGACACCAGCAGGGACCCGAGGAGCAAGTGACGGCTGCGAAGGAACACGGCCAGGACGCTGAAGATAAAGCAGCCGATGATGCCGCCGAAGTTTACGGCCAGGCCCATCGTCACACCCAGGCTGTCGTCTCCGGAGGAGGTGGCGATGAGCTTGGGGGTCCAGGTGCTGGCGAAGTAGTAGGCGGCGATCATGAGGCCGTAGCCGGTCCAGAGCAGGACGGTCTGGATGGCCCTCCGCCCGGACAGCAGGTCTTTGATCCCGCGTTGGGCCTGCTGGTCCTGAGGCAGTTCGGGAAGTTCGGCCAGCGTGGGGCGCCGCATTTGGACCAGGATGGCGTTGACTTTGGCAAGGGCGTGGCGGGGGCGCTTACTGAGCAGGTAATCCAGCGACTCCGGGAGGAACCGCCACGCCACCGCGAGCATCAGGACGCTGGCGGCGGCACCGACGACGAACACCGACCGCCAGCCGAACTGCGGAATGAGCGGTCCGGCGATGAAGCCGCCCAGGGTTGCGCCGATGGCAAATCCTGCCGTGTACAACCCGAAGATACTCCCCCGGCGTTTGTCCGATGAGTACTCCGAGACAAAAACGTTCAGGTTCGCGATCATGCCGCCGATCCCGAGTCCGGCCAGCACCCGGTAAGCCATCAGCTGCACAACGTCGCCGGCGAAGACGGAGAGCACCATGCCTGCACTGACCAGGACCAGGGCGGCCAGCATCATGCGGCGCCGGCCGATCCTGTCTGAAAACGGTGTCAGGAAAAGGGAGCCGGCTGCCATGCCTACGAGGCCGGAGCTGAGCAGGAACCCGAGCGTCACGGGATCAAGGTTCCAGGCTTTGGAAAGTGCCGGCGCTGCGTAGGCGGCGACTGCCACGTCCATGCCGTCTATGAGCATCAGGGCGATCGCGACGGCGACGGCCCTGATTTGGAGCCGGCTCATGGGTGCGGTGCGGACTTCGTTAAGTATGTCCATGTTTACGTCCTTGTAAATTGGGCGCGCTGAACCGGGCAGCCGGCGGGCGGCTGTCTTGTTGCTGGCGTTGTTTCTGGTTGTGGTGGCGGCTGTGCGCGGGCGGACGTGTGTCCAGCGGGTCAGGCGGTCCGGACGCGCACGGGCAGGGATTCCCAGGCCCGGAGGGTGTTGTTGTGGTGCCTGCGGGTTGATCCGGAGATTTCGATGGCGGTGATCCTCCTGGCCAGGGTGTTCAGGATGGTTGATGCCTCCAGGCGGGCGATGTGCTGGCCAACGCATTGGTGGATGCCGAACCCGAACCCGACATGGCCGGAGGGGTCCCGGTTCAGGTCGAAGGCATCCGGGTTTTCCCAGCGTCGCGGGTCCCGGTTGGCTGATCCGAGGAACATCAGGATCTTGCGGCCCTCGGGGATCTGCGTGCCACCGACTTCGATGTCCCGGGTGGTAGTCCGGAAGAACGTCTGGACGGGTGACTCGAGCCTGACGGCTTCGTCAAAGGCAGTGCGGGACAAAGCCGGATTTTCGCGCAACATGGCCCACTGCTCAGGATGGGTGGCGAACGCGTAAAGCACGGCTGCCAGTCCGTTCACGGTGGTGTCCACGCCCGCCGTGAGCAGCGAGCGGACGATCAGGGGCGCCTGGGCTTCGGTGATGTCTCCCCTGTCTGCGGCGGCCCAGATCTGGGCACCGAATCCATCCGCGGTCAGGACCTCGCGTGCGCACTGGGCACCTATCGCCGCCGAGAGTTCGGCCACGCGCGGTGCGCCGTTGGCGACGAGTTCGTTTGGCGGACCGAAGGCGTTGAAGGCGTGGTCCCCGTAGGGCAAGAGGTTCTCCCTGCCCGCCTGCGGTATCCCCACGGCGTCGGGAAACACCCGGAGGGGAAACGCCGCCGCAAGGTCCGTTACGGCGTCGAACTCTTCGCCTTTAGCCAGCAGGTCATCGACCAGTTCCTCGGCGTCCGCGGCCCAGGAGTCGGCCAGCCTGCGGATGTCCCGGGGCCCGAGGATTTTGGTGAGGACCGCGCGGGGCGCGTCGTGGTGGGGTGGGTCCGCTTCGAGCAGCAGGCTGGGCGGCCGCCACGGCGATTCGTTGCGGAAGTTGCTCAGTCCAACGCCGGCTGCCGACTGGAATGTTTGCCAGTCTGTCAGGGCAGCGTGCACTTCGTTGTAGCGGCCCATGGCGAAGACATCGTATTGGTCCAAATAGACCACGGGTCCGGCGTCGCGGAGGTCAGCCTGGAACGGCAGCGGGTCCTCCAGAATGTCGTAGCTGAAAGGGTCGGCGTCCCGGACTGGTGTCTTGGGCGTGGCAGGGGTGATGGTCATGGCGGGTCCTTTCGCAGCAGGCTGCGGGTTACAGGTCAAGAACGAGTCGGTCGCTGCACGAGCGTGAGACGCAGGGGAACATGCAGGTCCCGGACGTACGGTCCGCGTCGTTGAGGATGGAGTCGCGGTGGTCGGGCTCACCGGCCAGGACCGGGACCTCGCAGGTTCCGCAGGTACCCTCCCGGCACGAGGTCAGGACATTGACCCCGGCATTTTGCAGTGCATCGAGGATGCTGACGTCAGGAGTGACTGTTACCGACAGTCCGGCCCGGGCGAGCTCCACCTCGAAGGGAACATCGCGTACCGGGGCGCCCTGGGTCTTGGCGGCGAAATGTTCCAGGCGCAGAAGTCCCGCGGGCCACGCTGCACAGTGGCGTTCGACGGCGGCAAGCAGCCGCTGCGGACCGCACACGTAGACCTTGGTATCCGCTACAGGGCCGCCGATCAGTACCTCCAGCTGGCTGGGGCCCGACTCGTCTTTGGGCAGCACCACGACGCGGTCTCCGTATGCCGCAAGTTCGTCAAGAAAGGCCATGGTGCTCCGTGCCCTGCCCAGGTACAGGAGCTTCCAGTCCGCACCGAGCATCTCCGCCTGCTGGATCATGGGCAGCATAGGGGTGATGCCTATTCCGCCGGCGACGAACACATACTTTTCGGACGGTACAAGCCGGAAATTGTTCCGCGGTCCGCCCAAAGCCAGCATGGTTCCCGCGCTGAGTTCTTCGTGGATATACGTGGATCCCCCGCGGCCTTGCGCATCGTGCAGGACCGCGATGCGGTAGCTGTGGGCGTCCCATCGGTCCCCGCACAGGGAGTACTGGCGGTTGATGCCGGACGGCAGCACCACGTCGACATGGGATCCTGGTGTCCAGTCAGGCAGCCTGCGCCCGTCAGGATGGGCCAGTGTCAGGGCCACCACTTCGTCAGCGGCCCTCGTCTTCGCCGTCACCATCAGCTTGGCCTGTGAGGGGTCAGGTACGAAATTCTTTCCGGTGAACATCTCGGCTCCTTTGCTCGCTGTGTTCTCCTCACATGCTGGCTTGGATGTGACTCACATAACTACAGGATTCTCAATGGTTGAGAGAAAGCCGCGGGCTGGCCTAAGGGATTGGCGGTGCCGGGTACTTCATTGCCCTGGAAACAGCGCCCGACGCGGCCTGGAGGACGGCGATGCGGGACCGTGCGGTGTCGTCGTTGGGCACAATGATTGCCAGGGCAGCCACCACTTTGCCCGCAGGGTCCCGGACCGGCACGGCAATGCCGGTGGCATCCGGGTGGAGGTGGCCGGCGAGCAGTGCGTACCCCTGCCGGCGGACCTCCGCCAAGGCAGACCTCAGCTGTGAGGGAGTGCTGATGGTCTTTTCGGTGAAAACTTCCAGGGGCCGGGCCAAGATGCGCTCCTGTTGCGCGGGCGGGGCGTAGGCCAGCAGAACCAGCCCGGAAGACGAGGCGTGCAGGGGCATCCGGCCGGCAACACGTGTGTAGTTGATGACCGCTCCCGGGGCGGCAAGACGCTCCACGAAAAGCACCTCATCGCCTTCCATCAGTCCGAGCTGGATATGCTGGCCAACGATGGCATGGAGGTCTTCCATGACAGGCATCGCGGCTTCCCGCAGGCTGAGTGTTGGTGACGCCCGGGAAACCACTTCCCACATGCGGACCCCGATCCGCACCTTACGTTCCTCGTCGCGCTGCAACCAGCCGAAGCTGCCCAGTTCCTCCACCAGCCGGGAGGCCGTGGCAATGTGCAGACCGGACCGGCGCGCAATCTCAGTGACGGTCAATGCCGTATCGCCCGGCCCGAAGGCTTCTACGATGCGGACGGCTCGGGAGAGCACAGACTCTCCCCCTTGGGTTCGGGGCATGTTCACCAGCTTCCGCGATCGTTCCTCGTGTCGAGCGTACTGGCCACACGTAGGGCATTTCGCCCCTTTGCACCGCCCGCCGTCGGGACTAGCGTGATCCGCATGAGCGTCCACCGCCGTTGGGGAAGGTACGGACAACGGCTAGGAGCAGGACATGGCTTCAGTAAATCCCGGTCCGGAGCGGGGCGACACCGTTACGGGCCTCGTTCTTGATTTCAGCCAGCTGGCATCAGCGTCGCTGGCCACAGCGGGCGGCAAGGCCATCAACCTCGGCCGGCTTGCCGCTGCGGACTTTCCGGTTCCGCCGGGTTTCTGCCTGACCACGGCCGCCTACCGGCAGGCCGCACCCACGGAAATGGACGCCATCGCCGCCCGCCTGGACGGCGCGGAAAGCGTCGACGGAGTCCGCGGGCTGGAGGAAGGAGACCGGAACGGGCTCTCGTGGCGTGGCCGCGAGATGATGGCAGCAGCGCCGGTACCACCCGGCGTCGAGGCCGCCATCCGCGATGCCTATGCAACGATGGGCAGCGGGCCAGTGGCGGTGCGTTCGTCCGCCACCGCCGAAGACCTGCCCTTTGCCAGTTTCGCAGGGCAGCAGGACTCCTTTATGGACGTGGTGGGAGCCGACGCCGTCGTTGAGGCCGTCCGGCGCTGCTGGGCGTCCCTCTGGACGGACCGGGCGGTGGCCTACCGCACAACGAACGGGATCAGTCACCGTGCGGTGAGTCTCGCCGTCGTCGTTCAACGTATGGTCCACGCAGATACGGCTGGCGTGCTCTTCACTGCCAATCCGGTGACTGGCACACGGACACAGACAGTCATTGATGCCAGTCCGGGGCCGGGACAGGCGGTGGTGTCCGGAGCCGTGAACCCGGACCATTTTGTGGTGGAGACGGCATCGGGCAGGATACTGCAGCAGGCAGTGGGCGGGACGCCCAGCCTGACGGCGCCGCAGCTTCGCGAACTGACATCCCTCGGGGACGGCGCCCAGCGGCTTTTCGGCGCACCCCAGGACGTGGAATGGGTGATCGACGGCGGCGGCAAGGCCTGGCTGACCCAGTCGCGGCCCATCACCACCCTGTACCCGCTGCCAGGTGACGATCCGCTCGGCGGGCAAACCGGCACCGACGCCGCGGCTGACACAGCCTCCGGCGGTGATCCCCGCGTTTACCTGTGCGGCACGCTGCTCCAGGGCCTCACGCGCCCCATCACGCCGATGGGACTCTCCGTCCTGGGCCTCATGAGGGGCAACAAAGGACCGTGGAAATACGTGAACCCGGGATTGCGGATGTACATCGACCTGACGCCGCTTATCCGCAACAAATCCGGGCGCAGAGCCTTGGTGAGGATGCTGCCGCTCGCGGACGGACGGTCGGCTGCGGTTTTGCCCGCTCTCCTTGAAGATCCGCGGTTCAGTGTTGTCCGGCATCCCCGGAATGAATCCGGCCGCAAGGGCAATACCGCCTCCGCCGGGACGCAATCCAAGGGCGCTGAAGGCACCCAGAGCCTGGGCCTGTTCGTGGGGCTCATTCCCGCCATGGCCCGGGCCCTGCTGTGGCCGGACCGGGAACTGCGGAGGGCACGCCGGTACCAGGACCTGCTCGAAGCCCAGCTGGCCCTGCGCTTGCCAGCCACCGCGGCCGGGCGCCTCCAGCACACCGAGGACATCCTGGCCACCACGGTCAACGGGTTGATCCAGGCCACACTGCCGGCTCCTTCCGTGGGCTACCTGATGCTGGCCGCGGCCCGCCGGTTGCTGCGCGGAATTGCCAAACCTCGGGAACTTGAGGCTGTCCTTCGCGGGCTTCCGCACAACGTGACCACCATGATGGATTTGGAACTGTGGCACCTGACCGTGTCCCTGGGCAGGGATCCGGAGGCGCGCCGCGCATTCGCAGAACTGAAGCCTGAAGAGTTGGCATCCCGCTTTAGGGCGGGGACGCTGCCTGCCGCTGTGCAGTCCGGGCTGCAGACGTTCCTGTCAAAGTACGGTCACCGGGCCGTGGCGGAGATCGACCTGGGGATGCCGCGGTGGTTCGAGGAACCGGACCACATCCTCGGAATGATCTCAAACTATCTCCGCGTGGAAGATCCCGGCCAGGCGCCGGACCGCCAGTTCGCCAGGGCCGCTGACCACGCGGAGGCCCGGATCAGCGAGTTGGTGGCGCGTGCCGGGACCAGGAGCCGGTTGCGGGGGTACCTGGTGTCGTTGTGTTTGCGCCGGACCCGGCAGCTCGCCGGCCTGCGGGAATTGCCCAAGTTCTATATCGTGATGGTGCTCGCTGAGATGCACCGGCAGCTCAGGGAGGTGGGCGCCGAACTGGTGAAGAACGGGACCATCGGCGCCGCCGGCGACGTGTTCTTCCTGGATTTCGATGAACTGCGCGTGGGCCTCCGCGGTGCGGACCTTAAGGGAATCGTGGCCGGCCGCCGTCGGCTGTACGACGTCGAACTCCGGCGGCGGCGCGTTCCGCGCCTTCTGCTCTCTGACGGCACAGACGTCGAGGCCGCCGTGATGCCCCCACCGGCTGCCGCGGAACGCCTCACGGGGACGCCCGCCTCTGCCGGCACCGCCACCGGGAAGGTCAGGGTGATTATGGATCCGGTGGGTGCCCACCTGGAACCCGGCGAAATTCTGGTGGCCCCGTCCACTGATCCCGGCTGGACTCCGCTTTTTATGACGGCGGGCGCTGTGGTGATGGAGATGGGCGGCGTCATATCGCACGGCGCGGTGGTGGCCCGCGAGTACGGCATCCCTGCAGTGGTGGGTGTTGCGGATGCCACCACGCGGCTGCGCGACGGCCAGAGCATCACGGTGGACGGGGCCGCCGGAACCGTGACGTGGTGAAAGTGCCGGAGACGCAGGACACTCCCAGGCGCGGTAGGTTGTAAAAAAGGAGAGTTCAATGAGCGAGAAACTGCGTTGGGGCGTCCTGGGCACCGCCCGCATCGTCCGCAAGTCCATTCCGGCGTTGCAGGAAACGACAAACGGTGAGGTCGTTGGCATCGCTTCCCGCACCGAGGAAAGGGCCAGGGAGTACGCGGACAAGCACGGCATCCCACAGGCGTTTGGCTCTTATCAGGCGCTGCTCGCGTCTCCGGACATCGACGCCGTCTACATTGCGTTGCCGAACGCACTGCACCTCGAGTGGATTCTTAAATCCTTGGACGCAGGCAAACACGTTCTCTGTGAAAAACCTTTGGCCATGAGCGTTGCCGAGTGCGCGGAGATCACCCGCAAGGCCGATGAGACCGGGCTCAAAGTCCTCGAAGGCTTCATGTACCGTTTTCACCCGCGTTTCGAGAAGCTGCAGGAGCTGCTCGCGGCCAACGCGGTGGGCAAACTGACATTTGTCCACGTCGGTCACTCCTTCGATGCGGGTGAAGGCGACAACATCCGCTGGTATGCCGGGCTCGGCGGCGGCGCACTTTTCGACACGGGGTGCTACTGCGTCAACATGAGCCGGATGGTCACGGCGCAGGAGCCCGTTCACGTCGCGGCCTTTGGCAACTACCGCGATGCCAACGACGGCGGTCGAATCGACACCAGCATTGCGGGCCTGCTGCGCTTTCCAGGCAGCGCCACAGCGCTTTTTGATACGGGAGTGAACCTCGAGCGCCGCAACTTTTTGGAAGTCACGGGGACCGAGGGCCGGCTCTACCTCGACAATCCTTTTGGGCTCCTGGAGGAGGATTCGGTCCTGGAGGAACATCACTTCGGGCAGGACACGATCCATCACCAGGTCAAAGGCGAAAACCACTTCGTACGGATGGGCGAACACTTCGCCGGCAGCGTCCTGAACGGAACGCCGCTCCGCTACGATCTCACGGACGCGGCAAACAACGCGCGGGTGTTGGAAGCTCTCGACAGGGCAGCGCGGGAACAAGAGGGGGCCTCTGAACCGGGACCACATTCTGGTGCTGGCCCAGGGAGCATTGGGACATGACTCCTGCTCACGGCGTTTCCGCCTTCCGGCGTCCCCGGCCCATCGAACCCCAGGCCGGCCAGGAATCGGTGTGGGACTACCCGCGGCCGCCAAGGGTCGAACCACGATCTGAACGCGTCATCGTGCGGGCCGGCGGGCAGGTGATTGCCGACACCACCGATGCAGTGCGCGTCCTGGAGACGAGCCATCCGCCTGTCTACTACTTGCCACTGGACGCCTTCCCTGCCGGTGTCCTCGTGCCGGTCGAGGGCACCAGCTACTGCGAGTTCAAGGGGGAAGCGCACTACTTCGACGTTGTTGCCGGCGGCGCCGTCGTTCCCCGTGCCGGGTGGACCTACCCGGAACCCACCCGCGGTTTCGAGGCGCTCAGTACCCGCGTGGCCCTCTACCCCGGCCTCATGGACTCCTGCGAGGTCAACGGCGAGCAGGTGACCCCGCAGGATGGTGACTTCTACGGCGGCTGGATCACCGGGCAGATCGTAGGCCCGTTCAAGGGCGGCCCGGGCACGGCCGGGTGGTGACTAGATCGCTCTCGCGCCGGTAAGACTAGTGCTCGGTGCCCGCCGCAGCAGCCTTCTTGGCGGTCTTCTCGGCGTCCTTTCCGGCGCGTACCGCCTCCGCCTCGTGCTGCTCCTCAGCCTTTTCCTGGTGGATGACCTCTGCGAAGAGCTTCTCCATCTCCTTGGCCACCCCGGCAGCTGAAGCCGGGTTCTGGCCGGTCACCAGCCGGTCGTCGACCACCACCATTTCTTCAAAGACACCAGCGGAGACGTGCGTGGCGCCCTGCTCCACGAGCCGGTCTGCCAGGAAGAAGGGGATGACCTTGTCCTTCCCTGCGGCAACCTCCTCATCGTTGGTGAAGGCGGCCACCTTCCGGCCCTCGACGAGCCGAAGCCCGTTCTTCAATTCCACATTCAGCAGGCCGGCCGGTCCGTGGCAGACCGCGCCCACCAGGCCGCCGGCGTTGTAAACGCTGGCGACGAGGTTCTGCAAGCCCTGGCTGTCCGGGAAGTCCCACATGGTGCCGTGGCCTCCCACGAGGTAGACGGCGTCGTACTGGTCGGGGTCAACCACGTCGACGCGGGCTGTGTTGTAGAGACCGGCGCGCGTGGTCTCGTCCTCCGTGAAGGCAACCTGGATGCGATCATCCGGGTCCACCTCGTCACGCGGGGGCTGGCCGCCTTTGATGGATGCGAAGTCTACGAAATGCCCGGAATCCTTGAAGACCTTCCAGGGATGTGCAGCCTCGGCCACGTTGTAGCCGGTCTTCTCTCCGGTGTCGCCGATCTCGGAAACGCTGGTCAGTACCATGAGGATTTTCTTCATGAAGTGCTCCTATCGTCCACTTTCCACCCTACGCCTAACCCGAATTCAGGCCCTCGCTGCCCGGGTTGGAGGGTGGTAGTCGGCTGGCCCACCGTGTTGAAGTCAAGTGAGGACACCGATGAAGAAGGTGGCCGCACCAATCGCCTGGGCAGAGGCGCTCCGCAATGCTTGTGTTCCCTGGCTGACAGCGGGAAAATGTCTCCCACCACAGACGTCCCACAGTCTGTCTGAGTCTCACCAAGGGAGAACCATGGGAGAGCCACGAACGGACCTGCAAGCGGACGAATCACGCGAGGCGAGTACCCTGCTGGCCAAGTTGGTCATAGAGCGGGCGGCTCCCGACGAGTTGTTGACTTTCGACGAAGTCGCTGAGGAATACTACGCAGACCCACAATCGACTTTGATGCTCAACAAGAAGGACGAAGCAGTTGGATTCGGCCTTGAACTGGCCCTGCTGGCTCCCTTCGCCTTGGCCGTGGCCGAATTTGTCATTGTTTTCGTTGGCGACCTGCTGCGCGACGTCGCCAAGGATGCGGCGAAGCCTGCAGTCTCGGGGACTCTGAAGAGGGTTTTGCGGGTACGTACCGACCAGGCATCTCCGCTTGGTGAGGTGGAACTGACCAAGGAACAACGGGCGCGAATTTTTGCGGCCGCCAAAGAACAGTCCGCCCGATTAGGGCTTGACGAGGACAAAGCTGTTCTGTTGGGAAACGCAATCATTGGGGTGCTTGGCAACTAGTCCTGCTCTAAGGCGGCAGACCTTATGAGAGTGGTGAAAGTATGGAAAGGGAGCCGTCGGCAACAAGCTGGTGGTTCGCCGTGTCAATGTACTTGCATTTCCGGCGCCGACCACGGGACTGTACCTCCTCTTAATTGCCGCTCTCCTTGCCGTTGGACTGTTCGTGGGTTCCTGGATGCATAACGTGGTCCTGGGGAGAGAATGGATTCAGTCGCTCAATAGCTGCTTAGCCTTGGAATTTGATCAGCAACGGGACTGCACGGCGCCTGCCGAGTTCAGGCGTGGTTTGTGGTCATTGGCGGGTGCGGTCCTGGTGGCCGGGCTCGCTGTTGCGGTGTTGTACACCATCCCTTCGGTGATCAGGCGCCGCTCGTTCGCTTAAGCTGCCAATGCCAAAGCATGACGCGGTGGTGGGGCGGTTTGCTCAGTTGGCTTCGCAAGCAAATTTACGCCGGACACCTACGCTGTACATAGGACCCGCCAAGATGGGCGATGCCTTCTCGTTCGGCAGGCCTGGCTCGCCCGCTGTGGCGCTTCCACCCAAGATTGTGGGCCTCTTGGTGCGGCCAGGACCGGCGGACGGCATAGTGCTCCACGAGTTCGCGCACATCCGGCACCGGGACGTAGAACTGGCCTGGATGGCACGCAGCGCCTGGTATGTGGCGCTGCTGGTCCTTTTGTTGCCAATAGGGGGTGCTTTGTGGCAGGGCCCGTCCATACTCCCCTATTATCTTTGGCGCGCCGTCCTGCTTGCCGTTGTTGTGGAGATAGTTGCGGCCGCCCTGCTCAGGGCACGCGAGCACGACGCGGACCTTCGAGCTGCTGCGGAGCTACCATCGTTTGAGGCCGTCAAATCCGGTCTTGGCCTGCTGCGCGCCGGCACTCCTCCCCACTGGCTTCGGCGTTTGCGCATGCGCCACCCTATGCGGTCCGATCGGTTCGATGTCCTCGAGTCGCCACATCTGGCGGCCGGCAACAGCCTTCTCCAATCCCTCTCTGCAGGACTCCTAGCTGGAGTCATGGGTCCACTGGTAGTCAGCACGGCGACACCATTGCTGTCCGGAACAGACATCGTCCTCGCCGGAATCTGGACATCCGCGGCGGTGACGGGGTCACTCTTGGGATTAACCGTCGGCCTGGATATCTGGAGATCCCAGTTCGCGGATTCCTTGGCTCATGGAACGGATGGGCCCGGCTTGCGGACAATGCGCAGAGTCTTCGTCACGGCAGTCGGCGTGTCGGTGGGTTTGACACTTGGACAGATCGTCTCGTTGGCAGGGATCGGTCAGGACGCATCCGCCCCGTTGGACCCCATGACGTTGATCGCCCCCATCATTGCCGGGCTTGGAACGGTCTTTATCTGCGCAGCGTTCGGAACTCTGTGCCTACCCTTAGCCCTTCTCGTGACGCGTCCGTGGCACTTCTGGCTCCCCGCCGTGCTGCTCAACATCTCTATCTTCGTTGTGGCCGCCTGGATGGGGGATAGCCTCGGACTAGCGTTGACGGGCTTCGGGTGGTCGGGGGCCTACCTGTGGACCCAATACGGGTACGACGAATGGCCAGGGATAATCTTGGCAGTGTTGCTGACTGTCGTGGCCTTCCTCGCTTCGCTCCTGGGGCCCATGTCACGTCGACGCGTAGCCCGGGATTGGATGTATTTCCCGAGCGACACATCGGTGGCCACGTATTCGGGCCCTGCGTTTTCAGCGATCGGCAGCTTGCTCCGGGTGCCGGTGCTTTTGGGCTTCGGAGCAGGTCTTGCGGGGAGCATTTTCCTGGTCTCGCAACTTCTGGTCATCAGTTCGATAAATACAATTGAAGCTGCTGAACAGGCTAATTCCATGTGGGTATCGACGACCGTGGTGTGCTGGGTAGCCTCGGGTGTAATTCTCTGCTTGATCAGCCCCGTCGCGGGTCCAGCCAAAATGTTCATCGCTGGACCGTTGAGCTTGGGCTTTTGTGCCCTTGGTGTGGCTGTTTTCTTGTTCGCAAGCACGGAGTCAGCCCCGTTGGACGTTCTGATATCCATCTGGTCTCCCGCCATGGCGCGTGGTCTTGCGGTGTCAATCATGATTGTTGGTTTGGTAGTCCCGATCCGCTATGCCATGCCGCTGGTCGCTGGCCGCCGGTATCGAAAAAACCCGCCCTGAGCCTCTTGGGGCTAAGGACTTAGGGCCGAGGCCTCGGGGGCGGGATCTCTGTGTCTGGCGGGAAATCCCCCCGCTCAGGCGTAAGCGGCATGAGGCCACGCTAGTCATGGTTCAGCCCCAGTCTTCGGTGGGGATGTAGGCGATGTGTGATAGGAACCCGTACCACTCTTCCCCGCCTCTGTTGCGCTGACCTATTGCGGCGGCTGAGTACGGGCCGTCAGGAATCGCGACGGAGAGGACTCCGGCCATGTCCTGTAACGCCGGCGTAACGGGCAGAGTGCTGCAATCGCCGGAAGGGGGCGTTCTGCGACCGGCGTACCCGGCCTGGCGCTGCCTGCTTATCCACGAAAGGCCCAGCACCATGAGCTATCAACAGGGCGACGTCAGGCTCCCCATCATCTATGTCCGGGGTTTTGCCGGCGGTGCCATAGAGGGCGCCATAGAAGACCCGTTCTACGGCTTCAGCACCGGCTCGGTACATGTTCGAGCCAACCGTAGGGGCGATCCGACATTCCACCAGTTCGAATCCCCGATGCTGCGCCTGATGTCGGACATGAATTACGAAGTGCGGGTGCACGGAGACCAGAAGAGATATCTGGATCAGGCCCCGGACAAGGACATTCCCGCGGCCACGATCTGGATCCACCGTTTCTACGATGTCTCAGCGTCAAGCATTGAAGACGACCCGGAGAAGTTTTCCCTGGAGCAGGCAGCCATCAATCTGTTCGGCCTGATCAAGCTTGTCCTGCTCAAGACAGGCGCCCCGAAGGTCTTCCTCGTAGCCCACTCCATGGGCGGGCTCATCTGCCGCTGTCTGCTTCAGCGTGTCATCCCCGAAGCAGAGGTCGACGAACGGGGTGGGCATAACCCGCGGGCCGCGGAGAAATACGTGGCCAGCCTCTTCACGTATGCCACGCCGCACGGGGGAATCCGGTTTTCCGTAGGCGGCGGTTTCCTGGAGCGCCTCCGCGACTTCACCGGACTCTTTGGCGCGGACGTCTTTGGACCTGACCGGATGTACGAGTACCTCACTCCGGAGTTCCAAAAGGATCAGGAGCCGCGCCGCCGTTTCAAAGCCACCGTGATCCCCGAGGACGGGTTTTCCGTATCAAAAATCTTCTGCCTTGCCGGATCCAATCCAGGGGACTACAAGGAGCTGTTCGGGCTTTCCTCCCGGGCAGTAGGAGCCAAGAGCGACGGCCTGGTCCAGCTTGAGAACGCGGTGATCAAGAATGCCCACTCGGCAATCGTCCATCGCAGCCACAGCGGACGGTACGGCATCGTCAATTCAGAAGAAGGCTACCAAAACCTCTACCGCTTCCTGTTCGGGGACCTTCAGGTCACCTTGGATCTGATCAACGCCGACGTCGGCCATCAGGACGACTCGGACCTGGAGTTCCAACTGGACATGGGGCTGACGATCCGAGGACTGCCGGTGCTGGTACACGAACAGACCGCAGCCCACCATTGCCCGGTCCTCGTGGAGCGGTTGGTGGACGGCGAACATCCGGTCGATCACCCCAGACCCCTGCTGACTACTTTTCTCTCCTCGAAGGCGCCACGCCCCCTGGATGAGGACGGAAACAAGGTTTCTACATTGCGTCATGTCCTGAACCTTCGGCTTATGTCGATCCGGGAAAAAGACGACAACAAAACCGACTCAAATCATGGGGAATCCAGCATCGACATGCGCGATCACCTGGAGCAGACAGCTGACTGGGAAGACGCGCTTGTGGTCGACATCTTGCCCGGTGATGGGGAATCCGAGCTTCCGAAGGCCTGGGCGGCCTGGACAAGCACCCTCGCCAGGCCCGTCCGCCTCTGGAAACCAAGGGAAGACGGCGAGGAGGCGCTTGTGGACGTGGAGCCGGACGTCAAGGACATGTGGGTCGGCGAAATCCGTGTTCCCGCCATTGCGCGGCGGCTGCTTGGCGCTAAAGCCCTCATCCGGATTGCCGTCATTCCCCGCATCAGGGACTTCTGAGCCGGGCTTTTGTCAGTCAGGCATTACCTCCTGAATTCAATACGGACGGAATTGTCGTCCGGGAGGACGATGACCGTTCCATCACGTGGTGTCCAGCCGTCGTGCAGGAAGAAGAATCGTCCGCCGCTGAGAACCAGAAGTCGGAGCCCGTCGTACCGGTAGAGCGCAGCATCCCCGCTACCCACCTTCACTTCCGTGACCGCGCCTGAGCCGATGCCCAGGGGCTTTAGCGAATAGACCTCCGCCCGGGGCATGTACTGGACTCCCTGCTCGTAGTTCAGGGCCAAGCGCCGGCCCAGCGCCTGGGCGTAGTCGGCCGTGCCCCAGAAAAGCAGAAGCGTCACGATGCTCAGGATCAGGGTGGTTTCCACAGCACGCTGCTCGGTGGTGAGGACCGGCCGATCGCCATCCCGGCCAAGACGGCGCAGGTGGATGCACCAGGTAGCCACCAGCACGCCCAGGGCCATCAAATACGGCGTGAAGAGTGCTGTCCGGGCAGGCTCCATTACCGCCAGCACCAGGCTCACGCCCACGAGAAGCCCGCTGAGCAGGGCGCCTATACCGGATACCCGGACGATGACAGCCCGGCTGCGGCCCTCCTGGATCCGGCGGCGCAGCCAGCGGTCAAGGGCCAGCCACACCACGCTGGCCGCGAGGACGCAGACCAGCGGCAGGAAGAGCGCGTTGATGCTGATCAGGAGGTAGTCCTGCACACTGTAGCCAAACAAGCTGACATTCAGGCCCATTTGAGCTGCCTGGGCTTCCGCACGTGCCCAGCCAAAGTAGAACAGCAGGGCCGTCGCAACCGTGACAGGCGGCCCGATAGCGGAAATCACGCCCAGGGCGCGCGACCACGAGGAACGTTCGTCCTCGCCAGCCGTCGTCACGGTACGGCGCCCGGGGTTGTCGGACATGTGCTCTGATCAGCTGCGTATTCAAGAGAGGCAGATCCCCTAACCACCCAATCGGCGTCGGCAATACTGACGTTGGCCGTCGTCGGATCCCCTGCCGCAAGGGGCGGCGCCAGGAAGTAAAACTCGAGCGGGTAGTCATTATTCGTGGAGCTTTGCCTCTGCTGCACAGGTGCCGTTGTTGATCCCACCTTCACTGAACGAACGGTGCCGGCGGGGAGACCGGTGACGTTCCCCACCAGGACGATCGCAGAGCCTGGACACACCAGGAAGGGCAGCGAGCCCTCGTCGTCCTCCAGGCCCACGAGTTCTGGCGGGCAGGCGGTGCCGGGGCGGGGAACAAGTTCCACGAGCGCCTCGGGCTTCTGCCTCCGGACAGCGGCGACCTTGCCGAGCACTTCGTAGGCGGCTGCGGACCAGCAGTCCGACGGTGGCAGCGGCATCGTGGCCAGGGCAGAGGCCCCCTTCTCCCAGGCAGCCTGATCGCCCTTCAAACCCTGGCAAAGCGTCTTTGCCGCTGCCTGCATGGTGCTCAAAGGTTCGGAAAACTCTTCGAGCGACTGGCAGTTCAAATCCTTGAGGTTCACATACCAGACCGGATCTCCCCGCCCGACCGGGCCTATCGGCAACCATTCGAGTACCACGGTCTCCGGGGCAGGTGGCTGGTTGGGGGCAGGCGGTCCCGGCAGCGGAGCGGGCGGCTGGCCTGGGGCCTCCGGGGCAGGCGGCAGCCCCGGAGCCGGTGGGCCGGGTGGTTGCGCCGGCCCTTGCGGCTGACTTTGCCCGCCACCAGGGCCAGAGCCGCCGGGGCCGGTGGATCCTCCGCTGGTTTCGTTCTGCCTATTGCCTTCGGAAGCGCCGGAACTGCTGGGGGCCGTGTCGCCGCCTGCCGCCATACACGCAGACAGAAGCAGCACCAGAACCACCGCCCAGACGAAGGCGGTTATGTGGCGGCGGCCGTAGGCGTTCATGTCGCACCATCACATCTCTGGCTGGCCAAGTATCAGCCCGGCTCAGTCCCCGGGAGGATCCCCCACAGCGAGTGCATCGATCCTCTTGAAATAATTTCGCACAGGGGCATTAGACGCCTGACGGCGTTACAGCGTCGTTATCGCCGGAGGGAAGGTTCTGCTTCCGAATGGCTTAGCTATATTTTCCTCCGTTTCGCCGCACATGAAGCAGGCCGGAAGTCGCCGGTGGGCGCGGGAGCGTGACGGGACCGCATGGTCCCTTACTCCCTGAGTTCGAAGACATCGGCGAGGACGCCGTGGTCTCCGGTCTTGCGTTCGTCCGCTGGCGTGTCATACACCACCAGGGACCTGCCGTCCTCGAGCACTGTGATTCCCTCGGCCCGGTCCTCGCCCTTTCCGAACGGCACTTCTATTTCGCATTTCAGGACGTCTCGGGGCAGGACGGCTTCGGTTTGGGACGTCAGCGCGTCGCGCCAGCGGAACACGGCGGTGCGGCCGTCGAGCTCCATGGTGGGTCCGGCCAGGACGAGCAGGTCCTCCCCGTGACGGCACAGATCCCGCACGCCCAGTCCGCGCAGGTCGAGGAAGTGCTTGCGGTAGCGGCGTCCCCCGGGACCGATCGGCTGCGGCTCAATACCGGGCCCGCGGCCAATTTTGAGCTCGATAATCACCGCCCACCCGCGCAGGACCGGCCCGCGCAGGCCGATGAACACCTGGTCGCCCGTCACGGCGAGCCCCTCACAGTCGATCCCGTTGTCCTTGCCCGGGATCGGGCGTGAACGAATGAAACCTTCAAGGTGAGCGTCATCGGCCAGGAGATCCAACAAGCCTCCGCCGCTGCCTCCAGCAGGGCCGAACACCGGGAGGCGTTCCTGCTCACCGTTCCGGCTGCCGCCCTGCACAAGGAGTGTTGCGGTCGTCACCCGGGCCAGTACCTGCCGATTCTGGCTGACCTCCACTGTCGCCAAGGCTTTCCGGGCCTGGTCAGGATTGTGGTCGTTCTTGACCCGCTTGCGGACCGGGCTGTGCGACCCGAGCAGCCACAGCGTGTCCCCCGCGACATCGAGACCTTCGATGTCGATCTCGCCCTCGCCAGGCAGCGCGAGGAACCTGGTGAGATCGACGCTTTGATGCGCGCTGGCCTGGCTGCCCTCAATGGTGAGCCGTTCGAGGCTGGTCGTCTCGTCGTTGGCGACCCAGAGGTGGTCGCCCTGGCGAGCGATCGCGGACAATCCGTCGCGGAGGTCGTCCTTCGGACCGAGGGTACTGGTCTGATCGAGGACCAGCGTGATGGTGCCGGCCCGTTGATCCGGCTGGGTCATTGCAACTCCCGTGGTCAGCAGAATTCTGCAGCTCAGACGATATGTCTTGCCTGGGCCGTCGATGCCCACGGTAGACAGTGGCCGTTACCCGGCCGTTACCGCGGCATGCGCCTCCAGCGAAGATCCTGGAATGCCCGCGGTGGCCCCAGGGCGTCAGGAGGCGGGTGCGCCGTCGTGCGTAGACACCGCGGACGGTCTCGATGGCGGTTGCTGATGCCTCGCCCTCGATCAGGAATGCGAGGGCATTTTGGAGTATCCGGCTGTTGACTGCCTGCGCTACCGCCGCGCAGGGACACACTATGAGCACTACAGCAACGGCAGCCAGGTACCGGGTCCGCCCGGCCCGTCCGCACGAAGTCGAAGAAGTGGGACGGCTGACCTTTGAAGGGTTCGGGCACCATCTGCCGGGCGAACCCCAGCCCTCACCGGAGCGGCGTGCCCTGCTGCTCGACGCGGCCGCGCGGGCCCGCGAGGGCGTCCTGCTTGTTGCCGAGAACGTGGAAGCCGGTGCCCTCGTCGGCACCGCCAGCCTGCTCCCGTCCGGGTCACCGCTTGCCCGCCAGGCTAGGGACGGAGAGACCGAACTCCGCCTCCTGGCAGTCCTGCCGGAAGCGCGGCGCTCAGGCGTCGGCTGGAAGCTGCTGGACGAGGCTGTCGCGCTGTCCATCGAACGGGGCGCACGCAGGCTGGTGCTTGATACCGGCCTGGAAAATGAGCGCTCCCAGGTCCTCTACCGGCGGTTCGGGTTCGTCCGGCGGCCGGAGCGCGAAAAGCCCCGGCCCGCCCCATCGGTGCAGCTGGCGGTCTACACCCTGGACCTGCCCTGACCCCCGTGGCGCTGACCGGCTTCAGCAGGTCACCCGGCGTCGCCGAACGTCTTCCTCCGCAACGGTCCGCAGGACTGGTTAACACGGCGGGACAACGCCTCGGCGGATGCCTAGGCTACAGGTACGTGGTGTGCCCGAGAGGCCAGGGAGCGGTCTGCAAAACCGTTGACGCGGGTTCGAATCCCGCCATCACGTCCACTTCGCGCCGGGGGGCCGGCCCCACCGGGGACAACTAGAAGGCCCCGTTCCCTGCGCTTTCACCCCCTAAAACGTCCGGGAGCCGCCGTCGGGGACAGCCGGTCCGCAATCAAGAGCTTGGCCGCGCGGCCCCGTTGGGGCAGGCGGAGAGTCGAAAGGAGCCGAGCTCCGCCTGCTCCGGAATCCCCCGAAAGAGGGTATTCCGAACCGATGCCTTCGGATGCAGCAGCTGATAGCGTCGGGAAGGGGGTCGACCGGTAGCGTCTCCTGCACCACCCTTTAGGGGCTGCAGGCAACAGCCAAAGGGACCAGATTTATGGAGAATCCGACAGTCCGCACAACTCCCGTACGTCCGGCCGCTGCATCGGGTCGGGTTGGCACGCCGAACCATGTCACCCCGGTCCATCCGGTGCCAGGCGATTCCGGACGCGACCGGTACCTGGACCTTCTGCGCGCGATCGCCCTGGTCCGGGTTGTCGCATACCATACCTTCTCCAACGCAGCCTGGCTGAGTCTTGTCTTCCCTTCCATGGGCGTGATGTTCGCTCTCGCGGGATCCCTGATGGCGCGCTCCCTCGAGCGACCTGCCCTGGGTGTCCTGAAAAGCCGGACCCGGCGTCTGTTGCTGCCCCTGTGGGTCTACAGCGCCACGGTCCTGGTTCTCCAGCTTTGGCAGGGTTGGAGCCCGGACCAGGAAGAGGGCCGCTCCTGGCCGGAAGCCCTTTTATGGTTCATCCCGCTCGGCGACCCGCCCTTCCCGGAAAGCATTGGTTCCGACGAAGGCCTCGTTGACACCGTGTGGGCCCAGGACGCTGGAGTCATCCTCTGGTACATCCGCGCGTACTTCTGGTTCATGCTTTTGTCTCCCCTGCTGCTCGCAGCGTTCCGTCGGCTGCCGTGGATAACGCTGGCGGCGCCCCTCGGAATCATGGTGCCCATTGCCGCGGGCTGGGTGTCGCTGCCCGCCTGGGCGGACAGCGGCGTCAGCGACTTCGCCACCTACGGCTCCTGCTGGATTCTCGGTTTCGCCCACTACACCGGGATGCTGAGCAGGATCCCGCGATGGATCGTCTTCTCAGCCGGGCCGGTCATGATGGCCCTCGGCTTCCTCTGGGCAATACCCGACCTTGAGGACACGGGCTGGGACCTGAACAACATAGCAGGGGCAGATGGCCTGTGGGCCCTGGGATTCTGCGCGATGCTCCTGCGGGTCTCGCCATCCTGGCAGTCGCTGCCCCGGCCGATTAGGATCCTCGACAAGCCAGTCACGCTTATCAACAACAGGGCAGTCACCATCTATCTGTGGCATACCCTGCTGCTGGTTGTCACGGTAATAATCATCGATCAGGCTCTACAACAACGACGAGATCGGCGCGGCCATACCCTGGCTGCTGGACAGCGAGTGGACCCAGTTCGGCGGCGTCTGGCTGCTGCTCGCCATCGCGTTCCTCACTATCGGCTGGGCCGAGGACGTGGCCGCTAAACGGACTCCGCAGCTCTGGCCGGACAGATAACCACTAACCAAGCAAAAGCGGACGACGCCGGGAGGTCCCGCCGTCGCCCGCTTTCCGCCTTTAGTGCCCCGGGCCCTGGTGCCATAGCCCAAGGCGAACTAAGCCTTCACCGCAGAGGTGCCGGGGCCTGTGGGCCTTAACTGCCGTCACCAATAATGTGCGACGTCGATCACGAGCTTGGATCCGTTGCCGGGACCTGCAAGGGTGAAGACCTTGAAGGGCAGCCGGGCGCGGACGCCGAGGCCCAAACTGGTGTGGCCCTCGAAGCTGCCTGCCCAAGCTATCTGCCGAAAGGTCTTGTAGTTCGAAACGTTGGTCACCTCGGAGCGGTTGGCCGGCACGAAGGTGGCTTTGCCCGTGCTGTCGTAGCTGGGCGAGTGGGCGGTGACCTGGAGGAATGCACCGCCCCTCAGTTTGATGGGCAGTCCGGACCCGTCCTGTACAACCTTTGAGACATAGCGGACGTTGTAGCCGGCTGCCTTTCCCTTGACGTCGATCACCAGGCGGTCGAAGCAGTAGTGCTGTCCTGAGCGAATGTTGGTTACTGGTGCGGGGCTCATGGCCTGGTTGGACTTGGCCAGCGAGCTCCAGACCAGGCCGCAGTACGAGGCTGCGGAGGCGGAACCCGGAGCCAGCAGGCCCAGCCCGAGCGCCATGATGATGGCAGTCATCCAGGCGCTTACTTTTTTCATGGGGAACCCCTTTCAGGTTTGAGTGATGAGGTAACTCCAGCGTAGGAGCACCAAAAGCCCGAAACGAGGGATGTGTCCGGTTCTTCGTACAACCGTTAAGCGGCCGGGGACCCGATCACAGGACCGTCATTCCGGGGCGCACTTCGGGGCCGACGAACCACGTTTGTAGCCTTTCCTCCACCCGGCCGTTACTCCCGGTAACGGCCACTACGCGCCGGTAGGCAAGGGTGCCGGCGTGGGCGGTATGAACAAGGTCCACACCGCACTTGTGCCAGCCGCTGTAACGCCGCAATAACGTCTGCAGGGTCTAGTGGGATAACTGGTTTATTTGTCCGGCAGGAAGATTGAGATGAAAAGTTTCACGCTCACAGGTGACGGAGTCGAAGCGCGGTACAGTGCCGATGATGGAGTCCTCTCCGTACAAGGCGAGGACCTGCCGGGCACGCACCGGGAGTTCTCCGGCGCCGATCTGGTGATTTCGACGTCCGAGCTGGGGACGATGCTGACAGGGGTTCTCCTCGAAAGCACAAGGAACAGGGCCCAGATCCGGGTGTCCGTGCTGGTGCCCTCAGGGCTCCGGAAGCTCGAAGAAGCACCGGTTTCGGGAGTGCTCATCATTGTTATTGACCGGACGCAGGCAATGGACTCAGGGCCGGATCCCCTGCAGGATTTCAACGTCCGCCAGTTGTCCGGGACGATGCAGGACTGAAACCCGGAACTGGAGCTGTTTCGATCGCGAGCAGCTCCAGTCTGGTCCTCCGTCGTTGGCCACCCACAGGTGTGAGTTTGGCAAACTGCCGCGGACTGTCTCAGGTGAGGCGAACGGTGTGATCCATGATGCCCCACGCCACTTCGATTTTGGCGAGGCCAAGCGTGCGGCTGTCGCTACTCCCGGTTTGCCAGCACCAGTCAAACCCTCTTGAGGGCAACTGCGTGAAGAATGGGCCGGACCATGCTCTGGTGGCTGCTTCGTTCTCGGCGAAAAAGAAGTACTTGCCAGGCCCTGCCCAACCACTGAGGACTTTCGCGGTGCCGCCGGGTGCGATGCGGTACCAGCCTTTCTTGGCCCAGTCTGTGCCACCCTCGCAACCGGGTGCGTGGTAGGCGTAGGCGACGAAGATGGCGTCCCCGGTGCTGTTCTTGAAGTAGAGGCCCATCACTGACCGCCCTGATCCGTCGGGCGTCGTGGCGGGTCTGGTGGCATCCGATGTTCGCTGAGTGCACCGGCGGACGCTGCAGCGTCCTCCTCGTACGGCTCCTCGCCTGCCCGCATGTCCATTCCGCTTGCCGTACCTGACACCGGAAACCTGTCGGTGGTCCGCGCTTCAGGCAAATTCTCGTTTGCCTCGCCATGGTTTGCCTGCACCTGCTCCGGCGTCCATTCGCTCCGTAATTCACTCATCCCGTCGCCTTTCCTGTACTCATCAACAACTCAAGGATTGAGGGATCGCGTTACTGCGGCGTTACCGGGCCAACCGCCGGTTGATGCTGGCTAAGTCCCTAACGGCAGGCACTTGGGCCGAGTGTTCGTCGCGTCAGGATCGAGTACTCCCTACTCGTGCGTTCACCCACCCTTCCGGCTAGCGTCGGTTGTAAGTCCTGGGGACGTGGAGTGGTGTGTCGACGGTCGGGGAAATCATGGACGACAATAACCTGCCGCTACTGGATCGAGCAGCTTTGGAAAGGCTTCGCGACGAATTGGACGACGAGGATGTCTGCAAGATCTTTGTCAGAAACTTCATCGCCATGCTGCCCCAAAGAGCTGAGAATGTGCGGAGGACACTGACCACCGGGGACGTGCCAAAAGCGCTCGACGCGGTCCTGAGCCTCAAGACCTCCAGCCAAATGGTGGGTGCGGAACGCCTCGCAGAGCTTGCCACCGACCTGGAGCGGTTCCTCCGCGGGGACCCGCCGGACCCGGGGCCCGCCGGTCTGATGCCACGGCTGGCAGCAGACAACCTCGCGCGAATCACCAGGTGTGGTCGACAGACTGCAGATCTGTTGCTGAGATACGTGGCATAAACCGGAACGCATGCTCCGTCGCCAGAGAGCCCGAATCACAATGAGGTTCTGCCCTCCCCTACCATCGCCGGCGGAGAACCGTCCCGGGCGCGGGCGTGGTCACGAACGGTTGGTACCGGGAACCGCGGCAATAGACAGTTAGGCGCTGCGTTTCTCCCGAGCGAGCCCAATGCCCAGGAGAATCAGGACCGGGACTGCCAGAAGCACGGAGATCACCAGCAGCGCGCCGCCGTAGTAGTCGACTGACAGGCCGATGAAGCCAAGCAGTAGCGCGAAGCCGGCCGTGCTCATTGACGTCACCGGCGCCCACCTGGCCCGGTTTCGCTGATTTGCCAGCAGCAGGATTCCGGAGGCGATGTTACCCAGCGCGGCCAGCAGGATGACGAGGGCCAAGAAGGCGATTCCGCTCGACCTGAACCCGGCGATGGCCGGGAGGATGAGCATCGTGCCGAAAACAATACTGACGATGCCTGCCGCGACCTGGAATCCCGAGGATTTCGCGCCCGGCTGCCAGAAAGGGGGCGTGTGGGCGTATGGGTGGGGCGGCCCGAATGGCGGCACATGGGTGTACTGGTGAGGCGGCCCGAAAGTTGACACGTGGGCGTACTGCTGGGGCGGGTAGGGCGCGTACTGGGGCTGCTGGCCGTAGCCTGGCGGGAGCGGCTGCGCATAAGGCTGCGGCGGTCCAGTCGGCGGCTGATAGCCCGGAAGGCCATCTGACTGCTGCGGCGCCGGCGGGATGTTATCTGTCAAAGGTTCCCCCAAGAGTAGGTCTGCTCCGCTTCAGGTTATAGCCGGCAAGCGGTCCGACGGCGATGCGGCGCAACGTGCCGGTTGGGCCTACCGCACCGACCGACCTATGCCCTGGTGATGGAGAGCCGCATCGGCGCGCACTTATCCGCTAGCCTGATCAGCGCGGCCTTTTCCGCCTTATCCACGGTCAGCCTCCAGCGGGCCTTCACGGTGGTCCACTGGGCAATGTACAAGCACACGTTGGCCGGCGGCAGCCACTGCTCCGGCCCGGAAGCCTGTTTGGAGGAGTTCAGCCTGCTGGTCTGGGCGCTCAGCGAACCCGCGTATCCAAGATCGTTGTAGAACGCGACCCGGCGCGCCTGCGTCCACGCCCTGGCGCCAGAGCCCCACGCCTCGTGCACGGGCACCATGTGGTCGATCTGCACGGTACTTGCTGAGGTGTGCGTGCGATTATCAAATGTAGTCACCCATTTACCGGTTGCCACGGTGCAACGACGGGAAGTCGTGTACTTTGGGGCCACTTTGCTCTCAGAAATAAGAACTTCTGCGCGGGTGTTCTGGCAGTCCTTGTTCTGGTCCTTCCATTGCCCGAAGTATCGGTTCCGGTCGTACCCGGCGTTATTTTCTGCAGCAACGGGCAGGGCGCGAACTGCCGCTCGAAGATTCGTCGTGTAGGTGGCAGTACTGGCCTCCGCCGGGGCAGAGATGCCCGTGAAGAGCAGTCCGAAAGAGAGCGCTGTGACAAGCGCTAATCTGATTTTCAATGTGTCCCCAATGGAATGCAGGAGCACCCCCCATGGGCGCCGAATTGAGTGTTCCACGGGGCACACGCATTTTCTTCAAAAGTGCGCGAAAATTGCGGAACTACTGAGGAAGCGGAGCGTGATGTCAATATTCGATGGATAAATCCGCATCAATCTTGATGGTTATGTTGTACCCTGAGCGCTCGACTTGGTATCCGGGGACATCAGAGGGTTATGGGCTGCCGTTCCCGCACGCGTCACACATTATCTTGGGGGATTCTTGAAGCTTGTGACTCTTTTCGCGTCTGCTGCCGCATTGGCTATCGCCGCCGCAGCAGGGGGCCTTCCCGCTGCGAATGCAGCCGTTCTTGTTCCGCAGTCGGTAGACAACATCGTTCACGACAGTAATCAGCAGCAAATCATTGACGTCTTCAACGGCATCAACGCGTTCCGTGCGTCGAAGGGCCTGAGCCCTGTGCGGTTCAGTGAGCCCATCTCTTCTGTCTCCCAGGAGTGGTCCGACACCATGGCCGGGACGGACACTTTCTACCACAACCCCGACTACACGCAAGGCGTGCCGGCCAACTGGTCTGCGGGATCCGAAATAATTGCTGCCCGCTGGGATCGAAGCGGCCAGAGCCTGGTGGATCAGTGGATCAACTCGCCGGGACACAATGCGATCATGTCTGACCCGCAGTACAACATCATGGGGATCGGCATCACCTTCACCGACAAGACCGACACCGGTACCAACGCCTCCCGATACGGCATGTACGGTACTGCGAATCTCTTCCGTTACTCACGGCTCCCGCAGGAACCTACGCATCGCCCGCCGACTACTTCGCCAGCAAGGCCCCAACTGTCGTTGCCCCAGCCCTGAAGGCAGGCGACCTTCTCGCCGTCGATGGATCCGGCGTCTTGTGGAACTACGGCAACCGCAGCACGACCGGTCGCAAGGCGCTCCCGGGATCAGGATGGGGTGCGGCCAAGAAGGTCTTCGCGACGGACTGGAATACAGACGGCATCCAGGATGTCCTGGCACAGTGGAAAACCGGCAGCCTGACCGTCAGCTACGGGACGCCGGCCGGAACAATATCCACCAACAAGGTCATTGGCACCGGCTGGGGCTCATATGAACTCTCCATTGCAAAATACAACCGGTCTGACAAGTACCCCTCGGTGATTGCAAAAGATACCGCCGGCAACGTCTGGCAATACCCAAACCCCAAGGGGACCGCACTGGGCTCCCGAGTCCTCAAGGGCTCCGGCTGGAAGTCCCTGCAGATCAACATCCTCGACTGGGACAAGGACGGGAACATGGATTTCATCGCCAAGAACGCTGCCGGCGCGCTACTCCTGTACCGTACGAACGGCGCCGGTGCCTTCATCAACGAAGCACGCAAAATCATCGGAACAGGATGGGCCGGTCTCCAAATGCAAACGGCCACCGGATACACAGGAGCGGGATCACGGGGCGTGCTCGCTAAGGACACCAAGGGCACCCTTTATTACTATGAAACGGGCAGAGGGACCTGGCTGACGCGGGTTTCCGAGGGATCCGGATGGCTACAAATGAACGTGGCATCCTCTTAGTAGGTGTCAGGTGGAGAGCAGCGCAACTATGTCATCAATGTCGCGACCCGCCACAATCTCGTACAGCCGCACCGACTGTTCGTCATGTAGCCGGGCGAACACCGCAGCACCGGATGTCTGCCATTCCACGTCGCCTTTGTAGGCACTGTTTCTGCGGATGAGTTCCTCTGCCTCGAACTGTTCAAAGGATGGCAGGGGCTCCTCTCCACGCTTGACACGGCAACGGGCGCCGACTGCGGCCACCGTCCATCTCTCGGCAAGTTTTATGGGACGCATCGATGCCAGGGGCGGCCAGCTTCTCCCGCGGAAGACATGAGTTACAGGGCCATCGGGGCGCACTATCCCTTGCTGTCCCTGGGCATCGAACCGGCACATCACATCTGAATGGAGGTCAATGACCGCGCCGAAATACTCGAGGGCCTGAACACACTGCGGCGTCAGCAAACGATCGGACGTGGAGCTTTCCCGGTCCCGGAGGTGCTGCTCGTACTCCGCCTCTGCTTACGGGGCTGCAGCGGGTGGCCCTTGCGAATGACGGTCCCGTGCCCCAAACGGAACGGCGACAAAGGCTTACTTTCATTTCGGATCGACCTCCACTGGCGGATCACTCAATCGCCGATGGAGTCACTGGCCACCCGGCGCTGTACGGATTCCCGGCGTTCGTGTGTTTGGCCGAAGGGGACGTCGCGGCTGACGGCGACGGTGTAGCTGGTATAGCTGTGCTGGGTGACCAGAATCCCGTGGCGGCCTGCCAGCATGGCGTGCTGGCGGGCCATGTCCACGGCGGTATTGAGGTCGTTTTCGATGGTGTGGGGGTCGTGGGCGGTGATTTCCAGGACGAGGTCTGAGTGGCGCTTGATCATGGTTGGTTCCTTTCTCTGTGGGTTGATGCCGGGGTATCTGGAACACACCGGCTCCTGGCCGGGCACGCCCGGGGAGGCTGAAGGCTGTGATTCGAGAGGGGGTGCCCGGCATTCTTTGATGGGGCGGGGGCCGGCAAGGGCCGGCGGCCTGGATCGGCGGAAGCATTTCCTGCGGATCTGTAGCCAGTGTGGCTGATCAGTTGCTCCGGGCGCAAGGATATGGCAGGTGAATTCTTGGTGTCCGCGAACTCACACGGCCGCGCCGCCGCAGCAGGATGGCCTCACCGGCAAGGGCATACTTGCCGGTGAGGCCATGGCGGCCCGGGGCAGCGGACCCGCGTTGTGGTTCAGGAAACGCGCATCCTCAGCTCCTGGAGCAATGCCTGGGCGGCTGCCCGGGATGATTCGGGGTTCTGGCCCGTGATGAGCAGGCCGTCCTGGACCACGTGGGACGCCCAAACCGGGCCCCCGCGAGAAGAGCCCGCCTGTGGCTGTGAGCTCGGATTCCACCAGGAAGGGCACCACCTCGGTGAGTCCAATGGCGTCCTCCTCTGAGTTGGAGAACCCGGTGACTCTCCTGCCCTCAACCAGCGGACGCCCGTCCTGCCCCTGTCACGTGGGGGACGACGGCGGGTGTGGCCGCCGGTAACCGGCAGCCACACCCGGGACGTCTTGGTCCAGGATTACTTCAGCATCCACACGTCGGTGGTGTAGTCCTGCCGGCCATCTGCCGGGGTGAAATCGGTATGGACCCATACCCGCAGGTAGGTGCGGCCGTGGTACTGGTAGGGCTTGACCCACACACTCTTGGTCGCCCAGCTGTGCTTGTAGGTTGCACTCTCCCAGCCGCCGTTCTCCGCAAAGGTCCGCCGCGTTCCCCAGTCGCAGTCGGTCGGGTGGCATTTTCCGAACACCCGGATGGAGCCCGCGGGATAGACGCAGTGCCCGCTGGTATCGCACAGTGCCTGGTCCGCGCAGCCCCAGTCCAGCACTACTTTGGTGACTGAGTTGGTGTTGGGGTCGATGTTCTTCCAGGTTCCAGTCGCTTGGCTGGAGCCGCTACACAGGGCGTGGGCGGGTGCCGCCGTCAGGGTGCTGCCGATGAAAACGAAGGCGAAGGCAGCGATCATCATGGCAATCAGGGCGGCGGTGGCGGACCGGCCCGTCCGTTGCCGGAGGGTGTTCATGAACATGGGGGTTCTCCTGGTGTGGGTGCGTGTGGTGTTGATTGCCGGTCTCGTGCGCGGACCCTGTTCTGGTAAACCGGGTGCCGTAAACCGTTACTCCCATGGTCCGTGCGGGGCGGGGTTGGACGCTTCCGTGCCAGCACGGATTCTTGCCGCACCAAGGGAAAAGTTCGGGTATGCGGCCAGGTCCCTTGAGTCGTCTCAAGGGACCTGGCTGCATATTGCTGCGTGCTGCGGACGGGGTCAGCTTCGGGGAAGGAGGGCGCCATTGTTGTCGGCGCCTGCATCGTGGGCGGCGTCGCTGCCGGGCGCGACGGCGTCGCGGACCTTCTTGCCGCGGGCATAACCGACGAGTCCCAAGGCCAGGATGCACCCCAGCGTGCCGAGCGCGAAGGCCTCGAAGGTGAACTGCGAGACGCCCCAGGTTGCCTCGAAGTCGTACTCCAGGCCGAAGAGGACCTCGAGTGTTCCGGGGAAGATCGCCACCCACGAGCCGATCAGGATCCAGACGAAGCATATGGCACCCAAGATGCGGAAACCGGTGTCCGAGACGGGAACCTTGAACGGCCTATCGGCAACGGGGTACTTACTCCGAAGCCTGACCGCGGCCGGTATCGCCAATAGGTAGCTGAGGAGGAACGTTGAGATGGCGATGGTCAAGACCACGCCGAACAGTGCGCTGCTGGTCCCGCTGAGCTGCATGGACGCGAGCATGAACAGCGTAGCCACCACCCCGGAGAGCGTGTTGACGCGGATCGGCGTCCCGAGCTTCGGATGGAAGCGGCCGAAAAACCCGCCGAAGAAGGAGCCGTCGGCGGCTGCCATGGCCTGCATTCGGTCGCTGATGATCATCCAGGCGGCGCCTTGCGACACGAGCACAAAGCAGAAGATCACCGCTGAAATAGCGAGCATGACCTCAGCGGCCGGCCCGAACACCGCATAGACGGTGGCAACGGCGCCAAACAGACCGCCGATGCCCGTGATCTGGTCGAGCGGCACCACCAGCAGGATGGCCAGGATCGGCAGGAGGTAGCTTGCCGCGGCAATCATCGAAGAGCGGGCCACGGAGATGGGAACATCCTTGGCCGGGTTCTTCATCTCCCCCGCTGCGCTGTTGCCGGACTCGAAGCCCAGGAATGAGAACAGCAACAGCGGGGTGACGCCAAGGAAGCCGGCCAGGGTGGGTGAGAAGAAACCGAGGTCAAGGCCGTTGAAACCGTGCTGCAGCCCATAAATCACGGTGACGATGATGAAGAAGGTCAGGAACGCGACCTTGAGGATGGCGCCGAGCGAGGGCAGCCACTTGCCGTGCTTCAGGCTGACGATGGCCGACGTGACCGTGATCCAGATGAAGACCAGCTTGAAGATGTAGTCGCTGACGCTGCCGGCCTCCACATGGCCCACGTATTCGGACCATGTTTCCACTGCCACGAACGCCATGGCGCCTCCCACCCAGACCGGCTGCGTCACCCAGGTGAAGAGGGACGTGATCGCTGCGACCACGCGGCCGAACGCCATCTTGGTCCAGACGTACACGCCACCTTCTTCGGTGAACGCGCCGCCGGTCTCGGCGAAGATGAGGCCATACGGGACCATAAACGTGACGGCCAGGATAAGTGTCCAGGTGAACGTCTCCCCGCCGAACCCGGAGACCTGGCCCAGGACCTCAACGGAGATGACGGCCGCGACCACCAGCAACAGGATGTCGAAGCGGCCCAGGGATTTCTGCAGATGCTGGCTTTGCTCTTGGGCAAGGCGCGTTGAGGCTATTGGCTGATCCATGATCGGTCCTTTGCTACTGCTTAAGTTTGCTACTGCGCGGGAAGGGTGGAAAGAGCGCCGTTGCGGGCGCGGCTGTAGACAGCGCGGCCTTCGGCGAGTGTGAGTTCGACGCCGATTCCGCCAAGGGCGGTGGCCTCGACGGTGTGCGGATCGGCGTCGAGAACCACCAGGTCGGCGGCCATGCCGACGCGAATGGCTCCCCTCCCGGCGTCGAGACGGTTGGCGCGCGCGGCTCCGGTGGTGTGGGCCGCAAGCGCCGTCCCGAGGGTGATGGCCTCTGCGGGAAGCAGCGGTTCGTTTTGCGACCGGGCGTCACGGGCATGAGGGTCAGCGGGTGGCGCGGTGCGGTTCACGGCAGTGTGGATGCCCCATAGCGGGTCCGGACTGGACACCGGCCAGTCGCTGCCTATCGCCAGTTCGACGCCGGCGCTCCGCAAAGTCTCGAAGGCAAAATGCACCCGCTGGTGCGCTTCGTCCAGGTACGGCAGCTTGGTTTCCACGAGCACCGGATCCCGCCGCGCCCAGAGCGGCTGGATGTTGGCGATGGCGCCGCTGGCGGCGAACCGGGCGACGTCGGTGGGGTCCACCAGGTCCAGGTGCGCTATCTGATGGCGTGGGTCCCAGCCCTTGCGACGGGGCAGGTCCAGCGCGTTGATACAGTCGCGGACTGCCTGGTCGCCTACCGCGTGCAGGTGAAGGTCGAAGCCTGCTGCGTCCACTGCGCGGGTGATCCGTGCCAGCTCGTCCGGTTCGATCAGGCTCATGCCCAGTTCGTGGGGATGCCCCTTGTAGGGCCTGGTCATGGCGGCGGTGAGGTTTTCGCAAACCCCGTCCACCATGATCTTGACGGCCGTAGCCCGGAAGCGTCCGCCCGCCCGTGCCCGGCGTTCCCTGAAAATCTCCAGTTGCTCAAGGCCGAGGTCCCGACGCCACCACAGCGCCCCGGTCACAGCGGCTGTCAGCAGGCCATCCGACTCCAACGCCAGGTAATGGTCGAAAGAATCGGGCATGCCCAGGGCTTGCCCGACGGCGGCGTCCTGCCAGGCGGTCACGCCCAGTGAGTGCAGATAGGCCTGGGCGGTGAGGAGCGCACGGCGGATGTGATGTGTGTCCGGTTCCGGGATCAGTGCGGAGACGAGGTCGGCGGCGTGTTCGATGAGCATGCCGGTAGCCGCTCCGGCTCCATCGCGGGCGATGATGCCGCCGTCAGGATTGGGGGTCGAGTCAGTAATTCCGGCAAGCTCAAGCGCCCGTGAATTCACCCAGGCACCGTGTCCGTCATGGCTGATCAGGAACACGGGCCTGTCCGGTACGAGCTCGTCCAACAGCGCGCGGTGCGGGAAGCCGCCGTCGAAAACGTCTCCGTACCAGCCCGCACCCTGTACCCACTGGGCGGCAGGATTGGCGCGGGCGTAGTCCGTGATCAGGGTGCGGTATTCGTCGAGGGAATGGACGCCGGAGAGATCGCAGCCGAGCAACTGCAGCCCGCCCGCAAGGGGGTGCACGTGCGCGTCCTGGAATCCGGGGAGCAGGGCTTTCCCTGCCAGGTCAACGAGCTCGGTGGCAGGTCCGCGCCAGGATGCGGCAGTCGGCACCGAGGGCAACGATCTTGCCGTCAGCCACAGCAACGGCATCAGTGCGGGGATGGTCATGGTCCATGGTGTGGACGGGACCGTTGGAGAAGATCCAATCTGCGTGGGTCATGATGCTACTTTCCAGGGACTTGGGCTTCAGCGGAATCGGCATTTAGGCGCACCAGGGCCGGCACCGTGCGGGCGATCAGGATGTAGGCAAGCGAACTGACACCGAGTCCAACGAGCCAGGCGATATCGATTCCGCCCATGGCTTCGGCAGCTGCGCCTGTATAGAAGGGCGTGGCCATGAACGGGACCTGGGCGAGAACTCCGATGACAAAGACGATCAGGGAACCGGCGTTCCAGCGGCCATAGCGGCCGCCGTCTGCCGCGTAGAACTCATCCACGGCATAGGAGCCGTGGCGGATGACGTAGTAGTCCACCAGGTTGACGGCGGACCACGGGATCAGCACGTACAGCAGCACACTGAGGAAACTGAAGTAGGAGGACGCAAAGCTCGTGGCGGCAGCCAACGCCAGGGTCACACCGAGCACGTGCAGCACCAGCGAGGTCACCAGGCGGGCTTTGGCGCCAGGGCGCCAGCCGCTGGCAAAGGTCTCCACGAGGGTCAGTGCGCACAGGGCGCTGCAGTAGGCGTTCACGGAGTTTCCGGCGGCGGCCACCAAGGCGAACCCCACCAGGACTGCGGCACCGAGTACGGGACCGAGGATGCCGTTGAGCCCGGTCATCGTATCCACGCCGTCTACCGCTATGCCGACGCCGGCCCCGAGAATCATCAGCGTGGCGCTGGAAAGTACACAGCCGAGGTAGGTGCCCCAGAAAGCGCCCCGCGTGCCGGATTTGGCCGGCATGTAGCGCGAGTAGTCCGAAACATACGGCGCGTACGTCAGTTGCCAGACGATGCCGATGGCCAGCATGGCCAGGAAGCCTGTCCAGGTGAATTCGCCGTGGTTCATCCGGGCCCAGAAATCGCCCCCGGTAAACAGTGCCGCGAACGAAACCAGCACCAGGGCCCCCACGATGTAGGCGCCCAGGGCCGTCACCTTCCGGACCAGGTTGTAGCCAAAGGCCGCGATGACGAAGCTGAGGACGGCGCAACCGATGATCATGGCGGTTCCGCTGGCTTCCGGCATGAGGGCGGTGATCGAATCCGAGGAGACGATCAGGTTCGAGGAGAAATATCCCACGAACATCAGGATCGCCACGAGCACGATCAGGCTGGCGCCCCGTGAACCGAACTGGCCGCGGGCCTGCAACATCTGTGGGACCCCGAGTTGCGGTCCTTGCGCGGCGTGCAGTGCCATGCCGATTCCGCCGAGCGCGTGCCCCAGCAGGATTGCGATGATGGAGCTGAGCATGGGAAGGCCAAGGAGCGTGGTGGCCGTCGCGCCGGTGACAACCGTCAGCGGGGTCATGTTCATGCCGAACCAGATGGTGAAGAGTTCCCGGGAGCGGCCGTGCCGCGCTTCGGCAGGGATGGGGGCGATGGACTCTTGTTCGATTTCGAAGAGCCCTGAACGGAGCATCGATTTCATGGAGGGTGTCCTTACGACGGTGGAGGGATGAGTGCAGCGTAGGCTGGTGAATTGAATCGCGTAAATAATGGAATTGCGATGAACTTCATCTGTTTTTCAGATGCTCTTCCTCAGCCGAACTGGATCCACGTGGTCTTTGTCGCCGTGTAGTTATCGAAGGCATGGAGGGACAGATCACGGCCGAATCCGGACTGCTTGAAGCCCCCGAACGGCGTGGTGTTGCCCAGCGCGTCAACGGTGTTCACCGATACGGTCCCGGCCAACAACTCCCCCGCCACCCGATGTGCACGGGACAGGTTCGAGGTCCACACGGACGCCGCCAATCCGTAGTCGGTGGCGTTGGCCAACCGCACCGCCTCCTCCTCCGTGTCGAAGGCGTGCAGCACGGCCACGGGCCGAAGATCTCCTCGCGGTGAACATCATGGTCCGCCCCGAGGCCGCCCAGCAGAGTTGGCTCCAGATAGGCGTCAGAGCCCCGGATCTCGCGCCGCTCACCGCCGAAAAGCACCTCACCTTCGGTGCGGCCGCGCACGATCCAGCCTTCGACGTCGTCAGTATGGGCGCTGCTGATCAGCGCACCGTTGCCCGCCAAGCCGGCAAGCGGATCTTCCGGCCGATAGGCGGCCGCGGCGTCGGCAAGCAACGCAGCGAACTCGTCATGGACATCCCGTTGGACAAGGATGCGCGAGTTGGCGGAGCAGACCTGGCCCTGGTTATAGAAGGCGCCGAAGGCCGCCTTCGCTGCCGCCGTGGCGAGGTCCGCCGTGTCCGCAAAGACGATGTTGGAACTCTTGCCGCCGGCTTCGAGGCTGAGCCGCTTGAGGTTGCTGCGGCCCGAGGCCTCGAGCAAGGTGCGCGAGACGGCGGTCGAGCCGGTGAACGCCAAGGCATCGACGTCCATATGGTGCGCCAGCGCCGCGCCCACTTCCCGGCCCGTGCCGGTGACGATGTTCAGGACTCCGTCCGGCAGCCCGGCTTCAGCGGCCAGTTCGGCCAGGCGCAAGCACGCTCAGCGAGGTCTGCTCGGCCGGTTTGAGCACCACCGTGTTTCCGGCGGCGAGCGCAGGAGCCAGCTTCCAGACCGCGATTTCGAGCGGGAAGTTCCACGGCACAATGGCGGCCACCACACCCAACGGCTCGCGCGTCACCAACGCTGTAGCCCCGGGCGGGACGGCAGGCAGTTCCCCGCTCTGCTTGTCCGCCGCCTCCGCATACCAGCGAAGCGTGGAAATGGCGCCGGGCACATCCACGGTGGTGGTCTGCAGGATCGGCTTCCCGCTGTCCAGAGTCTCCAGAAGAGCCAACTCGTCGGCATGCCGCTCCATCAGCGACGGCCAGCGACAGCAGCAAGCCCTTCCGCTTTTCAGCTCCCATGCGGGACCAGGACGGGAAGGCGCGCCGCGCGGCGTCCACCGCGCGGTCGACGTCGGCGGGACCGCACGCTGCCAGTTCGGCCAGGACGCGGCCATCAATGGGACTGATGGTGGGCCGGGAATGGTGCCCGCTTGCGGTTGCGCGGCGGCCGTCGATGAAGGACCTGCCGTCGATTGCCAGGGCATTCGCCCGGCCGTGCCAGTCAAGGGAAAGCAGTGGCGGAAGTGCTGTTCATAGTGGCTCCTGGGTGGGTTTTCGTGGGTGGTTCAGTACGGGGTTGTCAGTGTTCGACGGCGGCACGGGCTGCGGTGCCGCGGTTCCGGGCGTCTTGCCCGGGTCAGGCGGAGGGCTGCGGAGGCGCCCATGAGGCAAAGCAGTTCAACGCCGATGAGGGTGAGCATGGCCCGTCGTGGGCCGGCGATGAGCGCCGCCGCGGCGCCACCATTGTCGTGGTGGCCGGCACCGCCGGGCGCCACCAGCAGGACCAGATGGACGAGGATCATGGCCGCACTCATGGCCAACAGGTGCCCGGCGGCACGCCCGGCGCCGAGCCGCCCGCCCACCATCGGAGCGGCGCATGCCAGGCAGGCGGCCCCCATGGCGGCCATCCACCAGGACATCGCGCCAGCCGGCCCGCTGGCAGCCGCCAGCACGTGGGCGGTGGCGCTTCCTGCGGACGGCGGTACCGACAATGCCGGCCGGAACGAGGGCGCCCTGAGAGCGCCCAAGACGCGGGCGGGTTCGCTGGTCCATGGTTCTCCTGGCTGCCCGGCGAATTGTGGGTCAAGGACTTTACGCCGGGCTTGTGAGGTGGGTAACATCAAAGCGTTGGTTGAACAGTTGTACCATCAAAATTCGACTTCAGGAAGTGCCATGACCCTTCAGACCACCCCCTTGGCCCCGCCGGTGCAAGCCCCGAACGTGCAGGCCCCGCAGGTGCAGGCCACCTTGGCGCAGCACCCGCTTGAGCAGCTCTCGGCCCAGGAAATCCACGAGGCCCGCCGAATTCTGGCTGAGGCCGGCCTCGTGGCCGACACCACGCGCTTCGCATACCTCGGCCTGGTTGAACCGCCGAAGAAGGCCCTCCAGGGAGACAGCTGCCGATGCCGTCCGCCTGGTCCGGGCCATGCTCTGGGACGCGTCGCAGTCACGTTCCCTCGACGTGCGCCTCTCCTTGACCACCGGCCTGGTGGTTGATCAGCGTGAGCTGAACCCGGAAATCGACGGCCAACTGCCCGTCCTCCTGGAGGAGTTCGGGATCATCGAGGACATCCTTGCCAAGACCCGCAGTGGAACGCGGCCCTTGCAGCCCGGGGCCTGACCCCCGCGCAGGTCCGCGTCGCTCCCCTGTCAGCAGGCGTCTTCGAGTATGGAAACGAGGAAGGCAAGCGGCTGCTGCGAGGCTTGGGATTCCGCCAGGACCACCCGGCAGACCACCCGTGGGCACACCCCATCGACGGGCTGGTGGCCTTCGTGGATGTGGAAAACCGCCGGGTCAACCACCTGATCGACGACGGCCCGGTCCCGGTCCCGGAGGTCAACGGCAATTACACGGACCCTGCCATCCACGGCGAGCTCCGCACGGATCTGAAGCCGATCGAGATCACGCAGCCCGAGGGCCCCAGCTTTCACCCTGGAAGGCAACCACCTTTCCTGGGCTGGCTGGGACCTTCGCGTCGGCTTCGACGCCCGCGAAGGGCTGGTGCTCCACCAACTCCACCACGCGCACAAGGGACGGAGGCGCCCGGTAGTCCACCGCGCGTCGATCTCCGAAATGGTGGTCCCGTATGGCGACCCCTCCCCCTACAGGAGCTGGCAGAACTACTTCGACTCCGGCGAATACCTGGTGGGCCGCGATGCGAACTCACTCAGGCTCGGCTGCGACTGCCTGGGCGACATCACGTACATGTCCCCCGTGGTGGCCGATGACTTCGGTAACCCGCGCACCATCGAGAACGGCATCTGCATCCACGAGGAAGACGCAGGAATCCTGTGGAAACACACGGATGAGTGGGCCGGCTCCAACGAGGTTCGCCGCAACCGCCGCCTGGTGGTCTCCTTCTTCACCACCGTGGGCAACTACGACTACGGCTTCTACTGGTACCTCTACCTGGATGGCACCATCGAGTTCGAGGCGAAGGCAACGGGCATCGTGTTCACGGCAGCGCTCCCGGACAAGGACTACGCCTACGCGTCGGAGATCGCCCCGGGCCTTGGCGCTCCGTACCACCAGCACCTCTTCAGCGCCCGGCTGGACATGATGATCGACGGCGACACGAACCGTGTTGAGGAACTGGACCTCGTGCGCCTCCCGAAGGGCCCGGGCAACCCGCACGGCAATGCCTTCACCCAGAAGCGCACCCTGCTGGCCCGCGAATCCGAAGCTGTGCGCGACGCCGATGGCGCCAAGGGCCGGGTGTGGCACATCAGCAACCCGGACTCGCTGAACCACCTCGGCCACCCGGTGGGCTACACGCTCTACCCGGAAGGCAACCCCACCCTGGCCATGGCGGATGATTCCTCGATCGCATCCCGGGCTGCCTTCGCCCGGCACCACCTGTGGGTCACACGGCACGCGGAGGAGGAGCTTTACGCGGCAGGCGATTTCGTCAACCAGCACCCGGGCGGCGCCGGGCTTCCCGCCTACGTGGCACAGGACCGCGACATCGACGGCCAGGACCTGGTGGTGTGGCACTCCTTCGGGTTGACCCACTTCCCGCGCCCGGAGGACTGGCCCATCATGCCCGTGGACACCACCGGCTTCACCCTGAAGCCGCACGGCTTCTTCGACGAGAACCCAACACTGAACGTGCCGCCGTCGGCTGCCGGCCACTGCGGTACCGGAAACGAAGGCGCGGATACTGCCCCGGGAGGCACCGCCGTCGGGAATTCCGGCCAGGGGCACTGCGCGCACTGAACCTGCGGGCACTGACGCCGGTCCACGCCGCGGGGGCGCGCAGCGCGCGTCCCCGCGGTGGTAGGGTGCTCACGGCCCCAGCCATGAACCGCCGCGAACGAAGGAGCAGCATGCCCCGCTTGGTCGATCACCAGGAACGGCGCCGTTCCATCATCGAGACCACGTGGCGGCTGATCGCGGGGCAGGGCATCGAGAATGCCAGCATGCGGGACATTGCGCGGGAATGCGGCTACGCGGCACCGGGCGTGCTGGCCCATTATTTCCCCAACAAGGACGCCCTGCTGCTGGCCTCGTACGAACTGATCTGCGAGCGAACCAACGAACGGATCGCGGCGCGGAACTGCCGGCCGCCGGGGTCTTTCGGCGCTGCGCAGCCTCTGCCTGGAAATCATTCCGGCGGATCCCCTCACCGTGGTGGAAGCCCGCGTGGCGGTCTCCTTCTGGCAGCGCGCGCAAACGGAGGACGCGCTGCGCGCCGTCGGGCGGGATGCACTGCTGCACTGGCGCGGCCTGGTGATGGGCTTCCTCGCCCAAGCAGAGCACGACGGCGAATGCGAACCTTTGGCCGATCCGGATGCGGTTGCCGATGAACTGCTGAACATCATGATGGGCCTGCACGTGACCGCCATGCTGGATCCCGGATGCCGTCACAGGTTCGCGGCAGCGGCATCTGGTAGAGCGGGCGTTGGCGCGGCTCGCCTCCAGGGCGCCTGGCTCGTAAGGCGCCGGACACGGCCGTAGCCCGGGTTCAGATTCTGAGCCCGGGCTGCGGATTGCGTGATGGTTGTGTCAGTGATGAGTTGGTGTGTTGACGGCCGATGCGGTTTGGCGGTGCGCCGTTTGACTGTCTTCGTCGCCGAAGAGGTCCTTGCCTTTGCTTTCCTTCATGCTCAGCACGGCAGCCAACCCCACCAGGCCAACGAGAATGAGGTAGAAGGCAGGCATCATGTCGTTGCCGGTCTGGGCAATGAGCCAGGTCAGGACGTACGGCACAGTGCCGGCAAAGATGGCGGCCGTGACGCTGTAGGCCACCGAGAGGCCGGTCTGCCGCGTCCGGGTGGGGAAGAGTTCCGCCGCCGCTGCCGCATGGACACCGAGAATGAGGGCCAGAATCGTGCCCAGGCCGATAGTGCTGACGATGCCCGCCCAGGGCGTGCCGGAGTGCATGATCAGGAACAGCGGGTATGCCAGCACCACCAGGGATATGGCCGCGGCGATCAGGAGCGGCTTCCGGCCGATCCTGTCAGAAAGCGCGCCCACCAGCGGTACCAAAATGAGCCCGGCGACGGATGCGGCGGTGGAGAGCAGGGCTGCCGTGCCGGCGTCGAATCCCAGGACCTTTTCCTGGTAGGTCAAGAGGTAGACCAGGACCACGTAGAAGGTCACGTGCATCATGATTTCCAGGCCGCTCATCTGCAGGAGCTGCTTCCAGTGCCGCGTGAACACTTCCTTGACCGGGCTCTGCGGGACGTTGTCCAGCTGCTCGAGTGAGCGGAATTCGGGCGTGTCTTCGATCTTTGAACGGATGTAGAAGCCGATGATGCCCATCGGGACTGCGATCAGGAACGGAATCCGCCAGCCGCCGTCGGCAATGGTCTGGGCATCCATCACGCTGGTCAGGACGAAGACCACCAGGGATGCTGCCAGGAAGCCCAGGAGGCTGCCGAACTCGAGCCAGCTGACACCAAAACCGCGGTGCTTCCTGGGCGAGTACTCTGCGAGGAATGCCGCGGCGCTGCCGAATTCGCCGCCGGCGGCGAGCCCCTGCACCACGCGGGCTGCGACGAGGAGGACCGGTGCCCACAGGCCGATGGCGTCGTAGGTAGGCAGGAGTCCGACAACCAGAGTCGCCCCGCTCATGGAGAGGATGACGATGGACAGCGTCTTCTTGCGGCCAATCTTGTCGCCCAGCGTTCCGAAGACGAGGGCGCCCAGGGGCCGGACGCCGAAGCTGATGGCGAAGACGGCGAAGACGGAAAGGAGGGCTGCCGTGCTGTCCTGCTGGGGGAAGAAGACGACGGCGATGGTGGAGGCGAGATAGGCGTAGATGGCCCACTCAAACCAGTGGACAAAGACGCCGATGGAGCCGGCGGCAACGCTGGTGCGCAGGCCCTTTCGGCTGATCTGCCCCTCAATACTTTTGGTGTTCACAGTTCCTCCTGGAGGAAAAGATCCGATGCTGGGATGGGGAGAGCGAGCCCACGGCGGTCGACAATGACCGACCTGCAGAACTGCGCCACCAGAACACGTGACTTCGGTCACGCCCGATTGCTGGCATAACCATTTTCGAACGGTGCAACTCAATCTGTCGAATAGATTTTTAACACGAACTGCATCTGCTATCTGATGCAGTGGTTCGCCGGGACCTTAGGGTCGCGCGGATCTTGCCGCAACGATTTGATGCCGTGACCGCCTGGGCTACCGCCCGAACCCTGGCGGTTGGACGCTGGGACTTCAGGTGGGCCAGGACGGTCCTCAGCTCAGGCACGTCGTCGCGGATTTCGACGGCGGCCAGCTGGCCGCCGTCGTATGTCAGCTGGTGCTGGGGCCGCTGGTGGAGGATTGAATAGCCCAGTCCCCGGGCCACGAACGTACGTACAGTTTCATAGCTGGCCGAGCGGAACCTGATGATCCGGCTCCCGGCCGCCCAGGCGGGCGATTGAAAGCATGAGGTCGCGCGTGTGGGGCAGGTCCAGCAACACGAAGGATTCCCCGCTCAGCGCCGACAGCGGCACACTCTCCGCCCCGGCAAGCTCGTGGTCCGGCGGAAGCGCCACGTAGGGCCGGACCGTATCCACCACGGATCTGGCGATGACGTCCGGCAGGTCAAGGTCGTAGCACAGGGCCAAATCCGCCTGCCCGCTGAGCAGCGCATTGATGCACCCCGACGGTGTCGGTCTCGATGACTTCGGTTTCAAGGGCCGGGTGGTCTTCCCGCAGCTTGGTCAGGACGCCAGGGAGCAGGAACGGGGCAAGGGTGCTGAAACACGCGATGCGGATGCGGCCGGCAACGCTCTGGTGCTCGCCGCGGGCGTGATCAATGCTTTCTTCAACCTGCGCGAGGATCGCCTGGGCGTCGCGAACGAAGAGCTCGCCGGCCGGCGTCAGCACCAGGCCCTTGGAACGCTGCCTGATGAAGAACTGCGTTCCGACATGGCGCTCCAGCTGGGCGATCGCAGCCGAGACGGCGGACTGCGCCACGTTGAGCCGGACAGCCGCGCCCGTCATGGACAGCTGGGCCGCCGCTTCCACGAAATAGCGCAATTGGGTGAGTGTCACATCCATTGGACGAGGATACACCTTCATCATAATTACCGATGCAATCGTTCTGAAAAGAACTGTTGGACAGATTTAGGGCCTCACGGGAAGCTGAGGGATACGAGCATCCGCTAGAAACAGGACTGAAAGGCAGCAGCCACGTGAAGCACCAGCGCATCCGGACGTTTAACACGAAAGACACCTACCCCGAGCAGAACCTGGACAATGATCTCTGCCAGGCGGTGGTGGCCAACGGCGTCGTCTACCTTCGGGGCCAGATCGGACAGGATCTGGATACGCGGGAGTCGGTTGGTATCGGCGACGTCGAAGCCCAAACGGAAAAGGCCATGGCCAACATCGACATGCTGCTCAAGGAGGCCGGCAGCAGCCTCGAAGACATCGTCAAAGTGACCGTCTACCTCGTCGACCCGCGCTACCGGGAAACCGTCTACCGGACCATGGGCCGCTGGCTCAAGGGCGTGTTCCCGGTTTCAACCGGGATCGTTGTCCAGGCGCTGGCACGGCCCGAATGGCTCGTGGAAATTGACGCCACAGCAGTGCTCTCCACGGAGGGGCAGGCATGACCTTCAGCATCGCTGCCACGGACGGGCGGGGCAGGTTCGGCATCGCCGTTTCCTCGTCCTCGCCCGCAGTCGCCGCACGCTGCGCGCACCTGCGCGACGGCGTCGGCGCAGTCAGCTCCCAGAACATCACCGATCCCCGGCTGGGCCATGCGCCTGCTTGACCGGCTCCAAGCGGGCTATTCCGCGCAGGAGGCGATCGACGCCGTCGTGAGTGAATCACCTGCGGTGGACTACCGGCAACTGGTGGTCCTGGACGCCAATGGCGCGTCCGCGGTGTTCAGCGGAGCTCATACCCTGGGCGTGTTCGGGGAGGGCCGTGGTCCAAACAGTGTGGCCGCCGGCAACATGCTCGCTCATCCGGGTGTTGCCCAGGCCCTTTGCGACGCATTTCGAAGCCACTTCAGGGGAACTGGAACTGCGGCTCCTGGCTGCCCTTCGCGCGGCCGAGGCAGCCGGCGGTGAAGCTGGGCCCGTTCGCTCGGCCGGCATCTCCGTGGTCTCCGGCCATGGGTGGAGGGACACGGACCTGCGTGTGGACTGGCATGAGGACCCGATCGCGGAACTCGAGCGACTCCTTCAGGTCTGGCTTCCGCAGCGGCAGGACTACGTGATTCGCGGGCTCGACCCCGCGTCTTCCGTCGGCTATGGGGTGGCCGGCGATGAGCGCTGGCAGGCAACCGCGCTGAGTCCGGCCGTTCAGCGTGGCAACGACCGGGTACTGGAGGCCGTGACCGCCCAGCAGCCTGACCTGACCCGGCTCTCGGAGACGCTCCACGCCAATCCGGAGCTCGGCTGGCAGGAACATCGCGCCGCCGGCGTGGACCGCTGACTACCTGGCAGGGCACGGCTTCGACGTGAAAAGGGAGTATTTGGGCTTCCCCACGGCCATACGGGCCGTCTTCGGAACGGCTCCCGCCGCATCGGGCTCATGGCCGAGTACGACGCTCTTCCCGGCCTCGGGCCATGCGTGCGGCCACAACATCATCACCGCCATCTCATGCGGCGCGGCTGTTGCCCTCGCCGAGTTCGCGGCCGAGCGGGACCTGACCGTGGAACTGTACGGAACGCCGGCCGAGGAAGGCGGCGGCGGGAAGATCGAGCTGCTCGAAGAAGGGCGCCTTCCTTGGGTTGGACCTGGCCATGATGGCGCACCCCAGCCCCGTTGACTCCGCCGAGGCCCGGCCGTACGCAGTGGCCCACAACCACGTGGAATACCGGGGCAAGTCAGCCCACGCCGCCGCGTATCCCGACCAGGGGGTCAATGCCAACGACGCCTTCATCGTCGCCCAGGTCGCCTTGGGCCTCCTCCGCCAGCAGCTGCCTGCCGGCACGCGCGTCCATGGCATCCAAACCCGGGGCGGTGAAGCCCCCAACGCAATACCGGAAAAGACCGAGGGCCGCTGGTACGTCCGTGCAGAATCACTCGCCCAGCTGGGCAAGCTGGAAGAGCGGGTTCAGCGTTGCTTCGAAGCCGGCGCCCTGGCGACCGGCTGCGAGTTATCAGTTACCCCGGAATCGGAACCCTATTCCGAGTTCCGTACCGACCTGCGGGCGCTGGAGCTTTACGTCAGGCATGCAGAATCCCTTGGCAGGGACTTCAACGCGCCACCGGAGCAGGCGACCATGAACCGGGCCTCCACCGACATGGGCAACGTCTCCCAAGTGGTTCCGGCCATCCACCCCTATATAGGGCTCGGCTGCTTCCCCGCAGCCAATCACCAGCCGGAGTTCGCGGCCCATTGCGTCGGCGAGGCAGCCAACCTTGCCATCCATGACGGCGCTGCCGCGCTGGCGCTCACGGCGCTGGACTTCCTGGCGGCGTAGCCGGCTTTTGTATTTTGTGGACTTCTACGGAACAGGACCATGACAAATAAAGCTTCCACTCCCGTCGCGGGATCGCGGCGGGAGCATGACAGTCTCGGGGACGCTGATGTCCCCACAGATGCCTACTGGGGCGTCAGTACCCTGCGGGCGGTAGACAACTTCCCCGTCAGCGGACGAACCATCGGCACCCTGCGCTCCCTGATATGGGGGCTGGGTGCCGTGAAGTATGCGGCAGCCCGCGCCAATGAAGGACTCGGACTCCTTGAGCCGGACAGATCGGAGGCAATACAAAGGGCGTCCCGGGAGGTCATGGACGGACTCCTGGACGGCCAGTTCGTCGTCGACACCATCCAAGGTGGGGCGGGGACCAGTACCAACATGAATGCCAACGAGGTGATAGCAAATCGTGCCCTTGAACTGATGGGGCACAGCAAGGGCGACTACGCTGCGCTGCATCCCATTGATGACGTCAACCGCAGCCAGTCGACCAACGACGTGTACCCGACGGCCATCAAGATCGCGCTGCAGCGGGAAATCTCGGCGTTCTGCGTCGAGCACAGCAGGTTGATCGAGGCATTCGATGCCAAGGCGTCCGAGTTCGCCGGCATTATCAAGGTGGGCCGCACCCAACTCCAGGATGCAGTACCCATGTCCATGGGCCAGGAGTTCGGGGCATTTGCCGAAACCCTGCGCGAGGACGGGCATAGGCTCCTCGAGCTGCTTCCGCATCTGCGGGAATCCAATCTTGGGGCCACAGCCATCGGTACAGGCATCACCGCTCCCCCGGGATACCGGGAAGCCGTCATCAGTGAACTGAATACGATTACAGGCATGCACCTGACTTCCGCGACCAACCTTGTGGAAGCCACCAGCGACACCGGCGTTTTTATGCTTGTGTCCGGTGTGCTCAAAAGGGCGGCCGTGAAGCTCTCCAAGATCTGCAACGACCTCCGGCTGCTTTCCTCCGGTCCGCAGACGGGATTCGGGGAGATCTACCTCCCCGCCGTGCAGGCGGGGTCGTCCATCATGCCCGGCAAGGTCAACCCGGTCATCCCCGAGATGGTCAACCAGGTTGCCTTCCGCGTCATCGGCGCCGACGCAACCGTGACCATGGCTGTGGAGGCTGGCCAGCTCCAGCTCAACGCCTTCGAGCCAGTCATCGCCGACTCCCTCCTTGAGTCGATCGCCTGGCTGACAGTGGCCTGCCGCCAGCTGCGGACCCACTGCGTGGACGGCATCACGGCGAACACACAAATGCTGCAGCAGCGCATGCTCGACTCCATCTGCGTCGTCACCGGGCTGGCTCCCTTGATCGGCTACGCCGCCGCGGCTGAACTGGCCAAGGAGGCTCTTGCTTCCCAGCGGGGCATTGCGGACCTGGTGATTGAGCGTGGACTGCTCGACCAGCGGAAGATGGAGGACGCTCTTTCGGCCAGGTCGTTGGCCGGGTTGGGCTGACGTCAGGCGGAACCTTATCAGGGCCCGTTGCGTGGACTATTTTCCACGCAACGGGCCCTTTCCTGTCTGCCTGCTTTCTTGCTGTGCTTCCCCCTGTGCCGGGGTCCCTTTCCGTCGGCCGGTGTCCCGGCACGGAGCAGCAGAGGCAGCAGCAACACCAACGGCAACAGCGAAGGGGACCATGCCTCCGTGGCATGGTCCCCTTGGCCGTTCCTTGGCTGGCTGGCTCTCCCTATGCCACCGGCGTCACACCGCGCCGCTCGCCGCCAGGGCGTCCTGCTCGGTGTGGGCCAGATAGCTCTGCTGGATGGCGATCTGGTCAGCGACGTACTTGGCGTCGTGCCATACGCCCCAGATGAAGCTGGATCCGCGGCGTGACTGCCACGGCAGGCCGAGGAAGTAGACCCCAGGCTCGGCAGAGACTCCGCGTTGCTGCCGCGGCTTGCCCTTCTCGTCGAATGCGTCCACTTCCAGCCAGCTGTAGTCGACAGCGAAGCCGGTGGCCCAGACGATCGAGGCAACTCCGGCAGCGGCGAGGTCGAGCTGCCGGATGGGGTCGGTGACGCTCTCCGGGGCGGGCCCCAGGGTGCGGGCATCAGTTTCTTCGGGGAGATCAAGGCCGTTGCGCTCGATGTACGCGTCAGCTGCGTCGAGGAGCTGCAGATAGTGAGCGTCGCCGTTCGCGATGTTGGTACGGAGATCCCCAGCGAAGCGCATCGTTCCGTCCTCGAATGATTCGGTTCGGCCGACGAGCTTGATGCCGTTCTCGGCGAGGGCCCGGAAGTCGACGGTGTGGCCGCCGTCTGCACCGCTCACCGCGATCGTGACGTGCTCCGCGCCCGCCGCAGGGGTGGAAGCGTCCCACATGCCGAGCACCCCGAGCCACCAGCAAAAGTCGCGTCCGCGATAACTCCGCGGCGGCCGGTCGTGCGGACCGACCGAGAGGAAGACCTGCCGACCCGACCGCTGGATTTCGGCGGCAATCTGCACACCGGAGGATCCGGCACCGACCACGAGGACGGCGCCTTCCGGCAGCTGTGCCGGGTTGCGGTAGGAGCTCGAGTGGATTTGCACGAGGTCGGCAGTGTCGGGAACGACGGCGGGAATCACCGGCCGCTGGAACGGCCCCGTTGCTGCCACGACGTAGCGTGCGTCGAAGTTCCCGTCCGATGTCTGCACATGGAATCCGGGTGAGCCGACTTTCCTGCGGACGGATGTCACCTCCACGCCGCAGCGGATCGGTGCACCAATTTTCTCTGCATAGGCAACGAAGTAGTCCGCCACCTGCTCCTTTGACGGAAACGCCCCCGGCTCAACGTCTGAGAATTCCAAGCCCGGAAAGCGGTCATGCCAGGCCGGCCCGTTCGCAACCAGGGAGTCCCACCGCATGGTGCGCCACCGCTCGGCGATACGGTGCCGCTCCAGGACCAGATGCGATATCCCGCGTTCGCTCAGATGCTCGCTCATCGCAACCCCGGCTTGACCGGCGCCTACGACGAGGACCTCAACCTCTTGGCTAATCATGTCGATCTCCTAATTTCAGCAACATTGCCACAGCGTTCCTCCGTGCGCCCGACAGAATCGCGCGCGGCCGATCCCTTCTTTGGGAATTCCGGCTGGAATTGCGGCCGCTGTGGTCCTCATAAGTGACGGTTGATCCATTTTCACTTGAGGCCAGTGCATCTGCATAGCTCATAAAACAGGGCAATCACATCTGAAATTGTGATGCATTCAGGTCCTGCGCGCCGGTCAGGAAGACGACGGTCTGTTGATCGCGATCAGGTGGGGGCTCGACGCATCGCGAGCGAGCCGGGACGAGGCATCCCCAACAGTTCCGTCGGAAGGCTTCCACACTTGTGCTGTCGCCGGCCATGGGCACAACAACCCTGGCCCGGAGTCCGTGGTCGTCGCACGCAGGTGATTTACTGGCCTGACCGTCACACACTCATTGGGGGATACAAATGAAGGGCATTACTGCGTCGATTCTGCTCGTTCCACTCCTGCTCACCGGCTGCGTCGTCCCTTATGGAGGCGCTGACGCTACCACCACAGCGACGGCGGCCGCCGACGGCTACGCCCGTCTGGATGAGGCCGGCATTGCGCAGATCAAAGCGACCAAAGTGGCCCGACTGGATATGACATCGGGGCAGCTCACCAAAATGAGCGTCGGCCTTGAGGACGGCACCAGCCAGGCGCCGAGTGTGAGCATTGACGATGGCGTGATGGCCCTGGAGATTCATGGGCCCAGCGGAACGATCAGCGCCAAGACCGACCGGCTTCGCCTGAACGGTATGAACACCCGGTCTGACTTCACTGAGGCCACGTACTTTCTCACAGCTGAGTCCTTGGCGGATTACGCCGCCCTGATTCGTGACGGCGTTGACCGATACGGCATCCCGAGTGATTCCGCAGAGCGCTGGATCGAGTCCATCTCCAGCCGGCCGGAGGACAAGGGCGACTTCGCCTTGGGCCCTGGCACGTCGACCGGACTCGATGTCACCTACGACCTTCGCTACGACGGCTCCAAGAACGTCCAGGTCATCATTGTGCACGTTAATCCGGCCTGACCGGGAGCGTTGCGCGGGCGGTCACCGGATCCTCAGTGGGTGCTCCGCTGCGTAGTGCGGGCAGCCCCAACCAGTGGGAGACCCAAGTAATTCGACCAGAGAGGCTACGGAATGGACCCGTACCGCCAGCACCAGCCACCGTATCCACGTCAACTGCCCAACTACGGACCACCTCAGACCGAGTGGCAGGGGCCACCGCCGCATAAGAAGAGCAAGCTTGGCTGGATACTCGGTGGAATCGCCCTGGCCGTGACTCTGCTCTGCATTCTTGGATTCGTGGGATGCTCCGCCCTCGCTCAGGAGATCAATGGTGGTGGAGGCTCCCAGGAGAAGAAGGCCAATGAAATGATGACCCGGGCTGACAACGTACCGGAGGATGATTGGGTTGAGGTCTTCCGCCACGACCCCAAGGTCGATCCAGGATGTCTCTCCATCGACACATCCTGCTTGCGTTTGACCGCTCGGTGGTCCGTGGACCACAAGGTCGGCCTTGAAGAGACAGCAGACAGGTTCGGGATGAAGTCCAGATCGGACGGCCCGGTTACGGGACTGTATGTCGGTTGCATCAAGACCGAGTTTGACGGAGTGAGCGGAGAGTCACTGTGCATCGAGGAGTCTCCTGAAGGCTCAGACTCCTACGAAGTCACCATTCAAATGCAGCGTGATTAGGAAGCGCGAATCCAAGCACGAATAGCCCGAAGCGCATTCTGCTGATGACGACTGGAATGCTGATAAAGACACCCTCTTCACTCCCGTAAGGATTGCCCCGTAAACGAGGAAGGGCTTCAGTTCTTCCGGATGCGGTGGGGTGTCCAAGAGCATCATTTCTTAGACCCATGGGGAGAGTGTGCGGGCGCAGGGGCGGCAGCTCCCCGACGCGCACTACCGGGAGGAATATCCGCCGGCTATCAGGATTCCGCTCGCCATCACCCACTGGCTGACGGCGCAGGCAAGGATCATCGCTGTTCCGAAGATATACGCACCGACGCGCGACCCCTTCCGCATATGATGCGCGTCAGCCTTTCTTGCCGCCCGCCAAATGCCGAAAAGGAGTACCAAGCCGGCAAGCATCGCGATCTGCATCGGGATCCCACTACCACTCCGGTCAAATTTCCCGTCATACGGCATTCGGGTGTTCCACGGAACATTGATGAACACGAAAACGGCGATCCCGACGCAAGCCGCGAAAGCGATCGGTACGCAGGGACGCATAGACCCCCTCGGAATGGGTTTTGGGCTCTGTACCGGTCATGGCGAAGAGCATCCAGAAGCAACGAACCGCAAAATGCAGTTCGCAATTCCAGCCTGCCCAAGCCGGGCGCTCCCCCATCGGCCGGCTCGCCTACCACAACAGAGCACTGAGCTAGGCTGAATGCGAAGATTCTCGTGGCCCGCATTGGGGAGGGAATGGGCAACTTCGACGATGGGGGCTTGGGGCAAATGATCTGCCTGGGAACACCGGCGGTGCTGGGGCTGTGAGCTGTTCCGTCGAACCGGGGCGGCGTTCAAGGATCCGACGGAACTTGCTGTGCATCGCAGGGCTGACGAGCGTTGTGCTTGGGCTGAGCATTCGCACGTTCAGCGATGCCGCGTGGACGGGCCCTGCAGGTGACGGCCTGTACGCGGTTCTGGTCTATGTTCTCGTGGCCATCCTGATTCCGTCGAAGCCCAAGGCACTGATTGCAGCCGTAGCCGTTACAGCATGTGTGATGATCGAGCTGTTCCAACTCACTGGTATTCCAGCCGAACTCGGAGAATCCTGGCCACCCTTTCGGCTGGTCCTCGGAACCACGTTCGGCGCAGCGGATTTGTTTGCCTACGCCGGTGGTGCTGCCGTCGCTTATGCGGTGGATCGGACGACGGGCACGGTGGTGAAATGCACTCGCCATCGCTAGGTGCCGCCACATCGTGGTACCTGCAAGGTTGTTAGAGAGGGGCCATCTCCTTGAGCGTGAAGGGTAACGCCACTTCTGTTGTGAATTCATCCGTTGGCGTGGCCGACCGTGCTGGGCGCTACGCAGTTGCCTTTTCCGCACCACAGACTGAACATATGTGAAGGTCGACCTGATCTCCTGTTGCTCCTCTGAATCCGGTGGACATGACCGGGCCGTGGATGCACCGTGCTTGGGCCGCACGACGTGCCCCGAAGGGAGGCGCGGAGTCTGGGCTTAGATCAGAATTCGTCGGGGGAGTTAATTGATTCCCCGATGGTAATCTCGGCGGCCTTGTTGGGGTCCCCGCCGATGGAACCGACGAACGCTTGCAACTCGGGGTCAGAGAAGAACTTCTCGAAGGCTGCCGCAGATTCCCACTCGTCAATTACGAATACGAAGCCGTCCCCGAGGCCGAACCGATGGTGGATTGCGCCTGCGTCCTTAGCGCGCGCACTGATGGCTCTGAACTCGTCTGCACGCTCGTCAAGCGACGTCGTGAAGGTGTTTGTATCAGCGAAAACCTTGACCCCGACAATAATGGACATGACGACGACCTTTCCCACGAGCGCTGGTGATTCTCATGGTAGGCAGACGCCGTGGGGGCTGCAATAGTTTCCGGAGACCTTGGCTGGTCCAGGGAATTCGGTGCTTTTGAGCTGAATTCGGTGGCGGCGATGACAGCGTTCGGGGAGGCCTTTCAGGTCAGTCCGCCCATTTTCAGCCCTGCCGGAGCATACTATGCCTATGGCTGACTCTGAGGACTTCCTGTTCTGGGTAAAGACTGATTTGCATGACGCTGAACTGGCCCTTCACAACGGTGACGCCGGCCCCCGCCGGGCGCTCTGGTCCCGCAACGAACCCGTGAGCGTCCTCGGTGCCTGGCGTAACGCCTCCGGCCAGCAGGAACTTGACGAGCTGTTCACCGGTCTTGCACTGCAGTTCTCCAACTGCACGTCGTACAGATTCGAATTGTTGGCGTATGACGTCGTGGGCGACATGGCCTACACCGCCGGACTGGAGCACACCTCGGCCTCAATCGACGGCGAGCCCCGCAGCTACGTGCTGCGGGCAACACAGATATATCGGCGTGAAAACGGCGAGTGGAAGGTCGCCCACCGGCATGGCGACACAGTGACCGGGTGACGGCGTCAGCGAGCGTGGACTGCGGGTGAAATCTCTGCTATCAACTTTTCAGGTCCGGCAGTTCACCGAGGAAAACGGTCCGCGGGTCCAGGCCGACCGCTTCGAGGATCGCACGGGCCAGGGCCGGGGCGTGTTCGGCCCGGTATTCGACTGACGCGGTTATCCCGTCTGCTGGTCGATCTGGATCGGAGCGTTCGTGCTTCCGCGTGGAATTGGACGCCAGATATCGAGGTGGTCCGCCGCAATGAACGCGTCCCGGTGGCGGTGAACGAAGTAGTCCTCGGCCGCCATGAAAGTCCTCTCCTGAAAATGGGCAAGAGAGCACTCTAAGCAGGATGTGGCCTTGCTGGCCAGCCTTCCCAGGACCGAATCGGCCGTCCCCCAACCGCAAAATCGCCGAAGACGACGATCTCGCGCCGGGCTGGCCACACTCCAGCGCCGCCGCCTTCGTCCCGGACAGGCGATCGTTAACCGAAGACTCGGCCGGGTCATCGGGCTTCCGCTCAACTGCCCCGATGGCGCGCAGGCGCTAGACGTGCCCAAGCACGTAGAATTTGTTTCATTGGCTGATCGGGCCAGCGAATTGCACCCGATCTCGGAGCCACTTACCGCAGCTACTTCGTGGCGCAAACGGCGGAAACACTGCGCGGTTCCAGGGGGACGCGGCTCCCACTGCGTCCCTCGTTGACGAAGAAGGCCTGATGAGGATCTTTTCGCGCTGGGCTGCCGGACGGTCCGGAAGCCGCGAAATCCCATCCCCATCCAGTGGTAATGCCATGCTCGATCGCGCCAGCTATGGGCTGCTGTTCGAGCAACCCCGCCTGGTGCACGCACTCGTCCTCGAATGGCTGGCGCGCGTGTGAGGGCAGTCGACAACCTGACTACCCGTCCCACCGAGCAGGCCCGCGTGGCCGGCGCCTGTGTGCCTAGACGGTTAGCTGGCTGGCCCCACCACGTCCTCCAGCACCGACCTGTCGAAGAAACGGACCTCGCCAGTTACCTCGAAGAACACCGGTACCACTGATGTACTTGGGTCCTTGGACGTTTCGTAGATCTCTGCCGCACTCCCGTGCTTCCTGGCAATTGTTCCAACCAGCTCGGTACCGCGAACCCGGACAGTTCGATATTTGTAGCTCATGGTGACCCCTTCGTCGGCTAGGGCAAACCCTACCCCCGGGAGTTCCCTTTTTGGGAGGTTGGCTGTTATGGCGCCAGCGAGCTCGACCTGCACCCTGGATCCCAATAGCCGGCCGCGTCAGCGGACGCCCAGTTCCAAGGTGAGCCCCGGCGAACCATCCACCAAAAATCCCCAGATGTCCTGCACGCGACGCGCAAGGGCCCGCATTCGATCAGAATGTGGGCCTTCCGCTTTTCACATTGAGGTCAGTGAATGCTAAGCAGAGCTGGAAAGGCATGGACCGCGCACGGCCACTAGCAGGCGGTGATGGGCGTGCTCGTGCTCGACCAGGTCGTGGAGGCTGTCCGGTACTGGGCGTCGATGGTGTAGCCCCAGCCTTTGACAGCGTTGTTGCTCGTGCCTGACCCCAAAGGCGTGAGGGTCGTGGTGGACTGGGCCACCCCTGCGGCGTCCCGGAGCGTCAGAACGTAGTGGGTGGCCTTCGGGACCGTTCCGTGGCTCGCCACCGTGACGGTCAGGCGGTACTTGCCGCTGGCTCCGTTCGGGGTGCACAGCGGGACGACGACGTTTCCGGTCGGGGCGGCCAGCGTGTACGTCCCGACGGCCATGGTCCCGGCGTCGGCGGCGCGCGTGAACACCGCGTTGGCGGCCGGGGCACCGGCGATCAGGCATGCAGCAATGGCGCCGGCGAGCTTGATCTGCCCGCGGCGGCCGATGCCCCTGACGTTCAGCAACCTTTGTACCTTTCCCGGCCGCCGGATGGTCGGCGCTTCGTGCGCTCCCCCGGGGGCCGTGGACAACTTTTCAGCATGGATCTCAAGAACCGATCAAGACGCCGTCAGATTGTCGGCAAATCTCCGATGACCCTCGTGGGCCGGGTCACAAAAATCCGATTCGCGGCGCCAGCATCGTTTTGACCTGCGAAAACACCCTCAATTTGGGTTGATGCGATCTTGAGGAAAGCTTGACTGCCGGTGATGTGAATCCTTGATTCTGCAACTACATAGTTGATCCCAGACAGGCCGACAGGGACTGTAAAACATCCACGGCCAGCCCACTTGGGGGCAGGGCCCGTCACGCAAAAGGACACCGCCATGGGCATCGCTTTGAAGACCACCGCCAGCAAGATCATCGCCTCCGTCGCGCTGGTCGGCACCGCCGCCGCCGTGGCCGGACTGGGCACGTACGGCGCCTTCACCTCCACCACCTCCGCCAGCCAGGAAGTCACCGCCGGCACCGTCAACATCGCCCTGGCCGACGCCGGCGTCGATAACACCCTGAGCGTTCCGGTCGCCGGCCTGCTGCCTGGAGACAAGGTCGAGAAGCTCGTCAAGCTCACCAATGGCGGCAACTCAGCGCTGAACAACATCACCCTGGACACCTCCGCCGGGGCCACCGGGTCACTCCTGACCTCCGAACTGGTCAACGGCCTGCAGCTGACCATCGAGAACTGCGCCACCGCCTGGACCGGCAGCGCCGCACCGTACTCCTGCGCCGGCGGCGCCACCACCGTGCTGGCCAGCTCCCCCATCCTGACCGTCACCCCGAAGACGCTGGCCAACCTGACTGCCCTGACAGCGGGCCAGGCCGATCACCTGAAGGTCACCACCACGCTGCCGGCCTCCGCCCCGAACGCGCTCCAGGGCCTGACCAGCACCATCGGGTTCACCTTCACCGCCACCCAGCGGACCGCCACCACCAAGTAGCCGACCCCCAATTACCGGAACGAGGACCCCCATATGAGCGCCGCCGTCACAACCACCCCTGCCCGCAGCCGGGCCGAGGCTCGGGCGCACGCTGCGGGTTCTCGTTCCGGTACCTGGCCGGTGGCACGGATCCTCCGCCGTACCGTCTCATTCCTAACCACCGCGTTCCTGGTCCTGGCCGCGGCCGCCTTCCTAATGCTCGCCATCGGCCCGCGGCTGCTCGGCTACCAGACCTCCACCATGCTCACCGGGTCGATGGCCCCGCTGATCAATCCCGGCGACATCGTCGTCACCCGGCCCGCGCCCGTCGAGGACATCAAGGTAGGCGACATCGTCACCTACAGCATCCCCGTCGAAGACCGGCGGATTGAAACCCACCGGATCACCGACATCACCACCAACCCGGACGGGACCACCACGATCCAGACCAAGGGGGACGCCAACAACGGCGTGGACCCGTGGAAGGCGACCATCAACGGCGCCTCGATCGACCGGCACGTCCTGACCGTCCCCTATGTCGGCAACGCCATCCGGGCGCTGCGGGAACCCGTCGTCCTGAACACCCTCATGTACGGCGCTCCCGCGGTCCTGGTCATCATGCTCCTCGCCAGCATCTGGGGCAAGAAACCCGAGCCGGAAGCCACGCCGGCGCCGGCCGAGGAAACACGTGCCTGACCGGGCCCGGAGCCTGCTTCACTTTGACCGGGTCCGAGAACTCGCCGCGCAACTGGACAGCCCGGCTGACACCCTGAAGTTCCTCGAGACCTACCTGGCGATGCTCCCCGACCGGCTCGAACGCATCCTCCGCGGCATCATCGACTGCGACCAGGAAGCCTCCCATGAAGCGGTCCTGAGCCTGAAAGTCGCCTCCGCCATGTCCGGTGCCATCACCGCCGAACTGTGCTGCCTGGAACTTGAACCCCTCGTCCGCGGCAACCAATTCGGCCTCGCCCTGAAAAGCGCCCGGCGCCTCAGCACCGAAGTGTCCGCACTCTACGAAACCGCACCGGCTATCCTCGCCGAAGCCCACCGCGACCTAACCGACACGGCCGCCTGACCCGGCCGACGCGCGTGGGCTGGCCAAGAATCGAGTACCGGCTACGCATGCGCCCACTGTCCGGTGCCACGTAGCGTTGATTGCAAGTCTTGGGGACGCTGATGGATCGACGACGCAAGGCTTGATCCGGCAGTCTTGGAACAGGCTGAGGATGAAGAGGACGACGAGGAACGCGTCTGGAAAGTCTTCGTGCGAAACTTCATCAACGATGCGTCCCGGCAGGATCGTCAAGGTCCACCTGACCCTGACCGCCTGGGATTTGCCCTGCGCCGTGGACGCTGTCCTCAGCCTAGATACCCCGGCCAGACAGTAGGTGCCGAACGCTGAGCGAGCGGAGCTGGCGGCCGACCTCAAGCGCTCCAAAGACGTTCGGCATGAGTGGGCCAGTCACGTTTTGGAGCGGTTGCCCTGACCGCCGGGCTTGGCATCGGTTAGCGCGATGCCAAGCCCGGCCCACTGGCCGGAAGGAGTTCTGGGGGCTGAACTCCCCAACCAGATACCGGCAGCTTGACGCCTCCGCCTTGAAGAAATCCTATGAAGCTGTGCCCGGGAGGCCCCCAAGGAAATCCCTAGCATTTGTGGCCGGCGCGCTAGAGGGCAGGCCCCGGACACGACGGGGAGCACGCTGGGGGCATAGAACTCGGGCGACACCCGGCGACCCGAGGTCGGCATGCAGGGTTTCCCCAACGTCCGCTCCGTACCGTCACACGCATGACTACTTGCTCAGCACATGAGCGCATCAATCCCTGCTCCAGAAGCCACAACCTGGCTGCCCCTTATCCCGAGGCCTAGGGCTGATGACGGGCGACGACGTCCACGCCAAGCCCCTCCTTGATCCCAACGTGGTGAACAAATTGCGCCACGAACTCGATAACGACGATGGGGTCTGGAGTGCGTTCCTGCACAACTTCATTGCCCTCCTTCCCGCCCGGACCGAAAGAGTGCGCATGACGCTGACCACCGGAGACCTGGCCGGCGCGCTGGATTCGGTCCTCAGCCTCAAGACCTCCAGCCAGATGGTGGGTGCCGAACGGCTTGCCCAACTTGCCTTCGACCTGGAACGGTCGCTTCGAAGCGGCACCGACGTTGACCCGGAAAGTTTTCTAACAACGCTGGCAGTGGCCCACCTCAGACCGATCATGAAATGTGAGAAGCAGACCGCCTTTCTTCTTTCGAGATACCTTCACGACCGGCCGGACAGCGAGTGACAGCGATGGCGCGCCCTGGCCCGGCCGGCTACCTACCGATGAGCTCCGAGTGAAGCTCCGGGACCAAAGCCCTCATGTCGCCTGGGAACGACGGGCACGCTTAGAACTGGTTCCGTGACAATCGGTACGGATGACACGAAACGGTGAACGATACTTTCAAGTCTTAGCCCACGCGGTTCGCGATCCGCCAGGCAGCCCCGGTGCGGCAATGGAAGCTCTCCCCCATGGATCCGGCTTCGCTCGACAAATGGGATTCCCACACGGCGTCCAAAGAGGCAATATTCAGCAACGACAAGAAACGCGCCCGGCTTGAAGCCATGCGCCACGTCCTGCACCTGTACGACGACGACAACGACACCGAACCGCGGAAACCCGACCACATGCCGTGCGCTCAGTTCCGAGAGTCAGGCCAGGACGTAGGTCGAATGGCTAAACTTGCACGTCAGTTAGGCTCGCCGCATAGAGTTTCCACAATTCGATGCATAACCAAAGAGGAAACAGCCATGAAAAGCATGACCTGCAAGCAACTCGGTGGCCCCTGCGACCTCACGTTCCGAGGCAATACAGCGGACGAGATCATCAACGCACAAGACCAGCACCTCAAGGAAGCCGTCCTAGCCGGTGACTCAGCTCATCAGGAGGCCCGTGAGGCGATGAAGGGCCGCTGGAAAAATCCCATCAAGGGCATGGGATGGTACCGCGACACCAAGAAGGCTTTCGCTGCTCTTCCCGAGGACTAAGCCGCCAATTCCAAGTCCAATACGTCCAACCAGAACGTGACAATGATGAGCTTCTTGCCCACGAGGATCCGGCCTTCCAAAGAACCTTGGCGACTTCGTCGGCAATCCTGTTGAATCGTCGGCCCTCACATGGTGCGGGAGGCCGAACAGTCAGGGGTGCTCCGACCAGGCGCCACAATCGTCGAAAGTTCCTCCGGCAATACCGGCATCGGACTGGCACTCATCGGAGCACTGACCGGACATCCTGTCATCGTGGTCGCCGCAGACACCACATCCGAAGTAAAACTGGCAGTGCTCAGAAGCTTCAACGCAGAAGTACTACTGACCGACTGGACTGCCCCAGCGGAATCTGCGGAAAACGCCCGCAATGTTGCAGCCAGGCTCGCCGCCGATATACCCGGCGCCTGGAGACCACAGCAGCATCGGCACCGGAGGAACCATCAGCGGAACCGGTGCTTACCTGAAGGATCGAAGCCTCGACGCAGTAAAAGTGATCGGCGCAGATCCGGTTGGCTCCGTCTACAGCGGAGGAGAACCCGGCGAGATCATCGTAGACGGCGTCGGCAACACCTGGGATAGAGCCGACTGGCCAACGACATTCAATCCACACATCGTGGACGAGTTCATCCGCATCCCCAATGACCTGGTCTATTCAACTGTCCACCGCCTTGCAACCGAAGAAGGACGCATCCTTGGCCCTTCCTCCGGCCTCGCCGTGGCCGCAGCACTTCAAACAGCCCTGTCGGCGCCCGCAGGATCGACCATCGTAGCCATCGCACCCGATGCAGGGATCAACTACCTAACCAAAGCACCCCTCCGCGGTTGTGGCCTCGTCCATGGTGCCGAACTTCAATGATGTCCCCTGTGGCCAGGTCGCCAAGGTCCTGCACAACATCGCCCTGAAACCGCTGCGATGCTCAGAGGTCCCGCACCCCGGCCACAGGTACGGACAGGACAATCCCTACATCCTGCAGCCTCGGCCAGGCCATCCACGTCCCGACATCGCTGGCCAACAGCCACGACGAGATAAGTGCAGAGCTGAGTTGACCGCTAAGGGCCAGGCCCGTCCAAGCCGCGGTCACCGGCGCCAGAAGCGAATAGGGTAGTTCCGTGCCTTTCCCGGCTGCTGTGCCAGACCTACTATTGGTTGAGGTCGTCACCTAAGCGGTTATGGTCTGGGGTACGGGCGTGGCGTCGCCGACGTGAAGAGGGGACTCATGAGACATCAAGAGAGCCACTCCAAGCCGGCGGCGGTCACCTTACTTGGCGGCTGACAGCCTCTCTGGCCCTGGGAGCAGGCGGGCCGCTGAGAGCACCATCGGTACCGAAATAGCGATCGCGGGTTGTCGACCGGCCGCTGATTTTCCGAATTCGAGCTGTAACCGCACCTGGAGTGAGATGTGACTCGCCGCTACGACCGCTATCTGACTGTTGAACAGGCATCCGAGGCATTGAACGTTGACGTCCATCAGGTACTGCTGATGCTCGAAAGCGGTGAACTGCGTGGCGTCTCAAGCCGGCCCGACAATGTGCAGATGATCAGTTCTACGGATATTGAGTTGGCAAGGCGCCGCCGTCAAGACCTTCGCCTGCTCGACGGGGACGTACAGCAATAAGGGCGGAGTATCTGCGGCCAGCACTGTCCCGTCGGGTCCCGCGGGATCCGGCTTGGAGCTTCAGGTTCTGCCGACGAGGGTTCTGCCGTGTGGGCTCGGTGCTGCGCTGGAGTCGCCATCGATCGTGCACACCGCTTCGGAGGTGTCGGTAACCCGGCCGATGTCCTCCACAGCATGTTCAACGCCGCTGAGAGTTCCGCAAGTGCTGGACGAGTTCCCTGACGACCAGAACAGCTGATCGATATAGGAAGCAAAGGTCCGTCCGGTCGCTGTCGCCTACCCCTGACACCGATGATCCGGGCCGCAGGGTCATGTCGCCTGCAACAGAGACCTGCATGAAGTGGTGAAGTCAGAACGACGAGGAAGGAACCAAAGTGCAGGTCCAATACCCCGTTACCCTGGCGGGGCTCCGCACGGTCCTGCAGCCCGGGGAATTCACCGCGCATCCGACAGTGACCGCCGGCAATGCCTCGCAGCTGTCCGACGGAGCCTCCGCCAACGTCCTGATGAATAGCGGCTATGCGGCGTCATTGGGCATGGAGCCCCTGGGCTACTACTGCGGCATCGCCGTCAGCGGGTGCGAGCCCGACGAGATGGGGATCGGGCCGGTCACCGCCATCCCGAAGCTCCTGAAGCTCCACGGGCTGGGCGTTGAGGACATCGGGCTGTGGGAGCTGAACGAGGCCTTCGCTTCGCAGGCCGTCCATTGCCGGGACTTTCTGGGGATCGACCCGGAGAAGATGATTGTCAACGGCGGCGCGATCGCCCTGGGCCACCCGTACGGGATGACGGGCTCGCGGGCCGTGGGCAGCGCCCTGCTCGAGGCGCGACGCCGCGACCAACAATTCGTCGTGGTTTCAATGTGTGTCGGCCGGCGGGATGGGGGCCGCGGGCCTCTTCGAAGTCGCACGCTAGGGAGGACCCACTACATACTGCGCGTTCGCGCTTGAGAATGATTACAAGCGGCTCCCTCTACATCACGTCGAGGGACCGCCTGCGTTTTCCACACATACCGCAGCGGAGCGAACCCCGGCCGGGTCCATTCTCTTCACCAACGGTGAGAGCAAATGACCGTGCGCGATATTGGCCATGATCCTCGTGAACCCCGGCCGTGATGCGGCGCAGGCGGTGCCGTACTTCTTCGGTTGGTTGCGGACTTGCAATCAGAGCCTACAAGCTGCAACAGTCTGTGAAAGTCATTCGCATCCCAGGCGCAGCCTCACACTCCGCCGCTACTTCACTGACAGACATGAGCAAGCCAGATGACCATCCCAACGGAAATCGACACACCGGAGATCATGATCGACCGGGACATACTTCAACGAAATATTGACCGCATGGCAACTGCGGTCCGGGCCAACGGATTGGACCTTCGTCCGCACGTTAAGACGCATAAGGTACCCGAAATCGCTCAACTGCAGCTGGCGGCCGGTGCCGTCGGAATAACTGTGGCAACCCTCGGAGAGGCGGAGGTATTTGCAGAGTACGGGGCCAAAGACATTTTCATTGCCTACCCTCTTTGGATCGGGCCGCGGCAGGCTGATCGACTGCGCCGTCTGACAGCCAAGGCCCGCGTGGCAGTAGGACTGGACTCAGAAGAAGCGGCCAAGATGCTGGCCGCCTCCCTCATGGATGCAGTTGATGAGATTGAAGTCCTGCTGGAGATCGACAGCGGCCATCACCGCAGTGGCATAGCACCGGACGCCGCCGTCGCCGTAGCCCGTGCCGCGGAGCAGGCCGGGCTGAGGGTAACGGGGGTCTTTACATTTCCCGGACACAGTTACGCCCCCGGCATGCCGCAACAGGCCGCGGACGAGGAACGCCGGGCCCTTGGCACGGCCGCGGACCTTCTCAACGAGGCTGGATTCCGCGTCGTCCACCGCAGCGGCGGATCCACCCCAAGTGCCACCCTCACCGGCCCATCCATAGCCACAGAAGTCCGTCCGGGCGTTTACGTCTTCGGTGATGCCCAACAGTTGGAACTCGAACGGTGCACGCCAGAAGACATCGCGCTGACTGTTGCCGCAACAGTCGTCAGCCGACATGACGGCACCGACGCTATACCGCGGAGGATCATCCTGGATTCGGGCAGCAAGATCCTCGGCGGAGACCGGCCCGGCTGGGCCACCGGATTTGGGCGGCTGTTGGACCACCCAGAAGCGCGGATAACAGCATTATCGGAGCACCACGCCACCGTAGTGTGGCCGGCGGACGCTGTCATGCCCGCGCTGGGAGAGCGCCTGCGTGTGGTCCCCAACCACGTCTGCTTGGCAATGAACCTCGTAGACGACGTCACCGTGACCAGCGGAGGTCGAGTTGTGGACCACTGGCGCGTAGCCGCCCGCGGAAGAAACAAGTAACGCGGCAGGACGCACCAGTTCGGCTCTATGGCCTACCGCGGTGAACGTTTCGACGATGCTGAGTCGTCTGTTGCGGCTTCTCCCCCGGCACAAGCCGCAGGAGGGTATGGACGTGGATATCGAGAATCTTCCGCTCGCCCAGGTGATCACAAATCCACACGAGGCCGAGCTCGTGGTGCGTCACTTCAATTGTCCCTGACCATCGACGACCGCTGGCATCGCAGGCGTCGACTCGAGTGCCGGGAACAAGCGAAAGCCAAGTGGCCGAGTGGGTCCTAGTCTGTGTTTCGTTCATGCTGTACTCCTTCTCGCGCCTGACGGACTCCGTTGGGTTGTGCCCGGTAGGCTCCTTGCGGTCACGAAACCAGCAGGACCCCGCCCAAAGCGACCGAAGCAACCAAAGTTGTTGAAATTGTTCCCAGGATGAATGGCCTCGCGCCGGCTTTCTTGAGAAGTGATGCTTTGACTCCGCAGCCGAGGGCGAACATAGCTGCAGCCAGAAGGAAAGTCTGCATCATCCCTCCGGCCTCCAGAACGATCCCCGGCAGCGCGCCGGTGCTACTGAGCATGGCCATAGCTATGAAACCAACGACGAACAACGGAATAATCGGTGGACGCTGCCGGCCGGAAATCTCGAAGTCCCTGGAAGTGTGTCGCTGGACAAGACCCAGTACCGCCATAACCGGGGCCAGCATTAGAACGCGGGCGAGTTTCACAACCACCGCCGCGCCCAGCGCGCCTCCGCCGAGCATGCCACCGACAGCAACGACCTGGGCCACTTCGTGAATGGATGCCCCAGCCCACAGCCCTGCCTGCGCGTTCTCCAAGCCGAGCAGGCTGCTGACGGCCGGAACAACCGGAATCATCAACGTGCCGAAAATGACGACAAGCGCGACTGCTGTGACCACTTCTTCTTCCTCCGCGTCCAGTACTCCGTCGGCTGCCGCCACTGCGGCCGCACCGCAAATGGAAAAGCCGGATGCGATCAGCAGGCTCTGCGTGACGCTGAGCTTCAGCAGCCTTCCGGCCAGGTACGTTCCCGCGATACCCACAACCACCACGGTTACAACCACCACGAGCATCGCTGGACCGAGGGCAAGGATGTCGGACAAAACCAACTGAAGGCCCATAAGCACGATGCCGGCGCGCAACAGCCTCTTCGAAGTGAAGAGCAGCCCGGCGTCCCACGAAGCGGGCAATCGCATGGTGTTCCGAAGCGCCACGCCGAGCACGATAGCAACCAGAAGTGGGCTGACTGTCGGCAGGAACCCGGCAGCCGATATGGCAACTACAGCGGCAAGGCTACAGGCCGCCACGCCAGGAAGCTGCCGGACTGCGGCGTGACGGGCAAAACGCTTTGAATCGCCCGACGCCACAGCAGCTGCTGGGGCCGGGGCAAGAGTTTCGGACGAAACGGAATTGGCGGGGCCGCCCGCCGGATTTTTCAACATGATGTCAATGTGTCATTTCCCCAAAGTTGCCAGTAGACCCCACTTCCGTATGTGCCCATACACTATTGGCATGACCCCTTGGCCCGATCTGACAGTCCTGGAAGTCCTCGTTATGGTCGCGGACCTCGGAAGCGTGGGCGCGGCAGCGCGTTCGCTTGGCATGACCCAGCCCACCGCGAGCCGAGCTATCAAGGGTCTCGAGAAGAACACGGGGCTAACACTGCTCCAGCGGACGCCAAGGGGGTCTACGTTGACCACGGAGGGAATCCTGGTGGTGGAATGGGCCCGGGTTACACTCGATGCCGCAGCACAGTTGGTCGCCGGAACACAGGCACTTCGATCCGAACATAAGACTCAGATAAATATCGGCGCGAGCATGACCGTGGCCGAGTACCTAGTTCCTGCATGGCTGGGTGAATTTCGGCGCCGATACCCGCAAATTGATGTCAGTCTGCAGGTGCACAACTCCAAAGATGTCTTCGAGCTCGTCCAGCGCGGAAGGATTGCCGTCGGATTCGTCGAGACACCGGACATTCCACACGGGCTGGGCAGTACTGTAATCGCAAATGACCGACTTATTGTGGTGACCGACAGCAGCCATCCGTGGGCTGAGCGCGGAGGACCTATCAGCATTGCCGAACTTGCAGCAACGCCCCTCGTCGTCCGCGAGGCCGGCTCGGGAACCCGGGACACGCTGGACCAATTCCTCAGGAACTTCAGCCCGGCCCCACCCTCGTTGGAGCTTGGCAGCAATTCCGCCGTGAGAGTGAGCGCCAGCGCTGGTACCGCACCGGCAGTCCTCAGCGTAATGGCAGTGGAGTCAGCTCTCAGCACCGGTCAACTCATGGAAATCCCTGTGGAGGGCATGAACCTCGCCCGCGAACTCAGGGCCGTCTGGAGGACCCCGAGGCTGCCCTCAGGGCCAGCTCTTGAATTAGTCCAAATTGCCATCTCTTCCAGCGAAAACGGGCAGGTTGCGAGCCAAGGGTAACGGCGTGACCGACGTCGTTCCTCGAGGGCCTGTGGCCAAGCGCGTAGTGACCTGATCACCGAGGCCGCTTAGCAGGTGCTGGCCAGCCAGTCGTTGGTCCGCTTGCGCTCCGGAGGACTCATGATGGCTTGGAGGTTTCCCAGCTGTCCGGCTGGAATGAGTGCGCGCCACATAGCGTCGCCGATGATCTCTCCCCTGTGCTGGCGCTTGGCAGCGTAGGCGCCGGCGTGTTTAGCATTTGCTTGATGGCCGGAGGTGTATAGCCAAGGCCCTGCCGATGAGCTCCAGCAGGCCGCCCGAAAAGTCAAGCTTTGCCAAATAGAAGACAAAAACCACTGACCTGCGGAAACACTGTGCCCGGTGCGCCGTGGGCCCGGCGTTAGGAATGTGGCCGGTCCGGGTCCCAGCATGGGTTCCGTGAGAACTTGGCCGGGATCAGGCCGGAATTTGCCCCTGCCGATCCGCGGACCGGATCAGTTACGAAGCCCGGGGATCGTGCGCAGTGCGACCTGTGTTTCCCCGAGGAGGGGATGCCCGTCGGGACCGGCAAACCCCTAATTTCGCCGGTGTTTGTGATGGCGGTCCGGGCCAGGAAGTACAGGGCGCGGCCAAGACCAGCAAGGCGGTGAATGTGACGAACTGGCCACAAACATCACCGCCGCCACACCGAGAATGCCGGCTTGGGTCAGGGCTAAGTTCAGTTCACGCGCGAGAACGACCGCAGGCTCTCCCAGGTGGTTGTCACGTGCGGGTTTACTTCATCAAAGGCTGTTCCTTTGAGGATCCCCTTGTCGGCGCCTGTGAAGTGGCCGCCCACAAGATGGTCGTCACTCGTGTACCTGCCTCGCGTGTTGTTGTTCCACTGGATCACCAGCTCGACTTTCTCCCCCCGGGCAGTACCGTTCAAGCTCGTACTTCGAACCCGTTCGCCTGAGTGCGTCGCGGTTCCGTCAAGTACGCCGTCCTCGTTCTGATGCAGAACCACGTCCACAAGGAAGCCATTTTCCTGCTTGATTTGCCATGCTCCTGAGACGTCTACGTTTCGGGCCATTCCGCCATCTCCGTCCATGAGTCACCGACGGCGTCGAGCGGCCGTCCGACCGGAGCGGGCCTCGATCCCACCGGCGTGCCAGAACTAGAAGCAGCCCACTCTGTATCAATACGCTACTCCGTCTTGAATAGGATGAACCCCGGCGAAAACCATTCCCTACCCGCCGACGTGAGATCCAAAGGAACTATAGCTTCGTGAGCCTTGACAGGCCTGTCCTCTGACGCGAGACAGCCTATTGGTGCCGGCTGCTTCGTTCTTGCCGTTCGTCACCCTGGCAGCCACGAGGTCAGGAGCCGACCTCGGCTTCCATTTACCCGCGCAAGGTACCGCATTCGGTGGAATCGAGAACCCGTTACCCGGGCGCCCTGCAGCTCGCGGCCGTACTCGGGGCAGCGGAGTAGGCGAAGGTGTTCGGCTGAACCATGTGCACCTCCCCCAGCCGCCGCCGGCCCATCGGGCCCGCGGCTAGTGGCTCCGCATCCAACTCAAAAGCAAGGGAGACAGACCGGTCTTTCCACGGTAGCGTCTCTCCTAAGGGCAGTGCTAGTGATGCTGTGGAAGCCACCGGCCTCCTCGGTCCGGCGCAGGAGGCTCCTATGTCAGCAGATCCGATGCTTGGCCACATGCCCTCGGAGCTTGACCCGTTGGCTGCCCGGCGCCTCACCTGCGGAAATCCGTCAGCTGGCCATCGAGTCGCACCGGTGTCAGGCGCAGGAAATCATCAATGAACTTCTCTGCGAAGACGGACCCGGCGAAGAGCGCGCCAAGGCAAGGCTCCGGCGCTGCGTAGAGAGAAATCCGGGCCGACCGGAGCGCGCCCTTCTGGAACAGTTGATGGCCCGGCCGCCGGAGACAGGCCCGGCCTGAGGAACCAATAGTCCCGGCCCAGGACCGGCAGCCCAGCCGGCAGGAGCCCGCTGCCTTGATCCGCAACATCGGGGATCAAAAGTTAACCCGACAGTGGCCTGGAAGCGGCCGGGGTTCCATCGAAGCCCGATTTTCTGGCCTTCTGACCCAAGCTCAGCGCGTCAGATGGTCTGGGTGAACTTCCCGTAGATGACCTTCTCGGCTTCCTCAAGAAGCGGCCGGCCGGTTGTGCGGGCACCCCGCTGAAGGATCATCATCGCTTCCGCCCGGCTGCACCGGTCCTGGACGATGATGAGAGCGATCGCGCCGTCCACCACAGCACGGGATTTCAGCGCAGCACGCCAATGCTCGGACCCCAGGTCGCGGGATTGGCCGCCCAGGGCGATTTAAACACTCCGGGACATGGAGCCCGCAAGTTCCTGCACTGCTGTCGCGACGGATTTCTCAAAGGCGGATGGGGAGGCGGAGTAACAACTGAGAGCAGCCTTGACCGTGACGCCGGCACCGATCGGGACGGTCAGCACCGCTCGGATTCCCTCACGACGGGCAGCGTCGGCGAACCTGGCCCAGCGGCCATTCGAATGAAGATCGGGGACGAACACGTGGCTTTGCCCCCTGAGGGCCACCAGGCAAGGGCTTTCTCTCGCGTCGTGCTGCAGCATATCCGGTCGCCGGGCCCGTTTGCTGCTGCTGGCCAGGACCGTGGAGACCTTGCCTCGTTGCACGCTAATGGAACAACCAAGGAGCGACTCCCCGCCGAGCAGGGACGCAGCGATCAGCGTCAGCCCAAGGAGGAAGTCCGGCAGGCCCTTGCTCTCCAGGAGGAGATCCCGGACCTGGTCAGTCTGTGGTTTTTGCCGATACCCGCCATCAGGCCTCGATTCGAGCAAAGGCTCCAATGCCTTCGCCCCGTCCGAAGACAGAACGCCGTGGGCACCGATGCACGCTGCTGTACGCTGGCGGCCCATCGGGCTTCCATCCCAGCGTACTCCGCACTCCGGATGCCGCCCCCACCGCCCTTGGGACGCACACCCGTTCACCCGAGCCCCACCCGGCCCACCAAAACCCTTTGGATACACGGCATTGGCAGGCAAACGGCGGACGAGCAGCGAACCTCTCAAGGAGAATGCCCTTGGGCCTCTCCCCGCGGTCATGCGCCTGATGCTACAGGTCCACGCCGACCGGTCCTGCAGAGATCCAGAACCGAGTCCCGCCCCAGAACCGCCGCCCAGGGCGACACTCCCGGCTGAGCGGACACGCTGGTGATGTCCGGTGGACAACGGGCGGATCTTGTACGCAGGTCCCTGGCAGCGCCCCGGCGTTCCTGGTGGACATACTGTGCGCAGCCGGCGGCGGGCCCTCTTCGCCTCCCCGGTATGCCCCCCAAACCTACAATGGATCAATTGAGTACTCGATCGTGACCGGCAAGGTGTGTACAGCCCGCTCCCCGCGGGGTACCTTCGATGCAGGAAATCCTACTTCCCAGTTCTCAATCGTGTGAATCCCCCTCCCGGCCTTGTGCGCGGCCGGGCGGTAATGCTGCTGTTGCCTCACGGCAGCCCCCCGATGCACCCCGAGGAAAGAGCCTGCCATGGCCACCTCTCATTTCCAGCAGTTCCTGCACGACGCCACGTCCCCCGCACCCGACACCGACATCCCGCTGGGGCCGGACTGCCTCTACGGGCTGTACACGAGCTGGTGCCTGATCCAAGGAATGGCACCCAAAACCAGTACATCCTTCCGGGCCGGCATGCGCCTACGCCGGATAAATGTCCACCACAGCCGGCTAAGGATGAAAGGACGGGCAGCCGCGGACTACATCCTCGCCAGCTACCCGTACACCGGCTGATCATGTCCCTCGATCTTTCAGCCTTCCGCCCGGACGGCGCCGACCTGCCCCCACACGTGCTCCCGGTCATGTGCACCACCTGCGACACCGACCGCCACCTCACCATTACCTCGGTGACACACCATCCGGACCAACCGGCAGACGTCGTCAGGGTCTCCCACACCTGCAGCCGGTGCGGGCAATTCAGTGACCATCCAGCCTGGGTGGCTGAACTGTCCATCGTCCTGGCCCGCCTGGGACAAACAGACGACGTACTGATACTCGGCGGCCACTACATGCACTGCGGGCAACCGATGGAACGGACCCACTCGGAACACCGCCGGCTGGCCGCACCCCTGTCCACCGAAGATACGGCCCAAGACGAGCTGGAAGTCTATCTCGCCACCCGAGTCCTCAGATGTGCATGCGGATTCCAAATGGAACTGCCCGAATGACGGCCTTCAGAGCAACCGCGACCTGACCGCACGGGCCTAGCACCTACGCGGGCCGCGCTTCAACGGCCCGCGACTTCGGCGCATCCACCCACATGACGGGAACGACCACACAATGGAATCGAGCCATTATCGCTCCGGTCCCCATGAGGAGAGCACCCTGTCAGGTCAAGGGCGCCTAGAACACGCTGGTTGCCGCTGCCTACACCCCAGCGCGTGACGGATTGTCCAAGGTCCCCCGCCAGGCCCTCCGCAATCAGGTCGGGAGTGGTAAATTCAGAGATCGCCTGCAAACGCGGGGGTAGGTCACCTCTCGCGTTGGACCGCAACACCGAATTAGACGCGTGACCTGCCGCGAAGGAAGTGGACGATCAAGACGACCACGGCGATGACCAAGAGTAGGTGAATTAACCCGCCGCCTATGTTGCCGAGCAGGCCGAGAAGCCAGAGGACTGCGATAACGATAGCTATCCAAAGCAACATGAGAGTCTCCTTTAGTCCCCACACGAAATTCATCTGGTGCGTATTACCGTACGTCAGGTTCGAGTTGTTGCACATGACAAAATAATGCCGGCGTCGCTGTGGCAGCTAAATCTGTGACCCCGGGACCTCGCCCTACCGGCCAACGGCCTCTGAGGCAATTCCCGATAAGATCCAGGTAGACCAGTCCACGGGACCAACCGAGGGCCGGCCTGAAAAACTCCACCGCACAATCACCGACAAGCCATGGAATAAAGGCAGAGATGTGGTTTACGGGTTACCCGCTCTGAGCGCTCCCACAGGGACGAAACGCGGACGTGCGACAAGGGCGTAAGTCTTAGCCCTCGGGCCCAGTCCGTCCCCAGCGGGCCGCAGGTCGTCCCAGAATCACCGAGCCCCTGCATTCCCCTGCCGGCGCAGCCGTTATCCAGTGGACGACGGCTCTAACTGATGTGACCTCCTCGCCCACGCCACGCGGGCGTGACAAATTACGGAACTGACAGGTTGAATGCCACAGAATCCGCCAAATTCCTCTCATCCAATCCAACCTGTCAGTTCCCACGTCGGGTCCGCAAGTGTCAGGTTCTGCGGACGGAAGTGGGTTCGTAGACTATGACCGAGCCCGCAGCCGGTCCGCGGCAGGTCAGCTGACGCGGCGGTGAGCGGTGGGCCCGCAGTTCCACGTCGATATGCGCCGGGTGCGGCGGGCGGCCGGTGATGTGGATGCGCCAATGGTCGCCCTCGCTCAAGGTCTCAGTGACCAGATAGTCATTCCGGCCGGCAGGGCCGAAACGTCCGAGCACGGCCGCGACGGCGGCTTGTTGTGGTGGGAGGAGATCCGTGTATCCGCGCAGATACTGTGCGCGGATACGGCCGGCGAGGTGATCCTCGATCGTGGCGACGGATGACTCGGCATCGAGTCCGCCGTAGTACACGCCGTCGGGAGCGACGACTGCGTTAGCTGCGAACCTGTCACCGCCGACGTGGGAGCACTCCCACACCAGCTCTGGCCATCGCTCACTGAGTGCACGTCCTACGGGCCGTCCCCGCACTGCGCAGCAGGGGTCATGCTGACCATGAGCGCAGATCAGGATGACCGGCGGCAAACCGCGCTTTCCGGGAGATGTCAGTGCTGGGACAATCTTTGCAAGGTCCTCGTCCCGGTCCCAGGTTCCCCATTGCTGTTGATAGGCGCCGGCTCTTTGATGGCGCAGTACGGCCCAAAGACTGGGACCTTGGCGTCGGCGGGGGCCCGGCCGCCGCACCAAGAGCACCCGTGCACGCGCAGTCCGCGCCGCGGACAGGACGAGGGCTTGGGTCCCGGCCGCAAGGTCAAGGCCGGCGAAGCCGTTGGGCGGCCACCCGCCCCGGTACTCGATGAGGACCCAAACCACACCGGGTGACGCCGTGCCTGCCATCGAGTCGCCGCGCATCCGAGCGCTTTCCGCGCAGAAGAAACGTTCTGTTGCGGCCACCGGGAAGTCACTGTTCAACGGGGACGACGACTCCTGCGCGTAATAGCCTTTCGACGAGTTCGGCGCCGAGATCTGCCGCGGAGTGGACCTCGCCGTCCAGCAGGCGCCTTACGGACGGCAGATATGTCTCGGCGAAGTCGAGCCAACCCACGCGGGTAGTCAGGCGTGAACCCTCGAGCCGTGCTTCCAGTGCTTCCCGAAGCCGCACCAGCGACCCGGGGCCGAGTCCCTCCACGGCCGCGAGCTGTGCCACCGGACCCAGCGGAGCCGGGCGTCCCTGTCCCCTGCGGGCGCGGTGGAAAAGGGAAGTGGTATCAGCCTCAGCGATTGCGGCCGCGAGACGTTCACGGACGGCGGCCATCTCGCCGTCGGGTCCCTCCACGCCCATTGGCAACGAACGGCGCATCTCGGGATCGTCGTCCAGTGCTGCAAGCGCGGCCTGCGCGAGGTGTTCGGCCAGCGCATGGCGGGTCCAGCTGTGGACTCCCAGCGTGAGATGGATCGAGACCTTGCCCTGCGCCTCGGCGGCATGCAACCAGCCACGCGGCAGGTAGAGGACATCGCCGGGCTCGAGGACCGTGTCGATGTAAGCCTCGCCTTGAGCGGCCTCGGTGACTGCGGAGCGGCGATCGGTCCAGGGTTGGCTACGTAGCGGGTCCACGTGGACCGGCTCATGGATGATCCAGCGCTTCGTTCCCTCGATCTGCAGAACAAAGACATCGTGGACGTCGTAGTGATCGTCGAAACCACGGTTCTGGGGCGGGGTGACGTAGGCATTGGCCTGCACAGGATGTCCAAGCTCGGTGCTCAGCTGAGTGCTGAACCTCGACACAGGCTCCCACGTGCGATGCAGGGCCTGCAGGACCAGGGTGGCTCCGTCGGCGAATTTGCGCCAAAGCTCCGTGTCATCAAGCTGGTCAGAGATGGTGGCGCCAACGCCTGCCGGTGAGGTGAACGAGGAGTCGGGAAGGGTTGAGCCGCCCTTGGCGACGCGCAGGAAAGGTGTCCGCAGTCCGCGGCGCGAGATCAGTTCGTCGACGGCGTTGGCTGAGAACAAATCGGAGAAGTCGCTGACACCCCGGGTGAGCAGCGCGGTGCGCCCCCAGACGTCGCTGGCGAACCTATCATGGCCGATGCCAATCAGGCGTGTTTCCAGGACTCCGGCGTCCTTCACTGCGCCGGGGTCCTGGAAATCAGTGTTGGTAGAGCTCAAACTTAACTGCCTGGTTTCTCGGCGCCACCGTCGGCACCACCATCGGCACCACCATCAGCACCACCGTCGGCACCACCATCAGCGCCACCGTCGGCACCGCCGTCAGCACCGCCATCGGCACCCCCGTCGGCACCACCGTCAGCACCGCCGTCGGCACCGCCATCAGCACCGCCGTCCTGGGCGCCGGGGATGCCGGCCGCGCCACCGTCTGCTGGGCCCTCCTGCTGGCTTGGATCCTGCTCTGGACTAGTCATGCTTCCTCCCGAGAATCGAATGACGTACTCCAGGCTCCGCTTTACGGCGCCTGGTTCCAAACCGAGCGATCCTACATAGATACCGCTCGTGATCACCCTATCGATATGGGTCAGCTCTGGGAACAGCTCGCACGCACTCAGCGGTCCCAAGGCCGGACACGTCTCGTCTTGGAGTCCACGGGTGCGTCGTGGACAGCATGACCCACAACAGCAAGCCCCAGCTTCAGAAGCTTAAAACCGCCTCTGACGTGGGAAAACGTGCCCGAGGTGGGACTCCAACTGCATTCCAGCCCCTGCAAACACTGGGCACCTGCGGAAACATGCGGAATCCGGCCCGATCCGGCCCAGTACGACCCAGTCCGACGGCGAAAGAGCACCTTGGCCAAGGCCATCGTGGGCGTCGAGGTGGAACTCGACGCCGCCCTGCTGGGTAAGCGCCCGGGCCAATGCTCCGGCGGCCAGCTCCAGCGCGCCCCCCATCGCGCGCGCTTCCTGCTGGAGCCGCAAATACTAATCTGCGACGAAGCCACCTCGGCACCGGACGCCCCCAGCCAACGAACCATCAGCAACCTGCTGCTGCGGCTGGACAGAGGGGCTGTGGACCATACTGGACTCAGGAGAACTGCCGAAACCTAAGGCAGGCCGGTCCCAGCACCGATGCGAAAAAACTGCACGGCATCTTCGCTGCGGCAACCAAGGGCCACAGCAAAGATGCCAATTCCAGCTCCGACTGTCGACCGGCCCAAGAGCGTGCCACCGCAGGTCGGCAGGATCGCGTGCCGCTAAGCCAAAGAGCTGGCTTGCACCGCTGTTGCTGGTCCGGGTTACTGCATGTCCGCCGTCGCCTTCATTATCCAGAGCGCTGTTCCGCCGCCAGACACAGGCGTCACGTCTCCTTTGGTGATAAACTTTGCATCGCCCGGGTCTTCACGGGCCAGCCACCACCCGGATTTCGGGCAATGCTGCCCCGTGCGAGGGCTTTCGGCGAGGTTCGGAGTGGGCGGCGCAGCCAGGTGTCTTTTCTTCATGACATTCCTCCAGCACGTGCGTCAGGGGTTGTCCCGCATTACCCGGCAGCGGCAGGTAGGTCCGCCACCACCCACATCTTGCGAAGCGTGTTATGGATGAGCCAGGTACCCTCCCACCCTGCGGGCGTCACGAACAAGGAGCCTGGACCGACTTCAAAGCTACTTCCGTCTGCCTCAGTGATGGTCGCTGTTCCACTAAGAATCTGGCAGATCTCGTCATAGCCGGGCCTAGTGCTCTTGAAAGTCCCCGGGGTTACCTCCCAGATACCCGTTTTCAAGCCCTCCCTTGCCCAAAGGCGCAGGGATACCTCAGTTTGTCCGGGCGTAGTGGAGGTCTCCTTCAGGATGTGTACACCCGGGTTCTCGGTAGTTGCATTACTCATGACAGTCGCCTTGACCATGGTTTCTCCTTCTCGGGCCTAAGCCCGGCTGTGAAATGCCCGTCTCTGTTGAAGCGGCACAAAGGCAGTCTAGCAATTGTCAACAATCGACGATAGACTCGCAGCAGAGTTTTTACATTCGCCCACAAGGCCCTCCCAGGCCCCGTGCGGTAAGAAAGGCACACAGCAATGCGACAACGTGGTCGGGCAGCCAAGCAGGTCTCCATCTGGACCTCTATCCAGCGCGGTGACATCGTCACCCTTCACCGTCACGGCGTGCAGTGCCTCAAAGGCACCGTCGATGACCAAACAGAAGATGGCCGAATTATCTGGGTGATTGACGGTCTCGGGGATCGCCGCCTGTTCCACATCGAAGACGACTACGAGCTGCTCATCAACGACGTTGTCTACGCCTCCTGAGGGCTAGGGTCTTCGCCCTAGGTGGCATCTTCTTCTCCGTCCATCTGCAACTGGAATCTTTGGATGACGTCGGGAGGTCCTGCATCCCGGTACCTGCTTTGTCGGCCCCCCAAAGGCTCGTTGAGCGCTTGTCCAACGCCCTTGCGTCGATGATGCCCTCTGCTCTGGCGCCCTTCACGCGAGCGGCGTAGCTTCGAAAATAGAGATGGAATCCGAGACCCGCGACAATATTGAACGCGTTGTCAAGGACGTTTCGGACCAATGGGTTAAGGGAGACTGAAGTGGCTGGGTGGAACGCGGACACGGCGGCCGGACCTCTTGGGGCCGGAACCGTGACGCTGGTCGAGGGCTCGAATTTCTGCATTTCGCTACCGAATGGAGACATTCACCCTGAGCATCCGCACGGGGCATTCTTCCAGGACACTCGAATCCTCTCCCGCTGGAATCTGACCATTAATGGACAGGCGCTTGAGCCGCTGACAGCGCAAACCAAGGAACCCTACCGGGCACTCTTTGTGGGGCGCGTTCCTCGCACGGACGGGTATGCCGACAGCCCGGTGATCGTGGAGCGGCTTCGGGAAGTCGGCGCCGGCATCCAGGAACAGATCACTATTCGTAACTATTCGCCGGAGCCGGTCCGGTGTGACGTTGCCGTGATTATTGAAGCGGACTTCGCCGACCTCTTTGAAGTGAAGGAGGCCAGGATCCGGCGGCGCTGGAGTCAGACGCTCCATGCGGCGGGAGATTCGCTAACCATCCGGGCGGTCTGGCATGACGTCCGAAAGGGCATCCTGGTCCAGGCGCCTGGAGCCGACGCCACGGAAGGCACCCTCAACTATCGCGCATCGATCGCGCCGCATAGCCAGTGGAGTACGGTTCTCACCGCCGTTCCGAGCAACGAGGCAGAAAGTTCTCCCCCGCCGTGGTTCCTCCACACGGACGGTGACGACTTGTCGCCCCGGGACCGCCGTCGACAGGAATGGGTAGCAAAGATTCCCGTTGTCCAGATCGGCAACAAGTCCGTTGAACGGACTCTTCGCAGAAGCTACGACGATTTGGGCGCCCTGCGCATCGAGGACCCCGTACATCCTGAGCGCGTTGTCGTTGCGGCCGGAGCCCCTTGGTTCATGACATTGTTCGGCCGTGACTCACTGTGGGCATCGGAGATGGCCATGCCGGTGGATCCATCACTGGCCCTGGGCACGCTGCAGACTCTGGCCGACCGCCAAGGGCGGGCAGTGGACCCCCTGAGCGAGGAGGAGCCCGGAAAAATTCTGCACGAGGTCCGTCTCGATGTTTCCAGCGAACTCGCGCTTGGCGGAAAATCCATCTACTACGGCAGCGTTGACGCCACTCCATTGTTTGTCATTGTCCTGGGGTCCGTGAGCCGCTGGGGCTTCGCCAAGGACACCATCGCCAGGCTGCTCCCCCATGCCGACCGTGCCTTGGAGTGGATTAGCGACTACGGCGACAAAGATGGTGACGGCTTCGTGGAATATGAGCGCCTCAACCCCCGGGGCCTGATCAATCAGGGCTGGAAGGACTCCTGGGACGGCATCAACTTCGCCAACGGCCGTCTGGCTGAACCTCCCATTGCCCTGTGCGAGGTTCAAGCCTATGTTTACGACGCTTACATGGCTCGCGCATGGGTGGCGTACGACGCCGGCGACCCGGTTTTAGGCACAGAACTGGCCGATCGAGCGGCACGGCTGAAGGAACAGTTCAACGAGCAATTCTGGATGCCTGATCGCGGCTATTACGCCGTCGCCCTCGACGGTAAGAAGCGTCAGGTTGACTCATGCGCCTCCAATATGGGGCATTGTCTGTGGGTCGGCTTAGTTGATAAGGACAAAGCCCCGCTGGTGGCGGAGCGGCTGATGTCGCCGGAAATGTTCAGCGGCTGGGGAGTCAGGACGCTGGCCAGTGACATGGGAGCCTACAACCCGGCCAGCTACCACAACGGCTCGGTTTGGCCGCATGACAATGCGGTCATCGCAGCAGGGCTCATGCGATACGGGTTTGTCGAGGAGGCGCAACGCATAGCTACCGCGCTCCTGGAAGCGGCAGAGTTCTCCGATGGACGGCTGCCGGAACTGTTCTGCGGCTTTGACCGTCGGCAGCTTCCGGCTCCCGTGCCCTATCCGACCGCCTGCTCCCCTCAGGCCTGGGCAGCCACCACACCGATCCAACTGGTGACCAGCATGATGAGGTATGACACCCATGTTTCGCGCGGCGGATTCTGGATGGATCCGGTGCTGCCGGAGTCGTACGGTGATCTTCACATCAGCAACGCGCCAATGGCCGGTGGCCGAATAACAATCGACATCGTCAATTCCACGCCTACAGTCAAGGGTCTGCCTGACGGAATGGTCTTCCACCAGGGCCATCGCCCATGGCTGACCGAGCTTGTGGAGCAGGCGGGATTTCGTCGGAAACCGTAGTCCAATCGGGGAGCGTCGCGGTCGTTCTGCCTGATCTTGGCCATTAGCTCGAAGGGAAGTTGCAAGAGGCCCCTGAGGCGTGGCTGGCTTCGGGCCAGCGGGAGGTGACCACCTTGCCTCGGGTGTAGAAGGAAACGCCTTCGGGCCCGTAGATGTGCTTGTCACCGAACAGGGACGCCTTCCAGCCGCCGAAGGAGTAGTAGGCAACCGGTACGGGCAGCGGCACGTTGATACCGATCATGCCGACATCCACGGAGTGCTGGAACTTCCGGGCAGCAGCACCGGGAGAGGTGAAAATGGCTTGCCGTTGCCGTAGGGGTAGCAGCGGCCGTCCACCACCATCGCGGCACCCGCGGCTTTAGCCTCGGCAGTCTTCACGATGAAATTCCTGGAGTCCGCACTGATGACCGGGCCCATGTCGGCGTCCGGTTCTGTGCCGTTCTTGACCCGAACGGCTACGGCACGCTCCTCGACCTTCTTCACCAGCAGATCGGCGGCATCTCCAACGGCAACGGCGACGGAGATCGCCGTGCACCGCTGGCCAGCGGAGCCGAACGCGGCCGCGGCCAGGTGGTCGGACCTGGAACACGCCGTCGGGCAGCCCCGCCCGCTTGAAGAGATCGGCCAGCAGCATGGCTGCGGACGGGAGCCGGCGGGAGGGCTTGAGGATGAAGGCGTTGCCGGTGGCGATCGCCATCGGAGCCATCCACAGCGGCACCATCACGGGAAAGTTAAACGGGGTGATGCCCGCGACGACGCCGATCGGCTCCCGGAAGGAGAACACGTCGATCCCGGTGGAGACCTGGTGTGCTTGGCCGGGGAAATATCGCCCCGGCTGTCCGCCGCCTTGCGGGCAGCAGCAACTGCGGTGTTCAGGTCTGCTTCGTTGGCCAGTGGCAATTTACCCGTCACCTGGCCCGTTGCCGGATTGAGAACGGGCAGGGTGCTGTTGCCCTCACCCGTGGTTTCAACGCCGTTGATGACGTGACTGATCGTGGTTGTCTTCGTCGACATGGGGATAAAGGGGTCCTCTAGGGTGGAAGTCAGGAAACTGAGACGAATCCGAGGGACTTGTCCACAACGTTTTGAAGGGGCTGGCCCTCGATGAACAGACGGAGGTTGTCCACGAACAATTTGCCCAGATCGTCAAGATACCCGTCGGTGTCGCCGCTCATGTGAGGAGTGATTATCACGTTCTCCATGTTCCAGAGCGCGTGCCCTTCAGGCAGTGGCTCCGGGTACACAACATCAAGGGCAGCGCCGGCGATGGAGCCGGAGGCCAACGCTTCGGTCAAGGCATCTGTGGAAACAAGCTCCCCGCGCCCCACATTGATCAGGTGCGCTGTCGGCTTCATCGCCGAAAGGACGTCCGCGTTCACCATGCCCTTCGTAGCTGCCGTCAATGGAGCCGCGAGCACAACATAGTCGAAGTCCTGCACCACTGTGGCCAGATCCGCGGAGGAATAGACCACATCAAAGTCGTCGTCACGCGATCGACCTGTGCGCCCGGCCCCGCTCACCTCCATCCCCACGGCTCGGAACAAACGCGCAGTCTCCCGTCCGATGGAGCCTGTGCCCACCACGAGTGCCCGTTGGCCCTGGATCTTCCGCGTCACCCGGTGCTGCCAGCGCTGTTGCTGCTGCAGCCGGAACGACCCGGAAGCGTCCTTGGCCATGTCCAGGACAAAGCCAAGTGCAAACTCGGCAATGGCACGGCTGAGCACCCCGCGCGAGTTTGTGTAGGTGATGTTGCTGCCGATCAGCTCATCGAAAAGCAACTGGCTCACACCCGCCGCCGAAACATGAACCCACTGCAGCGACGAGGCTGCATCCCAGTTCTCCTTCAACGCAGGGGAAAACGAATGCCACTGGTACAGAACGTCCGCGCCGTCCATGGCCTCAGCCAGTCCGTCGGCTTTGGCCAGGCGTACTTTGGCCAGGTGTTCGATCTCTTCCAGCCGGGGCGGCAGAGCCTCCCGGTAGAGGACTGCGACGACGGGCCGCCTGCGTTCCCTTGTCGCAGTCATGACGACGCCGGTGCTGCCGCCGGCTTGCTCGCCGATATTGCGTCGATCTCGGCGATGACGTCGATCGCGGCCAGGACTGCGGCAGTGAACTCGGACGTCGATGAAGTGCCACCGACGTCGCGGGTGCCGAGGCCCTCCCGGAGGGCCGACTCAAAGGCGGCCTCGAGGTGGGCCGCTGCCTCGGGGTGTCCGAGGTGCTCCAGCATCATCGCGCCAGACCAGATCTGCCCTACCGGATTTGCCAGGCCCTTTCCGGCGATGTCCGGCGCTGAGCCGTGAACGGGTTCGAAGAGGGACGGGTAGTCGCCCTCCGGGTTCAGGTTTGCGCTGGGAGCCAGGCCGATGGAGCCTGTCACGGCACTGCCGAGGTCCGAGAGGATATCGCCGAACAGGTTGGAGGCGACAATAATGTCCAAGGTCCAGGGCTTCAGGACCAGGTGCGCGGCGAGCGCATCAACCAGTTCGCTCGTCAGGGTGACACCCGGATATTCACGCACCGTCTCGGCAACGACCTCGTCCCAGAACGGCATGGTGTGTACGATGCCGTTGCTCTTGGTGGCCGAGGTAAGCTGCCCGCGCCTCGTCGCGGCCAGTCGCGCCGCATAGTGGGCTGCCCGCAGGACGCCCAAACGGGTAAAGACCGTGGTCTGCATGGCACTCTCCTCGGGCAGGCCACGGTACATCCGGCCGCCGATTTCGGAATACTCCCCTTCATTGTTTTCCCGGACGATGAGCAGATCGACCGGGTGCACGGCCGCAAGGGGCGAGGTCACGCCGTCGAGCGTCTTGACCGGACGGAGGTTGATGTACTGCTGAAACCCCCGGCGGATGGGGATCAGCAAGCCCCAGAGCGATTCTGTGTCCGGAACTTCCGGTGAGCCGACGGCGCCCAGGAAGATGGCGTCGTGCCTGGCGAGCTGCGCAAGGCCGTCAACTGGCATCATCCGTCCGTGGCGGCCATAGTAGTCGGATCCCCAGTCGAAATAGGTGAACTCCAGGTTCAGGGAGTGGATCAGCGCAATCCGCTCAAGGCATTCGATCGCTGCAGGGACTACTTCCTTACCGATCCCGTCACCTGCGATGACCGCGATTTTGTGGGTGCTCATGATGCACTTCCTTCTGTGATGCCCGTCAGCTGCTGCCACCGGGTAGCTGGCTCCACCAGTTTGATGATGGTGCTCTTGGGTTCGGTCATCTCACGGACGGCGTGCTTGACGCCTTCCCTGCCGACACCGGATTTCTTGAAACCACCAAACGGCATGGAATCGATCCGCACGTCGCTGGTTTCATTGATGACTACGGCGCCAACGTGCAAAAGGTCGGCGATGGCCAAGGCAAGGTCGATCGATTGCGTGAAGACACCTGCCTGAAGACCGTAATCGGAGCTGTTCGCCGCAAAAATGGCGTCCTGGGCTTCAATGAACGGCAGGATGCTGACTACCGGCCCGAACACTTCCTCCCGGATCACCCGGCATTGCGACGGCACATCGGTCAGGACCGTGGGTTCGTAGTAGGCGTTACGGCGTTTGCCTCCTGCGTGTACGGTGGCGCCGGCAGCTTTCGCCTCCTCCACCCATTCCTCGACCCGCCGGGCCTCTTCCTCCGAAATAAGAGGCCCGACGTCGGTGGTCCGGTCGAGCTTCGACCCGGTCCTGAGTGCCTTGGTACCCGCGGTGACATATTCGAGGACCTGCTCGAAGAGCGAGATGTGTACATATACGCGCTGCACGGACAGGCAGTTCTGGCCTGCAACACCGAACGCTCCGGCCACAATCGCCTTGGCTGCCTGGATGGCGTCGGCATCCGGGCAGACAATCGTGGCGTTGTTGCCGCCGAGCTCGGAGATGATCTTCTTGGCGCCTGCGGCGGCGGCAATGCGGTCCGCGGTCTGGGGACCGCCGGTGAAGGAGATCAGGTCCACCTGCGGATCCGTCACCAGTGCTTCGGAAACGCCCGGACCGGACACGATCGCGGCAATACGTCCCGAAGGAACACCCGCTTCGAGCAAAAGCTGGACCAGTGCCAGCCCCGACAGCGGGGTGCGGCCGGAAGGCTTAAGCACGACGCCGTTGCCTCCAATGATGGCCGGACCCATCTTGTGTGCCACGAGGTTCAGTGGGTCATTGAACGGTGTGATGGCCGCGACGATCCCTACCGGCTTACGGCTATACCAGCCGATCGTGTTTCCTCCGGCCATGCTGTCATCAAAGCCCAGCGTCTCCCCCGTCAACTCGCTCGAAGCGGCGGCAGAAAGCCTGAGGGTTTCCATGCAACGCCGCACTTCACGCTCGGCCTCGACGATCGTCTTGCTGCTTTCCGCGGCAATGATCTTCGAGAACCGTTCAGACTGTTCGCCCAGGAGCTGTACAGCATTCTCCAGCGCCGCGCGGCGTGAACGTAGCGGCCATTTGTCAATCTGGAGGTGGCGATGAATGTGCGCGATCGCGCGCCGCACGTCCTGGGGTGTTGAGGTGCAGACCCGGCCAAGCAGAAGGCCATCTTCAGGATCCCGTATTTCCAGGGTCATGTCAGTGGTTTGCCACTGACCTTCGAAATAGGCTCCGCCAGGAAGGTCGGCCACGCTTGCCCGGCCATAACCCGTTTCCACAGCTGTTTTTGGGCGCGCGTGAGCCGCGGTCGTTGATGAAAGCATATGAACCCTTATCCTGCCTATTTGACCCGGTCGATGATTTTGGCCGCTGCGCCAATGAAGGGCAGGAACCAGGGCGGACCGAAGTGGCCCGGGACGGGCGGGTTTTTCAGGTCTCCCCAGACGTTCGCTGACTTGTCTCCGGCCATGTAGTGGGCCATCCTCTTGCCCATGTGCGCGGCCATCTGCACGCCGTGTCCGCTGTAGCAGAGTGAGTAGAAGAGTCCGTCATGCTGACCCGCGTGAACCATCTGGTCCATGGAGAGGTCCACCAGGCCGCCCCAGATGTAGTCCACCTTGGCGTTGGACAGGTACGGGAAGAGTTCGAGCATGGCCTTGCGCAGGATCTCCGCGCTCTTGACGTCCGAGTCCGGGCTGGACAGCGCAAAGCGGGCCCGGCCGCCGAAGAGCAGACGGTTGTCCGGGGTGATCCGGAAGTAGTAGGTCAGCATCTTGCTGTCGGAGGCCTGGCGCCGGTTGGGCAGAATCCGGTTGACCACGTCTTCGGGCAGCGGGTCAGTGACAATGATGAAGCTGCCCACCGGGATCACTCGGCGCTGCAGCCACGGGGTGATGTTGCCGGTGTAGCCGCTGGTGGCGACCAGGACCTGCTTGGCCCTGGTGATGCCGCGGGTGGTGTGCACGTCGTGCACGGTGCCGGAGACCTTGTTCAGCTCGGTCACGTGCCGCGTTCTCGCAGATATCGGCTCCGGCGGCAACAGCCGCCCCGGCCAGGCCGTGGACGAACTTGCCAACGTGCAGACCGGCACCGAGCGGGTCAACCATCGCGCCCTGGTAGAAGTCCGTGCCGATTTCGCTGTGGATCTCGGACTTGGGGATCACGGTGACATGATGGTCGGCCAGGGTGGCCAGCTTCTCCTGCGACTTCAGGAAGCCCTCGTAGTGGGACTTGTGGAACGCCAGCGAGAGCTTTCCGAAGCGGTTGTAGTCGCAGTCGATGCCATTGTCATGCACGAGCTTCTCGATGGTGTCGATGGCATCGTTGTATTCCTGGAACATCTCCACGGCCCGGGTGGCGCCGTAGCGCTTGACCGCGGTGCTGAAGCTGATGGCCAACCCGGTCGTCGCCATTCCCCCGTTACGGCCCGATGCGCCCCACCCCACGGTGTGGGATTCGAAAACGGCAACGCTGGCGCCCTGCTTGGCAAATTCCAGGGCCGCGGACAGCCCGGTAAATCCGGCGCCGATGATTGCCACATCGACATTTTCCGGTACCGGAGTCTGCCGGTAGTCTCCGGATGCTTCGGCTGTGTCCAGCCAGTAAGGAATGAGTTTCACGGTTTGACCTTTCGCCTCGAAGTCGGTTTAGAGACCGAGGTGCTTGTTGATCTCGTCCAGGGACTTAGCGGTGTTGAGGTCGTAGCCCGGGCCAATGGGGTCATAGCCACGGTCCAGCATCCAGAGGTTCCGGAAGCCCATGTCGTGCATCGGATGCATGTCGTAGCGTGTGTGCGAGGAGATGTGCAGGAAGTCCTCCGGCTTGGCGTTCAGGGTATCGAGCATGTACTCGAAAGCCTGGTAGCGCGGCTTGTAGGCCTGGGCCTGCTCAGCGGTAAACACGGCGTGGAAGTCTGCGCCGAGCTTGGGAATGCTGATGTCCAGGAAGCTGTCGTCTGCGTTGGACAGAGCCACCAGCTTGTAGTTGTCGCCCATGAGCTTCAGCGGAGCCGGCACATCCTCGTGGGCAACCCAGCCGCGTACAGCCTCGGCGAACTCTGCGCCGGCGCCTTCGGTCGGCCCAATGCCCCAGCGCTTGCACACGCGGTCAAAGGAATCCTGAAGGATCTGCTCGTACGGCTTGTAGTCGCCAAGGACCTCGTCGAACCGGTACCCGCGGAACTGCTTCTTGAAGGTCGGCCACTGCTCTTCTGAGATGCGGCCATCAAGCAGGCGACGCGTGGTGGGATCAATGTCGAAGTTGATCAGCGTGCCGTAGACATCAAAAGAGATGTACTTCGGCCGGAAGTTCGTGTCTGCCATGATTCGTCCGTTTCTTCTAAGGATTGGTTGGGCCTCTTCGTGGCCCTCGTGTTTAGTCAGGATGCGTGCCCGGCACCAGGACGTTCCTGCGTCCAGCATGGGGACCGGGGATCCCGTTATCACCGACTTTATGCCCGCAAATTGTCGATTGTCAACAGTTCCTCTAAGCCAGTGTGCGAACCATTCCCAACAGCAGCATGCGTGCCGGGATGGAAAAAATAGTTGCTGTCAATTGTTGACAATCTGCACTTGAGGGGGTTGCATTGCATTTAGAAAAGGAGAGATCCGGATCACACCGACGTCCTCAGGTAGCACCGGGGACGGATCTTCGCAGTCAGGCTCCGGGGGGATGCCCAGCGGAAGTTCCTTATAAATCTTGCCAAGTTTCAGCCAACGCAAACGGGCTGAAACCATTGAAGGGAAGCACCATGAAGACCATCAACAAAGTCCAGACGGCGGCCGCGGGCCTCGCTGTTCTACTGACCCTGAGTGCCTGTGGCAGCGTGGCCACCAGCACTTCGGGATCTGAGGCGAAGACCAACAACACCACTGACATCTCAGAAGGCATCCAGCCTGACGCGGCTGCTGTGGCGATGCTGCCGCAGTCCTTCAAGGACAAGGGCGAGCTCACGGTCGCGATGGACCTGCACTACCCGCCGACGACCTTCCTCGCGGAGGACAACCAGACCCCGATCGGGCTCAACCCGGACGTCGCTCGGCTCATTGCGAAGAAGCTTGATCTGAAGCTGAAGTTCGTGGACACGAAGTTCGATACGATCGTCCCCGGCCTCGACGGTGGTCGGTTCGACTTCACCGCCACCACCATGTCCAAGACCGAGGAGCGGCTCAAGGTCCTGGACATGATCGACTACTTCAGGGCCGGCAACTCCGTGGCCGTGGCCGCCGGGAACCCGCTGAACCTCACCGTCGAGACCCTGTGCGGGAAGAACATCGCCGTCACCCAGGGCTCGACCGGCCAGCTCAAGCGCCTTCCGGCCCTTAGCGAGCAGACCTGCACCTCCAAGGGACAGCCGGCGATCAACGCCGTGACGCTGCCCAATGTCCAGGACGCCCTGACCCAGCTGCACTCCAAGCGGATCGACGGAATCCTCTACGACACGACCTCGCTCGGGTGGGCAGAGAAGCAGCAGCCGGGCTCCTTCACCATCCTCGGCCGGGTCAACGTCGGCTCGAGCGACCTGACCGCCGTCGGCCTGAAGAAGGGCTCGCCGCTGACCCCGGCGTTGCAGAAAGCGCTCCAGTCCGTCCTGGAGACCCCGGAGTACAAGGAGTCCCTCGAGACCTGGGGTCTGGACTCCGGGGCCATCACCGACGCCAAGCTGAACTAGCGGGGCGCCACTATGGTCACAGCTACTACCAAAGAAAGTAGAACAACGATGGGTAGCATTGATGCAGCCCTCAAGCCACGGCTTCGGCTTCGGACTCCCGCCGAGTACGCGGGATGGGTCCTCAGCATTCTCGCCGGCGTCGGGATCCTCATCTCCGTCCTGACCAACCCGAACTTCAAATGGGGTGTGGTTGCCAGGTACTTCACCCATGAATCCATCCTCCGTGGCCTGATGCTCACGATCTTCCTCACGCTGGCGAGCATGGCTCTGGGAACGCTGCTGGGGCTGGGCCTGGCGATAATGCGCTCCTCTCACATGAAGCCGGTCTCCATCGCCGCGGGGCTCTACATCACCTTGTTCCGGGGCACCCCGGTCCTGGTGCAGCTGATCTTCTGGTTCAACATCTCCGCCCTCTACCCGAACCTGTCCATCGGAATCCCGTTCACCGACATCAGCACCGCAATCGACATGAACGCCCTGATGGGTCCCATCACGGCTGCCCTCATTGGCCTGACACTCAACGAGGCCGCCTACATGGCCGAGATTATCCGGGGCGGGTTCTCCGCGGTCGGCAAGGGCCAGATCGAGGCGGCCGATTCGCTCGGGCATGAGCGGGGCGATGAAGATGCGCAAGGTCATCATCCCCCAGGCGATGCCCTCGATCATCCCTGCGACCGGAAACCAGTTCATCGGCATGTTCAAGGAGACCTCCCTCGTCAGCGTGCTCGGCGTCGCCGAACTGCTCCAAAGCGCCCAGCTCATCTATGCCCGCACCTACGAGACCATCCCACTGCTGATCGTCGCCAGCCTCTGGTACCTCGTGATGACCCTCCTGCTGAGCTACCCGCAATCCAAGCTCGAGCAGAAATACTCCCGTTCTTCCTCAAGGCTTCCCCGGAAAACGAAAGTTGTCCTGACCGACCCGGAAGGTATCGCCCGATGAGTACCGACGGCACCATTCTCGCCCGCAGAATCCGAAAGTCCTTCGGACCCAAAACAGTCCTCAAAGACATCAACCTTGACATCGCCAGCGGCGAGATCTGCTGCATCATCGGACCCAGCGGCTCCGGCAAATCCACTGTCCTGCGCTGCATCAACGGCCTGGAGACGGTCGACTCGGGGGTCCTGAAAGTCAACGGCGAAGACTTCGGCTACTACGAAACCGACACCGCCTACCATGCACTGCCGCCTAAGAAACTGGCTGAACAGCGCACCAGGGTCGGCATGGTCTTCCAGTCTTTCAACCTGTTCCCCAACATGACCGCGCACGAAAACATCATGTCCGGACCGGTCCTGGTCAAAGCGCGCGGACAAGAAACAGTCAGCCAACGGCCCACGAACTGCTCGCCAGCGTCGGCCTGGCCGGCTTCGGGGACTACTACCCCGCCCAGCTCTCCGGCGGGCAGCAGCAGCGCGTCGCAATCGCCCGGTCCCTCGCCATGGACCCCGAGATCATGCTCTTCGACGAGCCCACCTCCGCCCTGGACCCCGAAAAGGTCGGCGAAGTCCTCGCCGTCATGAACGACCTCGCCAAGAAGGGCATGACCATGGTCGTCGTCACCCACGAAATGGGCTTCGCCCGCGAAGTCGCCGACTCCCTGATCTTCATGGACGACGGCTACGTCGTCGAACGCGGCGACGCCCGCGAAGTTCTTTCCAACCCCAAAGAAGCCCGGACGCAGGCCTTCCTGGAACAGGTGCTCTAACCATGGACGGAAAACTCGCCAGTCATCGGCCTGGGCAGCATCGGATCCATGGCACTCTGGCAGGCCTCCCGCCTGACCGATTCCGTCACCGGATTCGAGGCCCACGCACCCGCCCACGCCCGCAGCGCCGTCGGCGGTGACACCCGGCTCTTCCGCATGATCTACCGCGGAGTCCCCGACCTCTACCCCATCCTGGAGCGCTCCCGCACGCTCTGGGCCGAACTCGAAGCCGAAACAGGCCAAAACATCCTCACCCGCTGCGGCGGACTCTCCATCGGAACCAAGACGGCCCCTACCTCACCAGCCCTGCTGGAAACCACCAGGACCAACGGCGCGGACCACGAAATCCTCAGCCGCGAAGAAATGGCCGAACGCTACCCCCAGCACAACCTCCGCCCGGACGACATCGCCGTCTACGACCCCCACGCCGGCGCCCTGCGCACCGACCGTGCGGTCACCGCGGCGGTTGCGGCCGCCGAAGCCAACGGCGCAACACATCCACACCAACACCCCGATCGACAGCATCACCGAAACCGCCGACGGCGTCCTCATCACCTCCGGCGACAAATCCTGGACCTTCGAGAACGTCATCGTCTCATCCGGCGGCTGGTCCCAGCGGCTGATGCCCGACTACCTGAAGGCGGCAACGAAACCAAACGGTGCTTCCTGACCTGGTTCGTCGCCCGGGACGCGGCGGAGTTCTCCCCCGAGAAGTTCCCCGTCTTCATCCGAATCTCCGGGGACCGCTCCATGTACGGGGCTCCCGCCGTCGACGGCGTCACGGTCAAGGCAACCCTCGACGGCCGGGGAGCACCAACACCGCAACCGGATTCGGTCCCCCGGGACCTGACAGCCGCGGAAATCTCGGAAACCACGGAGACGGTCACCGAGTTCTTCCCAGGGCTGTTCCCCAACATTGTCCGCTCAGACGCCTTCCCGGACCTCTTCACCTCGGATGGGAAGCCTCTGATCGGCCACGTGAACGAAGGACAGCAAAATCTACTTCGCCACCGGATTCTCCGGCCAAGGCTTCAAAATGGCCACCGGCTTCGGCGAAATCGCCGCACACGAAGCCCTGGGCAAGCGCACCTTCGACGGCCTCGATTTTGCGCGTCCCCAACGCTTCAAGTCGATCTAACAAGAGCACCAGAAGTCCTAATCCCCACAACATAGGCTATTGTTGACAATCTACAGTTCCTCAGAAAGTATGAAGCCCATGGCAACTCTCAGTCCCCTCCTCAAGCAGGCCACTCCAGTCGTCGTAGACCATGCTCTCGGCAGCTGGATCCACGCGACCGACGGCAAAAAGTACCTCGATTTCACCACTGGAATCGGTGTTACCAGCACAGGTCACTGCCACCCCGACGTCGTAGCGGCAGCCCGCGAGCAGGTGGGCAAGATTGTCCATGCCCAGTACACAACGGTGATGCACAAGCCCTTGCTTGAGCTCACCGAAAAACTGGGAGAATTCCTGCCCTCTGGGCTGGACAGCGTTTTCTACGCTACGTCCGGTTCCGAGGCAGTGGAGGCCTCCGTCCGCCTCGCCCGGATGGCCACAGGGCGGCCCAACATCATCTCCTTCCACGGCGGCTTCCACGGCCGGACAGTGGGTGCCGCTTCGCTCACCACAGCCGGCACGAAGTTCCGTTCAGGCTTCTCACCCCTCATGGGTGGAGTTCACATCGCACCCTTCCCGCACACCTACCGGTATGGCTGGGATGAGGAAACGGCCGTCAACTTCGCCCTGAAGGAACTGGACCACCTCCTGCTGAGCATCAGCAGCCCGGCAGACACAGCCGGTTTCATCATCGAACCCGTCCTGGGCGACGGCGGCTACATCCCCACTCCCCCGGCCTTCCTCCAAGGCCTGCGGGAACGCGCTGACCGCCACGGCATCGTCCTCATCCTCGACGAGGTCCAGGCCGGCGTCGGCCGGACCGGAAAGTTCTGGGTCACGACTGGGCAGGCATCACCCCGACGTCGTGATCACCGCGAAAGGACTCGCCAGCGGCTTCCCCATCTCGGCCATCGCCGCCTCCACCGAGCTGATGGGCAAGGCGTG